>NZ_CATYWO010000004.1:0-412444 GCF_958405655.1 Ralstonia condita | reverse complement strand
CCCACAAGGCGGCCGACATCGCCGAACTGCTCCCGCATCGCTGGACGCCCAGCGCCACCTAGCTGGCAAGACGGGTTCACCGGGTGCTTACGCATCTCCTCTATATCCCATTCTTCTTAAGGGCGGCAGCTGAACATGTGACGGTCTGGTATGGCGACGGTGACCATCATGAACACACAAAACATGATCTTCCGGCGCTCTACCACTATGACGACGCTGGTGTTGAAAAAGCAGTGAAACGGAAAGCGGCTCGCATCGCCGCGCGGAACAAGACATGACAGCACAGAATTTTGAGCAAGGGCGTCGTCAACGCTTCTTGGACCGGCGGTACTTTGAGTGGCTCTCCAAGTTTCTTCAGGAGACCACCGAGCATTGGAAGCATTCGATACCTGCCAACGGTTCCGAGGCAGAACGTAAGGCAACTGCGGCTTGGTTGCGAGCGTTGGGCCAATATCAGCTCATGATGCTGCGCTACACCGCTGGTGGTGCCATCGAGCCGATGAGGGGGGAACTCGAAGACGTCATTACAAGCTTTGAGGCGTACAGCACTCTGAATCGCGTCGCAGAAGAGTCTGCGACATATCCGCCGTTTGTGTTCAGCGAGGTTTACCTCTATGAACTGGCCATGCAGTTGATTGGCCTGTGCTACCTGCTGCATCGAGTCGACTTGCTGCCACGATTGGCCGCAATGCTCGACCCGGCCTATCTTGGTAAGGACACCCTTTACGAAGACTTGCTGGCGTACGAGTTGGAAGGCCGGTACGACGTCGATCAGTGGTTCCACGACAGGCCGTACCGCGATCTGATCAATAGCCTGTATCGGGACACTGATGAAGAGAGCATTGCGGATTTGAAGCAGTATCTCGAGATCTGGTACTCGGCAATGGAGAAGACGCCATGGCACGGTGCTCACCTGAAGCAAGCTGACGAGAGCGGCACCTACTACGGCTATTGGGCCATTGAGGCGGCGGCCGTGACTTATCTGCTGGGGTTGGACGACTCCAGCTACCGAGACCACGTGGTCTACCCGAAAGACCTAGTGGATTTTGCGAGGAAGCTTGATGCTGGCGCCGACGGAAGCAACTCTGACCGTCTTAGCTTGCGTTGCGAAGCAGGGGAGACTTGCCCGAAGGCGGGCTATTGGCTTACCCCCGCAAAAGCTGGTTCCCGGCGGTATTTTGCGCATGGTGAGGTAATGCCGACTGTCGCTTCCGACTACGGCAGCACCATCTGGCAGTGGGACAACGATCAATCTGATCCAAAACTGTAGTGTCGTCCTAGGGGCGTGATGCCTTGCGAGGTAGTAAATAAGGCGGACTGTACACGCGCTCCACAAGGCGTTCGAGCCGGCCCAGGCGCAGTCGCCTGAACCGGTGCGGGGTAGCGACCCGAGGTCATAGAGTTTCACCCTGTAGTCAGTAGTCGTCGTTGACCGCGTAGGGTGGAATGGCTAGAATGCGCGCTTCGTCGCACGGGCTCCTTCGTGCGGTGCAGGTTTGGGAGACGTGGCCGAGAGGTCGAAGGCACTCCCCTGCTAAGGGAGCATCCGGGCCAAAACCTGGATCGAGGGTTCGAATCCCTCCGTCTCCGCCAGCAGTGGCGGAACAACCCCGGAAGATTGCGGTCTTCCGGGGTTTTCTTTTTTCTGGCCCATTTGCCGGCCTCAGGCATCGCCAAGTGTCGAGTTAGCTTTTGTGCGAACCGACACGTAGGCTCGGTATCAGCATCTCGTTGATGTCGAGGTCGCGTATCAAGTAGTGGGGCGCATCTGTGTCTTGCCCTGGGTGATGTCGCCGGAGAGCCAAGTAAGGGCCTCTGAGCTGAAATGAGTCGCTACCCGTTCCGGGCTAAACAATTCGCGCCGCTCTTGCGTGCGCGCAAACTTTGCCTGATGGGCGGTAACGGGACCGCCGTCGAAGGTCGGTAGCAACTCCTCATTCTGGAATGCCTATCTGACAACATCGAACATCGGCGCGAACCGAGAGCCCTCCGGAAATTTCTCGCGATCGAGTGGCAGACAGCGCGGTGCAGAGACACGCAGCATTGTGTTGTCCCGCAGGCATCTCATTCGTGCCAACTTTGCTCAACTTTGCTCAATCCTGCCATTCTTGTGACAAGATACGCCAGCAATCGAATTGAGTAGTTAGCCGAGAGTAACTAGATGAGTGACCAGTCGGACGAAATCCTCACGATTGATGAGGTTGCGGCCTACCTAAAGGCTGGGAAACGCACGGTTTACCGTCTTGCCGCAAGCGGCCAAATCCCCGCTTTCAAGCTTGGCGGCACCTGGCGTTTCCGTCGCGGCGAACTGGATCAGTGGATCGCCAGCCGTATCGGCAAAGCAGCGGTCGACAGTGAGGACGGAGGTGCAGAATGAGTAGCATCGACGCTGCTCTTCAAAGCAAGGCCAACCTGCAACAGCTTGAAGCCATCCTAGCCACCGAAGGCCCTGTGCTCATCATTGCGGGTCCAGGCTCTGGCAAGACCTTCACGCTGGTCGAGCGTATCGTCTATCTCATCACGCAAAAAGGCGCCGCGCCAGAGTCGCTTTTTGTTGTCACTTTCACTGATAAGGCTGCGCGCGAGCTCACCACCCGTATTTCGAACCGGCTGTCCGAGCTGGGCATCCAGTTCAACCTGAACGAGATGTACCTCGGTACATTCCATTCCATCTGCCTGCGCATGTTGGAGGACTTCCGCGAGTTCACACGGCTAAAACGCAGCTTCACACTGTTTGACCAGTTTGACCAGCAGTACTTCCTGTACCAGCACATCAAGCACTTCCGTGAAC
This sequence comes from Ralstonia condita, assembly GCF_958405655.1. NCBI lineage: Bacteria > Pseudomonadati > Pseudomonadota > Betaproteobacteria > Burkholderiales > Burkholderiaceae > Ralstonia > Ralstonia condita. The sequence goes on along the minus strand of NZ_CATYWO010000004.1, from coordinate 409,653 downwards.
TGCCCGACGCCCAACTCGTGATGGGCGACGACCAGTCGGGTCGTTGGTCGCAATCGGAAAACCTGCTCAAATGGCTCAACAAGGTCAGCGAGGAAGCCCTCGATGTTGCAGCGCTCGCGGCGGCTCCCGAAGTGGAGATCCGCGCGCTGGCAGCATGCTTCGCCAAGTATCAGGAACTGCTGCACGAGAGCAACTCGCTCGACTTCTCCGGCATCCAGTATGAGGCGCTGCAACTGCTGGAGAGGCGCCCCGAAGTGCTGGGGAAATTGCGCGAGAAGCTGACCTACCTGATGGTGGACGAGTATCAGGACACCAACACCATTCAGGAGCGCATCCTGTTGTTGCTGGCGGGCGAGAAGAGGAATCTGTGCGTTGTCGGCGACGACGACCAGGGCTTGTACCGTTTTCGCGGCGCGACGATCCGCAACATTCTGGAGTTTCCCTCACTGTTCGACGATGGCCAGTGCCAGCAGGTCAAGCTGACCGTCAACTACCGTTCGCACCCGGACATCATCCGCTTCTACAACGAGTGGATGCGTGAACAGACGTGGGACGACGGCACTCGCGCTTTCCGTTTCGCCAAGCAGATTGTGCCGCGCGAGGACGACTTCCCAGCCGTCCCTACGGCAGTGCAATTGGCCGCCAGCGACGAGCAGGATGAAACTACCAACTGGCATGCTGAGGTGCTGGCCTTCCTAAATGGGCTGAAGGACGCGGACAAGCTTTCGGACTGGAATCAGGTAGCCTTCCTGTTTCGCTCCGTCAAGAACGATAAGGTGGTTGCGCTGGCACGCTTTCTTGAAGCCCAAGGCGTGCCCGTTTTCTCGCCTCGCTCAAACATGTTCTTCGAGCGCGAGGAAGTCCGCCTGATGATCGGTGCGTTGATCTTCCTGTTCCCGCAGTTTCCCAAGGTGCGGGTTTGGGCGGAAGGTGTCACCTTGCCCGTCTGGAACTACTACGACCACCAGTGCTTCGCGGCCTTCACGGCGGAGCTGCGCAAGCCGGAGAACAAGCCATTGCTGGATTGGGCGCGTCCGCTGGCCAAGCGCCATGCCGTGCTGGCGCAGAACACCGACTACGCCTTCTCTGGATTGTTTTACCAACTGCTCCAGTTCCCACTATTCTCGCGCTTCCTTACCGAAGAAGCCGTGCAGGGCGTGGATAGGGGCCGCGCGGCGCGCAATCTTGGCACTTTCTCCAAGCTGCTTACCAAGTTCGAGTATCTGCACTTCGTCAGTGTGCTGAACCCGGAATGGCTGGAAAAGAATATCCGCGACCTGTTCAACCAGTTCCTTCGCTTTCTTCAGGACGGCGGCATTGGCGAATATGAGGACGAATCCGAGTACGCCCCCAAGGGCTGCGTGTCCTTCCTGACCATTCACCAGTCGAAGGGGCTGGAGTTCCCGGTCGTCGTCTGCGGTTCGCTGGAGGCGGTGCCGCGCAAGCAGTACGGCGAACTGGACGTGCTGCTGGAAGACGGAGGTTACCTCTCGAAAGAACGCTTCGAGCCGCTCGACCACATCAAGAACTTCGACTTCTGGCGTTTGTTCTACACCGCGTTCTCGCGTGCGCAGAACTTGCTGGTGCTGGCCTCGCAGGTGAAGCATGGGCGCGGCAAGTCACCGTCCAAATACTTCGCGAGGCTCTTCAACGAGTTGCCGAGCTGGCGCGACGTTGACCTCTCCGCGCTGACCTTCGAGGCCGTCAAGCAAATCAACCTCAAGCGCGAATACTCCTTCACCTCGCACATCACCGTGTTCGAGAACTGTGCAGAGCAGTACCGCTTCTTCAAGGAACTGGAGTTCGCCCCCATTCGCGAAAGCCCGATGCTGTTCGGTACGCTGGTGCATCAAACTATCGAAGACATCCACAAGACGGTGTTGCGCGGTGAGGAGGCAACTCTCAGCCATGGGGCTATAGAAGGCTGGTTCTCGGCCAACTACGCCATGCTGTCGAAGAAGGAGCGAGTGTATCTTGCCCCGTCTTCACAGCAGGCAGCGTTGCTGCACGTTCTGCGCTACTACGACCGTGAGAACGGCAACTGGGATCGCATCAAGGAGGCCGAGGTCGAGATTTCGCTGGTCAAGGATCAGTACATCCTCAAAGGTAGCGTTGACCTCATTCGCGGCGAGCAGGATACGGTCGAGATCATCGACTTCAAGTCGGAGAAGAAGCCCGACATGGAGAAGGACCGGGATCGGCTGCGCCAATACCAGCACCAATTGGAGGTATACGCCCACTTGGTCGAGGAGCGCACCGGCCAGCAGGTTAGCCGGATGCACCTGTACTACACCGGTGAGGACGGCGGCAATCCCTACGTCTCTTTCAACAAGGACGACCGTGCTATTGGGAAGACCATCATGCGCTTCGATGACATCGTGACGCGCATCGAGCGGCAGGACTACGGCATCGCCGCGCGACCGACCAAGCTGTGCCAGAACTGCGACATGCGCGCTTACTGCGACAACAAGAACTGGAAATTTAGGAAGAACGACTAATGACGAAGACGACCACGTCCGTGCAGGAAAACTTGCAATTGGTCGCCCCCAATGGGGGCGCAATCAACGTCGAAAAGTATGAATTTGAGCCAATCAAGGGCTATCCGATGTTGAACTGGCGCGGTAAGCGCCCGTTTGCGTCGACGCAGTACTATCCAGCTCAGTTGAAGGAAATCCACGGCGAGGAAGTGGACGGATGGCGCAACAAGATTTTTTGGGGCGACAACCTTCAGGTGATGAGCCACCTGCTGAAGGAGTTTCGAGGAAAGGTTGATCTGATCTACATCGACCCTCCCTTTGACTCTAAGATCGAATACAAGAAAAAAATCAAGGTTAACAAGCAAAGCGCCGAGAGCGCCTACACAGCGTTTGAAGAAAAGCAGTACACCGACGTCTGGACAAACGACGAGTATCTGCAGTTCATTTACGAGCGCGCAATCCTGATGCGAGAACTGCTGGCTGAGGATGGCGTTTTTTGTCTTCACTGCGACTGGCACAAATCGCACTATTTGCGTGCTCTGCTGGATGAGATCTTTGGTCCGGGGACATTCCAAAACGAGATCGTCTGGCACTACTACAACAAGATGCAGGGCAATATCAATCGCTTTGCATCGGATCATGACGTGATATTGGTCTACTCCAAGTCTGGCAAGTTCCAGTTCAACAAATTGCGCGAGAAGCGAGACGAACCGGTTCAGCAAATCAAGCGCGTCTGGGACAAGGCGACGCAGTCATTGGTAAATGCCAAGGATGAGAACGGCAACGTCGTTTACATCACTTCAACTCACAAGACCATCGACGACGTTTGGCGGCTTCCCATGTTGCAACCAGCCGATCGGGTGGAGGTTGTTGGGTATCCGACACAGAAGCCTGAAGCTCTCCTAGAGCGGATTATTCTTGCCTACTCGAATCCTGGCGACATTGTGTTTGACTGCTTTATGGGGTCTGGGACTACCCAGGCAGTCAGCAGCAAGTATGGTCGTCGCTACGTCGGCAATGACATTAACTTGGCATCTATCCAGACGACGGCAAAGCGGCTTCTAGCTGTTCACGAAGAAATAGTGGGCCCGAACTACAAGCCAAGCATCAAGAACGGCTTGCGCGGCGGGGAGGACCTGCTGTCTGGCGAAGATGATGACGGGGAGATCGCAGTAGCGGATTGGACTGCAGTTTTCAATGTTCCCAAGGTCTATCCGGGCTTCGAGGTGCACACCGTTAACCACTACGATGTCTTCCGCAACCCTGTCCAAGCAAAAGACTTGCTGATCGAAGCGCTGGAAGTGCAGAAGTTGGAATTCAGTACCGTGTTCGACGGCGAGAAGGATGGACGCATGGTCAAAATCATGCCCGTCAATCGCATCGCGACGCGCGCCGACCTGAACGAATTGATCGCGGGCTTCGATTACAAGGCGTGGGAGCGCAAGCAGAAGGAAAGCCCGAACCGGCCGGTCGAGAAGATCACTCTCGTCTGTATGGGCCATGAGCCGGACTTGGCCGCGCAACTAGAACTGGCGGCCAAGCCCTTCAAGATCAACGTAGAAGTGGTCGACATCCTACGCGACAAGGCCGATCTTGAGTTCAAGCGCGATTCGCAGGCTAGGCTCGCCATCAAGAAGGGCAAACTAGTCATCGAGAAGTTCTACCCGATGAATCTGCTGCAAAAGCTCTCGCTCCAGAAAGAGTCAGTCGACGACTGGAAGGAACTCGTCGAATCCGTGCTGATCGACTGGAATTATGACGGCGCAGTGCTGCAACCGGCGGTAGTGGATATTTCGGGCAAGGAGGATCTGGTCAAGGGCGTGTACACGGTACCGGAGGACGCGGGCACCATTCGCGTGAAGATCACCGACCTGCTTTCGGAATCGTGGGAAGGGAGCATCAGCAATGGCGACTAAACGCGCAGCGACGAAGGCCACCAGCAAAGCGTCCAGCGCGTCGATGGATTTCGCATTCTTCCGCTTTCTGTGGCAGTTCTACCAGTCCAATCGGGGCGCAATCCGGCAGAACTACAAGGAGCTGACCCGCAAGTTCCTCGACTTCAATAATCCGGAGAAGAACCCCAAAGCCTTTCTACGGCAACCGCAGTTCGAGGCGCTGGAGACCTATGTTTTCCTGAAGGAGTTCATCGGTAACGCAAAGGTCGAGGAGATCTTCAAGGCATGGTACGAGCGCAGCGGTAAGTTTGAGGGGCGCAAGTTCGGCTCCTTCCTTGGTACTGCAGGGCAGGAGATGTTCGAGTTCGGCGAAAGCGACGAGCTGGAATTGAACTCGTACAAGGTTCTGTTCGAGAAGATGCGTAAGAACTCGCGCGCCTATCCGAACTACATCTTTGCGCTGACGATGGGAACGGGCAAAACCATCCTCATGGCCACCTGCATCTTTTACGAGTTCCTGCTCGGCAATAAGTTCGAGAAGGATGCGCGGTACTGTCACAACGCGTTAGTGTTCGCCCCGGACAAGACGGTACTTCAGTCGCTCAAGGAGATTGAGTCTTTCGATTTGACTCGTGTTGTGCCGCCGGAGTACGTCAGCTTCCTGACGACACACCTGCGCTTCCACTACTTGGAGGAGGCGGGAACCTCGCTCGACACGCTGGATCGGTCGCGCTTCAACATCATTGTCTCTAACACCCACAAAATCATCCTCAAGCGCCAGCGTAGAGACAAGACCCCTACTGCCAAGCTCTTTGGTGCGACTGGCGACATCTATGCCACCCCTAGTGTCTATGCCAACGCGGCCGATCTGTACGCCTTCGACCAACCAGAGGAAGAGGGAGATTTAACCACCAACCAGCGATTCGAGAAATTGTGCCGTCTGGAGCAACTCGGCATCTATGTGGACGAGGCTCATCACGCCTTTGGCAAGGCGTTAGCCAAAGACATGGGGACGGTCTCAACAGAAACCAGCCTTCGCAAAACTATCGACGAGCTGGCGGCAAGCCTGAATGTAGCAGGAACCCGTGTGGTGGCCTGCTACAACTACACCGGTACGCCCTACGTCGGACGCGAGGTGTTGCCCGAGGTTGTGTACGCTTACGGCCTCAAGGAGGCTATCGACAGAGGCTTCCTCAAGAAAGTGGTGTTGCACGGCTACGCCAACACCCGCACTGATGAGTTTGTTGACATCGCAGTTGAAAACTTCCTAAAGGAGTCCGGCGAACTGCGCCCGGACGGCCTACTGCCCAAATTAGCATTCTTCGCCGCTACCATCGACGAGTTGACCGGCGAGCTGAAGCCTGCGGTTGAGCGGGCGCTCATCAAACATGGCATCCCGACCTCGCGCATCTTGGTCAATGTCGGCGATGAGAAGCACACAACCAACGATGACATCCGCGAGTTCAACCGCCTTGACACCCAGGGCTCGGAGAAGCAGTTCATCTTGCTAGTCAACAAGGGACGCGAAGGCTGGAATTGTCGCTCGCTGTTCGGTGTGGGCCTGTTCCGTGAGCCGAAATCCAAGGTTTTCGTATTGCAAGCCACCATGCGCTGCTTACGCGCCATCGGCGGGGCTCAGCATACCGGCCATGTCTTCCTTTCGAACGACAACCTGCAAACGCTGAACGATGAGTTGCAGCAAAACTTCCGCATCAGCGTCGACGAGCTGCAAAAGACGGCCAGCGACAAGGAACGAGTGGAAGTACGCGTGGTAGAGCCGCCGGTCAAGATCAAGCTGGTACGTGTACGCAAGCAATACGAGATGCGCGAAAAGCAGTTTGCGCCAGGTCAGGCGTTGGGCTTAGATCGCAACGACCGGGAAGCATGGAAAACGCTGGTGGAGAAGTACCGGCTGATCGAGACGCAGCAAGAAGGTTTAACTGTCGCTGATGCCGCGCGCACTTCGGCTAGTCGTACCCTCGATCTGACCGCACTGCGCGAGAAGCGGACGTTCTCGCGAATGATGTTGATTGCGGAGGTGTCACGGTACATCAACCGTAGCCCGCTGGAGATCGAAGAGCTACTCGACTCGACAAAAGAGGGCACCGACGAGCTGGTGGCGATGACCAATGAGTTCAACGAGTTGCTCTACGATGAGATCATCCCGCGCTTGTTTCGGCAGCTTTACGACCTGGACGAATCGCAGCAAACGGAGGAGCGCGAGGTCGATCTGATCAAGATGCCTCCGAACGGCTACTACGAGGTGACTGCCTTCAAAAAGAAAATCGTCCGCATGGTCGACAGCGGGATCAAGGACGACGAGCGCGCCAAGAGCTTCCACCTCGACACCTACTGCTTCGATTCAAGGTCGGAAAACCAGTTGTTCTGGGACTTGCTGCGTGAGGAGCGCGTGAAGAAGGTCTATTTCACCGGTATGTTGACCCACGGCCAGTCTGACTTCTTCATACAGTACATCGACCCGGAATCGCGCACGGTGCGCAGCTACTATCCGGACTTCATTTTTGAGCGTGAAGATCCGGATGGCAGTCTGAAATACGTGATTGTCGAAGTGAAGGCTGACAATCAAGTCGAGGACGCTGTGGTGCAGGCTAAGAAAGACTTCGCCCAACAGATCGCGGTGGCCAGCGGCATGGAGTACCGCATCCTGAAATCTACGGATGCGGACAATCACCGCTACCGGATTCTGCTATAGCGGCGCCGAGCACGTGGGGAGGCAAAAAAAAATGGCACTGGGACGAATCGAACGCATCCTGATTCTGGCGAAGACCTACCCCTCACCTAGCGCACAGTACGTCGAAACGTCCTGTGTTGCGGGTATCGCTCAGAACGGATCGATGCGCCGTCTCTTCCCTGTGCCGTTCCGGATGATCGAAGACGGACAGCAATTCAAGAAATGGCAGTGGATCGATGTGCGAGTCGACAAGGCCACCAAAGATCATCGGCCAGAAAGCCACAAGGTCTACGTCGACACGATTAACTGTGGCGACGTGATTGACACCAAAAAGGCGTGGGCAGGCCGATGGGAGTGGTTGGACAAGATGCCGACGTTCGACAGTTTGGATGCGATCGATGCGGCAAGGCTTGCAGATGGGCTGTCGCTCGCACTGCTGCGCCCAAAGCGGCTGCTTAGTCTTGAGGTCATCAAGGCCAGGAACGCAGATTGGACGGATGAAGAGCGGGAAAAACTGTTACAGGAGCAGATGCAAGGCAATCTCTTTTCGGAGGCCGAGGAGAGGCGGCGAGTGAAGCAGCTGCGCAAGGTGCCGTTCGACTTTTACTACAGGTACGTATGCGACACGCCTGAGGGCGAGAAGGAGCACAAGCACAAAATCGTTGATTGGGAAGCTGGCGCGCTATTTTGGAGGTGTCGCCAGAGCCATGGTCCTGACTGGGAGAAGCCGTTCCGGGCCAAGCTGGAGGAAGATCTCGGAAACAAAGATTTGATGTTTCTGATGGGCAACCAGCACCGCTTCCAAGACCAGTGGCTGGTTATCAGTCTGGTTTACCCGCCTAAGCGAAAGCCAATTGACGAGCGGCAGGGCTTGCTGTTTTAGCGCCGCCGATCGAGATGTGTTCGATCTCAGCGCCACAGTGCACACTCACCGCGTTCGCGACCATTGAGCGGTGGCAGAAGTTAAAGTCGGCCTCGTAGCAGAGCAACGCGCAGTTTGACGAGCCTACCAAGTCAGACAGTTCAGCGATGGCGCGAGCTTGCGTAGTCAAGTGCTTGAGGAAGCCCTGGGTGTAGCGCTTCCAATTGCCATCCTCGCGATAGCGATCGCGCACTGGCTTCGGGCATCCTAGATCGGCCATGTGGACGTATTCGAGGCCAGAGAGATTGAGCACGCCCGCCAGTGCTTTCTTCGAGAAGCCGGGCTTGCGTGACAGGGGCAACTCCCGGATATCAACGACAGTGTCGATTGCGTGCTCCGCGAGTAGCGACATAAACGTGTCGATGTCCAAGCCTTCGTAGCCAATGGTGAAAACAGTCATCAAAGAGCTCCGTCGAAAGGTGGCGCAGCGGATGATACCGGTCCGGGCGCGACTTGATATTCGTGACAACTCGCCGGTTGAGCGGCGGGGCGACTTATCGGATCACTGTCAATGTCCTGGCTGAGCAGGAGACAACGTCAATGTTTCGCACGCCGTACTATCCACCGATATGGATCGACATGGATTTATATCCGCGCAGAATGCCTACATGGTGCCTACACGTAGACCAGAAAAGCAAAAGGGTTTGCAAGCGCTAACCTGCAAACCCTTCTGGTATTTGGTGGCGAATCAGGGACTCGAACCCCGGACCTGCGGATTATGATTCCGTCGCTCTAACCGACTGAGCTAATTCGCCGAAGAAGCGGGATTATACCGCCTCCGATGAAGGTGTCAACCCCCTCGTCAATCGTTGCGATAGATGTCCACGTCCTTGGTTTCGCGCACGAACAGCGCCCCGATCACGAAGGTGAGGCCGGCGATCCAGATCGGATACCACAGCCCGTGATAGATGTTGCCGTTCTGCGCCACCAGGGCGAAGGAGATGGTCGGCAGCAGCCCCCCGAACCAGCCGTTGCCGATGTGATACGGCAGCGACATCGACGAATACCGGATGCGTGTTGGGAACATCTCTACCAGCATCGCGGCGATCGGGCCGTAGACCATCGTGACGTAGATCACCAGGATGACTAGGATCACCAGCACCATGACCGTGTTCATCTGCGCCGGATCGGCCTTGGCCGGGTAGTTGGCAGCCTTCAGTGAGTCGGACACCTGCTTCTTGAAGTCGGCGATCTTCGCCTTGCTGTCCGCGTCGAAGTTCTGGCCGTCGGCGGTGCGGCTGGCGTTGAGCGAGGCGATCTCCTTGCCCCCGATCGTGACCGAAGCCACGGTGCCCGCCGGCGCATCGACCGATTCATAGCTGGCCGAAGACTGCGCGAGCGTGCGCTTGGCGATGTCGCACGACGAACGGAAGTCCACCTCGCGCGCGATCGGGCTGCCCTGGAACGAGCATTCGTTCGGATCGGCCTTGACGACGATCTGTGCGGTTTGCTGGGCGCGCTCCAGCGCCGGATTGGCGTAGTGCGTGAGTGCCTTGAACAAGGGGAAATACGTCAGCACGGCCAGCAGGCAGCCGGCCATGATGATCCACTTGCGGCCGATGCGATCGGAGAGCGAACCGAAGAACACGAAGAACGGCGTGCCGATGGCCAGCGCCACCGCAATCAGCACGTTGGCCGTGAACGCGTCCACCTTGAGCACTTGCGTGAGGAAGAACAGCGCGTAGAACTGGCCCGTGTACCACACCACGGCCTGGCCGGCGGTCAGGCCGATCAGCGCCAGGATCACGATCTTGAGGTTGCGCCACTGACCGAAGGCTTCCGTCAGCGGGGCCTTGGAGGTCTTGCCCTCAGCCTTCATCTTCTGGAACGCCGGAGACTCGCTCATCGACAGACGGATGTACACCGACGTGGCAAGCAACAGGATCGACACCAGGAACGGGATGCGCCAGCCCCAGTCATCGAACGCCTTGCCGGTCAGCTCCCGCACCACCAGGATGACGATCAGCGACAGGAACAGGCCGAGCGTGGCCGTTGTCTGGATCCAAGACGTGTAGGCGCCACGGCGGCCGTGCGGGGCATGTTCGGCGACGTACGTGGCGGCGCCACCGTATTCACCGCCCAGTGCGAGGCCTTGCAAGAGACGCAATGCAATGAGAATGACCGGCGCCGCTACACCAATCGTGCCGTATGAGGGCAGCAGGCCGACGATGAACGTCGAGGTGCCCATGATGACGATAGTGACCAGGAACGTGTACTTGCGCCCGATCATGTCGCCCAGGCGACCGAACACCAGCGCGCCGAACGGACGCACCAGGAAACCCGCCGCAAAGGCGAGCAGCGCAAAGATGAACCCCGCCGTTGGATCGAGCCCGGAGAAGAACTGTTTGGCAATGATGGCCGCGAGCGAGCCGTAGAGGTAGAAGTCGTACCACTCGAACACCGTCCCCAGTGACGAGGCGAAGATGACCTTCTTCTCCTCTCTCGTCATGGGCGCGGGCTGCATGCGCCTGGTGGGCGCATTCGGTGCACTCTGCACGGTTGCCATGTTGTCTCCTCTTTTAATAGGTCGTCCCGCTGGGCATGGACATGACAACGCAACGCAATCGCCCGCGGAATCGTGAACGATTGTGGGAAGCGAAACTTACGGCGTTCTGACAAACGCTTGCGCGGATTCCGCTTGGGCAACTTCGTCAGGACCCCCGGAAAATCAGGCACTTGAGGCGATGTTCCCCACAGGGGATCGCTCGCTCGCAGATCAGTTCTGCTCGTGCATTGCACCATCAAGAACGATACGGCCGCATCCCGCTCCGCTGGGCATCTGGCAGACCGGCAGATGTGCATACGCACAAGAAGGCCGGACATGCCCCGGCTGTTCCTGTCGCTGACTGCGATTGCGGCGTGAAAACCTGCGCCACGTATGACCGCATCGCTAGGGAAAACCACTATCACAGAGATGCCGTTTCGGGCGTGCCCAGTAAGAGTTCAGTCAGTTTCGCTAATGAGAATCGGCGCATCGATCCCAAGAGAGAACGAGGAGACCGGCGATGCAAGATGGATTGGTTGGAAAAATCGAAGCGCATCCCAAGTATGCGGAGCTCAAGCGGCGCCGCAATAAGTTGGGCATCTTCCTGACGGTGCTGATGATGGTCGTGTACTACGGCTACATCGCACTGATCGCATTTGATAAATCGTTTCTCGCCAGGCCCGTGGGCACAGGCGTGACGAGCGTTGGCGTGCCAGTCGGCGCGGCGGTGATCCTCTTCACCATCATCATCACGGGCATCTACGTGCGCCGCGCAAACAGCGAATACGATCAACTGACGCAGGACATCCTGAAGGACGTCGCCAAATGAAGAAAACCCTTTCCCTGATGCTGGTGGCCTTGCTGGCCGCTGGCGCTTGCGGCGCGGCCATGGCTGCGGGCGGCGATGTCGGACAGACCGCCAAGCAGGCCACCAACACCACGGCCATCGTGCTGTTCGCGGTGTTCGTGGCGGGCACGCTGTGGATCACCAAGTGGGCGGCGTCGCGTACGCGCTCGGCTGCCGATTTCTACACGGCCGGCGGCGGCATCACTGGTTTCCAGAACGGCCTGGCGATCTCGGGCGACTACATGTCGGCCGCATCCTTCCTGGGTATCTCGGCTGCCGTCATGACCTCCGGCTATGACGGGCTGATCTACTCGATCGGCTTCCTGGTCGGCTGGCCCGTCATCACCTTCCTGATGGCGGAGCGGCTGCGCAACCTCGGCAAGTTCACCTTTGCCGACGTCGCCGGCTATCGATTCCAGCAAGGGCCGATCCGCAGCTTCGCGGCCGTCGGCACGCTGATAGTCGTGGCGTTCTACCTGATCGCGCAGATGGTCGGTGCGGGCCAGCTCATCAAGCTGCTGTTCGGTCTCGACTACTGGGTGGCGGTCGTCATCGTCGGTGCGCTGATGATGGTCTACGTGCTGTTCGGCGGCATGACCGCAACGACCTGGGTGCAGATCATCAAGGCGTGCATGCTGCTTGCAGGTGTGACGTTCATGGCGATCATGGTGCTGGCGCAGTATGGCTTCAGCCCGGAAGCGCTCTTCGCCAAGGCGGTCCAGGTCAAGGCCGCGATCGCCGCCAATGCGGGCAAGTCACCTGACGACGCTGCAAAGATCGGCCTGTCGGTGATGTCGCCGGGCGGCTTCATCAAGGATCCGATTTCGGCAATCTCGTTCGGCATGGCGCTGATGTTCGGTACGGCCGGTCTGCCGCACATCCTCATGCGTTTCTTCACGGTGCCGGATGCCAAGGAAGCGCGTAAGTCGGTGTTCTGGGCCACGACCTGGATCGGCTACTTCTACGTCCTGATCTTCATCATCGGCTTTGGCGCGATCACGCTGGTGCTGACCAATCCCGAACTGGCCGACGTGGCCAAGGGCGTGATCAAGGGCGGCGCCGGCACGGCCAACATGGCTGCGGTGCTGGTGGCCAAGACGGTTGGCGGCGACGTGTTCTACGGGTTCATCTCCGCGGTGGCTTTCGCCACGATTCTTGCGGTGGTGGCGGGGCTGACGCTGTCCGGTGCCTCGGCCGTGTCGCACGACCTGTACGCAACCGTGTTCAAGAACGGCAAGGCCAACAGCGCAGACGAACTGAAGGTCTCGCGCATCACCACGGTGGTGTTGGGCATCATCGCCGTGCTGCTGGGCATCGCGTTTGAAAAGCAGAACATCGCCTTCATGGTGTCCCTGGCGTTTGCCGTGGCGGCTTCGGCCAACTTCCCGGTGCTGTTCCTCTCGATGCTGTGGAAGGGCTGCACCACGCGCGGCGCGGTCATCGGCGGCTTCCTGGGCCTGATTTCGTCGGTGGGTCTGACGATCGTGTCGCCGTCGGTGTGGGAAGCCACGCTGGGTTATCCGAAGGGCTCCGCCTGGTTCCCGTACACGTCGCCGGCACTGTTCTCGATGACGATCGGCTTCGTGGGCGTGTGGCTGTTCTCGGTGCTCGACACGAGCGTCCGCGCCAAGAATGAAAAGGCTTCCTTTGCCGCACAGCAGGTGCGCTCGGAGACCGGCCTCGGCGCTGCCGGTGCATCGGGCCACTAACCGGCCAACCCGCGGCCCCGCGCCGCGCTGACGGAGGGCGGACGATGGAAAACATCGCCCGCCCTTCAGGCCACCATGCCCAGCGCCTTCAATTTTTCCGTCTGGCCCTTCGATTGCCTGACCCAGGATGAACAGCGCCTGGTGCGAGACGCCGTCGATATCGGCTACTACCCCGAAGGCCAGGTCATCCTGGATGTCGGCACGGCGCCGCAGCATCTGTTTGTCATCATCAAGGGCGCTGTCGCCCAGTATGACGGTGACGAGCTGATCGCTACCTATGGCGCCGACGACTGCTTCGACGGGCGCGCGCTGGTGGCAGGCAAGGCCAGCAGCCGTTTCGTTGCCGCCGAAGAGGTCATCGCCTATCAGGTCGCACGCCAGGCGGTGCGCGATCTGATCGCTGCCAACGCCACATTCGGTGCGCTGCTGTTCTCCGACCTCGGCAGCAAGCTCGGTGTGATTGCGCAGCGGCAGAGCATGGAAACAATGCAGTCGCTCGCTGTCTCGCGCGTGAGCGACGCGTTCATCAGGCCTGCCCATTTCGTCGATGCCGGCATCGACGTGGTCTCCGTGGTCAAGCTGTTCCAGGCGCACAACACGTCCAATGTGCTGGTGCGCGATGGCTCCACGGAGCCGGCGCGCCTGGGCATCTTCACGCGCAGTTCCTTGCAGCGGGCCATCCTGGAGGGGACGCAGCTCGATCGCCTGCCAGTCGGGCGGATGAGCCAGTTCTCGCTCATCACCATACCGACGTCCGCGCAGATCGGCGACGCGCTGACGCTGATGCTGCGCCATCGCGTACACCGGCTGGTGGTGACCCATGAAGACGACATCGTCGGCCTGCTCGAGTCGCTGGACGTGTTCAGCTTCCTGGCCAACCACTCGTATCTGCTGACCGTGCAGATCAATCTGGCGCAGGATCTGGATGCCCTCGCGCAGGTGGCATCGCAGGTCACTCGCATGGTGTCACTGCTGCTGCATGGCGGCTCACGCGTCGATCACATCGCCAACCTTGTGCGCGAGATCAATGCGCGCCTGTTCGAGCGAGCGTGGCAGATGATCGCGCCTCCTGAGCTGGTAGCCAACAGCTGTCTCTTCGTCATGGGTAGCGAGGGCCGTGGGGAACAGCTCCTCAAGACGGACCAGGACAACGCGCTGGTGTTGCGCGATGGCTATGCGCCGCCGCCTGATCTGCAGGGGATCGTCACGCGCTTTTCGGATGCGCTCGCTGCCTTTGGCTACCCGCCTTGCCCGGGCGGTGTCATGCTCAGTCGACCAGAATGGTGTCTGAGCGTCAGCGATTTCACCCGGCGCATCCGCGAATGGCTGATCCTGCCGAGCCCGGAGGGTCTGATGAATCTTGCGATCTTCTTTGATGCGCACGCGGTGTGCGGGGATGCTTCCCTGCTGCAGCAACTGAAGCGAACCCTGCTCGAATTGACGCTCGACAACGACGCCATGCTCGGCCGGTTTGCGGCTGCGATCGAGGCCTTCAGTCCGGCCTCGGGCTGGCGCAATCGCTGGTTGAACCTGGGCGATACCGACCCGGTGATCGACGTAAAAAAGGAGGGCATCTTCCCCATCGTTCATGGCGTGCGCAGCCTCGCGCTCGCGCACCGTGTCCTCGATGAGACCGGCACCGTGCAGCGTCTGAACGCGCTGGTGCGCGCCGAGGCAATCGACCATCAGACGGCGATGGAGTTGAGCGAGAGCCTCCACCTGCTGATGATGTTGCGCCTGAAGGCCGGCCTCGCTGAAATCGACGCGCATCAGCCCGTGTCTTGCGATGTCCATCCATCGCGCCTGTCGTCGTTGGAGCGCGACTTGCTCAAGGATGCGCTGAGCGCGGTCAAGCGTTTCAAGGCGCTCCTGCGGCAGCGCCTGCGCACCGAGTGGCTCTGAGCGGGTCGCGGACATGAACAGGTGGCTTGCAGACTCGCTGCAGGCGCTGCGCAGGCGGCGCTTGCTGGGCAAGCTGCGCGATCCGGCGTTCCGGTTCCTGTTCGATCCGCCGCCTGCCGACGAATGGGTCGCGCTCGACTGCGAAACCACCGGCCTGAACGTGCGCACCGACGAGATCATCTCCATCGGCGCGGTCCGCATTGTCGGCGATCGCATCCTGACCAGCGAACGCCTGGAACTTCTCATCAAGCCGCAGGGCGAAGTGGGCGCTGACAGCATTTGCGTGCACCGCTTGCGAAAACGGGATCTGGCCGATGGCGTGCCGGTTGAGCAGGCGGTCCGATCGTTGCTGCAGTTCATCGGCAGCCGGCCGTTGGTGGGCTACTACCTCGAATTCGATGTGGCCATGCTCAACCGGGTGCTGATACCGATGCTGGGTATCGGCCTGCCGCAGCCGAAGATCGAAATCTCCGCGCTGTACTACGACTACCGGTTTCGGCAATTGCCGCCCTACCGGCAACAGGGTGACCCGGATCTGGACCTGCGGTTCTCCACCTTGATGGCCGAGTTGGGCCTGCCGACGTGGGATGCGCACGACGCGCTCAACGATGCCGTGATGGCCGCGCTTGCCTTCGTCAAGCTGCGCCACCTGGGTGCGGCTTGATGCTGTGCGCGGCGAGCCTTGTCGGCGCCTCAGATGGAAGGCGGCCGTGATTGATCCTGGGCAGGCGCCTGTGCAGCCTCGGCGTCGTGTTCGGCTGCGTCCGCGGCGCGGTTGGTCCGCCATGCATAGAGCACCGTGATCAGTACGTAGGCGATGGGCGCCCCCTGGCTTGCCACCCAGTAGGCAAACGGCCAATCGAAAATGCGCATCGACAGATCGCGGGCGAAGAACGCCACTACGAAGGTCACCACGAACCACACGCCAAGCAGCGCGGCAATCCAGCGCATGTTGGTGATCCAGCGGCGGCGCGACGGTGTGCCAGGTGTGATGCTCATGCGCTGGGCTCCTCGCCGGGCGAGCCACGATGCAGCGTAATGCGAAAGCGTGCGCCGGCCATGCGCGGAGACGTCTGATACACGTTGTCGAGCACTTCGATGTCGCCGCCGTGCTGCTGCACGATTTCGCGCACGATGGCCAGGCCCAATCCGCTGCCTTCCGCCTGCGTACCCAGGATGCGATAGAAACGCTGCATGACGCGTTCACGTTCTGCCACAGGGATGCCGGGGCCGGTGTCGTCGACGTCGATGAAGACGAAGGGCTCGAACGGCGCAGTGGTGATGCGCACGGTGATGCGGCCGCCCTCGGGCGTGTAGCGGATCGCGTTGTCGAGCAGGTTGTTGAGCATCTCGGCGAGCATCGTCGCATTGCCGGAGATCCTGACCGGAGCGCCGGGCTCCTCGAAACCGAGATCGATGTGTTTGGCCCATGCCTTCGAGAGCCAGTCGGCCACCACCTCGCGTGATAGCGCACAGATGTCCAGCGGCACCATGCCGTCGGTCGCGCCCATGTTCTCCATGCGCGCAAGCGAGAGCAGTTGCTTGACCAGGTGCGCGGTGCGATCCGAACTGTCGGCGATATGTGCGAGCGTGCGGCGCAATTCGTCAGGCGATTGCTCGCGCTGGGCGAGCTCGGCCTGCATGCGCAGACCTGCCAGCGGCGTCTTCATCTGGTGCGCGGCGTCGGCAATGAAACGCTTTTGCGTGTGCACCGATTGCTCCAGCCGCCCGAGCAGATCATTGAACGACGCCACCAGCGGGGTCAGCTCCTGCGGCGCGGCGCCTTCGTCGATGGGGCTGGTGTCTCCCGGGTTGCGCGCTCGGATGCGCTCCTGGATGGCATTGAGCGGCGCCAGACCCCGCGTGAGCCCGAACCACACCAGGATCACCGCCAGCGGCAGGATCACGAACTGCGGCAGGATCACGCCCTTGATGATTTCATTGGCCAGTTGCGCACGCTTGTCGAGCGTCTCGGCCACCTGCACCAGCGCGGGTTTGCCGGCGGCGCCGGGCTGCTGCACGTACGTGTAGGCAACGCGGATGTCCGCGCCATGGATACGTTCGTCGCGCAGCTGAACCAATCCGCCGGCACCCGCATCTTCCTCGGGAGGCAAGGGTAGGTCGCGGTCACCCGAGACGAACTCGCCATTGGTGCCGAGCACCTGGTAATAGATGTTGTCGGTTTCGTCCGCGCGCAGGATCTCGCGCGCCGAGATCGGCAATTGCAGCGTCACGCGACCGTTCACTTCGCGCAATTGCTGACTGAGCACGATGGCACTCGATTCCAGCGCGCGGTCGTAAGGCGCGTTTGCAATCGACTTGGCCACCAGGTAGGTCACAGCAATGCTCATCGGCCAGAGCAGCAGCAGGGGCGCCAGCATCCAGTCGAGAATCTCGCCGAAGAGCGAGCGCGCGACGGGCCGCGAGGCGTCGTCTTCCAAGTGGGGAAGGGTGTCAGCGAGGTCGCGGTCGTCAGCCGTGGGCGCGGTGCCGGGACGTTCCGGTCGCGGTGCCCGGGGGCGGCGCCAGGGCCAAGCCAGCCGATCAACCATGGGCGGCAGCCGGGGCCGTGGTGGCAGCGCGTTCCAGGCAATAGCCGAGCCCGCGGACGGTGGCAATGCGGATGCCATCCACCTCGATCTTCTTGCGAAGCCGATGGATATAGACCTCGATGGCGTTGTTGCTCACTTCCTCGCCCCAGCCGCATAAGTGGTCGACCAGCTGTTCCTTCGACACCAGCCGGCCCACGCGCGCGAGCAGAATCTCCAGCAGGCCGATTTCGCGAGCGGAGAGCTCGACCACCTGGTCATGGATATAGGCGATGCGCCCCACCTGGTCGAACGCCAGCGGACCATGCCGGACCAGCGTCGCGCCGCCGCCCGCGCCGCGCCGCACGAGTGCGCGCACGCGCGCCTCCAGCTCCGACAGGGCGAAGGGTTTGGCCATGTAATCGTCGGCGCCCAGGTCCAAGCCCTTGACGCGCTCTTCCACACTGTCTGCGGCGGTCAGGATCAGCACCGGCAGCATCGCCCCGCGCGAGCGCAGGCGCTTGAGCACCTCCAGCCCCGACATGCGCGGCAGGCCCACATCGAGGATCAGCAAGTCATAGGTTTGCGCTGTCTGGGCGGACAGCGCAGCGTCGGCGGCCGCGCCATCGGCGGCACGGTCGACGGCGTAGCCCGCCTGGCGCAGCGAACGGGTCAGCCCGTCGGCCAAGGTGGCGTCGTCTTCGGCAATCAGAATGCGCATGCGTGTCTCCCCGCGATGCTGGGGCGAGGTTTCTGTTTCGCCCATTCCGCCGCTACATGGTTTTTGCGCGACACGAAATCCGGGAGACTTGTCAAAACCACTGGTTTTTTATACAGTGTCTCGAATTCGCCGTGCTGTAGTCTTGGCGGCGCTAAAGTGATGAAACTGGGCTGGGATGTGCGGCCCGTTGTTGCAGACAACCGCTGGAATCGCAAGCCCTTGCGGCCAGTTTATACACCAATTTGCACGAAGGACGACCATGGAAGACGGCAAGAAGGCAGCCACGATGAGCGCGGAAAAGCAGAAAGCGCTGGCTGCCGCGCTCGCGCAGATCGAAAAGCAGTTCGGCAAGGGCTCGATCATGAAGATGGGCGACGCCGAGGTGGAGCCGGTCCAGGTCGTGTCGACGGGTTCGCTGGGGCTCGATGTGGCACTGGGCGTCGGTGGCCTCCCGCGCGGGCGGGTGATTGAAATCTACGGCCCGGAATCGTCAGGCAAGACCACGCTGACACTGCAAGTGGTTGCCGAGATGCAGAAGCTGGGCGGCACGTGCGCCTTCATCGACGCCGAACATGCCCTAGACGTCACGTATGCCGACAAGATTGGCGTGAGCGTGCCGGACCTGCTCATCTCTCAGCCGGACACGGGTGAACAGGCCCTGGAAATCGCCGATGCGCTGGTGCGCTCGGGCTCGGTCGACCTGATCGTCATCGACTCGGTGGCCGCGCTGGTGCCGAAAGCTGAAATTGAAGGCGAAATGGGCGACGCGTTGCCTGGCCTGCAGGCCCGTCTGATGAGCCAGGCGCTGCGCAAGCTGACCGGCACCATCAAGAAGACCAATTGCATGGTCATCTTCATCAACCAGATCCGCATGAAGATCGGCGTGATGTTCGGCTCGCCGGAAACCACCACCGGCGGCAACGCGCTCAAGTTCTACGCGTCGGTGCGCCTGGACATCCGTCGTATCGGCTCGATCAAGAAGGGCGACGACGTGGTTGGTAACGAAACCAAGGTCAAAGTCGTCAAGAACAAGGTGGCGCCGCCGTTCCGGGAAGCCATTTTCGACATTCTGTACGGCCAGGGTGTGTCCCGCGAGGGGGAAATCATCGACCTGGGTGTGGAAGCCAAGGTCGTCGAGAAGTCCGGTGCCTGGTACAGCTACGGCGGCGAGCGCATCGGCCAGGGGCGCGACAACTGCCGCGAGTACTTGCGTGAGAACCCCGACCTGGCTCGCGAGATCGAGAACAAGGTCCGCGAGGCGCTGGGCGTGACGCCGATGAGCGCCGTAGCGGTGGCCGAAGAAGTCGAAGGCGAGTAATTGGGCCGGCCGTCGGCGCAGATCGGCGGCTCTATCGAGATTGAATACGCCTGCCGTTCCCCAACGGCGGGCGTTTTTTCTTTTGGTGCTGAATCAATGCCATTGCCGCGTCAACCGTTATCGCTGAAGGCGCGTGCGCTGGGGTATCTCTCGCAGCGCGAGCACAGCCGGACGGAGCTTCGCCGCAAGCTGGCTCCGCATGCCGAGTCCGCTGAGGCGTTGGATGCGCTCCTGGACTGGCTGGAGCACGAAAACTGGCTTTCGAACGCTCGCTTTGCCGAAAGTGTGGTGCACCGTCGCGCGGGCCGCTACGGCACCGCCCGTCTGATGCAGGAGTTGAAATCCCACCAACTCGGCGCTGAGACACTCGACGAGGTCAAGGCGCAACTGCAAGACACCGAAGCCGCGCGGGCAAAGGCGTTGTGGGAAAAACGCTTCGGCTGCCCACCTGCCGATTTGGCCGAACGAGCAAAGCAGGTTCGCTTCATGATGGCGCGTGGCTTCTCTCGTTCTGTGGTGTCTCGCATCATCGCCGGCTCGGAAGAATTGCTGGATGGCGGTGACGAATCCAGCTGAATATCGGCGATCTCGCAACAATTGCCGATGACAATCGGCTTGGGTCTCGGTCTTTTCGGTTGTATCGATGGCGCTTGTTGCGACCACTCTGTCACCGCAATGCAGCATGCGACCCGGTTCGGTTGCGACGACGTGTTAAAATCCACGACTTTGATGCCGTCTTCTACTTCGGTGGCAAGACGATTGCGTTCGTGTTTAGCGGCTCATGCGCCGCTGCGCGCGTCCCGTAGGTGATGCACGAGATCCGTGTGCGCCTGCCTCCATCGGTCCTATCGGTCTGTCTGGTCCATGCCTTTGTCCACGCCCGTCCCGCGCGTCATGCGCCACCGCCGTGCCATCACGGTGGAGGCCTATTTGCGGGAAGACGGCCTGTGGGACATCGAAGCGCGCCTGACGGACACCAAGCCACGCGATATCCCGCTTGCCAGCGGGGGCGTTCGTCCACAGGGCGAACCTCTGCACGACCTGTGGCTGCGCGTGACCATCGATACCCGCATGAACATCGTGGAAGCTGAGGCGTGCTCTGATTGGGTGCCTTATCCCACACATTGCGACACCATCGGGCCGGCCTACCGCAAGCTCATCGGTTTGAATCTCATGAAAGGGTTCCGCAAGGCATCCCGTGAGAGACTCGGCGGCGTGGCGGGGTGTACGCACCTGACGGAGTTATGCGGCGTGCTGCCCACCGCGGCCATCCAAGCTTTCGCGGGCGACGTCTTCCCGGTGCGCGACAACTCGAACGATGTGCGACCGGTCGAGCCTGGCGAAACGCCGCCTTATCAACTCCACGGCTGTCACGCCCTGCATTTCGAGGGCGAAGTGGTCCGTAAGCATTACCCGCGCTGGTTTGCCTATCAGCCGCAACCTGAATCGCAAGCCAAGCCGCCAGCCAAGATCCTACCGCCAGTCACCGAGCCGTCGCCCGGGCCGTCGTCCTGACGAATCCGCGCCGCTCGCGTTTTCAACATTCATCACACTCACTCTGCCTAGCAAAGGAAACACGCATGAATATCCATGAGTACCAAGGCAAGGAAATCCTGCGCAAATACAATGTGCCGGTTCCGCGCGGCATTCCGGCCTTCTCGGTCGACGAGGCTATCAAGGCCGCAGAAACCCTGGGCGGCCCGGTGTGGGTCGTGAAGGCACAGATTCATGCGGGCGGCCGTGGCAAGGGCGGCGGCGTGAAGGTGGCCAAGAGCATGGAGCAGGTCAAGGAATACGCCAGCAGCATCCTGGGCATGACGCTGGTGACGCACCAGACCGGTCCGGAAGGCAAGCTGGTCAAGCGTCTGCTGATCGAAGAAGGCGCGGACATCAAGAAGGAACTGTACGTGTCGCTGGTGGTGGACCGTGTGTCGCAGCAGGTCGCGCTGATGGCCTCGAGCGAAGGCGGCATGGACATCGAAGAAGTCGCAGAATCGCACCCGGAAAAAATCCACACGCTGCTGATCGATCCGCAAGCCGGCCTGCAAGACGCCCAGGCTGACGACATCGCCCGCAAGATCGGCGTGCCCGACGCGAGCGTGCCGCAAGCCCGCCAAGCCCTGCAGGGCCTGTACAAGGCATTCTGGGAAACCGACGCTTCGCAAGCTGAAATCAACCCGCTGATCCTGACCGGCGACGGCAAGGTCATCGCGCTGGACGCCAAGTTCAACTTCGATTCGAACGCGCTGTTCCGTCACCCGGAAATCGTTGCCTACCGCGATCTGGATGAAGAAGACCCGGCCGAAATCGAAGCCTCGAAGTTCGACCTGGCTTACATCTCGCTCGACGGCAACATCGGTTGCCTGGTGAACGGCGCCGGCCTGGCCATGGCCACGATGGACACCATCAAGCTGTTCGGCGGCGAGCCGGCCAACTTCCTCGATGTGGGCGGCGGTGCCACCACTGAGAAGGTGACCGAAGCCTTCAAGCTGATGCTGAAGAACCCGGACGTGAAGGCCATCCTGGTCAACATCTTCGGCGGCATCATGCGTTGCGACGTGATCGCCGAAGGCGTGATCGCGGCGGCGAAGGCTGTGTCGCTGTCGGTGCCGCTGGTCGTGCGCATGAAGGGCACCAACGAAGACCTCGGCAAGAAGATGCTGGCTGACTCGGGTCTGCCCATCATTGCCGCAGACACGATGGCAGAGGCCGCCGAGAAGGTCGTGGCCGCAGCCGCCGGCAAGTAAGCCGCCCGCTGACCCAACCATACGCGAACGCGAGTTGCGCCCGCTGCTGAGTACGTCGGCGAGGCTCGCTGCATAAAAGGATTACAGCATGTCGATTCTGATCAACAAAGATACCAAGGTCATCACCCAGGGGATTACCGGCAAGACCGGCCAGTTCCACACCCGCGGCTGTCGCGATTACGCCAACGGCAAGAACTGCTTCGTCGCAGGCGTGAACCCGAAGAAGGCCGGCGAAGACTTCGAAGGCATTCCCATCTACGCAACCGTCAAGGACGCCAAGGCCCAGACCGGCGCGACCGTGTCGGTGATCTACGTGCCGCCCGCAGGCGCCGCTGACGCCATCTGGGAAGCTGTCGAAGCCGAACTTGACCTGGTGGTTTGCATCACCGAAGGCATCCCCGTGCGCGACATGATGATGGTCAAGGACAAGATGCGTAAGGCCGGTAGCAAGACGCTGCTGCTGGGCCCGAACTGCCCGGGCCTGATCACACCGGACGAAATCAAGATCGGCATCATGCCGGGCCACATCCACCGCAAGGGCCGCATCGGCGTGGTGTCGCGCTCTGGCACGCTGACGTACGAAGCCGTGGGTCAGCTGACCGCGCTGGGCCTGGGCCAATCGTCGGCAGTCGGTATCGGCGGCGACCCGATCAACGGTCTGAAGCACATCGACGTGATGAAGATGTTCAACGACGATCCGGAAACGGACGCCGTGGTCATGATCGGTGAGATCGGCGGTCCGGACGAAGCCAATGCGGCTTACTGGATCAAGGACAACATGAAGAAGCCGGTGGTTGGCTTCATCGCTGGCGTGACCGCGCCTCCGGGCAAGCGCATGGGCCACGCCGGCGCGCTGATCTCGGGCGGTGCCGACACCGCGCAAGCCAAGCTCGACATCATGGAAGCCTGCGGCATCAAGACCACCAAGAACCCGTCGGAAATGGCACGTCTGCTCAAGGCGATGCTGTAATCGGCAAGGTTTGAGGTTATGCGAGAACGGGAGGCCTGGCCTCCCGTTTTTGTTTGTGCGACACAATGTGGGCAATCCGGCATGTGCCGCAGGCACGGGATCGATATCTGCAAAACAGCAGTCCGTTGCTCCCACGACAAGACCAACTTCGGAACGTTCATGGCGCTTACGTCCAGCGCATTCTGGTTTGCCCTCGGCTCCATCATCCTGACCAACGTTGTGCTCTCCGGTGACAACGCGGTCGTCATCGCGCTGGCCGCGCGCAATTTGCCTACGCCGCAGCAGAGACGCGCGATTTTCTGGGGAAGCGCTGCCGCCATCGCGCTGCGCATTGTGCTGACCGTATTGGCTGTCAAGCTGCTGGCGCTGCCTTACCTGAAGACGGTTGGCGCGCTGCTGTTGATCTACATCGGGGTCAAGCTGCTGACCGAGGCCGAAGACAAGGCGACAGACCGCCACCAGCGCGACGGCCTATGGCCTGCCATCCAGACCATCCTCATCGCAGACCTCGTGATGTCGCTTGATAACGTCGTCGCCGTCGCGGCCGCGGCGGAGAAGGGGCCGCCGGGCACGACCTTCCTGTTGCTGGTGCTCGGGCTCGGGCTGTCGGTGCCGCTCATCATCTTTGGCAGCACGCTGCTCGTGGGAATCATGGCACGCTTCCCCATCATCGTGACGCTGGGGGCGGCGCTGCTTGGCTATCTGGCGGGGAATATGCTCGTGACCGATCCGGTGGACGCCGCGTGGTTTGACCAGGCGGTGCCGCATGCGGAGTTGGCGGCGGGGTGCGGCGGTGCGTTGCTCGTGATTGCGTTCGGGCGCTGGATCAGCAGGCGGGCGCCTCACCACGCATGACCATCCGGACGCACCTGCAAGAAGTGCTCTATACTGCTCTAAATTGACGAACTTCGTCAATTCGTGTCAAAAACTGTCAACTCGCGGTGCCCGCCTCCTGCGTATCGCGTCAGTTTTTCGCCGACAAGGCCATCTTTTCGGGTGGCACGGTCCATGCTCTAGTTCCCCCGCATCATCTTTAACCAAACAATCCGGGGGATTACATGAAGTCGATGCGACTCAACAAGCGTGTCCAGAAGGGTTTCACGCTGATCGAACTGATGATCGTGGTGGCGATCGTGGGTATTCTGGCTGCCATTGCGCTGCCGGCTTACAACAACTACATGATCAAGTCGAAGCTGACGGAAGCGACGACGGATCTGGATGCTGCACGTGCTGCGCTGGCCGAAGCCTATGCGACGAACGGTCTTTTCCCAGCGACCGCCAACTCGCCAATTCCGCCTTTGGGTTCGAATGCTCATTACGTGACGGCAATGACCTATACGCAACAGAGCAGCGGCTCTAATGTCAGCGTAGTTCTGACGCTGGGCAGCACAGGAGCGGCCGCGATCGACGGCAGTTTTCTGGGCTTGTTCGGCACGGGCAATCCCGATGGTACGGTCTCGTGGGTTTGTGGTACGGCCACCGCGGCGAACTCTGCATCCGCTGCTGGCGTCACTACTATGTACGCCTATCTGCCAGCAAACTGTCAGCACTGAGCACTCTTCTTTCCCAAGATATGCAATGAGCAGCTAATCTCTTGGGTCTGAAATGAAAGGGCGCCCGCGAGCGCCCTTTTTTTGTTCGTCGTAGTTCGACGCTCTGATGCGAGACTAATGCACTGCAAATGCCGCTGGCTCGCTGGGCTAAACTCGGCACCCTTACCCCGTGTTTGTTCTTTTGCCCTCCTGAACGTTGTTCTACAACCTCGCGCATGAATCGACTCCACTTCTCGCTTTTACCGCCCTTGCTGCTCTGGCCTGCTCTTGTCGCATGTGCAGTGCTGCCCTATCTGGTGGCTTTGCATACATTTCCGCTGCCCACGTTCTATTCCGAATTTGCCGCGGGTGTCTGCTGGGCTGTCCTGGCCATCGTCGTGCTTACACTGACATGGCGCCACGATACGGGGTTACCGAGAATTGCATTGGCGCCGCTTGCCTTGATCGGCGTCCTGTTTGTGCAACTCCAGCTTGCGTCGCCTCTGAATCCGTTCTTGTCGCTTGCGGCGACGGTATTCTTGCTTGCGGCCGCTTGCGCTTGCGGGCTTGGTGTCCGCTGCCGCGATTTGCCGGGCACATTGGAGGCTTTTGCATTCGGCTTGATTCTGGGCGGCTTGGTTAATGTAGCCATCGAGTTGGTGCAGTTGTTCCGCGTGGCTGATCTGCCTGTCACGCTCTTTTCGATGCTGCCGACGGGAGCAGGCAGGCGCATGTGGGGCAATATGAACCAGCCCAACCACCTTGCGTCCTACCTTGCATTCGGACTGGCCGCCTGCGCTTTCTTCGCATCCAAGCGTCAACGTGCCTGGATTCCACTGATCCCGGTAGCGATGGTATTGCTGCTGGGCATGGTACTGACCTTCTCTCGCATCTCGTGGCTGTACATCGTCATCGTTGGCGCTCTGGCGGGGTTTGCGTGGACGGAGGATCAGCGCGGCCTGCGTCGATGGATGCTCGTGTGTGCGCCGGTTGTGCTGCTGGCCGCGGTATATGAAGTTTTCGACTGGCTTGTCGCTCATGCCAATTTGCTTTGGCATCTGGATCTGCCGGGCTCTCTGGGTGATCGCATGCAGGAGGGGGCAGGGCTGCGGCGGCTGCTCTGGAACCACGCTTGGCATATATTCTTGGCCCATCCGTGGCTTGGCGGCGGTTGGGGGGACTATGCCTGGAACCAGTTTGTCCAGACGGACGTGCTCGGTCGTGTCGAAGTGTCTTTCAATGCGCATAACATCGTGCTGGACCTGTTGGCTAAGGTGGGTGTGTTTGGCTTGCTGGCCGTGGCGCTGCCTGTTCTGGGTTTTATCTGGAGTCTTAGAAAGCGTCGCATGACGCCTGGACTGATGTTCTTGCTTGCCATCCTGATGGTGATGGGCGCACATTCCATGCTTGAGTACCCGCTGCACTACATGTTCTTCCTACTGCCCTGCGCATTCGCGTTGGGTTATGTGGATGACCGGACGCTGCGTGTACCATCTGCCGGTATGACATGGGCATCGACCGCGATTGTTACCATGGTCGGAGCGGCGCTCATGGCGCACCTTTGGGGGGACTACAAGGCCGTAGAGCGTTTGCATTACGGCCCGGACGGATTGCAGAAGGAGTTAGCCCGTTACCGTACGCATGGATGGACCCTCTTGCTGCCATACGAGAACCTCGCGATGGCGATTCACTGGTTTGTCATTCCGGAAGTTGCTCCGACACTGGTCAAGCTCGAACTTCAGGCGGCACAGTTTTATCCAGGTTCTGCTACGGTCCAGCGTTATGCTCTCGCGCTTGCCTACCTGGGTAAGACCGACGAAGCTGTCCGGCAGCTGCGCCGCATGTCGAATAACTATTGGGAAGGAAATACCTATGCCGAGCAGTCCACACTGATTTCGCAAGCCTGTGCCCAAAGGAAAGAGGTGCTGAAGGCCTTTTGCGCGCGCCTGAGAGCTGAACACTTGCTGGTCGAGGTGCCGCTGAGGGAACAGCCTTCGGTGTCATCACAATAGAAGCCGGACGCCAAGAGGTGTCTTGCTATTCGGTAATCCAATTCTTACTAAAAGAACAAAAGTTGTTGTGCTTCAATCACGGTGGTGCTTACTCCTTTAATCTTGTGTCATCCGCTGCTGAGTGAAAACGAGCATTTGGATTTCAGAGGACCAACAAAGGAGGTGTAATGAACTTAAAGTGCCAGAGAAACCATCGAATTGAAGCTGGTTTCACATTGATCGAGCTCATGATTGTTGTCGCTATTGTCGGTATTCTGGCGGCAATCGCTTTACCGGCGTACCAGGACTATCTCACGCGCTCGCGCGTTACCGAAGGACTAGCGCTTGCCTCAGAGAGTAAGGTATTGGTTGCTGAGAATGCCGTTGCTGGGAAATTAGACTTGTCGCTGGGGGCTGCAAGTGCGGTTCGTACGGAAAATGTTAGCGGTATAAGCATTGACAAAACCACGGGAACCATTGCCATCGAATTTCAAGGCAAGATCGCACCTGCAGGAAGTAATCGACTGGTCTTGGTGCCGTACACCGGCGACGGGGATACTGCCATAAACCTCACAACTGCAAACGCGCAGGCAGGTCCGATCCAATGGGTCTGCGGTGCAGCAAATAAGGTGTTTCCGGGAGATGTGAAATCAGCAAGTGCTCCTACGTTGGCGGCAAAGTATGCCCCGGCAGAGTGCCGCTGAGTCAGGCCTGTCAGTAATTTCGTGTTCAAGGCATAAGATGCTCGCAAGGAGACGTTATGCCTCGTAAACCGAAAGCCAAGCCGGCCGATTTGTTGGAAATCCGCGCCGAACTGCTTGAACAGTTCGGCAGCGGCCCGATGTAAGCCGAAGCCAGCAATGCCGCGACGCTCGCCCTCAAGAAAACCCTGTTCGAGCGGGCACGGCTGCCAGCGCTTCGGGCATGCAATTGAGGAAGTCAGTCACGGCGATCAGGATGTCGCCCACCCCGCGCGTCTTGAGATCGTTGAACACCTTCATCCAGAACTTGGCGCCTTCGGTGTTTTCGATCCACAGGCCCAGCATGCGGCGAGTGCCGTCGTGCAGCACCCCTGAGGCCAATCCTGCGCAATGATGCAGCGCCGAAGCTCATCTGGCTGACGCTGCGCAACATCACAGCAGGTTGGGATTGCGCTACCCGTGACTCAAAGCAGGCAGCGAACTAATTCGCTATCCTCTACGCGGATCGATTCATTCGACCGTTCGTGCTAATCTCAACGACGCCTTGAATGCGGAAGTCCTGACACTCCCGCTGAGTTTGGTGCGTAACAAAGGGAGTCGTTAAGATACTCTCTGTTTTCGGGCAGACACCTGCTCCCCCACCCACTCCCCCGACTTCCCCCCCCGCTTCTCCATCAACCGCACATCCCCAATCACCATTCCCCGATCCACGGCCTTGCACATGTCGTAGATCGTCAGCAGCCCGACCTGTACGGCGGTCAGCGCTTCCATTTCGACCCCGGTCTGCCCGCGCGTCTCCGCACGAACCGTACAACGGACGCTGTGTTGGGCATCATCCAGATCAAACTCGACCCCCACCTTGGTCAACGCCAGCGGATGGCACAGCGGAATCAGATCCGATGTTCGCTTGGCCCCCTGGATTGCAGCGATGCGGGCGATGCCCAGCACATCGCCTTTCTTGGCGGTGCCGTCGCGCACCAGTGCGAACGTCTCGGGCAGCATGCGGATCGTGCCGGTGGCGACCGCCACGCGATGCGTGACGGCTTTCTCGCCGACGTCAACCATATGGGCTTGTCCGGCGGAATCGAAATGGGTGAGTTGCGACATGGTTGACACCGTGATTGCGGTGGGGGATACGAAGCGTTTTATGATAGCAAGCAGCCGGCGTCGAGTGACCGAGCCGGGCTGATCCTGCACACTGCGCTTTCCGTATGACGCATTCCTTCTTTCGGCCGCGGGTTCGTAAGCTGACGGCCGCCGTGTTGTTGTCGGGCTGGCTCGCGCCGGTGCCGCTGCCCGCGCTTGCGCAGATGCCTGCCCCGGCGTCTGCTCCGGCAATCAACCTGGGCCTGGGCTCTGCTGCCGCAGCCGATCAGGTGCAGAGCAACCTGAACCGCAGCGTCCAGATCGGTCGTCAATCGCCTTATCTGCAGAAGGATCCGGCGGTCATCGACGCGCCGACGTACGAGTTGCCCGACATGGGGGACCCTTCCACGGCAGCGCTGTCGCCCGAGATGGAGCGCCGTCTGGGCGACCGGGTGATGCGCCAGATCCGTCGCGATCCGGACTATGTGCCCGACCCGTTGCTCACCGATTACCTGAATGGCATCGGCTACAAGCTCATCGAGGCCGCGCGGCGGCAGCATGTGGCGGGCAGCACGTCGGCGTCGAGCTTCGAGTTGTTTGCGGTGCGCGATCCGGGCATCAACGCGTTCGCGCTGCCGGGCGGCTACATCGGCGTGAACACGGGCACGCTGGTGGCCACGGAAAGCGAATCGGAGCTGGCTTCGGTGCTCGGGCACGAAATCGGCCACGTGCTGCAGCGGCATATCGCGCGCGGTATCGACAAATCGGGCGAGTCGATGTGGATTGCGCTGGCGTCGATCCTCCTCGCCGGGCTGGCCGCCACCAAGAGCGGCGACGCTGCACAGGCGCTGGCCATGGGCGGGCAGGCGGCGGCGGTGTCAAACCAGCTCGCCTTCTCGCGCAGCGCTGAACGCGAGGCCGATCGCGTCGGCTTTACGTTACTCACGGGCGCGGGGTACAACCCGGACGGCATGCCGAATTTCTTCCGGCGCCTGCAGCGTGTGACCAACATCGCCGACACGGGCGTTATTCCCGGCTACGCGCGCACCCACCCGCTCACCGGCGAGCGGATTGCCGACATGGAGGACCGCGCACGAGGCTTGCCGCACCCGCGCCAGCCCCGCCGTCCCGAGTTTGGCTTTGCAAAAGCCCGTGCACGGGTGCTGCAGGAGACGTCGACCAGCGCGTATATCGACGTGCGCAACGCGATGCGTTCGCAACTGGCGTCGGCGCCGGATGCGCCTGTCGAGACGCGGGCCGCCCTGTGGTACGGCATCGCCGTCGCGAATCAGCGGGCAGGGCGGCTGGACGAGGCCGAGCAGGCGTTGCTCGAGGCGCGCCGGCTGTACGGCAACATCCCCGGTATCACTTCGGGCAGCGTCGACCTGGACGTCACCGCTGTCGAACTCGCGCAGGCACGGAACCGTACGGCGGAGGCGCTGGTGCAAGCGCGCGCCGCACTGGCTGCGTATCCGCTCTCGCGCGCGGCCGGTATCACCTACGCACAGACGCTGCTTGCTGCGGGCCGCGTGAACGATGCGATCCCTTATCTGAAAGACAAGACCCGCGAAGAGACCGCGCAGTCGATCTGGTGGGATTTGCTCGCCCGTGCCTATGCCGATCAGGGCAAACGCGTCGAGCAGCACCGCGCGCTGGCCGAGAAGTACGCCCGCGATGGCGCTTGGGGTTCGGCGGTGGAGCAGCTCAAACTCGCGCGCGACGCGGGGGATGCGGATTTCTACACGCTGTCCGAGGTGGACGCGCGCCTGCATCAGATGGAGCGGCAGTACAAGGAAGAGAAGGCCGAGGACAAGGCGCTGCCGAAATAGCGCGACCGCTATCCGGCTGGGTGCGGTACGAACCCATAGCGCCGTGCCACCTCTGTGCTCTGGATGGGTTCGATCTCGAACGAGCGGCCGGCGATGGTCAGCGTACCGAGTGCGGCGCCACATGCCTCGCCGTGCCACTGCGCCAGCGCTGAAAACGGCTCAAGGTCGTGATCGTGCAGCAGTGCGATGGTGTCTTCGGCATCCGCGCCGGCCACGCGGCCGGAGAGCAGCACATTGCCGCGCTCATCGGCGAAGCAGCCGGCAGGCGCGAACGCCGCGCCTGTCGTGGTCCTGAAGGTTTGCGATGCGCCGTCAGGGACCAGTCGGATGATCCAGGGGGTGTATTCAAGCTCCACGAATACGCGCTGCGGCCCGTTCTGAAAGAACCATCGGCCGGCATCGTCCCGCCCATAGTTGCGCACGATGAAATCGATCAGCGGCGCATGGCGAATCGGGTCGCCAGGCAGTTTGTGTGCCTGCGCGAATTCGGTGCGCAGGCGCCATTGCCCGCGTCGATCCAGGGCCAGCCAACCGAAGCAATTGGGTACGTCCGGCCACTTCATCATGGCCTGGCGGACGATGTCATCCACGCTCGCCTCCCGTGGCAGTGACCGGCGGCGCTGGCTGCGCGGCTTGCTGCCCGCGGCCCAGCACGTCATCGAAGAAACGCAGGACGCGCGCAGGCATCCAGTCGACGCGGCCAGCGAGGTGGCGCAGGCCCGCATCGTGACGCAGCAGAAAGCCGACATGGCCACCGTGCAGCGGTTGGTCGAGCACGATGTCCGGCGACACGTCGGCAGGGCTGGGCAGGTACTGCCCCGGCAGGAATGGATCATTGCGCGCGTTCAGCACCAGGGCGGGCACACGTACGTCGCGCAGGATCGGCTTGGATGAGGCGCGTGTCCAATAGTCGAGCACATCGCGATAGCCATGCAGCGGCGCGGTGACGAGATTGTCGAATTCGCCCAGGGTGCGCGTGGCGAGCATGGCGGCGCGGTCATAGAGACCTGGGTGCTGATCGAGCTTGGCGCAGGCCTTCATCTTGAGCGTGCGCAGGAACATGCGCGTGTACACCAAGTTGAAGCCGCGGGACAGCGCGGCCCCGCCCGCGCGCATATCCAGCGGTGCAGAGACCGTCGCCGCGGCACACAGATAGCGTGCGTCGGTGCCGTGCTCACCCAGGTAGCGCAGCAACGCGTTGCCGCCCAGCGAGATGCCGACGGCCAGCAGCTGGCGACCTTGCGGTGCGCAGTACTTGTGATAAAGGCGTTCGAGTATCCATCCGACTTCTGCGCCATCGCCGCAGTGGTACATGCGCGGCGCGTGGTTCATCTCGCCCGAACATCCGCGGAAGTGCGGCACCACCCCGGGCCAGCGGCGCGCACGCAGCGCGTCCATCAACAGCCTTGCATAGTGACTGCGCGAATCGCCCTCGAGGCCGTGGAACATGACGACGAGCGGCGCGTGCGCATCAGCGTCGTGCGTCGTCCAGTCGAGGTCGATGAAATCGTGGTCGGGTGTGTCCCAGCGCTCGCGCCGATAGGCGATGCGCGGAAAGCGCCACAGGCGCGCCGGCACGATCGTCTGCGCGTTGCCGCCAATGAGCCACCATGGCGAACGGAACGCATGAGGCTCGAACGGCCCCGCCAGCAGGGCGCCGAGGCTCAGGTCAGCAGAGGTGGCGCGGCGAAGCGGATGCATCATCAAGCGGATACGGCTGCCCCCGGCGCGGCAGGCTCAGTGAAGCGAATGCGTGACGGTGGAAATCGAAGCCGCCACGCGTTCCTCGGCGGCCTGGCTCGAGTGTACGTGCGCGATGCGCCAGCCTTCGTGGTTCTGCATCAGCACGTACGTCGTGTGGACGTACAGGTCGGCCTCGGTTGCCGTGGCAGAAAAGCGCAGCGCCTCGGTGGCCTCGAAGATCGATACGCCCAACGACGAATGCACCTGCTGCGAAAGGCATTCGATCCACACCGGGTTCTTCTCGACCAGCGCATCCAGGCAGCCGCGCAGTTGCTCGTGGCCATGCAGGCGCTGGCCGTCGGGCAGGATGAAGCTCACGGAATCCTCGTCCAGCCACAGCTTGAGCGCGCCATCGGCATCGCGGCGCTTGAGCGCATCGCGATAGGCTTCGAGGATGTCCTCGGCGGCTTCGAACAGGCGGGCAAATCGTGGCATGGCGGTGATGAGGAGGAGGGCGAGTTACAGCGGCTGCAGCAGGCGGCGCAGTTCGTGAAAGACCATCTCGGGACCGATGTCGCGCAGGCAGCGCAGGTGGCCAAGCGGGCATTCGCGCGCAAAGCACGGACTGCATTCCAGATGGAGCCACATGATACTCGCAGCGGGCGACAGGGGCGGCGTGTGGCGGGGGTCGCTGGAGCCGAATACGGCCACCTGCGGGCGTCCCAGCGCGGCCGTCACGTGCATGAGGCCCGAGTCGTTGCAGATGGCGGCTTCCGAGCGCGCGAGCAGTTCGATGGCTTCATCGAGCGAGGTCTCGCCGCACAGGTTGCGCACGAACGGCGCGCGTTCGACGATGGCGTCGGCCATCTCGCGGTCCTTTCCCGAGCCGAGCGTGATGATCTGCGCGTATGGAAAGGACCGGCGCAGCATCTGCGCCAGCTCGGCGAAGTGTTCGGCGGGCCAGCGCTTGGCCGGGCCGTATTCCGCGCCGGGGCAGAAGGCGACCAGTCTCGCATTGCCCGGGATGCCAAACTTTGCCGACGTGGCTGCAACACGCTGCACGTCGACCTCCAGCTTCGGATCGGGCAGGCTGTCGGGCAGCCTGGCGCCAGGCTTGAACGCCAGCGCCGCGTAGTGCTGGACCATCGGCGGGCGCTCGTTCTTGGGCGGATTCGGGTAGCGCACATTCAGTACGCCCAGGCGGGATTCGCCCTTGTAACCGATACGCAACGGAATGCCGGCCAGCCACGGGATCAGCGCGCTCTTGAACGAATTCGGCAGCACGTAGGCCGCGTCGAAGGTTTCGCCCTTGAGCTGCTGCGCGAACAGGGTCCGGCTGCCAAGCTGCAGCTTGCCGTGGGCCAGGTCGGTCGGCAGGACACGGGCGATTTCCGGCATGCGCGCCAGCACCGGCGCTACCCATTTGGGCGCGATGGCATGGATCTGCGCGCGCGGGTGGCGCGCCTTGATCTGCGCAAACAGCGGCTGCGCCATCAGCGCATCCCCGATCCAGTTGGGGGCGACGACAAGGATCTTGCGCATCATCGACTCGCCGCCGGTGCGCTACGACCTGTGTGCTGCGCGAAAATCGGGCTCAATGGTGGCCCTTCAGTTCGACGCCAGGGGCCAGCTTGTAGACCGTGCCGCAGTATGGACACTTGACTTCACCGGTGTCTGCGATGTCCAGGAACACGCGCGGGTGGTAGTTCCAGGTTGGCGTCTTGGCGGTCGGGCAGTGCAGCGGCAGATCGTCTGCGCCGATTTCGATCGTGGGTGCGGTGTGCGTGGTCATGGTGAGGTAAGAGATGCCGACATGGTGCGGTCAGGACCGTCATGTCTCAGGTGGCCATGTGGCCGCAGGCTCAAATGCCAACAAAGGCGGAATTGTAAGCGGTGGGCGCGGGCGCGCCAACGCCGATTGTTGCAGTGCGCGGCGGCGGTCATGCATCACGGCCCGTGGAGTGTTGTTTCTCGAACGTCGACGGCGCTTTCTCCGCTCGTCGTTAAGCAGGCACTTAACACCAAAAGTATAATCGTGCGTTTCCTGCGAGCCACCCATGTCGCCCCCGACACCCCAACGTTTGCGCGCTTCCGCCAATTCTCGCCCGGTTGACCACAAAGAGATGAATCCGCCGCCTGCGAGTGCGCCATGGCGCTAGCCCGCTGGCGCGCCGCGTTACAACGTCGCTGGCAGGCGCTCGACCCCGCCGAGCGCGCCGGTTTCATGGCCGGACTGCGCGCCTATGCGCCCTCGACCATGCCCGTTTTCGCATGGGGCATGGTGACGGGGGTGGCGATGAGCAAATCGGTCCTGACTCTCCCCCAGGCGATCGGGATGTCGGTGTTCGTCTACGCGGGGTCCTCGCAACTGGCCGTGCTGCCGCTGCTCGCGGCCGGCCTGCCGATCTGGACGGTGCTGCTGACCGCATTCATCGTCAACGTCCGCTTCATCATCTTCAGCGCGGGGCTGATGCAGCATTTCGGCGATCTGCCGTTCCTGCGGCGGGTGGTGCTGGGCTCGTTCAATGGCGATCTGCCGTTCGTGCTGTTCACCCAGCGCTACCCCGCATCCGCACCGGAGGCGGGCAAGGAAGGCTACTACTGGGGCATGGTCCTGCTGAATTTTGTCGTTTGGCAGGTGTCGTCCATCCTGGGCATCGTCGCGGCGAGCCTGTTCCCAGACGCCTGGGGCCTGGCACTGGCCGGCACGCTGGCGCTGATTCCCGTCATGGTGTCGACCATCCGGGGCCGTGCCACGCTCATGGCGGTCGCCGTGGCCGCCGTGCTGGCGCTGGTCGCCTTCAAATTGCCGTATCGATTGAGCCTGGTGATTGCCGTGACGGGTGCGATGGCCGCCGGCCTGGCCGCTGACGAAGCTGCCGCCCGCCTGCAATGGCAGCGCCGGCGCGGCGCACGGGTCGCCACCGGCGAGGAGGACGCATGAGCGCGCTGGACATCTGGATCGTCATCGCGGGCATGACGGGGGTCACCATCGTCACGCGCTCGCTGTTCCTGATGGTGGGTGATCGGGTGACGCTGCCCATGCGCCTGCAGCACGCCCTGCGGTTTGCGCCGGCCGCCGCGCTCATCGCCATCGTCCTGCCCGATCTGCTCTGGAACCAGGGGCACTTTGAGGCGTCGTGGACCAATCCGCGCCTGATGGCCGGCATCGCTGCCACCGTGTTCTATGTGGCGACGCGGCGCATGCTGGGCATGGTCTTTGTCGGCATGGGGGTGTTTACCGTGCTGCGTCTCTGGGGATGAGCATGCCGGCTTCCAACCGCAACGGCGCAATCTTCGCCTTTCTGGCCTACACGATATGGGGCCTGTTTCCGCTGTACTTCAAGCTGCTCAAGGCTGTGTCGCCGATGGAGATCCTCTCGCATAGAGTGGTCTGGTCGTTGGCGGTGATGGCGGTGATTTTGCTCGCCAAGCGGCACTGGGCTTGGTTGTGGGCATTGCGCACGCAACCGCGCGTGGTGGGACGCTACGCGGCCAGCACGGCTTTGCTCGCCGCCAACTGGCTCACCTATATCTGGGCGGTCAACCACGATCACGTGCTCGATGCGAGCCTCGGTTATTTCATCAATCCGCTGGTCGTCGTGATGCTGGCCGCGCTGGTGCTGGGCGAGCGGCTGCGGCCCGTTCAGTGGGTGTCGGTGGTGCTGGCAGGGGCGGGCGTCGCGTGGCTGACGTGGCAGGCCGGCACGCTGCCGTGGATTGCGCTGGCGCTGGCGTTTTCATTTGGCTTCTATGGTTTGCTGCGCAAGACCTCGCCGCTGGGCGCGCTCGAGGGGTTGACGCTCGAGACGCTGCTGCTGTTTCCCTTGGCGCTGGGTTACCTGGGATGGCTGGCTTCGCAGCACCAGAGCGCTTTCCTGGCCGCCTCGGCTGGCGCGCAGTGGCTGCTGGCGCTGGCCGGGCCGCTGACGGCGCTGCCGTTGCTGCTGTTTGGCGCTGGGGCCCGGCGGATCCCCCTGTCGTTGCTGGGGTTGCTGCAGTACGTCAGCCCGACGCTGCAATTGTTGCTGGGGGTGTGGCTCTACAACGAGCCGTTCGCCGGTCCGAAAGTGGCGGGCTATGTGCTGATCTGGGTAGGACTTGCGGTGTATTCGGCGGAGGGCTGGATGCGGCTGCGCCGCCGTACGCCGCTGGCGGCGTAGCGCCCCGCCGATCGGCCTCGGCAAGTCGGCTGAGCCTGCGGGACTCGGCCGAGAAACGCGCGTTTTGCCCGGTCGCATCGGGTAAAATCGTGCCTTTCCGCGATTCCACCGTAGCTGCCATGCCTCACGTCCTGCGTCTGACCGATCTCATTTCCGAAGGCAAGCTTGCCGGCAAGCGCGTCTTTATCCGCGCTGATCTCAATGTGCCCCAAGATGATGCCGGCAACATCACCGAAGACACCCGCATCCGCGCCTCGGTGCCGGCCATCCAGGCCGCGCTCGACGCTGGCGCCGCCGTGATGGTCACGTCGCACCTGGGCCGCCCGACCGAGGGCGAATTCAAGCCCGAAGATTCGCTGGCGCCGGTTGCCAAGCGCCTGTCCGAACTGCTGGCGCGTGACGTGAAGCTCGTGCAGAACTGGGTCGACGGCGTGGACGTGGCGCCCGGCCAGGTCGTGCTGCTGGAAAACTGCCGCGTCAACAAGGGCGAAAAGAAGAACAGCGACGAACTGGCCCAGAAGATGGCCAAGCTGTGCGACATCTACGTCAACGATGCATTTGGTACTGCCCACCGCGCCGAAGCCACCACGCACGGCATCGCCAAGTTCGCACCGATCGCCTGCGCCGGCCCCCTCCTGGGTGCCGAGCTGGACGCGCTGGGCAAGGCGCTGGGTGCGCCCAAGCGGCCGCTGGTCGCCATCGTGGCGGGCTCGAAGGTGTCGACCAAACTGACCATCCTGAAGTCCCTGGCTGACAAGGTGGACAACTTGATTGTCGGCGGCGGCATCGCCAACACGTTCATGCTGGCTGCCGGCCTGAAGATCGGCAAGTCGCTGGCCGAGCCGGATCTGGCGGGAGATGCCAAGGCGATCATCGACCTGATGGCGGCACGCGGTGCGTCGGTCCCCATTCCCGTCGACGTGGTGTGCGCCAAGGAATTCAGCGCCACGGCGGCCGCCACGGTGAAGGACGTGAAAGACGTGGCCGATGACGACATGATCCTCGACATTGGACCGAAGACGGCCGCCCAGCTGGCCGAACAGCTGAAATCGGCCGGTACCATCGTCTGGAACGGTCCGGTTGGCGTGTTCGAGTTCGATCAGTTCGGCAACGGCACCAAGGTGCTCGCCGAGGCGATCGCCGCGTCGTCGGGCTTCTCGATCGCGGGTGGCGGCGACACGCTGGCGGCCATCGCCAAGTACAACATCGCCGACAAGGTGGGCTACATCTCCACCGGCGGCGGCGCGTTCCTCGAATTCCTGGAGGGCAAGACCCTGCCGGCCGTGGAAATCCTGGCGCAACGCGCGCAGAGCCAGGCCGTCCCGGCCTGAGCGCAGCGACGCGAATATCCCCACCACGACAACGAGACCCCGCTGCCCATGACCCGCGCCACCAAGATCGTCGCCACGCTCGGCCCCGCGTCCAGCACGCAGGAAGTCCTGACTCGCATGATCGCGGGCGGGGTGGACGTGGTCCGGCTGAACTTTTCGCACGGCACCGCGCAGGACCATATCGACCGCGCGCAGCTCGTGCGCGAGGTGGCCCGTTCGGTGGGCCGTGAGGTCGCCATCATGGCCGACCTGCAGGGGCCGAAGATCCGCGTCGGCAAGTTCGAGAACGGCAAGATCACGCTGAATCCGGGAGAGCGCTTCACGCTGGACGCGCGTTGCGAACTGGGCAACCAGGAGCGCGCCGGGCTCGACTACAAGGAGCTGCCCCGCGACGTCGGCCCCGGCGATCTGCTGCTGCTCAATGACGGCCTGATCGTCCTGCAGGTCGAGCGCGTGGTGGGCGAAGAGATTGAAACCATCGTCAAGATCGGCGGCGAATTGTCCAACAACAAGGGCATCAACCGCCAGGGCGGCGGGCTGTCGGCGCCGGCGCTGACCGCCAAGGACATGGACGACATCAAGACCGCGATGGCGCTGGGCGCCGATTATGTCGCGGTCAGCTTCCCCAAGAACGCCACCGACATGGAAATGGCGCGCCAGCTGGCCGCGGTGGCCGGTGCGCCGCACAACCACAAGACCCGCATGATCGCCAAGATCGAGCGCGCCGAGGCCATCCGCCCGGGCGTGCTCGAAGAAATTCTGGCGGCCTCCGACGGGATCATGGTCGCGCGTGGCGACCTGGCGGTGGAAGTCGGCAACGCGGCCGTGCCGGCGCTGCAGAAGCGCATGATCAAGCTGGCCCGCGAAAACAACAAGCTGGCCATCACCGCCACACAGATGATGGAATCGATGATCGTCAACCCGGTGCCGACGCGCGCCGAGGTGTCGGACGTCGCCAACGCCGTGCTGGATGGCACCGATGCGGTGATGTTGTCCGCGGAAACCGCTGCTGGCCGCTACCCGGTCGAGACCATCGAGGCCATGGCTGCCATTTGCGTGGAAGCCGAGAAGTCGCAATCCGTGCATCTGGACGCCGACTTCCTCGACCAGACCTTCAGCCGCATCGACCAGTCGATCGCCATGGGGGCGCTGTTCACGGCGCACCACCTGCAGGTCAAGGCGATTGCCGCGCTGACCGATTCCGGCGCCACGGCGCTCTGGATGAGCCGACACGGCATCAACATTCCCATTTATGCGATGACGCCTAACGTGGCCTCGCAGCGCAAGATGGCCCTGTACCGCAACGTGCAATCGCTGCCGCTGGCCAACAGCGCCGACCGCGACGAAGCGCTGCATCAGGCCGAAGAACTGCTGGTCGCGCGCGGTGTCGTGCAGCGCGGCGACTTCATCGTCCTGACCGTCGGCGAGCCGATGGGCCAGGCCGGCGGCACCAACACGCTCAAGATTGTTCGCGTCGGCATGCACTGACGCCCACGACGGAACGCCGTTTGCTACGTCGTTTAGATCGACCGGACGCGTTCCAGAGACCGAATACAGATCGATCCATAGGAGAAAACCATGCCACTCGTCTCGATGCGCCAACTGCTGGACCACGCCGCTGAAAACGGCTACGGCCTGCCGGCATTCAACGTGAACAACCTGGAGCAAGTCCAGGCTGTGATGGAAGCTGCCAAGGAAGCCGGCGCACCGGTCATCCTGCAGGCCAGCGCAGGCGCCCGCAAGTACGCCGGCGAATCGTTCATCAAGCACCTGATCCAGGCCGCTGTCGAGGCTTATCCGGAGATCCCGCTGGTCATGCACCAGGATCACGGCCAAAGCCCGGCCATCTGCCAGGGCGCCATCGACCTGGGCTTCGGCTCGGTCATGATGGATGGCTCGCTGCGCGAAGACGGCAAGACCCCGGCCGATTTCGACTACAACGTCGACGTCACCCGCCGCGTGGTCGAGATGGCCCACAAGGTTGGTGTGACCGTGGAAGGCGAACTCGGCTGCCTGGGCTCGCTGGAGACCGGAATGGCCGGTGAGGAAGATGGCCACGGCGCGGAAGGCAAGCTCGACCACTCGTCCCTGCTGACCGATCCGGAAGAGGCTGCCCAGTTCGTCAAGGCGACCCAACTGGACGCGCTGGCGATCGCCATCGGCACCAGCCACGGCGCCTACAAGTTCACGCGCAAGCCCACCGGCGACATCCTCGCCATCAGCCGCGTGAAGGAAATCCACGCGCGCATCCCGAACACCCACCTGGTGATGCACGGCTCGTCGAGCGTGCCGCAAGAACTGCTGGCCATCATCAACCAGTACGGCGGCAAGATGAAGGAAACCTACGGCGTGCCCGTCGAGGAAATCCAGGAAGCCATCAAGTACGGCGTGCGCAAGATCAACATCGACACCGACATCCGCCTGGCCATGACCGGCGCGGTGCGCAAGTTCCTGGCCGAAAACCCGGACAAGTTCGACGCCCGCGAATGGCTGAAGCCGGCGCGCGAAGCCGCCAAGCAGATCTGCAAGGCGCGTTATATCCAGTTCGGCTGCGAAGGCCAGGCCGGCAAGATCAAGCCGATCGGCCTGTCGGTGATGGCGCAGAAGTACCAAAGCGGCGATCTGGCGCAAGTGGTGCAATAAGCATTTCGCGTCACATTTAGCAAACGGCTGGCACTGCGCCAGCCGTTTTGCATTGCATGGGCTACCCCATGGGCCACGTATAATGCTGGCCTTCCACGTTTTCTTATCTCCTCCCGGGTTCCGCCGTGTCCGCCACCCCTTCATCCTCCGCCCTTTACGAATCGTCGATCACCAGCCTGCCGTTGCTCGGCCGTGGCAAGGTGCGCGAGAACTACGCTGTCGGCGACGACAAGCTGCTGATGGTCACCACCGATCGCCTCTCGGCGTTTGACGTGATTCTCGGCCAGCCGATTCCGGACAAGGGCCGTGTGCTTGCGCAGATGTCGGACTTCTGGTTCAACAAGCTGCGCCACATCGTGCCGACGCACGAGACGGGCATCGCCCCGGAAACCGTGGTGGCCCCGAATGAAGTCGACCAGGTGCGCGGCCGCGCGATCGTGGTCAAGCGCCTGAAGCCGATCCTGGTGGAAGCCGTGGTGCGCGGCTACCTGGCCGGCAGCGGCTGGAAGGATTACCAAGCGACCGGCGCCGTCTGCGGCGTGCATCTGGCCCCAGGCCTGCAGAACGCGCAAAAGCTGCCCGAGCCGATCTTCACCCCCGCCGCCAAGGCGGAGATGGGCGAGCACGACGAGAACATCTCCTTCGATGAAGTCGAGCGCCGCATCGGCCCGGACCTCGCCGCGCAGATCCGCGACGTGAGCATCCGCCTGTACAAGGAAGCCTCCGACTTTGCCGCCACGCGCGGCATCATCATTGCCGACACCAAGTTCGAGTTTGGCCTGGACGAAAACGGCACGCTCACGCTGATGGACGAGGCGCTCACCGCAGACTCGTCGCGCTTCTGGCCGGCCGATTCGTACCAGGTCGGCACGAACCCGCCGTCGTTCGACAAGCAGTTCGTGCGCGACTGGCTCGAAGCCGTGCGCATTGATGGCAAGCCGTGGCCGAAGACTGCGCCGGCACCGCAACTGCCCGCCGACGTGATCGAAAAAA
The DNA here is from genome assembly GCF_958405655.1 of Ralstonia condita. Lineage (NCBI taxonomy): Bacteria > Pseudomonadati > Pseudomonadota > Betaproteobacteria > Burkholderiales > Burkholderiaceae > Ralstonia > Ralstonia condita. The sequence goes on along the minus strand of NZ_CATYWO010000004.1, from coordinate 368,488 downwards.
CCGCCGACAAGTACCGCGAGGCGCTGACCCGCCTGACCGGCGAATCCCTGCGTTAAACCGGAGCGATGACGATGACCGCACAGCAATCCGCTCCGCTCGTTGGCGTGGTGATGGGCTCCAGTTCCGACTGGGAAGTGATGCGCCACGCCGTCGACATGCTCACGCAGTTCGGCATTCCGTTCGAGGCGCAGGTCGTCTCGGCGCACCGCATGCCGGACGACATGTTCCGCTACGCCGAAGGCGCACGTGGTCGGGGTTTGCGCGCCATCATCGCCGGTGCTGGTGGGGCGGCGCATCTGCCGGGCATGATCGCCGCCAAGACGATCGTGCCGGTGTTCGGCGTGCCGGTGCCGTCCAAGTACCTGCGCGGCGAAGACTCGCTGCTCTCCATCGTGCAGATGCCCAAGGGCATTCCGGTGTCGACGTTCGCGATTGGCGAGGCCGGTGCGGCCAACGCAGCGCTGGCTGCCATCGCGACCATCGCCACCACCGACTCGGCCCTTGCCGACAAGCTCGAAGCCTTCCGCGCCCAGCAGACCGAAGTCGCGCGCGGCATGACGCTCCCCGTGCATGGCGCTTAAGTAACCTACGACCCGATTCATGGCCGACGACCTGAACCCGCGCCTGGCGCAAGCCCACACCGCGGAATCCCGCGCGCTGAACGTTCCCAACGCGATCCTGCCCGATGCCTGGCTTGGCATGCTCGGCGGCGGCCAGCTCGGCCGCATGTTCACGCACGCCGCGCAGGCGATGGGTTACAAGGTCTGCGTGCTCGACCCGGACCCGAACAGCCCCGCTGGCACCATCGCCGAGCGCCATCTCTGCGCCGGCTACACCGATGAAGCCGCATTGGCCGAGATGGCCGCGCTGTGCCCGGCCGTCACTACCGAGTTCGAGAACGTGCCCGCGCAAGCGCTCGACAAGCTTGAGCAGCTCGGCGCGTTCGTTGCGCCGCGTGCCAACTGCGTATCGATCGCGCAGAACCGCATCGCCGAGAAGAAATTCTTCGCGCTGTGTGCCGCACGCACCGGCATCCACCCCGCACCGAGCTGGGTGATCGAGCACGAAGCCGATATCGAACAACTGCCCGCCGACCTGCTGCCCGGCATCCTGAAGATTGCCCGCATGGGCTACGACGGCAAGGGCCAGGCGCGTGTCTCGACGGTGGAAGAACTGCGCGCTGCCTGGGGCGCCATGCAGCACGTGCCGTGCGTGCTGGAGAAGATGCTGCCGTTGGCGTACGAGGTGTCGGTGCTGGCCGCGCGCGGCGCCGATGGCACGACCGCCACCTGGCCGCTTGCCGAGAACGAACACCGTGACGGCATCCTGTTTTCAACGATCATGCCCTCGCGCAGCGTGTCGGACGACATTGCCACGCGCACCCGCGCCGCCGCGGCGATGGTCGCCGAAGAGATGGGCTACGTCGGCGTGCTTTGCATTGAATTCTTCGTGCTGCAGGACGGCTCGCTCGTTGCCAACGAAATGGCGCCGCGTCCGCACAATTCCGGCCACATCACCATGGACGTGTGCGAGACCAGCCAGTTCGAGCAGCAGGTGCGCGCCATGGCTCGCCTGCCGCTGGGCAGCACGCGCCAGCACTCGCCGGGCCGCATGCTCAACGTGCTCGGCGACGTGTGGTTCGAATACGGCCTGGAACGCACGCCTGCATGGCAGGAGGTCATGTGCCACAGCGGTACCAAGGTCCACCTGTACGGCAAGGCCGACGCGCGCCCCGGCCGCAAGATGGGTCACGTGAACTGCGTCGGCACCTCGCCCGAGGTCGTGGACGAGGCGTTCCGCCATGCCGCGCACGTGCTCGGCTTGCAGCCGGATTGACCGCGAGCCCCGCCATGCACAAGCCGACCACGTCCTACGTCATGCCGTCGCGCGAACGTCTCGATGAGGCGGCGCGCCGACTGGAGGCGGGTGAACTGGTCGCGTTTCCGACCGAGACGGTCTACGGCCTCGGCGCCGACGCCGAGAACCCGGAGGCGATCGCCCGGATCTACGCTGCCAAGGGGCGGCCGTCCAATCACCCGGTGATCGTTCACGTGGTCGACGGGGCCGACATTTCCTATTGGGCCGACGACGTGCCCGGCATTGCGCTGCAACTCATCGAGGCGTTCTGGCCCGGGCCCCTGACGCTGATCCTCAAACGTGCGCCACATATCCCCGCAGCGGTGGCGGGCGGGCAGGACAGCATCGGGCTGCGCTGTCCGTCGCACCCCGTGGCGCAGGCATTGCTCTCGCGCTTCAAGCGCGGCCGTGGCGGCATCGCCGCGCCGTCGGCCAACAAGTTCGGCCAGGTCAGTCCCACCACGGCACAACATGTCCGCGATGAGTTCGGCGATACCGTGTTCGTGCTCGAAGGCGACGGCGTGGACGTTGGTATCGAATCAACCATCGTCGATCTCTCCCGCCTGGACCAGGGCATGGGTCCGGTCCTGCTGCGCCCGGGCGCGATCACGCCCGAAGATATCGAACGCGTGACGGGCGAAATGCCAGCACAGCCCGATGCGGCCGCGCCGCGCGCCTCCGGTACGCTGAAGGCGCACTATGCGCCGCGCACGCCGCTGTACCTGCTCTCGGCGGCGGACGTGCCCGCGCGCGTCGCGGCGCTGCCTGCCGGCAAGCGCATTGTGTGGCTCGGAACGCCCGTGGCGTTGCCCGCCGGCTGCGACCAGCGCCAGGCCCCAGCCACGCCCGCCGCATACGCGAACGCGCTGTATGCGTTGCTCCGCGAACTCGACCGTGGCGGATACGACGCCATCTGGGTAGAAACCCTAGCCGATATCCCCGCATGGGCGGCCGTCAACGACCGCCTGCGTCGCGCTGCCGCCGCGTTCGAAGCCGGCCTCTAATTCTTCCGGGGCGTGCGGCCGCCGTGCGCCCGCCAACATCGCTACACTTGGGCCTTGTGTCGTTCGGCGTGCTTTAAACGTGCGCGGCGGGTTGACGAACCGCGACACCACACATCAAGAAGAATTCCATACGGGAGACAGACTATGAAGTTGCGTCAATGGATGGGCGTCGCATCGGCGGCCCTGGTGTTGGGCCTCAGCGCTTGCGGCGGCGAATCCGACCAGAGCGGTAACGCCAGCGTTGCGAAGGTGCAGCGCATGGTGGTGTTCGGCGATAGCCTGAGCGACGCCGGCACCTACACGCCGGTGGCGCAAGCCGTGGGTGGCGGCAAGTTCACCACCAACCCGGGCCCGATCTGGGCGGAGACCGTGGCATCGCAACTCGGCGTGGCGCTCACGCCGGCCGTGATGGGCTATGCGAACCAGGTACAGACCTGCCCGAAACCCGGCTGCTTCGACTACGCGCAAGGCGGCTCCCGCGTGACCGACCCGAACGGTATCGGTCACAACGGCGGCGCGGGCGCACTGACTTACCCGGTTCAGCAGCAGCTTGCCAATTTCTATGCGGCCAGCAACAACACCTTCAACGGGAATAACGACCTGGTGTTCGTGTTCGGCGGCAACAACGACATCTTCTATTGGGCTGCCGCGGTGGCGACGCCCAATTCGGGTGTGACGCCGGCGATCGCGACGGCACAGGTCCAGCAGGCGGCCACCGATCTGGTCGGCTATGTGAAGGACATGATCAGCAAGAACGCGACGCAGCTGTACGTGTTCAACCTGCCGGATAGCAGCCTGACGCCCCAGGGCGTGGCAGGTGGCGCAACAGGGCAGGCGCTTCTGCATTCGCTGGTCGGCACGTTCAACACCACGCTGCAGAACGGCCTGGCGGGTACGACCGCACGCGTGATCGACTTCAATTCGCAACTGACGGCGGTGATCCAGAACGGCGCTTCGTTCGGCTTCGCGAACACGAGCACGCCGGCTTGCGATGCGACCAAGATCGACGCGCTGGTGCCGAGTGCAAACGGAAGCTCGCTGTTCTGCTCGGCCAACACGCTGGTGGCCACGGGCTCGGACCTGTCCTATCTGTTTGCCGACGGCGTGCACCCGACCACCGGTGGCCACCGCCTGATTGCAAGCAATGTGCTGCAGCGCCTGCTTGCAGACAATCTGGTGCACTGATTCTCGGCGTTGCACCTGGTAAAGCGCCCGCGTGAAGCGGGCGTTTTCGTTTGTGGCGGAAGCGCTCGACCGGCGCTACGGCAGTTCCGTCCTCACGGCAGCCAGGCAGAGCGTGACAGAGGACAGGCGCGTCATGCGAGTGCGCTCGCGAGTTGCTGCACGGCAAACCGGTACACCGCATCGACATCGTTCAGATCCAGCACGGTGACGCCCGCAGGCACCGGCACGGCTTCGGGTGCATCAGTCGCTACGGCCACCACGCCACCGATTTCCGGCCACAGCGGCGCCCGGCCCAGCGATGGGCGGAAGACCTCGATCTTCGGAAAGCTGCTGCGCTTGTAGCCTTCCACGATGACGAGGTCGGTCTCGGGTGAGAGCAGTGCCAGCACATCGTCCAGTTCTGGCTCGCGAGCGTGGGCGTATTCGCGCATCAGTACCAGGCGCTCGCCGCCGACCAGTACGACCTCGGCGCTGCCCGCCTCGCGCATGCGGTACGAGTCCTTGCCGGGCGAATCGAGATCGAAGCCGTGGTGCGTATGCTTGATGGCCGCTACGCGGCGCCCGTCGCGCACGAAACGGGCGATGAGCTGTTCCGTCAGTGTCGTCTTGCCGCTACCCGACGTTCCGGTGATGCCCAGCAGTGCTTTGCGCGCGCTCATCGCGGCGCCCCCTGGTAGATCCACTGCAGCAGCGCGTCATGCGCGGCCTGGCCGGCGCTCGCGTTCGGGTGGTTGATCATGCTGACCACCACGAAGCGCTCGCCGTTTTCGCCTTCGACGTAGCCGGCGATGGCGCGTACGTCATTCAGCGTGCCGGTCTTGATTTCCGCGTTGCCGGCAATGCCCGCGCGCGTGAGGCGATTGCGCATGGTGCCGTCCACACCCACCACGGGCAAGGCATCGCGCAGGACGCCGCTGTTTGGGTTGGCATCAGCCTGTTGCAGCAGGCGCCCCATGTTGCGCGCGCTGATGCGCTCGATGCGCGACAGGCCCGAGCCGTTCTCGAGCACCAGTTCCGGCATCGCCAGATTCTGCTTGGCGAGCCAGCGGTTGATGACATCGGTCGTCTGCTGCACCGACGCGGGCTTGCGGCCGACCTCCGCGCCGATGGTCAGGAATAGCTGGCGCGCCATCACATTGTTCGAATACTTGTCGATGTCGTGAACGACTTCCGCCAGCGTCGGGCCGTAGTGCGTGGCCAGCAGCACGGCGCGCCTTGGCACCTTGCCCTCGCGCAAGCCGGGGGTGAAGCGCACGGTGCCGCCGGCTTGCTGCCACAGGGCCAGAAAGCCCCCCCAGATGAAGTCGGCATGCGTGAGCGCCGCGATGTTGAAGACGCGCTCGCCGCATGCGGCGGCATAGCGGCCGTCAAAACTCGCCAGCACGTGGCCGTCGGTCTGCGTCGTGATGTTGGGGTCGGACGCGGTCTTCCAATTGCCACAGCCGCCGTGCGTGACGCGCAGCCGATTGTCGATCTGCAATTGCGCCAGCGGCGGCGACACGTCGATGTTGACCGCACCGTGGCCCGCATCCGGCGCAAGCGTGAACGTGAGCGTCTTGAACGAATACAGCAGCGCATCGGGCGCGACGTTGTAGGCGCGCGCGCTGTCACCGTCGAGCGGCGGCGCTTCGGACAGGCCGTCCTCGAAGTACGTTCGGTCCAGGACGATGTTGCCGGCAAGTTCGTCCACGCCCGCACGGCGTACGTCGTTCACCAGCTTGATGAGCTCTTCGGGAACCAGCTTGGGATCGCCCTGGCCGCGCAGGTAGAGGTTGCCGCTCAGCGTGCCGTTCAGGGGCTCGTTATCGGCGTAGGCGGAGGTCTTCCAGCGGAAATCCGGCCCGAGGAGATCCAGCCCCGCAAAGGTGGTCAGCAACTTCATGGTCGATGCGGGGTTCATGCCGACATCCGCATTCCATTCCAGGATGGGCGTGGCGCTGCCGGTGCGGACCACGAACACGCTCACCGCGTCGAGCGGGATATGCGCGCGTGCAAACGCCAGTGCAACGTTGGCCGGCAACCCGGCCGGGTTGAGCGCCGCCTGACGGACCTGCGCCGCCGTGGCGTGCGGGGCAGCATGGGCAGCATGTGCCTTGACTTTCCTGGCGTGGGCCAGGGGGGTGACCCCAACGGTGAGCAGCATCGCGCAGGCAAGGGCGCTGCGCGACAGGTTGAGCAAACGGGTAAGACGAATTCGGGCCATCGGCAGGAGCAGAGAAGGGCGCACACGCGTACGCCGAGTGCGGACGCAGGCATGTTAACGCAGCGGCCGGGTCCTCCGGCCGACAAGCACCCGGATGTTCGCTGCCCAATTCCCTGAGTAGCCCGCCCCGTGTGGCGGCGGGCCTACGTATTGAGGCCGATGCGCTTGCGCATCGCCGCGGTGACGGATTGGCGGGTGTGGGAGCCATCGGCCCACGGGTCGCCATCGGGTGTCGCCAGGCGGTCCGGCAGCGTCCGCAGCGTCCATTGAGACGCCGATTGCAGCCCTGCCAGTTCGTCCCGGCGGATCGGCACGGAGACCGGCAACCCGACCCGCGCGCGTACCGAATAGGCGGCCACCGTACTCGCGCCGCGATTGTTGCGCAGGTAGTCGATGAAGATCTTCCCGACGCGGTTCTGCGGGCCCATCTTGGCGACGAAGCGGTCGGGGAACGTCTTGGCCATGTGCTGCACGACCGCCTGCGCGAACGTCTTGAGCGCTTCCCAGCCGGCCGATTCGCGGCGCGCAAGCGGCACGACGACGTGCAGGCCGTGGCCGCCGCTCGTTTTGAGGAGCCCTTGCAGACCCAGTTCGTCGAGCATCGCGAGCATGAGCTGGGTGGCTTCGATCACGCGGGCAAACGGCAGCGCCGGGTCGGGATCGATATCGAACACGATGCGGTCGGGTTGTTCGATGCGGTCGGCCAGCGCATTCCATGTATGGAATTCCACTGTGCCCATCTGCACGGCGCCGACCAGGGCCTCGGGCGAGTCGATGGCCAGCAGCGACGGATGCCCCGGGTCCAGCGACGGATCGAGTTGCGTGATGCCTTGCAGTTTGGGGGCGGCCGAGTGCTTCTGGAAGAAGCGCTCGCCATCAATGCCATCAGGGGCGCGCACGAGGGAGACGGGGCGATTGCGCAGGTGCGGCAGCATCCATTCCGCCACGCTCGCGTAGTAGCGTGCAAGATCCGCCTTGTCGGTGCCGCTGGCCTTTTCGATGATGCGGTCCGGGTGCGTGATGTCCACACCGGCGATGCGTTCCGCACCCGGGCGTTCCTTGCGCCCGGGCTGACGTTGCAAGATCTGGGGGGGCGGGCGCGTTCACGGTGCGATGCTCCTTGCGGGCGGCGGCGCGGGGCTGCCTGGCAGTCTCGCGCACGATGCTGCGCGCAGGCTTGTCGTCGCGCAAGCCCCGGAACACCGCTTGACGCACGATGCCCTCGCGGGTCCATTCCGCGAAGGCGATCTCCGCCACGCGCTCGGGCCGGACCCATTGCACGTCGCGTGCGTCGGCGCCGGTGGGCGGGTTGGCAAACGGCGGCGTAGCCGTGCTCAGGCCACCGAGATCATCGTGCAGCGCGCGCAGGCTGGTCTCGTTGAAGCCGGTGCCCACGCGGCCCGCATACCGCAGCGCGCCGGCATCGTCATACACGCCGAGCAACAGGGCGCCAAAGCCGCTGCGGCTGCCCTTGGGAGCGCTGTATCCGCCAATCACGAACTCCTGGCGCTGCCCACACTTGAGCTTGATCCACGCGGGGCCGCGGCCCGACCGATATGGCGCATCGGACCGTTTGCCGATCACGCCCTCGAGCGCCATGCTGCACGCCGAGGCGAGCAGGTCGTCTGGCGCCGCGTTGAACGTCCCGGAGAAGAGTACGGCGTCGCGCTCCAGATCACCCGGTGCGGCGTCGAGAATGCGCTGCAGCAGCGCGCGCCGCTCGCGCAAGGGCACGCCGCGCAGGTCCATGCCGTTGCAGAACGGGATGTCGAACAGGAAGTAGGCGATCTGTTCGGCATGCGCGGTTTCGAAGGCGTTCTGGAGCGCCTGGAAGTCGGGCACGCCGCGCTCGCCCATCACGACGGCCTCGCCGTCCAGCCAGGCTTCCCGCAGGCCGAGTGCATGCAGCGTGCGCGCCTGGCGCGGCAGCTTGGCGGTCCAGTCGCGGCCGTTGCGGCTGAAGAGGCGGATCGTGCCGCCGTCAATGCGCGCGAGGATGCGGTAGCCGTCGAACTTGACTTCGTAGTCCCACTCGCCGCTCGCGGGCGGTGCATCGACGAGCGTGGCCAACTGCGGCTCGAGGGTTCGCGGCAGCGCGGCCGGCGTGGCGCCGTCCGGCGGGAGGACCGTCGCTTCTGTTTCGCGGCGGGCGCTCACGGTGCGGTTGCGCCTGCCCTTGTCCCGTGGGCCCGTGCCGACGTTTTCCCCGCTGATGACGCTGGCAGGCAGTGCTTGCGTCACGTCGTAGTCGCTCGATGGGCGGACCGCGTCGTCGCGTTCCTTGATGAGGAGCCACTGCTCCTTCGCCTGCCGGCCGCTGTTGCGCAAGTGCGTGCGGACCAGCGCCCAGGCGCCGTGCAGCTTTTCACCGTCGAGCTCGAATTTGAGCTTGCCCTCGCGGTATGCCTGGCGCGGGTCGCCGTGCGGATGCCATGTGCCACGATCCCACACGATCACATCGCCGCCGCCGTACTGGCCCTCGGGGATATGGCCCTCGAAATCGGCGTAGTCGAGCGGATGGTCTTCCACGTGTACGGCCAGCCGCTTGTCTGCGGGGTCGAGGCTCGGACCCTTCGGCACGGCCCAGCTCTTGAGCGTGCCGTCGAGCTCGAGCCGGAAGTCATAGTGCAGGCGCGTGGCGTCGTGCTTCTGGATCACGAAACGCAGCGTGCCGTTGGCGCGGCGTTCGTCCGTCCTGCGGCGCGCGCCGGCTGGTTCCTGCGTCCGGGTGAAATCGCGCTTGTGGCGATAGTCGGCGAGATGGCGGGGCATGGCGTCGGCTCCTGCGGGTTATGCGCGCCTGCGGGCGGCCGTCTTCCGCGCCGTGCTGGTGGCGGTCTTGCGTGACGCACGCTTGCGCGGAGCGGGCGCGTCCTCCTGCGCCGCGTCGTCGGTCGATGCGCCTTTGCCCCTGCCGCGGCGCGCGAGACTCTGGCGCAGCAGGTCGGTCAGGTCGATCACGTTGTCGGTGCGCGGGGCGGCGTGTTCGGTCTCCATCGGCTCGACGGACTCCGTGCGGCCCTCGCGCACCTTGCGATCGACGAGCGCGAGGATGTCATCGCGAAACGTGTCGTGATACGCCGCAGGGTTCCATGTGCCGCTCATGTCGTCGACCAGCTTTTCGGCCATGCCGATTTCCCGGGCCGTGAGCTTGGCCGCCTTGGCGCCCTCGGCAGGCAGGTCGAGTTCCGACCAGTCGCGCACTTCGCTGGACCAGCGCAGCGTATGCAGTACGAGCACCGGCCCCATTGGAATCAGCGCGGCCAGATGCTGCTTGGTGTGCAGCACCACGTTGGCCACGCCAATCTTCCGAGAACGCGCCATCGCCTCGCGCAGCAGCGCATAGACCTTCTCGCCGCGCCGGTCGGGCGCAAGAAAGTACGGCGTATCGAGGTAGAGAAACGGGATCTCCGCCGCGTCCACGAAAGTGAGCAGATCGACCGTCTGGGTGGACGCCGGATTGGCGGCGCGGATGTCCTCGTCGGTGAGGATGACGTAGCGGTCCTTCTCGTAGGCGAACCCGCGGACGATCTGCTCGCGCGGCACTTCCTTGCCGGTGGCCTTGTTGACGCGCTTGTAGCCAACGCGGTCCATGGTGCGGCGGTCGAGCCAGTCGAAGTCGAGGTCGTCGCTGCGGGTGGCCGGATACAGCGCGACGGGAATATGGACGAGGCCGAAGCTCACGGCGCCCTTCCAGATGACGCGGGGCATGGCGGAACTCCCAGATGCGGTGGATGCCACGGCGGTGACGCAAGCGGCATACCCGCCCGCCATGCGTGCGGCGCTGCACGATGCGCCTGCTGGCGTCATACGTTCTTCAGCATGGCGCGGTAGCATGGTGCCTTTGCGGCGCGACAGATGGCGCCGCGCGTGCCTTTCTCAGCAGTTCCCCATGTCTTCCGATCTCGTCCAACCTGCCGGTGCCCTGCAGCGACGCCGGCTTCCCCTATCGGCCCGCGCGGCCACGATGGCGCTCTTTTTCGTCAATGGTGCAACGTTTGCGACCTGGGGTATCCACATTCCGACGGTGAAGGCGCGCTTCGGGTTGTCCGAGGCGTCGCTGTCGCTGGCGATGTTCATGGTGGCGGCCGGCGCCATTGTCGCGATGAAGTTTGCGGGCCGCTGGGCCGCCCGTGTTGGCACGCGGCGCGCGAGCATGCAGGGCGGCATTGCGTTCGGCATCGTCACCGCGCTGATCATGCTGATGCCCAGCTACCCGGCGCTGCTGGCGGTGCTGCTCTTGTTCGGGATCTCCAACGCGGGATTCGACGTGGCCATCAATGCGCAGGCTGCCACGGTAGAGGCCAACCACCACAAGCCGATCATCTCGTCACTGCACGGCATGTTCAGCCTGGGCGGCATGACGGGCGCTGCGGTGGGGGGCGTGCTGCTGGAATGGGGCGTCCCGCCGGCCATGCATTGCGCCGGCATGGCGCTCGTCACGATGGCCACGGCGTTGTGCGCGGGGCCGTACATGCTGCCCGATCACGTACACGCAGAAGGCGAACCCGCGCACCCCACCACGGGGCGCACGCTGTTCGTGCTGGGGCTGCTTGCATTCTTCGGCCTGGTGGGTGAAGGCGCGATGTACGACTGGACCACCGTCTACATGCGTGAGATCGCACAGTCGCCAGAAGCCATCGCCAGCGCCGGCTATGCGGCGTTCTCGGGCGGCATGGCGCTCGCCCGCTTCGGAGGGGATGTCGCGCGCGGGCGCTGGGGCAACATGCGCGTGCTCGGCGCCAGCGGTGGGCTGGCCACGGGCGGCATCCTGCTGGCCCTGTTCTGGCCGGCGCCGGCTGCCGCGCTCGTGGGTTTCGCGCTGATGGGCGTGGGCGCGGCGAACATGGTGCCAATCTTTTTCATCACCGCTTCGCGCCTGCCGGGCGTGCCCGCCGCGGAAGGCATTGCGGCGGTGGCACGCTTCGCCTACGTGGGCCTGCTGATCGGTCCCGTCGTCATCGGCCTGATTGCGCACCGGTCCGACCTGCGCTGGGGTCTGTCGGTCGTGGCGTTGACGATGGCACTGATTGCCGTGGCAGGGCCGGGCGCGATCCGTCCGAGGAGCGGGTCCGGGAAGCTTCACTGATCTGTCTCAATCTGCCTAAAAAATATGCAGTTCCTGTGCGTTGACTTTCCTCGGCGCATGCCATAGCTTACGGGCAGGAGAGGGGTTTCCCGGCGCTGCGGCCAGGGCCATCGAGCGGTGGCTGCATCGGGATACGTTCAAAAATGAGGCTGCACCATCAGCCCAAACGATCCATAGGAAAGGAGCTTCAGATGCCGTACAAACGTCTCAATCTCGTGGCAGCGGTCGCTGTCGTGGCTGCCGTCAGCGGCATGGCCCACGCACAGACCGACAAGAAGTTCGACCCCTACACGCAGGGCGCCAAGGCCGGCGAGAAGTTCGACCCGTACACCCAAGGCGCCAAGGCCGGCGAGAAGTTCGATCCGTACACGCAAGGCGCGAACAAGAAGTTCGACCCGTACACGCAAGGTGCCGACAGCACGGCCAACGCGCTCAACCCGGGCGCCCAGCCGGCCAACGTTACGCAGGGCAAATACGATCCATACACGCAGGGTGCCAAGGCGGGCGAAAAGTTCGACCCGTACACCCAGGGCGCCAAGGCCGGGGAAAAGTTCGATCCCTACAGCCAGGGTGCCAACAGCAAGGGTCAGAACAAGCAGTAAGCCCGTGTTAAGGACCGTAAAGACGCTGATGCATCGCCAGATGCATCGGCGTTTTTCTTTGTGGACGCTGGTTGCCTGGCTCGTTGCGGGGGCGGCAGGGCTCGCCTTGCCCGCGCGTGCGGCCGGCCTGTGCACGGCCTCTTGGGTACATGACGGCAGCCAGGTGCGGCTGGACGGCAACGGCAAGACGCCGATGATCGTCGAGTTCAAGCTGCACGACGTCAATCGGGACATCCAGGACGGCTGCGAGATCGGGCTGCGTATCGACGCGAAGTCGGGCCTCGTCGCGCTCGGCGGCAGACCGATCGAGACGGTGCAGGAGCATCAACTGCTGGTGGACGAGGCCGGTGTGGTCACGCGCATCGTCAGCATCAATGGCCGCGTGTTTGCGCAAAGCGAACACGCCGATCTGATTGGCACCGTGAGCACCGCCATTTCCGGCATGTTCCTCTACGGCGCCGGTCTGGCCCCCGAGGCGCACACGCTGCCCGGCGACACCTACGAATCCAGCTTCGACTTCGACGTGGTGTCCCCACGTCTGGGGATCTCGGTGGGCCGCATGCGCGCCGAGCATGCCAAGGTGGAAGTGTCGGAGCGGGAGGTGGGTCCGCCGCAACCGATGAACACGGCGGTGGGGGTTCTGCAATGTCGGCCGATCCGGTACACGCGCACGGCCACGCTGGGCGTGTTGCGTCTGGGCGACGAGTCGCTCGAGCCTGCCCCGACCGTGGCCCGCATTACCGACTGGTTCTGCCCCGAAGCTGGCGTGGTGATGCGCCAGGAGGTCGAGCAGCACGGCCAGACGGAAGTGATCGACGTGGTCGATCTGAAGCGCTGAGCGCGCGGGCCTCCGGCAGGACGATCACTCGACCCTGCCGTCGAAGCGGTAGACGCGCGCAACCGTGAAGGCAGCGTCTGGCGCGGCCTGGGTGAACAGTGCGACGTGGTCGATCGACAGGGTAGGCGGCAGCGCGGCGTTGGCGGCCTCCAGGGCGCGGTAGCAGGCGAGCTGCTCGCCGTGGGCCAGTTTGCCGGTGAGCGTGATGTGGAAGGTGAACGTGTCGAACACGTACGGATATCCCCAGTGCTGGAGATGACGCTCCTGTGCGGGCGACAGGCCTGCATGGCGTCGGCGCGCAAGTTCGCTGGGCGGTGGCGGGGCACGGAAGGTGTCGAACTCCCGCACGCAGGCATCGGCGAAGGCGTGAAGGGCGTCGCGGGCCGGATCGCCGTGGCGCAGGCGCCACGCGAGGAAGCCCCGCAGCGTTTGCAGTACCGGTTCGATCGTGAGCGGGCGATGCTGCACCGCAAACCGGCGCAGGGCGGCATCCAGCGCATCCACGGTGTGCGTGCCGGCCAGGCGAAAGGGCGGCTTCAGGGTGGCGTGGAGGCCGTAGTGGCGGGGCGCTTCCGTCCAGCGGTCGAGCGTGGCGATATCGACACCCGCGTCGCGGGCCAGCGGCTGGCGGTGTTCGGAAGCGATGGCTTCATTGCGCCGCGCACAGCGGCCGAGCCAGCGCGTGCCGAGTGCGTACCACGGCTCCGGCGGCAGCAGGTAGAGCGCATACCGCCAGGCGTTTGGCAGCGGTGCCTGCAGATCGCTCATGTCAGCCGTCAGCCGATGAACGGCAGTTGGGCCGTTGCGTGGCGCAGCCGGCCGCCCACCACGGCAGCCACCACGCGCGGCAGCCCAGGGCGGCGGTCATCCACCACGATGGCATCGGCGCGCAGGCCGTCGGCGAGCCGGCCGCGGTCGGCCAGGCCCGCTGCTTCGGCGGGGTTGGCGGCCACCAGCGCCCATGCCTGCGCCAGCGGCACGATGCCGCGTTCGGCCAGCGTGAACGGGGCGGCCAGCAAGGCGGGGTAGTAGTAATCCGACGCCAAGACGGTGCCCAAACCGGCCTCGACCATGGCGGTTGCATCGGGCGCCCCGTGATGGCTGCCGCCGCGTACCACGTTGGGGGCGCCAAAGACGACATGTCCGCCGTGCGCCCGCGCTGCGCGGGCTACCGCATCGGTCAGCGGGAATTCCGTCACCGTGCAGCCGTGTGCGTGGAATGCGTTGCGCGTGTCCACATCCGGTTCGTCATGTGAGGCCATGGGGATGCCGTATCGGCGGGCCGCCTGCGCGAGCGTGGCGGTCACATCGTCGAGCTGGCCGGCATGGGCTGCGGCTGCATTCAGCCGGGCAAGGAAGCCATCGACATCGCATTCGGCGCGGTCGGCGTATTGCGCGAGCTTGCGTGCATCGCCGAGCTTGTCACGCATCATGGGCAGGTGGTCATTGAACGACAGGAACTGTACCCGGCCCGCCTGCATCCAGGCCAGTGCGTTGGCCACGCCGTCTGCGTGGTGCAGCCTGTAGCGCAGGTGCATCCGATGTTCGGCGCCAAGGTGGGGGCGCATGGCGTCGAGCGTGTCGAGCATGCGCAGGGCATAGGCCTCACCGCGCAGGCCGCCCTCCCACGAATACGTCACGCCGTGGAATTCAGTGGTGATGCCGCTGGCCAGCAGCTGGCCGTCCACGTCGGCCAGCGCAGTCTCGTACGGGAAGGCGACGCCAGGCCGAGGCATGACGGCGCGCTCGAATGCATCGCCGTGCAGGTCCACGATGCCGGGCAGCACCAGGAGATCTCCGCAGTCGAGCATGCCACGAGTGGTGCTGGAATCACACGCGACGATGTGCCCATCGCGAAATTGCACGGCGGCCTCTGCGAGCCCTTCGGCCAGCAAGGTGCGGCGCGAGATGAGGCCGGCAATGTGGCCGACACAAGACGAAAACGATTGCATGTGGCGAATAGGAGTGAGCCCGGGCGCGCATTTCCGCGTTCTCGTGCGCGGACGTTGTGCAGGCATTGTGCCGCAACTGGTGTGCCGGGCGATGCGACATCGGCCGTTTGTCCCACTCTGAAGGGGGGGAGGGTAGCCGAACGCCTTAACTTTCCTGACACGATGGTCGATATGCAGAAGAAAGAGGGAGTTCCCAAGGGCGGGCCTACCGCCCGCACCCATATGGACGCCACTTCTGCAAAGCGGCCTGACCGTTCCGAATCGGATCTCATGGAGACGCGGCCGCTACCGCTCGCTGACGACCGCTACGAGGCGCTCGTCCGGCAGATGCCGGATGCGCTGTACATCGTGGCGGACGACATCATCGTTTTCATCAACGAGGCGGGCGTGCGGCTGTTCGGGGCGGAAAGTGCGCGCGATATTGTCGGCCGGGAGCTGGACGAGTTCGTGCATGGCAACTCCGTGCAGCTTGCCCGCCAGCGCCGCGAGTGGATGGTGACGCACAGTGCTGGCCTGCCGCCCGTCGAGCAGACCCTGCTGCGCTGCGACGGCACGCCCGTCGACGTCGAGGTGCTCTCCGCGCCCGTGCAACTGGGGTGGCGCACCGCGATCCAGGTGGTGGCACGCGATATCAGCCAGCGCAAGCACGCCGAGCAGGCGCTGCGCGAATCCGAAGCCAATTACCGGACGCTTGCCGTGGAGACCGCGCGCGCCAAGGAACTGCTGCGCTGCGAAAAGACCGTGCTCGAAATGAGCTCGCGCAATGTGCGGCTACCTGACCTGTTGGCCGAGGTATGCCGCCTCGTCGAGGCTTTGCTGGATGACGGCGCCGTCTGTTCGGTGCTGCTCTCCAGCGATAGCCGGCACATTACGCAGGCGGTGGCGCCGTCATTGCCCCCTACGCTGTCGCAAGCGTTGATCGGCCTCGAGCTCGGGCCCGCGGTCGGGTCATGCGGTACGGCCATGTTCCTCAACAAGCGCGTGGTGGTGGAAGACATCGACGCCGACACGCTGTGGGATGGCTACCGCGACCTCGTGGCGCCGCTTGGCCTGCGCGCGTGCTGGTCGACCCCCATCCGCGGCGACAACGCCCAGATGATCGGCGCCATGGGCATCTATTACGATGCGCCCCGCGCGCCTACCGCCGACGCGATGGGTCTGCTTGATGGCATCACCGACATCATTGGCGTGGCGGTCCAGAAGGCCCATATCGCGCGCGAGCTCCAGGAGAGCGAGGAGCGTTACCGGCTCGCCGTGGACAACCTGACCGAAGGTATCGTCGTACAGGCCGCCGACGGCACCATCCTCGCGTGCAACCCGAGCGCGCGGCGCATCCTGCGTGCGGGCAACCGCTCGCCGGTGGGCTCGAGCCACCTCACGTTGATGCGCCGCTCGTTGCGCGAGGATGGCAGCGAGATTCCCTTCGTCGAACGTCCCACGCACGTGGCGCTGAACACCGGCCGGCCCCTGCTGGGGCTGACCATCGGCCTGGAGCTGGTCGACGGCGAGGTGGTCTGGGTGCACGAGAACGTGCTGCCGATCGTGCGCCCGGGGGACGATGCGCCAAGCGCGGTGCTGATCTCGTTCAACGACATCGGCCCCGCGCGCGCGGCACAGCAGCAGCTCACCTTCCTCGCGCAGCGTGATGCGCTGACCGGGTTGTACAACCGCGCGTATTTCTCGCAGCGCATGCAGGCCGTCATGGAGCAGTCGGCTGAAGACGGCCAGCAGGTGGCGGTGCTGTTTCTGGACCTCGACGGCTTCAAGCAGGTCAACGATACCGCCGGGCACGAGGCGGGTGACCATCTGCTGCGGATCGTGGCACAGCGCTTGTCGGCCTGCGTGCGCCAGACCGACACGCTGGCGCGTCTGGGCGGTGACGAATTCGTCGTGCTGCTCGACAACGTGCGCTCGCTGGCCGAAGCCGAGCGTCTGGCCACGCGGATCATCGAAGCGATTGCGCAGCCGTTCTCGACGGGCGGCACCGAGTACTACCTGGGCGCATCCATCGGGATTGCGGCGTATCCGGAGCACGGCAGCGATGCCGCCACGCTGCTGCGCTGCGCCGACGCTGCCATGTACAACGCCAAGCACAACGGGCGCAACCAGCACCGCGTGTACACCGCGCGCCTGTCGCAACGCGCGCAGCGGCGCTTCCAGCTCGAATACCACCTGCGCCGGGCACTGGCCGCCGACGAGATGTCGCTGCGCTTTCAGCCCATCGTCGATGCCACGTCGATGGACATCGTCGGCGCGGAGGTGCTGCTGCGCTGGCACAGCACGGAACTGGGCGAAGTGTCGCCAGCCGAGTTCATTCCCGTGGCCGAAGACGCGGGCCTGATCAGCGACATCGGCGAATGGGTGCTGGCCCAGGCCTGCCGGCAGGCGGCCCACTGGCGCGCGACATGCATGCCCGACTTCTTCGTGGCCGTGAACCTGTCGCCGCGCCAGTTTGGCGAAGCGCTGGTGCCGACCATCACGCGCTGTCTGACCGAGGCCGGACTACCCGCCAAGGCGCTGGAGATGGAAATCACCGAGGGTCTGCTCATGCGCGACACCGCCGCCGTGATTCCGGTGCTCGACGCGCTGACCGCGTTGGGGGTCCGCATTTCGATCGACGATTTCGGCACGGGCTACTCGTCGCTGTCCTATCTGCAGCGCTTTCCGATCGACAACCTGAAGGTGGATCGCTCGTTTGTGTCCGGGATCCCGCGCCATCGCGATTCCGTCGTGATCTCGCGCGCGGTGGTGGCGATGGCCGCGTCGCTCGACATGACCGTCACCGCCGAGGGTGTCGAGACGCTCGAACAGGCCGAATTCCTGCAGGCGGCCGGCTGCGACAAGCTGCAGGGCTTCCTGTTTGGCGCGCCCATGACGGCCGCCGCATACGAGGCACGTCTGCGCCGGGGCGCCACCGCGCCGCCGCTCCAAGAAAAGGCAGGCGACGCCGCTCAAGCGCCTGGCCCCCTGGGCCGATAAACCCTCAAGGGGTGCCCAAGGTGCCGGCCGAACAACACGATCCATTGGAGACCAACACACGTGAAGCGATTTGCCTGGGGCCGTGGCCCGAATGCTTCTCCTGAACTCGTCGCCCGCATTGCCGAGGAGGCCGGCCGTGTGGGCATGGGCATCTGCGAAGTGTCCGGCAACGTGGAGGATGTGGCCGTGCGCCTGCGTCGTCAGGCCGAGGTGTTCGACCAGTTGCGCAATGCCGCCGATATCACGATGCGCGGCAACCACGACATCGCCGTAGCGGCGGCCCACGCCCGCGAAGTGGCTTCACACGCCAGCGAGGAGGTGAGCGGCTCGCGTGCCACGGTCGACGCATCGCTGCATGACATCCGTGAGCTGGCGGTCGGCGTGGCGAGCATGGAGCGGCAGATCGCCGACCTGCGCGAGGCCTTGGTGCAGGTGGCGCAGGCAGCCGAGCAGATCTCCCAGATTGCCAGGCAGACCAACCTGCTGGCCATCAACGCCGCCATTGAAGCGGCGCGTGCCGGCGAATCAGGCCGCAGCTTCGCGGTCGTTGCGGGCGCCGTCAAGCAGCTCGCGGGCCAGACCGCCGACGCCACCCGGCGCATCGAAACGACCCTGGCCGACTTGTCCGGCCAGACCGAAAGACTGATCGGAGACAGTAGTGCCAACGTCGCGCGTGCGCAGCGCGTGGATGTGGGCACGCAGGCCATTGGCGCCGTGATCGGCGTGGCGGGCGAGGCCATCGCGCGCTTCGATGCCGAGGCCACCAGCATTGCAGAATCCACGGCCGCCATCGAATCCGAATGCGCGTCACTGGCGCATGAAGTGGACGCGATGGCCGAGGGCGTGAAGCAATCGAGCCACAACATCGACAGCGCCCAGCAGCAGCTCTCGGGTCTGCTCGGGTCTTCGGAAACGCTGATCCGGCTGACGGCCTCCACCGGCGTGCAGAGCGCCGATACGCCGTTCATCGACGCCGTGCAGGCGGGCGCGCGCAAGATCAGCGCGCTGTTCGAGACGGCGCTCTCGCGCGGCGACATCAGCGAAGGCGATCTGTTTGACCGCGCATACCAGCCGATGCCCAATACCGACCCGCCGCAGCATCTGGCACGCTTTACCCCGTTCACCGATCGCGTGCTGCCTGCCGTGCAAGAGCCGTTGCTCAAGCTCGACCCGCGCGTCGTGTTTTGCGCGGCGGTCGATACCAACGGTTATCTGCCAACGCACAACCTGCAGTTTTCGCAGCCGCAGGGCAACGATCCGGCATGGAACGCCGCCAACAGCCGCAACCGCCGGGTGTTTGCCGACCGCACCGGACTGGGTGCAGCGCGCAACACCGAAGCCTTCCTGCTGCAGACATACCGTCGCGACATGGGCAACGGTACCTTCGCGATGATGAAGGACGTGTCCGCGCCCATCTATGTGAAGGGCCGGCACTGGGGGGGGTTGCGCATCGGCTACAAGGTGGCGGGGTAGCAATCGCCGGCAGCGGCACCTCCCTGGCTTGCTTGGCTGCCGGCGGATCGGTCGCCCGTAACGCCGATGCCGGGCGCCGCATGGGCAGGCGACGGCCAAACCGTCGCGGCGTGTGCTTTCGAGTGCGCTTGTCAGCCGGTCAGCGCAACGCCGCTTCCACTGCCCGGCCCACCCGCAGGATGCGTGCATCGTCATTGGCCAGGCCGCACAGCGAGAGGCCGACCGGCAGTTCGCCGACGGCGTGGACGGGCAGGGTCAGCGCGCAGCCGTCCAGGAAATTGATCACGCTCGGATTGCGCAGCGCCAGCGCGTTGGTGCGGAAGAACTGGGCGTCGTCGGCTTCCAGTGACGCAACTTCGGGCGGCACGATTGCCACGGTCGGCATCAGCCACGCGTCGAGGTTGCCGAGCCGTTTGCGCGCGATGGCAATCATGCGGGCGCGCGCCTCCATCACGTCGATGTATGCGGCGGCGCTCATCTGTTCGCCTCGGCGGATGCGCGCGGCGACGCGCGGGTCGTACTGCGCTTCGGCGCGCGCCAGGAGTGGCCTGTGCCACGCCCATGCCTGCGCCGCCGTCAATCCGTCACCGCCATTGATGTCGGGCAACTGGAGCAGTTCGGGGAACTCAAAGCGCACGATGCGCGCGCCGGCGCGTTCGAGTCGTTCCACGGCACGGCAGAACGCCGTGTGTACCGTGTCGTCGACGTCCGCGCCCACGTAGTCTTGCGTGATGCCAAGGCGCAAGCCTGCCAGCGGTACCGCCTCGGAATCCAGCGTTTCGCCGCTCAGGACGGCATCCACGATGGCGCAGCAGTCCACCGAATTGGCGAGCGGCCCGGCCGAGTCGAGCGAAGTGGACAGCGGTACGCCGCCTGTCATCGGCACGCGGCGCGCGGTGGGCTTGAAGCCTGTGAGCGCGCAGAACGCAGACGGAATGCGGATCGAGCCGCCGGTGTCGGTGCCCAGCGCGGCGACGGCCATGCCGCCTGCCACCGTCACCGCGCCGCCCGAGGTGGAGCCACCGGCCACGCGTGTGCCGTCCACCGGGGTGCGCGGCGTGCCGTAGTGCGGGTTCAGCCCGAGGCCGGAGAATGCGAATTCGCTCATGTTGGTGCGGCCGAGCAGCACGGCACCCGCAGCGCGCAGCCGGGCCACCGCTGCGGCATCCGCCGTTGCCGGCGGCTGGTGCGCCAGCGCACGCGAGCCCGCGGACGTGACCTGGCCGGCCACGTCAAACAAGTCCTTGATGGAGACCGGCAGCCCGGCCAGCAGCGACGGTACGTTGCCTGCTGCACGGGCGGTATCGGCAGCGCGTGCCATGGCGAGCGCCGCCTGCGCATCGAGGCTCACATACGCGGACCCGCCGGCGGCGCGATGGCGCTTTGCATGCTCGAGCGCGGCCTCGGTGAGCGCGACGCTGGTGGTGCGGCCGGCGGCCAGGTCGGCGGCCAGCGAGCGGATCATGTTCGGGCGGGGGGTCATCATCTGTGAGGCTCCGTTGGGTGGGGCGCTTCAGCCAGCCGAGTCTGGCCTTGCCGAGCAGCTCGCCTGGCCGCGGCGCTCGATGCCGACGTGGCCGGGTGAGCTTGGCGCTCTCCGGGGCATGCCCGACGGGCGTGATGGCACCCGGCCAAGACGTGAGGGATCCGGCGCGCGTTGGATCTCCAAAAAAGTCGCGTGATAGTGCTGTGATATCTCGCGGAGCGTCAAGCGGCCCATGCATCGCGATCGCTTCTGTCTAGGGATTGTCCTGAGCGCATCAGCGCTGGACTGCGCCGAAATTCGTTATAGACTGCAACAAATTTTATGGAGACAGCCATGAAGATCGCCATCATCGGCGCGGGCATCGGCGGCCTCACGCTCGCTCTGATGGCGCAGCGCCAGGGTTTCGAGGTCGAGGTGTGGGAAGCGGTGCAGACGTTGCGGCCGCTGGGTGTGGGCATCAACCTGCTGCCCCACGCGGCGCGCCAGTTGTGTGAACTCGGCCTGGAAGACACGCTCGGGGCGCTGGCCATCCGCACATCCGCGCTGGCTTACTACAACCGCTTTGGTCAACCGATCTGGCATGAGCCGCGCGGGCTGGCGGCGGGATACGACTGGCCGCAGTTTTCCATCCACCGCGGTGAATTCCAGATGGCACTGGCCGACGCCGTCGCGGAACGCCTCGGTCCAGATTGCATCCGCCTGGGCCACAGCTTCGAGGCGATTCAGTCGACCGCAGAAAAGGGTGGCCCGGTGCGCTTCACGCTGCGCGATCGCACCAATGACACCATCGTCGAATCGTCGGCCGATGTGCTGGTCGGTGCGGACGGCATCCATTCCGCGGTGCGGCGGCAGTTCTACCCCACTGGCGATGCGCCGCGCTTTGCGGGCCGCATGCTCTGGCGCGCCGTGACCGAAGCGGCGCCGTACCTGGATGGCCGCACGATGTTCATGGCGGGTCACCAGGACCAGAAGTTCGTCGCCTATCCGATCTCCGAGCCGCTGCGCCAGCAGGGCCGCTCGCGCATCAACTGGATCGCAGAACTGCGTGTGCCCGACGAGGCGCCCCCACGCAGCGACTGGAACCGCGAGGTGGACCGCGCGATCTTCCGAAGCGCCTTCGCCGACTGGAAATGGGACTGGATCGATATTCCCGCGCTGATCGACGGCGCGCAGGCGGTGTACGAGTTTCCGCTCGTCGACAAGGACCCGCTGCCGCGCTGGACATTCGGCCGCGTCACGCTGCTCGGCGACGCGGCGCATCCGATGTACCCGATCGGCTCGAACGGCAGCGCACAGGCCATTCTCGATGCGCGCGCGCTGGTGGATTGCCTGCTCGCCACGCGCGACACCGCCATCGCCCTGCGCGAATATGAAGCCGACCGTCTGCCGCGCACCGCCGGCATCGTGCTGCGCAATCGCCTGAATGGTCCGGAGCAGGTCATGCAGCTGGCACACGAACGCGCGCCGCAAGGCTTTGCCCGCATCGAGGACGTGATACCGCGCACCGAGCTGGAAGCCATTGCCATGCGCTACAAGAAGCTGGCCGGTTTTGATCCGCAATCGCTGCGCGAGCAGCCGCCCATGCCTGGCCGCGCCCGCACACCGGCCTGAACCACCGCCAACCATCGACCAGAAAAGAAGAGGGGACCATGACCATCCGCCGCACCATCTGCGCCGCCGCCGCGCTGCTGCTTGCCAGTGCCGCCCATGCCGAGATTGTCGTCGGCGTGAGCCTGTCGACCACGGGGCCATCGGCGTCGCTCGGCATCACCCAGAAGAACTCGCTGGCGTTCTATCCGGATTCGATCGGCGGCGAAAAGCTGCGCCTGGTGGTGGTAGACGATGCCTCCGACCCGGCGACCGGCACGCGCATGGCGCGCAAGCTGGTCACGGAGGACCATGTCGACGTGATCGTCGGCTCGTCGGCCGTGGCACCGTCGATAGCGATTGCCGAAGTCGCCACCGAATCGCAGACGCCGCAGTTGGCGCTGGCGCCCGTAGAGCTGAAACCTGGCAGGGGGGACTGGACATTCCGCCTGGCGCAGCCCATCTTGCTGATGGCCGAGGCGATTGCCGCGCGCATGGCATCGAGCGGGATCAAGACGGTCGGCTTCATCGGCTTTGCCGACGCGTACGGCGAGAGCTGGCTCAAGGACTTTTCGGCCGTCGCGACGTCGCGCGGGTTGAAGGTGATCGACGTGGAGCGCTACGCACGCGCCGACACCAACGTCACCGGCCAGGTCGCCAAGCTCATCAGCCTGAAGCCCGACGCGATCCTGGTGGCGGGTGCCGGCACAGGGGCGGCGCTGCCGCACACGGCGTTGCGCGATCGCGGTTACGCAGGACCGATCTATCAGACGCATGGCGCGGCCACCAAGGACCTCATCCGCATCGGCGGCAAGGCGGTCGACGGTGCCATCCTGCCTGCGGGGCCAGTCATCGTGGCCGAGCAGTTGCCTGGCAGCCATCCGAGCAAGAAGACAGCGCTGGAGTACGTGACGCGCTATGAAAAGGCAAATGGCCCCGACACCCGCACCCAGTTTGGCGCCCATACGTGGGATGCCCTGCAGGTGCTGCAGCGGATCGTGCCGGTCGCGCTCAAGCACGCCAAGCCCGGTACGCCGGAATTCCGCCGCGCACTCAAGGCCGCGCTGGAATCGGAGCATGACATCGTCGTCTCGCATGGCGTGCTCAACTACACCGCTACCGACCACTTCGGCTTCGATGCGCGCGGGCGCGTGCTGCTGACCATCGACCACGGTAAATGGAAGCTGCTCAATTGAGGCGCGTTCGCGCGGATGGTCGACGGGCGCATCGCCGACGATAATCCGGGAGTCTTTCATCATCGCTGCCGCCATGCCACGCCGTTCCAAAGCCGACGACCTCTACCCCGCCGTGGCCGAATCCGGCCATTTCAACCCGCACGTGGCGGACGTGGAGTACGGCGCGCTCGATGGCCTGGTGGGCTACGCGGTGCGCCGCGCACAGCTCCACATCTACGAGGATTTCGTGCGCTCGCTGCAGGCGTGGAACATCACGCCGCCGCGCTTCTCGGCCATGACCGTGATCGCGCACAACCCCAACCTGAAGCTGACCGAGCTGGCCAGCATCCTCGGGGTGGCGCGCTCGGGCGCGGTGCTGCTGGTCGATACGCTGCAAGCGATGGGCATGGTGGAGCGGCTGCCGTCGCCCACCGACCGCCGGGCCTTCCGGCTGGTGCTCACCGCCAAGGGAGTCCTCACGCTCGAAGAGATCACCCGCGCCGTCACTGCGCACGATGCCAGGGTGACGGCGCATCTGTCCGGCGGTGAGCGGCAGACGCTGCTGGCGCTGCTCAACAAGCTGGCAGCCGGTCCCGCGCAAGCTGCATGAAAAACGGCCCGGGGCAGAAGCCGCTCCCGGGCCGATGGCCGTTGCTGGTGGCACGCTGCAATTGTCAGCGCCTGTCGGCGTCAATGGCCTTTTGCCAGAGGTCCTTGTCGGGCGGGTACAGCGAATCGAAATGCTCGCGCAGCGCGCAGATTTCCTGGACGATCTCGAACGGAAAGCCCTGGCGGCCGCCGCGGTCGTCCATCTGCAGGCTGTTCAGGTAGCGCCGGCAGCCGATGAAATCAGCCCACTTGGCGGCGATGGTGTTGATGATGCGCGGGAACTTGCGGCCCAATTCAATGGGACGGACCTCATCGGGCAGGGACGCCAGCCAGCGGATGGCATCGCGGTTGAGCGCGAAATCATCGGGGCCGGCCTGCTTGCGGTGGGATGTGGGATCGTGAGTCATGTCGGATGCGCATCCTTGGACGGTAGTGTACGCCGCCTGCATCCAATCGCCAGCCCGACACGCGAGGGTCTTGACGCACGCCGCCGTTTGCCCGGAGCGCGGTAGCGCGTGATGTGCCCTGCACGGAACTGCCCGCCTGCGCGCCGCTCGGGCCACTTTTGCCTCAAGTTTTATGCGGGGACGCCGATAAACCGACGGGGTGGACTCGCTTGTGGGCCAGAGCACCCACGCATAGCAGCGAACACGGCACCCGTGTCGGCTGGTGCACCGCTCCCATTTCATTCAAAAAACCGGACTTTCGAGCCGAGGCAGGCAGGTATGAAGCGAATCGATGCGAACCAATTGCGTGTCGGTATGTTTGTGACGAAGCTGGGCGGGTCCTGGCTGAAGCATCCGTTCTGGCGTTCGCAGTTCCAGTTGTCGCACCAGGGTCAGATCGACGACATCCTGAAGGCCGGCATTGCCGAAATCTGGATCGATCCCGAACGCGGCGAGGACGTCCTTCCCAAGGCGCTGATGCCCGCTCCGGCGCCGGCGGCTGCGCCGGAACCCGAGCCGCTGACCCGCGAAAGCGTGGCGGCGCGTCCCCCGCTGACGCCCACATCGCTCAAGGAAGAGTGGAAGCATGCCCAGCAACTCATGCAGAGCGGCAAGGCCGTGCTGGGCCACATGTTTGCCGAAGCGCGCATGGGCCGGGCGCTGCAGACCGACAAGGCGCTGCTGCTCGTGGACGACGTCTCCAACTCGCTGGCGCGCAATTCCTACGCGCTCATCGCGCTGGCGCGTCTGAAGAACAAGGATGATTACACCTACCTGCATTCGTTTGCCGTCTGCGCGCTGATGGTGGCGCTGGCCAAGACGCTGGGCCTGCCCGAAGACGAGATCCGTGAATGCGGGCTGGGCGGGCTGGTGCACGATATCGGCAAGTCGGCCATGCCTCGCACGCTGCTCGACAAGAGCACGGCGCTCACCAAGGACGAGCTGGCGCTGCTGCAGACCCACGCCGTGGGGGGGCACCACCTGCTGATCGGCACCGGGCAGTTCAGTGAAATCGCGCGCGAGATCTGCCTGCACCATCACGAGCGCATCGACGGCAGCGGCTACCCCGACGCGCTGAAGGCCGACGGCATCAGCCTGTGGGCGAAGATGGGCGCCATCTGCGATGTGTACGACACGCTTACCTCGAGCAGCCCCTACCACCATGCGTGGTCGCCGGCGCAGGCGCTCAAATACATGATGGCGCGCACCGACACCCAGTTCGATCGCACCGTGTTCCAGGCCTTCACGCGCAGCGTGGGCATTTACCCGGTCGGCACGCTGGTCAAGCTGCGCACGAACCGGCTGGGCGTGGTCGTCAACCAGAACGAGGCGTCGGCGCTCAAGCCTGACGTCGTCGTCTTCTATTCGGGCAACACCAAGACGCGCGTGCGTCCGGAACGCATCAGCCTGAGCAAGTCCGACGACGTGATCATCACCGTGGAAGACGCGACCACCTGGGGCCTGTCGGACGAGGAAGTCTCCGACATGTGCCTGGTCTGACCCGCTGGCGCGGCGGGTGCGGTCCGGATTGCAAGCCGTCTTCGCCTTCTGAACACGGCTGGGAGCGTGTTTCGTGAAGCAGCATGCCGCGCGCCTGGCAAGTCCCCTCGGCCAATGTGTATTTTTATTAACACGGATTTCAACAAACTTCATGGCATACCCCTCTAAAGTGGGGTACGGTTGAGTCGTTGGTTTTTACAGTGCTGAACACTCGCCATCCATCAGAGCGATGTCGGCGACCTGCCAAACAAACGATTCAGTCTTCCGGGGGGTGACATGAACGTTTCCAATCTGCTGCATGCGGCCTCGCACTGGTTAATCCAGTCGCGAGCCTTCAACGTCACGCAATCGGTCGCGCACCACCGTACCGAGAGCGATGCGTTGTCGCACTGGAAACTCGATATCTGGCACAAAAGCGTGCCGTTCCTGTTCGATGCCGGCGTGGCCGAGCCGGCGCACCAGCTCTTTCCCAAACACCTGCCCCACGCCGATTGGGTGGATGATCTTCACCACCACCTGAGCCAGCTCGTGGGCGTGCGTCGTGAACACCGCAAGATCGACATTCGCGCGGTGACAGGGTTGGCGCAATCGCCGTGCTCGGTGCATTCGTTTCCGAGCATGCTGGTGTTTGCGCACCAGCATTGCCGCCGCATTCCGCATAGCACCGACGCGGATTTCGAGGCCAACAAGCGCCACGTGTTCCGGTATGCGGACCAGCCCAACCTGTTCCGCGCCTACGATTTTGCCGGCGGCGAGCTGTTCTACATGAATGAGTGGGGCGCGCACCATTTCGCGGCGCTGGCGCTGCAGGCACGTACGCAGAACCGAGCGCTGCTGGTCGATGCCGAGGTTCGCCATGCACGCTCCGCCTTGGGGCTGCGCCGGCTGCTCGACGGCTTCTACGTGATCGGCGCACGCCGGCAGGCCCAGCAGCGTTATGGCACCCGTCTGTCGGAGGCGCTTGCCCATCACCAGGTGCCGCATCGCTGGATGCATGGCCGGCGTGAGACCGAAGGCTTCGAACTCTGCTTCCTGCCCAAGTCGGACCGCTTTGCCCATTGCGTGGGCGAGCAGCTTGTGCGCGACGGCTGGTTCGACTATGGCGCCTGGCTCGCCAGCCTGCACGATGCCACCGAAGTGGGCGCGCCCGCCCAACGCGAAGAGACGGCCCGCAAGACGCGCTCCAGCTGGACGCGCGTGTCGGTGCCCGCCCTGGGCCTGCCGACTGGCCTTGCGCCCGGCTTTGCACACACGCGCCTGTAATACACGGGCGGTAGGGTATCGGGTTGATCAGCCACCCGCCCGACGGATTGCCGAATCGGGTGGCTGATGTCAGAATTCGCAACTTAGTTGCATTGGCGTGCGGGCTCTGTGGTGCCGCGCATGCCGGCTCCGCCCTCTGATCGTGCGCCCGTACCGCTCCTCCCTCCTGCATCCGCGTTGGCTGGCTTGCCTGTTGACCGTGCTGCTGCTGTTCGGTCAGCAGGGCGCGCTGCGGCATACGCTGTCCCATTGGAGCGAAGAGGCATCCGTTGGGCAACCCGTCACTGCCAGACCCGGTGCCGGCAGCGAGCGCAGCCAGCCCGTGCAGGAGCACGCGGCGTGTCTGCAGTGCGCTGCCTTTGCCGCGCTCGCCGCGGCGTTGCCGATGGTCGTGGCGCTGCGTCTGTCGCATACGCGGCGCTGGCATTTTCCGCACATCGGCTTTCATGCAGCGGCACCGGTCTTCCCGGTCGCCGTGTGTTCGCGCGATCCTCCTTCCTGCCTTTGATCTGTGCCTTGCCCGTTGGCTCGCGCGTTGATGCGCGCGCCGCTGTCTGACGCATTCGCCCGATTCAAAGGTCTTTCATGATTCCGTTCCAGCCCCGCAAGCTGGTGATGGCGCTTGCCGCCGTCCTGCCCTCCGTGGCCGCAGTGACCGCCTTCGCGCAGGAAGCCGCCACGCCGACGCCCGCCGCCTCCGCCACCAGCGTGCGCGACCTCAACGAAACCCGCGTGACCGCCAAGCGCCTGGACGCCGCACGCAATGCGCTGTCGCCCGATACCGGCAGCTCCGTCTACAAGTTCGACACCGACGACATCGCGCGCCTGCCGCAGGGCGATGCCACGCCGCTGAACCAGGTACTGCTGCAGGCGCCCGGCGTCGTGCAGGACGCGTCCGGCCAACTGCACGTGCGTGGCGACCACGCCAACCTGCAGTACCGCATCAATGGCGTGATCATTCCCGAGCCGATCAGCGGCTTCGGCCAGATGCTCGACACGCGCTTCGCCAACCAGATCAACGTGCTGACCGGTGCATTGCCGGCGCAGTACGGCTATCGCACCGCGGGCGTCGTCGATATCCAGACCAAGGGCGCGGCGGGTGACGAAGACGACGAGCCGAAGGCTGTCAGTGGCGAGATCGGCACGGTGCTCGGCAGCAACGCCACGCACCAGGTGAATGCGCAGCTCCAGGGGTCGAAAGACCGCTTCAGCTATTACCTCTCGGGCGTGTTTGTCGAAAACAACCTTGGGATCGAGAACCCCACGGGCAATCGCAACGCCACGCATGACCACACCACGCAGAACAAGTCGTTTGGCATGCTCTCGTACCTGCTCGACAACGATAGCCGCGTGAGTTTCATGTTCGGCACGGCCAACAGCCGCTTCCAGATTCCGACGCGCCCCGGGCTTGAACCGAAGTTCACGCTGGCGGGTGTGGTGCCGCCGGCGTCGGAGGCGCTCGACGCCAACCAGCGAGAGAAGACCGACTTCCAGATCCTCACGTACCAGCAGAAGGTGTCGCCCAAGCTGGACTACCAGGTGTCGCTGTTCCGCCGCGCCAGCCGTATCGATTACATGCCGGACCCGGTGGGCGATCTCGTGTACAACGGCGTGGCCGCCGACATCACGCGCCGCAACGAGGCCTACGGCGTGCAGGGCGACGCCAGCTATAAGCTCAACGACCGGCACACGCTGCGTGCCGGCGTGTTCGTGCAGCGCGAACGCTACGTTGCCGACAACACCTCCAGCGTGTTTGCGGCCAACGCCACCGGTGCGCAGACAAGCACCACGCCGTTCACCATCGTCGATAACCACAGCGGCAGCGGCACGACGATGGGCGTGTACCTGCAGGACGAGTGGAAGCCCACCGACCGTCTCACCGTCAACTACGGCGCGCGCTATGACCACGTCAACACCATCGTCAGCGAGCAGCAGCTCAGCCCGCGCCTGGGTCTGACATACGACATCAGCAGTCGCACGCGCGTCCACGCGGGCTACGCGCGCTACTTCACGCCGCCGCCGACCGAAAAGTTCGACACGACCACGGTGCAGGCCTTCAACGGCACGACGAATGCGCTGCCCTCGGATGCCAACACGGCGGTCAAGTCGGAACGCTCCAACTATTTCGACCTCGGCATCTCGCATCAGCTCTCGCCGCACCTGACACTCGGTCTGGACGCGTACTACCGCGACGTGCGCCACCTGCAGGACGAAGGGCAGTTCGGCAATGCGCTGCTGTACTCGGCCTTCAACTTCGAGCGCGGCCGCATCTATGGCCTGGAAGGCAGCGCCAATTACCGCAACGGCAATTTCGGCGCGTACCTGAACCTGGCGGTATCGCGCGCGCAGGGCAAGGGGATCGAAACGGGCCAGTTCAACTTCGGCGCCGACGAACTGGCCTTCATCAACAACCACTGGGTCAACCTCGACCATGACCAGCGTCTGACCGCATCGGCCGGCGTCTCGTACAAGTATTGGGGGACCACGTGGATGGCCGATGCGCTGTTCGGCACCGGCCTGCGCAACGGCTTTGCCAATACGGATCACCTGCCGGCCTACTGGCAGATGAACCTGGGCGCGGGGCGCGACTTCAACCTCCCAATGCTGGGCAAGTTCAAGACGCGCCTGACCGTGCTCAACGTGTTCGATCGCAGCTATCAGCTGCGCGACGGCACGGGTATCGGCGTGGGGGCGCCGCAGTTCGCGCCGCGGCGCACGTTCCTGCTGTCGGTCAGCAAGCCGTTCTAGGCAAGCGGGCCAGCGTGCGAGGCTGGCCCGTCTCCATCCCTACATCGGCGGGACCATGCCGTCCTTGCCGACCAGCACGCGCTGCGCGGTCAGCACGCCTTGCGCGTCGGCGCGCACGAACATCACGACGTGCGCGCCGGCTTTCAGTTCGTCGCGCCGCCCCGGAGCGAAGGTGACGATCGGTACTTCCGGCGGCACCACGATCCGCTGTTCCCCATCCTTGTACCTGACCGAAAGCGTGCGCCCCCTGGCGCCAGTGACCGGGCCGGCCTGTTCGACCGTGCCGTTGGTCATGCTGCTGTTGGCGCCGAGATCGTATGGGCGATGGCCGTCTCCGGTGCCGCGCATGGCCTCCGGAAAGACGTGGACTTCCAGTGCACGCAGCGTGCCATCCGCCTGCCTGACGGCAGCCGTGCCGATGTAGCTTCCAGCCTGGATGGCCGACGGCTCGATCGGCGCGACCTGCGTCACGCTCACGTTTGCGGGCAGCGCGACGGTGGCCTTGGTGCCCGAGGTGTCGGTCACGTCGACCGCGTTGCCATGCACGGCGTTGATGGTGGCGCGCACGCGCGCGGGCGGCTGCGTGCCTTGTGCGGACACGATCAGCGGGAAGGCCGCGGCGGCAAGCGTCAGCGCGGCGGCACGTATGGAACGGTGGTGACGGGTCATGGGAGGGAGCGGGGTAAGCGCCCAGACGTGGGCGCGGCGGGCCGTGTCCTCTCGTGCGAGGCGCCGGTCCGTCGCCAGTCTAGGCGCGGATGGCGCAGCTTGCTTGGCGTGCATCCGGCGGGGCTGCTAGCCCCGATGCTGGCCCGGCACGCGCCTGCCCTTGTAGGTGGGCCGGCTGCGCCGCATGGTGTCCGACCAGTCCGTTCCGCTGCCCGCGGGCGATTGCACCGGGACATCGCGGGCGCCCGGCTGCGGGTCGATCGGGGCTTCGTCCAGATCGACCGCGTCGGGCGCATCGGCGTCATCGTTTTCGCCAGCGAGGCCGGTCGCGTGCTCGAAGCTTTCGTCGTCGATGGGGAGGTCGACCTGCGGGTCGTTCAGGTCGTGGATGGCGTCGGGCATGATGTCGCCGCCCTCCCGGATGACGGGCTCATGGCCGGCGGCGCGACGCTCCCCGGTGCCGGTGGAATCGGTGTCGCTGTCGAGGTTGGCGTCGCCAAGGTCCGCTCCGGCCGTGCGGTCGGCCGCCTTGCCACGCGGATGGACAACGGGGTCCTCGTCAAAGCGGTCTTCGACGTCGCTGCCCAGGCCCGGGCTGCCCATCACGTCGCTGCCCGAGTCGGAACTGTCGGAGGGGCCGAGTGCATCGGTGCCGTGTCCCTTGCCGGTCTGGGCCGGCGATTCTCCCGTGCGATACAGGTTGCTGGTTGCCATGTGGATTCTCCATGCGTGCTTGTGCGCGAAGGCGCGACACTGCCAGCGCAGCAAGCCGGATACCCGTGAAGGAGATGGCCACCCCATCCGTTGCGGTGGGGCGCGGGGCGGCACGTTCATTGCGTCGCCGTGGGGACGGGCATGTCGTCCGTAACCGACGAGGAGTCTGACGATGAAGCAACATTCGCAGCAAAAGCCCGCTGCGCAGCGGGCCGAACGGAAGACCGACGAGCAGCAGACGCGGGGCGCCGCAGGCAAGCGCGCGGAAGCTGACCGCGCGGAGCGCATTTCGATGCAGCACGGTACCGGCCAGTCGGCCAAGCGTCCGATGCGCGTGCCTGCCGAGGACAGCCGGGGCACCGCCCAGGAGGGCCAGATGCCGCAGAATCAGCAGCGCCTGGGGCAGCACCAGAACAGCCGCAAGCAGCCATGAACGCGCCTGCACGTGATCAACCCGGCCATGCGTCCGGCGACCATGCGAAGGCACCGCCCGGCGGATCGGGCGTCCGGCCGGTGACACCCGCGATCCCAAGCGAAAGCGGCGTCGGCGAGGAAGATCCGGGCGACTTTGAAAACGCATCCATCCGCAAGGACGATGGCAAGCGTCCTGCCGCGCCACAGCACACGCCGGCGGAGCGGCGCTCGTGCCAGTTCCAAGTTCAGCCGCGCGAAGTCTCGCGCGGCTGCATCCAGTTGCGTATCCGATCCCATACCGCTCGCACTGGCAGGCGCGGCGTGCCGTGCGAGACACCCACGATGCGCAGCGTGGCGCCCGTGCGATCGTGCGCCAGGAGTCGCCACCATCCCGACGTTTCCACCACGTATGCGTAACCTGCCCCCAGCGCCTGCGGCAGGTGAACCGAGCGCGCCACCGGTTCGATCCGCAGGCTGCCTTCAAGGGCAATCAGGGTCGTGCCGGCCGCGAGCCAATGCAGGGCGTCATGCCCAGCGCGCAGCGCCAGCCATGTGTCGTCGAAAGCAGGGGGGCTTGTCGTCATGTCGCTCTCCTCAACATGACCGCAGCGTAGGCGCGCACGCGGTGCATCAACAGGCACAGACGCCACCGCATGCGGCACAACAGCCGGGCCTTCGGGGCGATCTGTTGCGGTACAGTTTTGCGTTCTCTGTATCTGTTGCGCCGGTGGCGCTGGCGGCA
Source organism: Ralstonia condita (assembly GCF_958405655.1). NCBI lineage: Bacteria > Pseudomonadati > Pseudomonadota > Betaproteobacteria > Burkholderiales > Burkholderiaceae > Ralstonia > Ralstonia condita. Next base: position 335,953 of record NZ_CATYWO010000004.1, on the reverse strand, counting down.
TGATGTGCCGGACACCTCACCGCGTTCCCGCCCGCCATGTCTGTCACCGAGTTGACTTCACCGCCCGCGCAGCCGCTGTACCGGACGCTTGCCGATCATTACCTCGGCGCGATCCGTAGCGGGGTGCTGGCTCCGGGCGAGCGGATGCCGTCGGTGCGCGCATTGATGCGCACGCATGCCGTGAGTCTCTCCACTGCGCTGCAGGTGTGTCGGCACCTCGAGACGGAGGGCTGGCTGGAGGCCCGCGAGCGCTCCGGGTATTTCGTGCGCCAGCCGCGCCGTGCCCTGCTGGCGCCGGTGAAGGAGCCCGAGGTGTCCACGCCCGACCCGGCCGCATATGTCGGTGTGCACGCGCGTGTGTCGGCGATCGTCGCGCGCGGTCAGCAGGCGGATGTGCGCGTCGATCTGTCCGGCGCGAGTGGAGCAGCCACGCTGTATCCGGCGGCCGCGCTCAACCGGATCGCCTCGCAGGTGCTGCGCAGGCATCCGCTGCTGCTGACGCAGCCGGTGAGGCCCAACGGGCATCCGGAGCTGCAGATCGCCGTGGCCCGGCGTGCGCTCGACATGGGTGTGCAGATTGCGCCGGACGACGTGGTGGTCACGCACGGTTGCATCGAGGCGGTCAACCTTGCACTGCGCGCCGTGGCGCAGCCCGGCGATACGGTGGCGGTGGAGTCGCCCACGTATTACGGACTCCTTCAGGTGCTCGAAAGCCTTGGCATGCGGGCGGTAGAGATTCCGACCAGCCCGCGCACCGGCATGTCGATCGAAGCCCTCGAAATGGCCGTGCAGGCCTATGGCAACATCCGGGCCGTAGTGGTGGTGCCCAATCTGCAGAATCCGCTGGGCAGCATCATGCCGGATGTGGCCAAGCGCCGGATGGCGGCGTTTTGCGATGCCAATCTCATCGCCCTGATCGAAGACGACACCTACAGCCCGCTCGCTGACAGCGCCACGCCGCTGAAGGCGCTCAACGCGTGGGACCGCACCGGCAACGTGATCTATTGCGCGTCATTGAGCAAGACCGTGGCGCCTGGCCTGCGATTGGGCTGGATGACCGCGGGCCGCTGGCACGAGCGCGTGCAGATGCTGAAGTTCGCGCAGTCGCGCCCGAACGACTCATGGTCGCAGGTGCTGGCGGGGCGCTTCATCGCGTCGGGCGCGTATGACCGGCACCTGCGCACGCTGCGCCAGACGCTGCGCGAGCAGCGTGAACGCATGGCGGAATCGATTGCCAGCTGCTTTCCCGCCGGTACGCGGCTGTCTGTTCCCGCCGGGGGCTTGGCAATGTGGGTGGAGTTGCCGGCCAACGTATCGTCAACGGCGCTGTTCGATGCCGCGCTTGCACAAGGCATTCGCATCGCGCCGGGGACCCTGTTCTCGAACCTGAATCGGTTCGATCACTACTTCCGCATCTGCTTCGGGCTGTCGCATTCGGCCAATCTCGAAGCCGCGCTCGCCACGCTGGGACAGCTCACCCAGCAACTGGCGCAGAGCTGATTGGCTGCCGCCTTAGCGGCACCACGCGGGCGGGGTAGAGGGGGATTCCAGCGCCTGCACGCTCAGCGCAATCTGCTGCGACCACTGCTGCACCATCCGCTGCGTGGACGACACCACGGCATCCACGCCTGCCTTTGCATGCGCGTCGCCATTCGTCGGCTGTGTCAGGGTGGTCTGGCAGGTGAGGGCGGCGGGCACGGCGCCTTGTGTGGCGGCATCGCGCGCCACGCGCCATGACACCAGCGCGCTCACGCCCTGACCGGGCCGCGCATCGTAGCTGCGCATGGCGGCGCTGATGCGGTAGAGCGGCACGCCTGCCGGCGCTGCGTTGCCGCCCACGTCGACCGCGGACAACGTGCCGGCCAGATCGGCCGACAGCGCATCGCGCAGTTCCGCGCCGAACGGCGAGGCCCAGCGCTGCTGCTCCAGCGCCTGCACTTCGTCATCGGAGGTGCGCAGGACGATCTGCGGCCTGTCCAGGCGATCGGGCACGCGCACGCCAGCCAGGCGGAAGGCACGCTGGAACCGGCCGGGATCGGTTGCCGCTGGCCGCGCCGACAGCGTATGGAGCGTCGGCTCGGGCGAGGCGCACGCCGCTACGAGCGCCGCGGCGGCGCAGGCAGCAGCCAGTCGAATGGGAGACCACGTCATGGTTGAACTCATTGCGCATCCTTTGCCTTGCCCCGGATCAGCGCTTCGGGGTGGAGTTGCAGGTAGTCGGTCAACACGCGTACCGAAGCCGCCGCCTTGGCAACCTGGTCGAGCGTGTCGCGTGCGTTGCGCTGCAGCGGCGCATCGTCGGAGAACACCTGGCGCGCGCTGTCGAGCGTGCGGCGCGCCTCGGCCAGCGTTTCCTTCATCTGCGGCGCCAGGTCCGTGTTGACCGTTTTGGCCAACTGCTCGGTCTGCTTGAGCGTCGCGTCCAGGGTGTTAAGCGTGTGATGGACGTCTTGACCGATCTGCTCGAACGGCACCTTGTTGAGCTTCTTCGCGATGCCGGCGATCTGCGTTTCGATGTCGTCGGTCGGGTTGTCGGCGGTCGGGAAGATGTAGGCGCCGTCACGTTCGCGCGGCCCGAAGTGCGGCGGCGTCTTTTCGCGGTCGGCCGCGTTGATGAAGTCGAGCTGCACGAACTGCTGGCCGGTCAGCAGGCTCGCGCTTTTCAGTTGCGCGCGCATGCCGTTCTTGACGAGCGCGTCGAACTGCGTGCGCACGTCTTCGGCGGCGTGCTGCGGGTTGTCGTCGCGGATGTCCATGCCGAAGCGCGTCGGATAGAGCGTGGCCGTCACGGGCAACACAAACTCGTGCCGCTTCTTGCTGTAGTGGATGCCGATCGACTTGATTTCGCCCACGTTGATGCCCTTGAATTCGACCGGTGCGCCCACCGTCAGCCCGCGCAGGGAGCGGTGGAAATACATCACCACGGTCTGCGAGAGATGCTCTGGGTCCTTCAGCGCCATGGTTTCATTGCGCACGAGCTGGAACTCGGCATCCGACGCGGCGGGGCTGTGATCGGCCTCTTCCGGCGTCTGGAAGGCGATGCCGCCGAGCGCCACGGTCAGCAGCGATTGCGTGTCCACCTTCAGGCCGCTCGCATCGAGCTTGAGGTCGATGCCGCTGGCGTTCCAGAAGCGCGTGCCGTTTGCCACGAACTTGTCGAACGGCGCGTTGACGAAAATATGCAGGGTGACGCCCTTGCCATCGGTGTCGATGTCATAGGCGGTGACCTGGCCGACGCGCACACGGCGGAAATACACCGGGGCGCCGATATCCAGCGAGCCCAGGTCGGACGCATGCAGCGCGAACTGCTTGCCCGGCGTGTCGGCATAGATGGCCGGCGGCGTGTCCAGTCCCTTGAAGGTGGATTGCCTGTCGTGCGAGCGACCGCCGTCCACGCCGATGTAGGCACCCGAGAGCAGCGTGCCGAGCCCCGAGATGCTGCCTGCCGCCACCCGCGGGCGGACTACCCAGAAGCGCGTGTCGGAGGCAGCGAACGCCTTGCCGTCGTGCGTGAGTTCGATCTGCACCACCGCGCCGGAGCGGTCTTCCGTCAGCCCCACGGCCTTGACGACGCCGATGTCGACGCTCTTGTACTTCACGCGCGTCTTGCCGGCTTCGATGCCTTCCGCCGAACTGAACGTTACCGTCACCTGCGAGCCGCGCGCCAGGATCACGCGCGCCATGAGCGTGGCGCCTACCGCCAGCGCGACGATCGGCACCAGCCAGATCAGCGAGGGCAGCCAGCGCTTGCGCTTCATGCGGCGCGGCGCCGGAACGTTTTCGTTGTCTACAGGGTCGGTCATGCTTGGGTCTCTTCGGGGTCGGGTTCGTCGATGACGTCCCACATCAGGCGCGGGTCAAAACAGCGGGCGGCAAACATGGTCAACACCACCACGGCGGCAAACGGACCGACCCCAGGGCCGGGCTTGATGATGGCCAGGGTGGAAAGATGCACCAGGCCTGCTAGCAGCGTCACGACAAACACGTCGAGCATCGACCAGCGGCCGATCGCCTCGACGATGACGTAGAGGCGGGTGCGCAGGCGTGGGTTCCAGCGCCAGCGTTGCTGCACGGACAGGCACAGCACCGCAAGAATGCCCAATTTGGCCAGCGGGACGAAGAAGCTGGCGATGAACACGATGATGGCCAGGTGCCATGAGCCCGATGTCCACAGGTAGACGATGCCGCTCATGATGGTGTCCTGCTGCGAGCCGAGCAGCGTGTCTGTCATCATGACCGGCAGCAGGTTGGCGGGCAGGTACATGGCGGCGGCTGCAATCAGCAGCGCCCAGCAGCGCGCCAGGCTTTCGGGTTTGCGCACATGGATCGGCGACAGGCAGCGGGGGCAGACCGGCGCGGGCGTGCCTGGGTCCGGCGCATCCTCGTAGTGCAGGACAGCCTGCGTAGCCGCGTCCGCGGCGGGCATGCGAGCGAGCAGGCCGCAGCGCTCGCATGTAGCCAGGCCATGCGCGGCGGCACGCAGCGGGCGCGCTGGCTGTGCGGTCGTGGTGCCGGTCGCGGCGCTCATGTGCGGTCCCTGCCCGAGGCGGTTTCGCCGGGACGGGCGGCGGCGTCCAGACCGGTGGGCGCATCGATGTGCGTGCGCGGCGGCAGCGTCAGGCCGATCTCGCGCCAGAACGGGCGCAGGTCGATCGACAGCGCGATGGTCAGGAACACCGTGAGCGCGGCAAATGCCCACAGGCCTGCATCGGCCTCCAGCGACACCATGTGGGCCACCTTGATGAGCGCCACCACGACGCCCAGCATGAAGATCTCGATCATGGCCCACGGACGGATCATGGCGGCCGCGCGCAAGACCAGCGCCGCGGACGGATGCTGCCGCCCGCGCAGCCGTGCAATCAGCAGCGGCGCCAGTACCGACATGTACATCAGCGGAAACAGCACCGTGGTGAGCGCGACCAGCACGGCCGCGAACACCATGCCGTAGTTGTACAGGGCCTCGATGGCGCCCCAGAGGGTGGTGGCGTTGCGGGAGCCGCCGCCATTCATCTCGGCAATCGGGAAGACGTTGGCGACGACGTAGACGATGATTCCCGTGATGAGCAGGGGCAGCAGGACCGACAACCGCTCGGTCTGGTTGCGATACAGCTTGACGCCGCAGCGCGTGCAATGCGCTTCCTCATCGAGCGCAATGACCTCGTGGCGATGCAGGGTATCGCAGTGCTCGCAGGCGATCCAGGCATCGGGGTCACCGGGCAGCGGCAGCGCCACCGGCGCGGCAGGGGGAGCGGCAGGGTGGCCCGATGCAGGGTGTGGCGTCAGCCCGGGCAGGGCCGCACGCCAAGATGCCGGCAGCGGGAAGGGAAATCTCACGTTGAGCAACTCCATCGTTTGCCCGGCGCTTTGAGGCACCGAGGTGCGGCCGATTATACATACACGATTGAATGTATAGCTCAGGTGCGGCCATCCGCATTTTGACGCAGGGAGCCACGCAAGTAACCCGCCATCGCGCGTTCCTGACGCCTTGCTCTAGGGTGACGGCGGAACGGCCCTTGCTGTTGCACGAGGTACGTCTTCAACCCCAGAGGAGCCATTCATGACGCATCTTCGAGCATCTTCCCTGTTGGTCGCGCTTGCCCTGGCCGGTACCGCAGGACTTGCCAACGCCCAGGCAACAGGCGCGCGATCGAACAGCGCGGCCGCAGGCGGCAACGTGCCCCCCGCGGGTGCCGACGCCACCGGCACACAGCGGCGGTCGGGCAGCACGTCGTCTTCGGCGCGGGGGGACGGCGGCAACGCGAACGATTCGACGGGCACGGCCATGCAGGGGTCCGCCGCAGGTCGCGCAACCGGCGGCGGTTCCGTCGGGCCGGGTGTGGGAGCCCCCGGGTCCGGCTCGTCCGGCGCACCGGGCGCCGGTGGTGCGGTTGGCGCGCCCGGTGGCGGCAACAGTGGGGGCGCGGCCGGCGGCGGTGCGGGTGGCGGCAGCCGCTAGCCCCGCCAGCATGGCACGCTAGCGCAACTGCGCGACGTGATGCAGCAGGTGATCTTCCATGAAGGTCTGGATGAAGTAATAGCCGTGGTCGTAGCCGGGGTGGCGCCGCAGTTGCAGCGGCTGCCCGGCTGCAGCGCACGCTGCTGCAAAGTCCTCGGGGTAGAGCTGCTCGGCCAGGAATCGGTCGGCTTCGCCCTGATCGATCAGGATGCCGCCTGGAAACGGGCGGCGTGCCTGTTGCATCAGCAGCGTAGCGTCGTGTGCGGCCCAGGCGGTACGGTCGTCACCGAGGTAGCCGGTGAAGGCCTTGAGGCCCCATGGGCAGACCGACGGGTGTGCGATCGGGGCGAATGCGGACACCGATCGGAAGCGTCCAGGATGCCGCAGCGCCAGCGTGAGTGCGCCATGCCCGCCCATCGAGTGCCCGAAGATGCCGATGCGCTGGTTGTCGACGGGCAGGGCATCGCACGCCGTCGCGTACAGTTCGTCGACGACGTAGGTCTCCATGCGGTAATGCGTGCGCCAGGGTTCCTGCGTTGCGTCGAGGTAGAAGCCGGCAGCCACGCCGAAGTCCCAACTGTCGGTTTCGCCCGGCACGTCGGCGCCGCGCGGGCTGGTGTCGGGGCCGATCAGGACGAGGCCCTCGCGCGCGGCAACGCGCTGGGCGCCGGCCTTGATGGCGAAAGTCTCTTCGGTGCAGGTCAGACCCGCGAGGTAGAACAGCGCCGGGCAGCGCGCGCCCGCCAGCGCTTGCGGCGGCAGGAAGACCGAGAAGCGCATCGGCAGGCCGATCACCGCCGAATCGTGCCGGTAAAAGCGCTGCACGCCGCCGAAGCAGGCATGCTCGGATACCAGTTCCAGTGTGGATGCCTGGCTCATGGCACGGCCCTCAGTACAGGACAACGGAACGGATCGACTCGCCACGCTTCATCAGGTCGAAGCCTTCGTTGATGCGCTCCAGCGGCAGCGTGTGCGTGATGAGGTCGTCGATGTTGAGCTTGCCTTCCATATACCAGTCGACGATCTTCGGTACGTCGGTGCGGCCGCGTGCGCCGCCGAAGGCCGAGCCCTTCCACTGCCTCCCCGTCACGAGTTGGAACGGACGCGTGCTGATCTCCGCCCCGGCCTCTGCCACGCCGATGATGATCGACTGGCCCCAGCCCTTGTGGCAGCACTCCAGTGCCTGCCGCATGACCTGCGTGTTGCCGATGCATTCGAACGAGTAGTCCGCACCGCCATCGGTGAGCTGGACAATGTGGTCGACCACGTTATCGACGTCCTTCGGGTTGACGAAGTGCGTCATGCCGAATTTGCGGGCCATCGCCTCGCGTGCCGGGTTCAGGTCCACACCGATGATCTTGTCCGCGCCGACCATCTTCGCGCCCTGGATCACGTTCAGGCCGATGCCGCCGAGGCCGAACACCACCACGTTGGCGCCCGGTTCCACCTTGGCCGTGTACACCACGGCACCGACGCCGGTCGTGACACCGCAGCCGATGTAGCAGACCTTGTCGAATGGCGCATCGGGCCGGATCTTCGCCAGCGCGATTTCCGGTACCACGATGTGATTCGCAAACGTGGAGGTGCCCATGTAGTGGAACAGCGGCTGACCGTCGATCGAAAAGCGCGACGTGCCGTCCGGCATCAGCCCCTTGCCCTGCGTGGCGCGGATCGCCTGGCACAGGTTGGTCTTGCGCGACAGGCAGAACTTGCACTGGCGGCATTCCGGGGTATACAGCGGAATCACGTGATCGCCCGCCTTCAGCGAGGTCACGCCTGCGCCCACCTCCATCACCACGCCGGCGCCCTCATGGCCCAGGATCGCCGGGAAGATGCCTTCCGGATCGGCGCCGGACAGCGTGTAGTAGTCGGTATGGCAGATGCCGGTGGCCTTGATCTCCACCAGCACTTCGCCGGCACGCGGGCCTTGCAGGTCGACTTCTTCCACGGTGAGCGGGGCGCCGGCTTTCCAGGCGATGGCAGCTTTGGTTTTCATGCGCATTCCTCGTGTGTGACTTTTTTTGGGGGGGGCTACGGGTCGACGCCGATTGTAGAGGGTTGTCGGCCAAGGCACCTGACCCGCCAGAGAAGAGGGGTAAAGCAGACTTCAGTTTTTCTTATATCGGCCGTTTCCTCTGCAACGGCAAGGCCGACAGGGCCGTGTGCCGCATGCCTTACATGGCGGAATCCCCGCCGTGGCTTCGTAGGAAACCATACCGTGCTTGCATCCATCCGTACCCGCATTCTGCTGACCTGCGTCGCGATTGTGGTCGGCGCGCTGACTTTCGCCGGCGGCCTCAATTACCTGGTCACGCGTTCGTATAACGACGCCTCCATCCGCCAGAACCTGCAATCCGTCGCCCGTGGCCACATCGCCGGGATTGACGACTGGGTCGCCTCCAAATCCCAGACGATGGTGGCGCTGGAGGGGGCGGCGCTGTCGGACGACCCGATTCCCATGCTGAAGACCGTGCGGGACGCCGGCGGCTTCATCAACGTCTACGTTGGCTACCCGGACAAGAGCTACAAGTTCTCCGACCCCGAAGGCATTCCGCCGACTTATGATCCGACGGCGCGGCCCTGGTACAAGCAAGCCGTGGAGGCTGGCAAGCCCGTGGTGACGCCGCCCTATGTGAGCGCCAGCACCGGCAAGCTGGTGGTGACCTTTGCGGTGCCCGTGCTGCGCGACGGCGGCCTGAAGGCGGTGATCGGTGGCGATCTCGCGATGGACAGCGTCATTGCCAACGTCAAGGCGATCCGGCCGACGCCGGCCAGCTTCGGCTTCCTCGTCAACGCGGCCGGCAAGATCGTCGCGCACCCGGACGACAAGCTCACGCTCAAGCCTGTCACCGAACTCTCGGCGGGGTTGAACGAAGCCACGCTCGCTTCGCTGGCGCAAGCCGACAAGCCTGTGGAAGTCGACGTGGACGGCGCCACCAAGCTGCTCTACCGCCAGGGCGTGAAAGGCACCGACTGGGGCCTCGTGGTGGCGCTGGACAAATCCGACGCCACGGCGGGCATGCGCTCGCTGGTGATGACCTCGGCCGGTGCGCTGGTGGCAGTGGCCATCGTGGCCGCGCTGATCGTGGGCGCGATGACCTCGCGCGCGTTCCGCCGCCTGTCGATGATTCGCGACGCGATGGACGAGATCGGCTCGGGCAGCGGCGACCTCACCAAGCGCCTGCCGTCCGACGGCGAGGACGAAGTCGCGCAGATCGCCCGTTCGTTCAATACGTTTGCCGACAAGCTGACGGCGGTGATGCAGCAGATCCGCCTGGGCAGCGATTCGGTGCGTTCGGCCGCGCAGGAAATTGCCGCCGGCAATGCCGACCTCTCCCAACGCACGGAAGAGCAGGCCAGCTCGCTGGAAGAAACCGCATCGAGCATGGAAGAACTGACGAGCATCGTGAAGCAGAACGCCGACAATGCCCGCCAGGCCAGCCAGCTTGCCGTGACGGCGTCGGACGTGGCCACGCGCGGCGGCAACGTGGTCGGCCAGGTCGTGCAGACCATGGGCGGCATCAACGAGAGCAGCAAGAAGATCGCCGACATCATCGGCGTGATCGAAAGCATCGCGTTCCAGACCAACATCCTGGCGCTGAACGCCGCGGTGGAAGCCGCGCGCGCGGGCGAGCAGGGCCGCGGCTTTGCCGTGGTGGCCAGCGAAGTGCGCAACCTGGCGCAGCGCTCGGCCGGTGCGGCCAAGGAGATCAAGGCGCTGATCAGCGACTCGGTGGACCGCGTGAGCAACGGCTCAGCGCTGGTCGATCAGGCTGGCGTGACCATGGCGGAGATCGTGGACGCGGTGAAGCGCGTGACCGACATCATGGGCGAGATCTCGGCTGCCTCGGAAGAGCAGAGCAGCGGCATCGAGCAGGTCAACCAGGCGGTCAACCAGATGGACCAGGTGACGCAGCAGAACGCCGCGCTGGTCGAGCAGGCGGCTGCCGCCGCGGAATCGCTGGAAGAACAGGCCCATAGCCTGAACGAGGCGGTGGGGCAGTTCCGCCTGTCGCACTGATCGGGGTCAGGCTCCTGGTGCGGCTGCACCGGCGGCCGCCTTGGCGTTGTCCTGTTCTTCCGCAAGGGCGAGGTCGGCGGCCTGTGCGCGCTGGATTGCCGGCCGCGCCAGGATGCGGTCGATATACGCGCGCACCACGGGCGTCTCGGGCATCAGCTTGAACGTCGTGATCCAGTCCAGTGCGGCACCCCAGAGCACGTCTGCCGCCGTCAAGCGGTCGCCCAGCAGGTAGGGTCCGTTCGCCAGTTGTGCGTTGATCGCAGCCATGACGGTATCGAAATCCCCATACGGCGAGGTTGAATACGCCGCAGGGGCGCGACCCATCGAATGGTCGACGACGGCGGGCTCGAAGCAGGATCCGTAGAACGCCATCCAGCGCAGGTACGGACCGCGCAACGGATCCCCCACGGCAGGCGAAAGGCCAGCTTCCGGATACAGCTCCGCTGCATACAGATACACGGCCACCTGTTCAGTGACGACCACGTCGCCATGCCGAAGGGTGGGCACCTTGCCCAGCGGGTTCATGGCCAGGAATTCCGGCGCGCGATGCTGGCCGGTGGTCAGGTCGAAGGCACGTACCTCGTAATCCGCGCCGAGTTCTTCGAGCAGCATGCGCGCCCCACGCGAGCGGCTGCGAGGGGAGTGGTAAAGGATCAGGTGGCGGTCTTGCGGCATCGTGGGCTCCGTGTGCGGTGGAATGGGTGGAGAAAAGATCGCCACTGTAGGCGAACAGGCCCCCGTGCGTCTTGGAAAAATCCGCTGCCGCAGTGCATCATCGCGGCATTGCTTTTGCTGCCGACTCCATGACCGACCTGCGTGACGTTGCAAACAAGCCAAAGGGCGTGGTCGACCCGCTGGCATTTCACCAGCGATTCCGCCTGAACCGCTACCAGCCGTGTGCTGCGCTGGCCGGCGTGCTCGATCACCACTGGATCGTCGAATGGGACTTGCGCGGTCAGCCGCCCTACACGCAGCGCACGCTGCCGTATCCGTGCGTGAACGTTGTGTTCGACCGTCGGCAGACCGCTGTTTTTGGCGTGGTGTCGGGGGCGTTTGAAACCACATTGGCCGAGACGGGCCGCGTCATCGGCCTGCGCTTTCGGCCCGGTGCATTTCGCGCGTTCTTCGGCAAGCCGGTGCGCTTGCTGACCGACAAGACCGTACCGGTTTCGGATGTGCTCGGCGTGAGCAGTGCGCAGGCAGAAGCGATCGTGCTCGGCGCGGCCGACGACGGGGGCATGGTGTCCGCCGCCGAAGGGTTGCTCCTGCGGGTGCTGCCGCCACCGGATGCGCAGGTCGAGCGCATCCATACGATCTTGCGGTCGCTGCAACAGGATGCCGGTGTGACCCAGGTACGCGACCTGGCCGAGCGTGCCGGCATGAGCGAGCGCACGCTGCAGCAGTTGTTCTCGGAGTATGTCGGTGTCACGCCCAAGTGGGTGATCCGCCGCTATCGCCTGCACGAAGCGGCCGATCAACTGGCCAACGGCGCGGACATCGACCTGGCCGAACTTGCGCAGCGGCTCGGCTACTTCGATCAGGCGCACTTCTCGCGCGATTTCAGGCGTCTGGTGGGGAAAGCGCCGGCAGAGTACCGGCGCGCGAACCAGCCCTGACGCTGCGCACGCCTTCAGCCGGCGGCGGCCGGCAGGTCTCGAGACGGGGCTGGCGCGTCCGTCATCACGCAGTTGCGCCCCGCCAGTTTGGCGGCATAGAGAAGATCGTCGGCACGCCTCAGCAGCGTCTCCAGCGAGGGTTGTTCAGCCGTTTGCGCCACGGCCACCCCGAAGCTGGCTGTCATGCGGCAGGACACGTCGGCGCCCGTGGGTACCGTCATGCCGGCGATGCGCTGGCGCAGGCGCTCTGCCAGCAGGCGCGCCTGCTCTTGCGAGTCTGCCCACGCCATCACCGCAAATTCCTCGCCGCCGATGCGTGCCACCGTATCGGGGGACTGCCCATCGGTGCGGCACAGGCGGGCGACGGCACGCAGCGCCTCGTCGCCGACGGCGTGACCATAGGTGTCGTTGATGCGCTTGAAGTGGTCGATGTCAAACATGACCAGCGCAATCAGCGGCGCCTGCGGTTGCAGCGTGTCGCACATGGCGCTTGCGCGGTCCTCGAATGCGCGTCGGTTGAGCAGTTTGGTGAGCGGGTCGGTCTGTGCCATGCGTTCGAGTTCGCGCATGAGATGGGCGCGCTCCCGCTCGAGCCGTTGGCGTTCGATGCTGTTGACGCGCAGCACGCGGATCGCGTCGAACATTGCGCGGATCTCGCGCCGGGCGAAGCCGGTCGGAATGTGCACGCCGAGATCGTCACGCGCGATGGCATCGATGAGCCGCGTGGCGTTGACGAACGGCCCCACCACGTCACGCCGGAACGAAAGCGTCATCCACGCGAGGGCCCCCAGCACCGACAGCACCGCGACGGCCGAGCCGAGCAAGACCAGGAGCATCGCGCGCCGGTGCGCTTGAATGTCCTGGCCGGCCAGTTGCAGCACGCTGTCGCGGAAATCGGTGATGGCGCGCATGGTGGGCACGTAGCGCTCGGCGAATTGTCCGGTGGTGATATCGACGCCTCCGGGGCGACTGGCCAGGGCGCGCACGCTCTGCAGATAATCCAGGCCCTCACCGAAGTACTGCGTGGCGAGCGCCTCGATGGCGCGCCGGTCCAGCCCCGGTCGCCGTGCAATACGCGTGTCGATCATGGCGCGAAGCTGGTCGATGCGGCCGCGCGTGCGCTCGATGGCGTACTGCTCATCCAGCGTCAGCATGCGGTGCATGGCCAGTGCGCCAGTCAGGCGCGAGCCGATCTGGCCGGCGTACTCGCGCAGATCGGCGGACAGCCGCGCCAGCGTGAGGCAGTTCAGTGCCTCCGGGTCGCCGCGCGTGATGCTGGCCGTGCGCGCGTTGACGACCGGCAGAAACTTCGGAATGACCGCAATCATGCGGTCCACTGCATCGGCAAGGGCACGGCTGCCGCGCGCGTGCAGCGGCTGGACGATCAGCCGGTCGATGTTCTGGCGCGCGCTGACCAGGTCGGCTTGCGCGCCGCGCACGGCGTCGGCGTCGGCCGCACAGGCGGGGCAGCGCTCGGGGCGCAGCGCTTCGAGCAGTTGGGCGATGCGCTCATCGCTGGCGGCACGCGCGCGCCGCAGTGCCGCCACGCGTTCGGCGGGTAGCGGCAGGTCTTCGCCGAGCACGCCATTGGTCGGGCCGCGCTCGGCCGAGACCTTTTCCATGACCAGGAGCGACCGCTGCAGCGCATGGAAGCTGATTGCGGCCTCGTCGGCCCGGCCATAGGCGTGCCATGCGTAGCCGAGCAGCCAGCACGACAGCAACAGCACCGGGACGAGGACGATGGCAACGCTGGCGCCAAAGCGCTTGTCCATCGACGTTTCAGGGGACATGAACGGAAGCGGGGGTGTCTGGGCAGGCGGCTCGGGTGTGAGGGGGCGACAGGGCCGGTGTCCATCCTGGCACGCGGCACCTGCTCAGGCTAACGGCAGGATGCGTGGCATCTTTACCGTGCCATTGAACCGTCCCGTAGGGCGCACATTGCAAACAAATGAAAAGTCCGCGGTGCGGGGCGGCAACCCCTCAGTCTTGCCGTCGTTGACGCTCAACATGGCTTTATCGATGAGCAAGCGCGGGAGGAGCAGTTCGCCGTGGGGTGATTGCCGCTGGTCGAGATTTACTCAACGCTGAACCGGTGGGCCGCTATCCATAGGCGTTCCGGGCGGCGTTGCGCAGCCAACTTTGAATGCTGGGTTCGCTTAACGTTGAACTCGCTGCGTCTTGGTTCACGTGACTCTGAACCTTGCACGGTGAACGAAAGCGATCCATTGGGTTCGTGATGTCCGGTTCGGGCCCGAAGCCGCCACTTGCGGGGCAGGAGATCAACTGCGGCTTCCGACCCGCCGCAGCCGCTTGAACCGCGGCGGTCGCTGGCTGCTTTACAGCGGCAGCCTGCGATGCCCAAATCATGACGCGCCGCTGACCCAACGCTCGATGGCCGCTCAGTCGGCGCGTACCTGTGTCGTGCCATCGACGGCGCGACCAGGATGACCGGTCGCGATGACCGGGCGGACGTTACGCCTTAGCGAGCCGCTCCTTGGCCAGTCTCGTGCCTTCTGCCAGCGCTTCCAGCTTGCGCCACGCCACGTCCCGCGCCATCGGCGCCAGGCCGCAGTTCGTGCACGGGAACAGTCGCTCCTTCGGCACGAACGCCAGCGCCCGGCCGATGGTGTCAGCCACTTCCTCAGGTGTCTCTACCACGTCGCTGGCCACATCGATCACGCCGACCAGCACGTCCTTGCCGACCAGCAACTTCATCAGGTCGGGCGGCACATGGGAGTGGATGCATTCCAGGCTCACCTGGTCGATGCGGCTGCGGGCAAGCGCGGGGAATACCGCCTCGTACTGACGCCATTCGTCGCCCAGGGTGCGCTTCCAGTCGGTATTGGCCTTGATGCCGTAGCCGTAGCAGATGTGCACCGCCGTCGTACAGGTCAAGCCCTGCGCCGCGCGCTCGAGCGCCTGCACGCCCCAGTCAGCGGCGTCCTTCATGTAGACATTGAACGCGGGTTCGTCGAACTGGATGATGTCCACGCCATCGGCTTGCAGCGCGAGCGCTTCCTGGTTGAGCAATTCCGCAAACGCGAAGGCTATCTTGACCTTGTCGCCGTAGAAGCGGTCTGCCACGGTGTCGACAATGGTCATGGGGCCGGGCAGCGTGAACTTCAGCTTCTTCTTCGTGTGGGCGCGCGCCAGCTGCGCTTCGAAAGCGTGCACGCGGCCCTTCAGGCGTAGGGCCGAAACCACCTGCGGCACCATCGCGTCGTAGCGGTTGTCGCGGATGCCCATCTTCACCTTGTGCTCGAAGTCGATGCCCTCGACCTGCTCCAGGAAGCCGTGCACGAAGTGTTGGCGCGATTGCTCGCCGTCGCACACGATGTCCAGGCCTGCGTCTTCCTGGGCTTTGATCCACAGCAGCGTCGCGTCGGCCTTGGCCTGGAGCAGCGCATCGCCTTCAGCCCTCCACTGAGGCCAGAGTTTGTTGGTTTCAGCCAGCCAGGCAGGCTTCGGCAGGCTGCCGGCGATGGAGGTTTCAAACATCGGAGGATTCCTTTCAAGAAAGATGGGTGTGGCAAACGTGCTTCGGGACCGTTTTGCCAGAGCAGCCGCGGGATGGTGTGTTATGTGGGGCAGGACTGCCGGCAGCGCCGATGCGAGTGCCGCTAGACAGGGTCATTCGCTTCGGCAAGCCTGGTCAACGAGATGTGGGAAGAATGGCCCATGTATTTTGGCCAGTCAGAGCGCGAAATCGGTCGCCCATTGTTCAAGGACGCGCTTATAGGGCTTGATGAAATGCTCCTCTGCAAACTTCCCTTGTTTGACAGCCAGCTGGCTGCGTTCTTCCCGGTCATAGACAATCTGCGTCAATGAGTAATCCTGATGCTTCAGGCTCGGTTGATAGCGATTTCCTGCTGCAGCATTGGCGTTGTAAATTTCCGGACGATAAATCTTTTGAAAGGTCTCCATGGTGCTGATGGTGCCGATCAATTCGAGATTCGTGTAATCACCCAGCAGGTCGCCTTGAAAGTAGAAAGCCAAGGGTGCAACGCCATTCGGCGGCATGAAAAACCGAACCTGCATCCCCATCTTTGCGAAATACTGGTCAGTTGAGGACAGTGCATTCTGTTGGTACTCCACACCCAGTACGGGATGCTGGTTCCCGGTCCGCCGATAGGTCTTGCTGGTCGAGGCGCTGATGCAGATGACAGGCGGCTTGCTGAAGCGCTCCTTGTAAGCGCGCGAGTAGACAAATTGCTGGAACAGCTTGCCATGCAAGTCGCCAAAATCGTCTGGAGTGCTGAATTCCGCTCGATGGGCGTTGTACTCCGGAAGCAGGACGCTGAAGTCGTAATCGCGCACATAGGAAGAAAAATTGTTTCCCGCGATGCCGTCGATGCGCTTGTTTGTTGTCCTGTCGAGAATGCTGGTTTTCAGTATCTCGATCAGCGGAAAAACATCGTTGCTGCTTTGGGCGTCAAGGTTCATCTCGACAGAGATGATCTCGAGTTCGACAGCGTAGCGATCTCCCGTGGGATTGTCCCAATGCGCCAAATCATTGAAGCGATTGTCAATCATCCGCAGTGTGTTGCGCAGGTTCTGCTGCCGATTCTTTCCACGGGCCAGGTTGGCAAAGTTTGTGGTGATGCGAGTGCTGTCCGATGGCTGATAGTTTTCATCGAAACAAATGCTTTTGAGGCTAAAGGTGAGTTCTTGGTGCATTGTGATCCAGTGACCTAATTTCGGAGAGAAAAGCCAATTCGTGTTTCAGGCCACAACCACCGCATCGGCCAGAGACGACCTGGCGTGGTGCGTCAATTCGACCAACGGCAATGCCCGTTGGACGGCCAGTCTTGCCCGCTCAATCAGGGCCTCGTCCTGCAGGCGGTAATCCACGAAATCCTTGTCGGTCGCATAGACGCCCAGCGGCAATGTGCGTGCCTGGAAAAAGCTGAACAGCGGCCGCAACTGGTGGTCGATCACCAGGGCATGGCGCTCACTCCCGCCAGTGGCTGCCAACAGAACGGGTTTGTCGATCAGGGCGTCCTGGTGGATGAAGTCGAAGAAATGCTTGAACAGCCCGGTGTAAGAGCCGCGGTAGACGGGCGTTGCCACCACCAGGACGTCAGCTTGCTCGACCGCCGCGAGTTCCCGCTCCACCGTATCGGGCAGTTGGGATCGCCAGACCGCGCCGGCAAGCTGTGGCGCGAGTTCGCCCAGTTCGATCAGGCGTTGTTGGCACGGAACTTCGTCGGCGATCAGATCCAGCAGGTGCTCTGCCAGGGCTGCAGCCTTGGAGGGGCGTTGCAGTCCGCCGGAAACCGCTACTACTCGAAGTGGACGTGTCATTTTTTTTTCTTTCAGATGGCTGCGATCGAACAATCGGAACGCATGGTATTGATGTGGATCAATGAAGTAAAATGGTTTTATTTCACAAATTCATGAATAGGAATCATGTGAATGCTTGAGCGCATCCACCTCAGCATCGTTCAGCAGGTCGAGAAGCAAGGGTCGTTGACGGCCGCCGCAGGCGTACTGAACCTGACCCAGTCGGCCCTGAGCCACAGCATGAAGAAACTAGAGCTTCAGCTGGGCACCGACATTTGGCTGCGCGAAGGACGAAGCCTGCGCCTGACGCAGGCCGGCCAATATCTGCTGGCCGTGGCGAACCGGGTGCTGCCGCAACTGGATCTGGCCGAAGAGCGCCTCGGCCAATTCGCGCAGGGCGAGCGCGGGGCGCTGCGTATCGGCATGGAATGCCATCCCTGCTACCAGTGGCTGCTCAAAGTGGTGTCTCCCTATCTGGCCGCATGGCCCGACGTGGATGTGGACGTCAAGCAGAAGTTTCAGTTCGGCGGGATCGGTGCGCTGTTCGGCTACGAGATCGACCTGCTGGTCACGCCGGACCCGTTGTTCAAGCCGGGGCTGAAGTTCGAACCCGTATTCGACTACGAGCAGGTGCTGGTCGTGGCGCGGGGCCATGCCCTGGCTTCGGCGGCCTATGTGAAACCCCGGCAGCTGACCCGGGAAGTGCTCATCAGCTACCCCGTGGACATCGAGCGCCTGGACATATACAGCCAGTTCCTGTTGCCGGCCGGTGTAACGCCCAGGCGCCACAAAGCCATCGAAACCACCGACATCATGCTGCAGATGGTGGCCAGCGGCCGCGGCGTGGCCGCCCTGCCGCGCTGGCTGGTCGAGGAATACGCGGCCAAGATCGACGTGGTACCCGTGCGGCTGGGCGCGCGCGGCATCGCCAAGCAAATCTTCCTGGGCGCACGCGAAGCGGACACCGCCATTGACTACGTGCGGGCCTTCATTGAACTGGCCCGCCAGCCTGCAATCGCTACCAAGACTGCCATTGCCCAAGGAGCCAAGGGATGAACACCGATCGGCAAGCTGGGTGGTTACCGGGCGCGCTTGCCGTCATCTTCCTTCCATGAGGGTGGCGCTTTGAGCGGCCGATCGTTGCGTAACCCTATGAAATTGAAAGGAATGTTTGGTTCTGGTGTGCGCTGAGGCTCTGGGATGAGTTCGAAGCTGGGTGAACACAGGCCAGCGTTGCGTGAATCTCGACAAAAACTTCGGTTTCCCCCGTTCTTGAAATCGTCATACCCCGTCCCTATAATTAGCACTCGCCGGGCAGGAGTGCTAACAACGCCTCCGGTTCCCGATGCTTTCCCGATGCGCCGCGTTCTGCGGCGCGTTTTGTGAATAAACACTCACTTTGCATTGAGGAGTTGTGTATGAACCTGCGTCCTTTGCACGACCGCGTGATCGTGAAGCGCCTGGACAACGAGACGAAGACCGCTTCGGGCATCGTCATCCCCGACGCCGCCGCTGAAAAGCCGGATCAAGGCGAAGTGCTGGCCGTCGGCCCGGGCAAGAAAGACGACAAGGGCAATGCGATCGCGCTGGACGTGAAGGTCGGCGACCGCGTGCTGTTCGGCAAGTACGCCGGCCAGTCCGTCAAGGTGGATGGCCAGGAAGTCCTGGTCATGCGCGAAGAAGACATCATGGCCGTGGTGCAAAAGTAAGCACGCGCTCCGTCGCATCGCTTACCCGTAACCCAATCCTCATTGCCGGCGCCGCTGACTGAGCGCGCGGGCAACATCCAAAGATTTCGGAGATTCTCAAGATGGCAGCTAAAGACGTAGTGTTCGGCGACGCCGCACGTGCCAAGATGGTCGAAGGCGTGAACATTCTCGCCAACGCAGTCAAGGTGACCCTGGGCCCGAAGGGCCGTAACGTGGTGCTGGAGCGCAGCTTCGGTGGCCCGACCGTGACCAAGGACGGTGTGTCGGTCGCCAAGGAAATCGAGCTGAAGGACAAGCTGCAGAACATGGGCGCGCAAATGGTCAAGGAAGTCGCTTCCAAGACCAGCGACAACGCCGGTGACGGCACCACCACCGCAACGGTGCTGGCCCAGTCGATCGTGCGCGAAGGCATGAAGTACGTTGCCGCCGGCATGAACCCGATGGACCTGAAGCGCGGCATCGACAAGGCCGTGACGGCCGCCGTTGAAGAGCTGAAGAAGATCAGCAAGCCGACGACCACCAGCAAGGAAATCGCTCAAGTTGGCGCCATCTCGGCCAACAGCGATGAATCCATCGGCCAGCGCATCGCTGAAGCCATGGACAAGGTTGGCAAGGAAGGCGTGATCACCGTGGAAGACGGCAAGTCGCTGGCCGACGAGCTGGACGTCGTGGAAGGCATGCAGTTCGACCGCGGCTACCTGTCGCCGTACTTCATCAACAACCCGGAAAAGCAAGTTGTCCAGCTGGACAACCCGTTCGTGCTGCTGTTCGACAAGAAGATCAGCAACATCCGCGACCTGCTGCCGGTGCTGGAGCAAGTGGCCAAGGCTGGCCGTCCGCTGCTGATCATCGCTGAAGACGTCGAAGGCGAAGCCCTGGCAACGCTGGTGGTGAACAACATCCGTGGCATCCTGAAGACCGCCGCCGTCAAGGCTCCGGGCTTCGGCGACCGCCGCAAGGCCATGCTGGAAGACATCGCCATCCTGACGGGCGGCCAAGTCATCGCTGAAGAAGTCGGCCTGACGCTGGAAAAGGCGACCCTGAACGACCTGGGCCAAGCCAAGCGCGTTGAAATCGGCAAGGAAAACACCACGATCATCGATGGCGCAGGCGACGCCCGCAACATCGAAGCCCGCGTGAAGCAAGTGCGTGCCCAGATCGAAGAAGCGACTTCGGACTACGACCGTGAGAAGCTGCAAGAGCGCGTGGCCAAGCTGGCCGGCGGTGTTGCCGTGATCAAGGTTGGCGCTGCCACCGAAGTCGAAATGAAGGAAAAGAAGGCCCGCGTGGAAGATGCGCTGCACGCAACGCGCGCTGCCGTGGAAGAAGGCATCGTGGCTGGCGGCGGTGTTGCACTGCTGCGCGCCCGTGCACTGATCTCCGGTCTGAAGGGTTCCAACCCTGATCAAGACGCCGGCATCAAGATCGTGCTGCGCGCCATGGAAGAGCCGCTGCGCCAGATCGTCACCAACGCTGGCGACGAGGCTTCGGTTGTGGTGTCGAAGGTGATCGAAGGCAAGGGCAACTACGGCTACAACGCCGCCACCGGCGAGTACGGTGACCTGGTGGAAATGGGCGTGCTGGACCCGACCAAGGTGACCCGCACCGCGCTGCAGAACGCCGCTTCGGTTGCTTCGCTGATGCTGACCACGGACTGCGCCGTGGCAGAACTGCCGAAGGACGATGCAGCTCCGGCAATGCCGGGCGGCATGGGTGGCATGGGCGGCATGGACGGCATGATGTAATTTGCCGCACCGGCCCTGGCCCGGCCATCCTCCGGGATGGCTGTTCCAAACAAAAAACCCCGCGGGTGCGAGCCTGCGGGGTTTTTTGTTGCCGGTGTGCCATTGACGCGCGAGCGCATCTCGTCCGATTCCCCGCGACTGCGTCATCCATCTGATGGATTTCGGCCGACTCCGCCGCCACCAACAATGCGTTGCGGGGGGAGTTGATCATGCGAGAGGCGGAGTCCGGCGTCGTGGAGGCATTGGTGGGCGTGCTGCCGTCAGCCCTGGCACGCTGGCTGCCGAATCCGATGACGATCGTGCGCGTATGCCGCTTTGGGGTGTCTGGCGTGGCGGCGACCGGCGTGCATGTGGCGATTGCAACCTCGCTCATCAACGGCCTCTCTGCTTCACAGGTGACCGCAAACGGGGTGGCGTTTGTCTGTGCCAACGTCTGCTCGTATCTGCTCAACGCGTTCTGGAGCTTTTCCGCCAAGCCGGGACGTGCCAACTTCCTGCGCTTCTATGCGGTGTCGCTGCTCGGACTGGCGCTGACGCTGGCCATCTCGTGGCTTGCGCAGACGCTGGGTCTGACTTACTGGGCCGGGCTCGTCGCCATCCTGCTCGCGGTGCCGCCCCTCACCTTCGTGCTGCACCGGTTCTGGACGTTTCGCTGAGCCCTGCATCATGCGCGGGTGCATGGCGCTCGCGCCGCGCATTGCAGTGCCACGCCACAAGCCGCGTCGCGTTTCACCGCTGAATCATACCTACGGCCAGTTTCGCACTTCGCCTGCGGCGGCTACAACTGACGTGAAAGGGACGGGGAAGCCTGCATGCGACAGGTGTTTCGCATCAGGTTGTCAGTACGGCAGCCGGTCAGCATTCACGCCGGCGGAGGTGAAGGCATATGCGCACGCATAACAAGCACAGAGAACGAGGGGCAGTGCTTCCGATGGTTGGGCTGATCCTTGCCGTGTTGCTGGGCATGGCGGGACTGGTCGTCGACCTGAGTGGGCTGTTTGTCGCCAAGACGGAGCTGCAGTCGGCCGTGGACAGTTGCGCCCTGGCCGCCGCGCAAGAGCTGGATGGTGCGACGGATGCGCTGACACGGGCGACCAGTGCCGGAAAGACCGCAGGCAACGCGAACAAGGTCGTCTACCAGAAGACCTCTGCATCCATCACGGACGCGGACATCACCTTCAGCACTTCATTGACAGGCCTGTACAGTCCCGCTGGAAGCGCCTCGACGACGTCCAGCTACGTGAAGTGCAATCACGCGACGAGTGGCATCGTGGCGTATCTGATCAAGATGGTGGGCGGGGCCTCCAGCAACGCGGTTGCCGCACTGGCGGTGGCAACGCGCGTGCATGCGCAGAGCACGTGCCCGATCCCGGTCGGCCTGCTGCCGAAGTCGGGCGGTGCGGCGCCAGACTACGGCTACCAGAAGGGCGAGTGGGTCAGCATGCTGTATTCCGGTGGCTCACCCACGCCGGGCGAGATGGGCTGGTACAACCTCGATGGCTCCACCAATGCCAGCGAGACGAAATCCGAGATGAACGTCGGCTACTGCAATTCGAAGGTCGGCGACTCGCTGGGCACACCCGGCGCGAAGGTCGCGGTCGATGATGCATGGAATGCCCGCTTCGGTATCTACAAGAACAAGTTCACCGCAGCCGATCTCCGGCCCGATTTCACGGGCTATGCCTATACGTCCACCAACTGGAAGAATGCCGTGCCCCAGAACGCCTACAGCGGCACACCCGCTGCGGGCTCCGATGCGACTGCCGCCAACTTCAAGACCAAACGGCTCGCATACGCCAACTACGCGAATACTGGAACCACAGTCCAGGCTGGTAACGTCATCACTGGCCTGAATATCAAGGGCGGCTATCAGAACCTTGCCACGAGCGGGTCGACCGGCGATCTTGCGACCTACGGGACCAGCCGGCGTATCGTGCTGGTGCCCGTCGTGTCGTCGGCCTCGAAGATCATGGACTACGCCTGCATGCTCATGCTGCAGCCCGTGGACGGTCCGACCACGACCATTCAGTTCGAATACCTGGGCAACGGAGGGAGCGTCGGCAGCCCATGCACGCCGAGCGGTCTGGCCGGCGGCAACGTCGGCCCGCTCGTTCCGGCACTGGTGGAGTAGGAGCGCGCCATGAAGACACGACAACGCGGCGTCGCAGTGGTCGAACTGGCCATCACGCTCAGCTTGCTGCTGGCGATCACCTTCGCCATCACGGAGTTCGGCAGGGCCATCTATACGTACAACACGCTGGCCAAAGCCGCGCGAGATGCGACCCGCTATCTGAGTACGCAGGCGGCGGGCAATGCCAGCGCGTATGCAACAGCGCAGAACCTGGTGGTCTATGGCACGCCAACGCCCGCCAGCACGCAGCCAACGCTGGTGCCTGGACTCAAGGCCAGCATGGTCGCCATCTGCGATGCGTCGAACACAAGCTGCACGTCGAATATTGCGCAAGGCACCAACCCCGCGATCAACACGGTCACCGTAACGATCACAGGCTACACCTTCAATCCGGTGATCGACATGCTGGCCTTCACGCGCTTCTATTCAGGCGGCAGCGGGTCGCTCACCTCGTTCCCATTCGGGAACATCTCCGTGACCATGAGGCAGTCCTATGAATAAGCACCAGAAAGGTACGACGGCGGTCGAGTTTGCCATTGTGGCGGCGCTCTTTCTGACGGTGCTGCTCGCCATCCTCGACTTTGGGCGCATTCTCTTCACCTGGAATGCGGTGGGTGAGGCGACCCGCTGGGGGGCGCGTCAGGCCGTGGTCTGCGCGCAGGGTTCGACGTCCGTGGTTGCCAAGATGCAGACGATCCTGCCTGCGCTCACGTCGTCCAACGTGACCGTGCAGTGGTACGACACCAGCGGGACCCCAAGCTCGACGTGCGACGCAACGAACTGCGGTGGTGTCGCCGTCAGCGTCACGGGGATGTCGGTTGCGGCCTATTCGCCAGCCACCTGGATCGGCTTCTCGCAACTGGCCGTACCGAGTTTCTCCACCTACCTGCCACGTGAAGTCATGGGGCAGGATCCCAACAGCAGCGCTGTTTGCTCCTGATCGGCCGCGTGGCTTGCGGGGTGCGTATCCGAGACCTCGTGGATCACCATCGCTGCGGGCCGGCAGCGCCTGCGGCGCGCATGGGCCCCCGCGGTTGATACGCTGCGGGCGCTGGCCTGCTGTCTTCATGTCGCCACAGGCAGTCAGCAAGCAAAGGAACGCCTGCTGCGCCGAAAGCTCCCGTGAGTGTCGGTCACCAGGCGCAGCAGGCGGCAAACGCGGTGCGCTGGGACAAGCCTCCCTCTTTTTTTCCACCTTGCTGCGGAGAACCAAGACGCCGCGTAGGGCAGAAGGTCAACAGTCCGGTCGTCTGCGCACCGGCCACGACAACAAGGCCTGCCCCGCGAGACGTTGGCCTTTGTCTCATGGCGTCCTGTCTTCGATGGCACCTCGACACCTTGCAAGCGGACGGATCGAAGACGGAGGCGTCTCTGACGGCAGCGCGGTTGCGCTGTCTCTTCCGTCTGGCGACACAGATGCGAGGAGATTCCGCGCTCTCTGGCGCGCGTTTCCTTGCTGACTGCCTGTGGCCGCACCGCGAAAGCGGCTTCGCCCCGGGAGGCGGTAAAAAGGGATGCGCCGGCGACATCGCGCCGCCACTGCCGCCACTGCCGCCACGTGTTGCCATCCAGACGATCGCCATCAGGCCCTGAAAGTGGGAGCATCCCGGCCCGATCGAACCCGTCTTGCACAACGGAAAAAACCCGGCGCGCGTCCGGGAACTGGACCACCGTTCCGGCGCGGTGCGCCGGATGACGGTCCGGGGGCCTTTGCCGCCAGGCTAGCCGCGGCCTCTCATGTCAGCCTCCCTGGCCGGTCATGGTTGGCAGCAGCACGCGGTAGATCTGGATGAACGCCGGGCCAAGCAACACCAGCAGCAGCGTTGGAAAGATGAAGAAGATCAGCGGGAAAAGCAGCTTGAGCGCAATCTTTGCGGCCTGTTCTTCGGCGAGCATCCGACGCTTGGTGCGCAGCATGTCGGACAGCACGCGCAGCGAATCGGCCAGGCTCGTCCCGAAGCGGTCGGCCTGGATCAGCATCGAGGCAAACCGGTCGACATCTTCCACGCCCGTACGCAGCGCTAGGTTGGTGAGGGCCTTCTCCTTGGAGAAACCGGAGCGCAGTTCCAGCAGGGTGAGCTCCATCTCTTCGGCCATGACGGGACAGCGCAGCGCGAGCTCATCGGCCACACGCATCATGGCGGCGTCCAGACCCAACCCGGCCTCAACGCATACGGTGAGCAGATCGAGCATGTCGGGAAACTCTTCAAACACGGCGCGCTTGCGTGTTTCGATCCTGCGCGCCAGCACGGCGTTGGGCAGGTAGTAACCGATGGCGCTCAGCAGACCGAGAATGGCAAAAATCAACTCCTGGCTGTGATGTTCCGGCCGGGCGCCCAACACCATCAGACCCAGCAATGGGAGAGCGATCGCCAGCGTCGTCTTGACGCCGAAGTACAAGGATGGGGCCCAGGGCTGGCGCCATCCCGCGTTCATGAAGCGCACGCGCAGCTGCGAGCTGTCCCAGCCTTCTTTGGGCAGGGACAGTTGCGAGACCGGCTTGGCCCACGTCGCCAGCTTTTCGACCCAGGCATGGTCGGGGCCGCCGACCAGGTCGGTACCGATGGTCTGGCCTCCGATCTGCTGTACCCGGCCGCGTGTGCGGCTCGGAGAAAACAGATGCAGCAACCCAAGCGCGCCGCCAAAGGCAGCCACGAAGATCAGTGCGAGGATAAGAAGTTGTCCGGAATTGAGCGCTTGCATGATCGTCTCCCCCCAAAGCGAAATCGTTCCGTCATGTCAGGTTGCATGACGCGTGTACGTCAGACACGGATGCGGATGATCTTTCGCATCCAGATCAGACCAAGCAGCATGTTGAGTAGCGCGACGCCGATCATCTTCAGGCCGATCGGGTCCGTCCACAGCACCTTCATGAAATCCGGGTTGACGATGAGGATCAGCGCGGCCGTGCAGAAGGGCAGCAGGCCCAGGATCCAGGCCGACAGGCGACCCTCGGCTGACAGCACCCGGATCTTGGCGTAGAGCTTCAGGCGCTCGCGCACCAGCATGCCGATGGTGTCGAGAATCTCGGCCAGGTTGCCACCGCTCTCGCGCTGGATGAGCACGGCGATCACGAAGTAGCGCAGGTCGCTCACGGGCACCCGCTTGGCCAGGTTCGTCAGTGCCTCGTCGATCGGCACGCCGTAGTTGATCTCTTCGAAGGTGGTGCGGAACTCCGGGCCCATCGGCTCCTTGATCTCCTGCCCGACCATGCCGAGCGCGCTGGCAAACGAGTGGCCGGCGCGCAGCGCGCGGGCAATCATGTCGACCGCGTCAGGAAGCTGCGCCTCCAGCTTCTTCAGGCGTTTGCGCCGGAGCGACGCAATGTGCAGGGCGGGAAGCGTGGCCGCGAGCAGCGCGCCGGCCGCCACGATGCTGAACGGAAACGGCAGCCAGGCGCCCAGCGCAAGGGTGCACAGCGCGACCAGGGTCGAGTAGCCGAGCAGCTGCGCCACCGACCAGTCGCTGCCGGACTGCTCCAGCCAGCGATCGAGCAGACTCACGCGAGGCAGGCTCATCAGCCAGCGTTGAACCTGCGGCGATTCACTCAGCAAGCGCTTCTTCAGAATCGAGAGTTGGTCTTGCCCGACATGCCCTCCTGCGTACAGGGCCCGGATCCGGGCGTCGACGCGCTTGGCTTCGGGGCCGTGGTTGTTGTTCCACCACTGATAGAGCCCTTCAATGCAGAGGACGACTGCCGCGAAGAGCAGGATCGCGAAGGCGTAGAAGATTTCGTTCATTTGGGGTGCCCCCTTTCAGGATCGGGCCGGTTGCGCTGTCTTCAGGCCTCGAAATGCCGTGCCGGGTCGAATGTTTCGTCCGGCAAGCCCACCCCGAACACGCGCAGGCGTTCGGCAAACTTCGGATAGACCCCCGTGGCGCGGAAGACGCCCTTGACGGCGCCGTCCTGCGCAACGCCCGTGCGCTGGAACGTGAAGATTTCCTGCATGTTGATGACGTCGCCCTCCATGCCGGTGATCTCCTGGATGCTGATCACCTTGCGTCGCCCATCGGTCAGCCGCGCCACCTGGATGATCACCGTGATGGCTGACGCGATCTGCTGCCGGATCGTCTTGGGCGGCAGGTTCAGGCCCGCCATGTTCACCATGTTTTCCATGCGGGTCAGGGCGTCGCGCGCGGTGTTGGCGTGGATGGTGGTGAGCGACCCTTCGTGGCCCGTGTTCATGGCGTTGAGCATGTCCAGCGCCTCGCCGCCGCGCACTTCGCCCAGGATGATGCGGTCGGGCCGCATGCGCAGGGCGTTGCGCACCAGGGCGCGCTGCGTGATCTCGCCCTTGCCTTCAATGTTGGGCGGGCGCGTCTCCAGGCGCAGCACGTGCGGCTGGCGCAGTTGCAACTCGGCCGCGTCTTCGATGGTGATCATCCGCTCATCTGTCGGAATGAAGCCTGACAGGATGTTCAGCAGGGTGGTCTTGCCGCTGCCCGTGCCGCCCGAGACGAGCACGTTGACCTTGGCCTGAGACAACGCCTGCATCAGTTTCGCCATGGGTGGGGTCAGCGTCTTGAGGTCGATCAGGTCCGAGATCTGCAGCGGATTGGCGGCAAACCGCCGGATCGACAGCAGCGGCCCATCGATGGCCGATGGTGGAATGATCGCGTTCACGCGTGAGCCGTCCGGCAGACGGGCATCCACCATCGGGCTGGTTTCATCGATGCGGCGGCCCACCCGCGAGACGATCTTCTCGATCACCTTCATCAGGTGGGCGTCGTCGTAGAAGGTGACATCGGTGAGCTGGAGCTTGCCGCGGCGCTCGACATAGACCTGCTTGGCGGTGTTGACCAGGATGTCCGATACCGTCGGGTCCTGCAGCAGCGGCTCCAGCGGGCCGAAGCCGAACATCTCGTCGTACACGTCGGTGGTCATCTGCCGGCGTTCGGTATCGTTGAGCAGCAGCTTTTCCTCGTCGATGATGCTGTTGACCAGGGTGCCGATCTCGTGCCGGACCTGTTCGGTGGGGAAGCGTGCCAGCCGCTCCAGGTCGACCCGGTCCAGCACGACTTCATGGACGGTCTTCTTGAAATCCCGGTAGGCCGGATGGCCCGCCTGAGGCACGTTCAGCGTGTGTCCGTTCATGGACAGCGGCGGATGGTCCGGGCTGCCGGACAACTGTTCGCGGATTGACATGATGGGCTCCGTCTGCGGGAGAAACTCAAGCAATGTTCGGGGATGACGTCTTCGTGCGCGCGAAGAGCTTGCTCAACGAAAAGCCCTTCTCCTGCGGCGCATGACGCTCGTTCTCGCGTGCCGTCGCGAGGATGTCGGCCAGCGCGACCAGTGCCTTGGCCATGGCACTGTTCCGTTGGCCCTGCGCAATGGGGATGCCCTGGCAGATGGATTCGTCCACCGCCGACGCATCGTCGGGCAGCATGTGGAAGAGCCGCTGGCCAAAGACCTGCTCCAACGTTGCGCGGGGCAGCTCGTCGCGCTTGCCGTGGCGATTGACCAGAATCCGGATCTTGTCGGCCGCGTAGTGCAGGCCGTGCAGGATGTCGAGCAGCCGCCGTCCGGTCCGCGCAAAGGCGATGGTGGGCTGGACAACCACGCAGATCTGGTCGCTGTGGTCGAGCACCGCGATCGAGAGCGGGTTGATGGCCTGCCCGATGTCAACCAGGACAAAGTCGTACAGGGGCGAGACCATCGACAGGACGTACTCGATCTTCTCTTTCTTGATCTCGCCCGCCTTGATCGGGTCGGTGGCGCCTGCCAGCACGTCGAAGCCCTTGGTGACTCGCGTCAGGCAGGCCTCCAGGAAGGCATCGTCCAGCCGGTCCACCTGCGCGCACACCTCTGACAGCGTAGCCGGCGGCGTCTTGCTGCTCACCAGGAAGTGCGTGTCGCTGAACTGGGTGTTGAGGTCGATCAGCAGTACCCGCTTCTGTTCGTGTGTGGCCAGGGTGTAGCCGACGTTGCTGGCGATGAAGCTGGCACCCGCGCCGCCCTTGCTCGAGACGAAGGCAATCACGCGCGCCTCGTCCCTGGCCCTGGGTGTGTGATTGGCTTCCAGTCGCGTGAGTGCTTCGGTCAGCTGTGCTCTTTCCAGCGGCCAGCCGAGGACATCGCTCACACCCGCGCGCAGCGCGCGGATCAGATCGTCTGGCTGCTGGGTCTGCGTGACGAGAATGCACGGCAGGTCGGGATATTGCTGGCGCAATACCTCGATGCCCAGCATCTGCGTAGCGCCACCGCCCGGTTGGTCGATGATCAGTGCATCGGCACCACGCAACTGGCAGGCGTGCGTGGACAGGCTGCCCGGCGTGGCCTGGAGCCGCATCACTTGGTAGTTTCCGCTGGCGGCAACCAGACGCGCGAGTTCCGCCAGACGTTCGCCGTCTTCGGACGCAATCAAGATCTTCAGCATGGCAAAGCTCCCCGTTCGGTCGTGTTTTGTGTGTGTCGCAGCATCGCCTTGCGAATGGGCGGGCGCGGTAGTCGACGCGAGATGGCGGGCGCTGTCCTGGCGCCCGCCAGGTGCCGCTAGCGGAAGCTGCCGCCGATCATGCCCGCGCCGCCGTATCCGCCAGCACCAAAGCCGCTCCCGGTTCCGGTACCCGCGCCGCCCGTGGGGTAGCGCGTCATCGAGCGGTCGTAGTTGGTCATGGCGGAGACCGCTGCCTTGCCGTCATAGCCATCGGCTGCAGGAAGGCCGGCCGGTGCATCCGGGTTGATGACCTGGGCCTGCTTGACGGTCGTGACGGCTTCGCCGAAGTGCTTGTCCCAGATTGGGGTGGTGGTCATGCAGGCGGTCAGGGCCTGGCAGGCCAGGACGACGAGTGCAGCACGTTGCAGGCGTTTGAGATGGGTGTTCATGGCATATCTCCACATGGTTCGCGGTTCAGCGCGTCTGCGTGGTTGTATCGGCTGCGGCAGTCTGCCGGCTCGGCGCCTTGGCGCTGGCCTGGGCCAGGCGCGCGGCGGTGGCTTCAATCCGGGCAATGCGTGCAGCGGTGTCGTCTGCCGGGGCCGGCGCGGCTGAGGCGGCGGGCGTCGCGTCTGGCGCCGGTGCAGCGGCGGCGGGCTTCGCGGGCGCGTCGGTCACGGGCTGCTCCAGGGGCACCGTGCTCACCTGGGCGCGTGGGGCTGGGGCAGCCGGGGCTTGCGGCGCTGGCATGGCCGGAGCCGGTGCCTGTGAGCTCGGCGCGGACGGCGCCGAGGGTGCGGCGGGCGCGGAAGCAGGTGCCTGCGGTGCTGCTGACGGCGCCGGCTTGGCGGCACGGGTCTTGGCTCCGGAGCCTTCCATGTTGCCCGTCATGTAGACAGACAGTTCATCAGGCGTCGAGAAGCTGTCGGTCGGCAGCGGATACGAGGCCGTCTGCATCGGTTGCACCAGGTGCGGCGTGATCACGATGACCAGCTCCGTCAGATCGTGCTGGAACTGGGTGCTGCGGAACAGCGTACCCAGCACCGGCACTTCTCCGGCGCCCGGCAACGCCTTGAGCGAGCCGCGCGCGTTGTCCTGCAGCAGGCCGCCGATGGCAAAGCTCTCGCCGTCGCGCATCTGCACGGTGGTGGAGGCGCGCCGCGTGGTGATGAGCGGCAGAATGGTCTGGCCATTGACGTTCGCACCGGTGACCGTCGCGCCCGTCGGCGACAGCTCGGACACCTCCGGTGCCACCCTCAGGTTGATGCGGCCATTGGCCATGACGGTGGGCGTGAACTTCAGGCCGACACCGAATTCCTCTTCCTGCAGCGTGATGGTCGGCGCGCCGCCCGAGCTGCTGCTCTGCGCGACGGGGATGTAGATCTTGCCGCCCGCCAGGAAGCTGGCCTCCTGCCCGCTGAGGGTGACCAGATTCGGTTCCGCCAGGATCTTCACCAGGCTGTCGTTCTTTTGCGCGTCCAGTTGCGCCTGGAACGGCCGGTTGTTGGCCTTGTTGCCAAAGAACGTGGTGGACGAGCCGGTCAGCAGGGAGGTCAGCAGGCCCCCGCTCCATGATCCGAAGCCGCCCTGGATGTTGAGCGCCGAGCCCAGCTGATTGAGCAGGGTCTTGGAGACTTCCGCGACCTTCACTTCCAGCATCACCTGCTGCGGCGTGTCGACGATCATCATGTTGATGACGTTGCCGCCGGTGGCACCGCCCGCGCCGCCGGCCATGCCGCCCATTCCCGCAGCCGCCGCACCGCCGGACTTGTCGTTGCCGCTCTGTGCGGCGGCGGCATAGGCGCGCGCGATTTCCATCGCCTGCTGCGCAGCCTGCGCGCTCGACACATTGCCGGCAAGCACGAGGCTGTCAGCGGCCGTCATGACGCGGATCTTCGATTCACCCGGCATCAACTGGGCAAGCGATGTCTGCAGGCCGCCCGCATCCGCGTTGACCACCACGTTGACGATGCTGCAGGCACCGCTGCGGCCCTGCACGATCATGTTGGTGGTACCGACGCTGCGGCCAAGCAGATACATCGACTGGGGCGACACCATGGTCGCCTGGACCACGCCCGGGTTACCCAGCGTGCGGTTGCGCACGGGCTCGGGCAGCGAAATGATCGAAGACTTGCCGACCGGCACGACCACGCTGCTTTCGCCGCGCACGGCGCCCGTGCAGTTCGGACCGCGCACGTCGGCCTGCGGTGGCGCGGCCAGGGCAGGGTTCATGCTGATCGTCATCTGCACCGGTGCGGTTGCGCCTGTGCGGGTCTGCACGGCGATCGGCGCGGTGGTGGATCTGGCCATCCCACCGGCCTCGGCGGCCGTCTGCGCGGTTGCATGCGGCGGCATGCAGAGAGCGGCACCGGCTGCACTGGCCAGGACAAGCGCGCGTGCGCTACCGAGGACATGTGCGTTACCCAGCGCGGCATTGGTTTTTTGGTTCGTCTTCATATCTCCCCCCCGGAGAGGCTGCTGCACAAGAACGGATTGCGGTTGAAATACCCGGTGACTGCGTGACCTCGACAAGCGTGTGGATCGACCTTCAGGTGTGGTGCCAGCCTCAGAAGCACTCCAGGCTGCCATGTACCCCGGCCAGCACGCCGATGCAGTCGCGTTGGCGGGCCGGTGCCGACGCAACGTGCCGCACCTTTGCCGTGACAGCCGGCGCGGTGACCGTCACCACCTTGGGGGCGGGTTCCGCTGCCGGCGTACCGAGCAGGGTGACTTTGGTGGCGCCGCCAGTGGCCGAGGCCGCCAGATCCACCTGGTTGCGCAACACCAGCGAAAGCGTTCCGACACTGCGCGCCACATCGAGCTTTTCTGCTTGCTCGGGCGTGACTTCCAGCGTCACGGCGTTGACCACCTTGGGCTGGGTGTCGTCGCGGCTGACCTGCTGCGCAACGGCCAGCACCAGGATCTTCTCCAGCACGATCTTGGAAATGCTGCTGTTGTTCGTGCTCTTCGCGTCTTCATTGGTATTGACGATCACGTCGACGAGGTTGCCCGGCAGTGCAAAGCCGGTCACGCCCACCACATCGTTCACGCGCACGGTGATGGCCCGCTTGCCTTCAGCGATGACGGCGGACAGGCCGCCTTTGGTGCCCACCGGCGCGAGCTTGCTTTCCAGGATGGGTTCACCCTTCTGCAGGCTGGCCCGGACCACGCGCCCCTGCAGCGACTTGACGTCGTCGAAGGTGCCCGGGGGCAGGCTGCCGGCAGGCCAGCTGACGACGCGCAACTGCTCATTACCCAGTGGTTGCCCGAGATCCATGTCATTGGCCGCCACCACGACCTGCCTGACCGAGCTGGAAGACTGCTGGGCCAGCCAGCGCGACGCGGAAACGACGGCCGCGATCCCCGCCACCAGCGCCACGACCAGCATCACGACTGCACGCGCGTTTTTCATGATGAATTCCCCCTTCTGAGATCAATCAAGCGGATCTGATATGCAAAGTTCAGGTGCGAGCCTGCACGTCTTGCCGCCAGCCCGTGCCCGCACCCATCGAATCGGTCTTGCCGAAATCAGCGTGCGAACAGAAATAGATTTGCCATGCGCGGCGCAGCGCTTCTTCACTGACCTCGGGTGGCGCTCCGCGGTACGTGACGGAGGAAGCCACCAGGCGTAGCAGGTCGCGCGGGATGCACGCCAGCAGCGGTTTGCCGCTGGCGCCGTGCAATGCCTCGCACAGATAGTCGAAGGCCGCGGCCGCGTTCTGCAGTCCCAGCTCTTGCGCAGCGCGCAGATAGATCTCGCGGTAGTCATCCACCGAGAGCGGACCCACGTACAACTTGCTGCCGAGCCGGCGCAGGAACGCGTCGTCACCCAGTTGGGCAGGCTCCAGGTTCGTGGAGAAGACGGGCCACACGTCGAACGGCACCGAGAACCGCACGCCGTTGCGCAGCGAGAACATGTCGACGCGGCGGTCCAGCGGCACGATCCAGCGGTTGAGCAGTTCGCTGACGCCTACCTGCTGGCGGCCAAGGTCATCGACGATATAGATGCCGTTGTTGGCCTTCATGTGAGGAGGCGCCTGGTAGAAACCGGTGGCGCTGTCGTAGCGCAGCTCAAGCATGTCGAGCGTGAGTTCACCGCCGGAGAGCACGGCAGGGCGATGGCACATCTGCCAGCGCCGATCGAGCGGGCGACGCGCCACGGCACCCTCGTCGTCGTCCTGCACCACGTGAACGAGTGGATCGAAGATCTGGATGATGTCGCCCGCCACGGTGACTGCGTACGGCACCGGCACCACGCCCGGCAGCAGCATGCCCAAGTGCTGCGCAAGGTAGGTCTTGCCGCCGCCGGCCGGGCCGTACAGCATCAGCGCGCGGCTGGTGTTGAGCGCCACGCCCACGTCGTCGAGCAGATCCTCAGGCATCACGAATGTGCTGAAGACCGTGCTGACTTCTTCTTTCGACACTGCGGTGCGCTGGATGGAGTGCCGCTGGACGGCTTCGACGTAGGCTTCCAGCGTGACCGGCGCGGCGCCGACATAGCTGCAGCGCGCGGTGAATTCGGCTGCCCGGATATAGCCGGCATCGGTCAGCTGATAGCGGACGTCCAGGTCATTGGCGCCACGGTGCGCCACTTCCAGCAGGCGCTCGCGCACCGCGTACGCGGCAACCTCATTGATGACCATCGCAGGCAGCTTCAGGGTGTCCATCAGCATGACCAGCGTCGCGCTGCGGTGCAGATAGGCCACCTTCATCAGCAGGCTGAGCAGCAGCGAGATGTCGAGGCCGGTTTCGGCAACGGTGCGCGGCAAGATGTGCCATGGAGCCGCGGGCTCCCTGCGGGCGCCGTCCGCTGCTGCCGGCGAGGGCACCGGCTCCAGCATGCGCGGGAAGTGGCCGGATTCGTTACGCTCGATCAATTGGTCGCCAATCATCTTCGTCACCGTTTGGCTGAATGGATGGATACGATGGGCTTGCGGGCGGTTTGTCAGCTCGATGCAAACAGGACGGCGATCGTGCCAGCGGCAATCGCCACCCCGTATGGCAGCGAGCCGACCGACCAGGATGCGTCGGTTTCGGGTTGCGACGGTGCCTGGCGGCTGAGCTGTCCCGGCGTGAGCAACACCGAGCGCAGGTTGCGGCGAAGCTGGGCCATGCGCTTGCCTCGAACGGTGATGGCCAGCGCCCATACGCCGCCGATCACGAACGTCGCCAGCGCAATCTCGAAGGCCATGGATGCGCCAAGCCATGCACCGACCGCGGCCATCAGCTTCACGTCACCCGCAGCCATCCCGCGCAGCGCGTAGAACGGTAGAAAGATCGCCAGGCCGGTAAGCCAGCCCCCGGCCCACATCTGCATGCCAGGACCGAAGCCGAATGCCGCCACCTGCAGTGGCAGCGCTGCCAGCCAGGCACCGAAGGTCAGCCAGTTCGGAATGCGTCGGCTCTGCGCATCGATGGCCGCAGCCAGCAGCGCAACGGCCATCGCGATGGGGCCGATCAAGGGCGAGAGCAGGTGGGCGTTGTTCATGGTGTTCTCGAGGTCGCGTGTTCGGTTCAATGGCTCGGGTGCTGACGACTGCGACATCACGGCATGGCGGCTGCGATCATTTCGTACAGGGACCGAACACTGCTGCCCAACGCGACGACAGAGGCCAGAATCACGATCGCGATGAGCGAACCGAGCAGGGCATACTCGATGGAGGTCACGCCCTGTTCGTCGCGCAACCATTGCTGAAGATGGATGGACTTGTGCATGCTGGTCTCCTGTCTCGCACGGGTAGCGGATCGGTTGGCGCAGCCCTTCAGAGCGCGCTGGCGATGTTCGAAAACACGGTGCTCAGGTTCGTCCCGACGGCTTGGACGGACGCGATGATGACCACGGCGATCAGCGCTGCGATCAGGCCGTATTCGATGGCTGTGACGCCTTCGTCGTCATGGACGAACTGCTGCAGAAGCATGGCAAGCGTTTTCATGGTGATCTCCTTGTGCAAGGGAACGGGGTTCGGCGATGCGCCGCTGGCGTGCGGGCTGTCGGGTTGGCGACCGCCCACACGCGCACGTCGGAAAACTAGAGCGCTGTTGCGATGTTGTTGAACACGGTGCTCAGGTTCGTACCAACTGCCTTGACCGAAGCAATGATCACGACAGCGATCAGTGCAGCGATCAGGCCGTACTCGATGGCGGTCACACCGTCTTCGTCGCGGACGAACTTCTTGAACGTAGTAGCGAGGTGGTTCATGACAATCTCCTTCAGTGTGTAATGGGCGAGCGAAAAAACCTGAAACGGTGGGCGGTCAAGCGGGCGGCGCACAGATGGCGCACGCATGGAACGGCCAGCAGCCTTGGCCGCTGCGGCCCGCCCGCAGGAACTTGCTTGGCGCGGCCGAGTGGGCGTTGCACTGCGTGTTGTCCCTTTCGAGCGATGTGGACTTGTAGGCGTTAAGCATGAGTTCCGATCCCTTGTTCAATTCGAGTGTCCGAATTGGAGATTCCGTTCTGCGTAGCCACCCCTCCGTGAACCTGAAGCTCCCCGTTCATGACTGAGGTGGCGGTGCGTTGCGATCGGGTATAGGCAAAAGGCGGGCCACCCTGCTGCATTGCCTGGTATGACAAGGCTTTGCGGGCGGTCCGCGTATCGCTGGCCGTGGACGATGGCGGCGTGCGATGGCGTTAGCCGGGGTCGAGTTGCCGCGCGGAAACGCAACACACGGCAGGTCGATTTGGATGAGGCTACTTAGGGATGACAGTCCGGCGGAGCGCCCTCGTTCAAACGGACAGGGGGGGGATGGGCGTAGTGGACGGTGGCGATCAGGTGGCGAGTGGGCGGTACCGTGGTCGAAGCCTTTTTCACACAGATGGCGGCGGGATGACGGGCCGGGGAGTGACGTTTCCGGGCAGAAACGTTGTTTGGCACCTGAGCGCCCGGACGCGCGAACGGGCGCGCTGCGACGGCGCGGCGACAACGCTTTCAGCCGGAGGACGCGCGCTTCAACGCTGAAACGTCGCAGCATTCCGGCGGCCAGGGTTGGCCTTTGCCGAGCGCCAGCGCCCGTGCCCCGTCTTGCCTTCTCCTCGGGTGCGAACAAGACTGAGCTCAGGCTCGCATGCACCGGAGACGTTGCACACGACAGCCCGGCTGCTTGGCAAAGACCGGTCGTTCATCCTGCAGTCCGTCATCGTCTGCACGCTCTGCATGACCCATCACCGGTGCGCCAGAGATCAGCGCACCTGTGCGCCGCGTGTGGCCACGCAGCGCGTCAGGCCGCTGCCGGTCGCGGGTCCTGCTGGCCAGGAGGGCGCTGGTTGCGTGCCGTGCCGCTACGCGAGTGTGAGAGGGATCATGGCTGCTGCCAACGTGACGAAAGAAGACTGTGCTTCCGGGCTGCGCGCCCCGCCCGCCGTCCCTGCCGTGCACTGGCTGGGACGGGATCGCCTGCGTGTGTATTCGCAAGCGGTGCTGGCGTGCTACGCCTCGTACTTCGTCATCTGGTTCATCCGCGCCAGCGTGTTGAGGGTGCCGGGTGTCTTCCCGCTCGGCGGCGATTTCCTGGTGTTCTGGAGCGCTGCGCAGTTGGTCCTGCAGGGCGATCCGCTTGCGGCTTACAACGTTGCCGTGCTGCATCAGGTGGAGCTTGCAACCGTTCCGCTGGTCGCCACCACGCAGGGCGTGTTGCCCTGGTTCTATCCGCCGACGTTCATGCCGCTCGTGGTGCCGTTCGGCCTGTTGCCCTATTGGCTCGCGGTGCCCGTCTTTCTGGGCGTGAGCGCAGGCAGCTTCCTGTGGGTGGCGAGCCGGATCGTGCCGTGGCGCGAGGCATGGTTGCCCTGCGCGGCCTTTCCCGGTATTGCCGTGGTGTTCTCGACCGGCCAGAACGCGCTGCTGCTTGCTGCCTGCGGTGGACTGGCCCTGACGCTGCTGCGCGCGCGGCCGGTTGCGGCAGGGATGCTGCTGGCGCTTCTGAGCGTCAAGCCGCACCTGGCGCTGATGTTTCCGGTGGCGCTCTTCTGCGCGCGCGCGTGGCGGGCGCTGATCGCCATGGTGGCGACTTCGCTCGGGCTGGCCGTGTTGGCGCTGGTGGCATTCGGTCCGGAATGCTTCGCTGCCTTCCTGCAGAACGCGGCGTTTGCGCGCTCGGTGGTGGAATCGGGGGCGGTCCATCTCGAGCGCATGCCGACGCTCTTTGCGATGGTCAAGATGCTGCATGGCAGTGTGGCGCTCGCCTATGCGCTGCACCTGCTGGGGGCGACGGCCGCCTGTGCCGTCGTTGTCTACGCATGGAGCCGACCTTGCACCTTCGCGCTGCAGGCGGCGGCCCTGTTGACTGCCAGCATGCTCATCAGCCCATACCTGTACGACTACGATCTCGCCTTCCTCGGTCTGGCCGTGGCCTGGCTCGCGGTGTACGCCCGGCAGGCGGGATGGCTTCCGGGTGAACGCGAAGCCCTGATCGTGCTCTGGCTCCTGCCGCTGGCGGGGATGCTTCTGGTCGAGCGACTTGGCTTTCAGCTGATGCCGGTCATCGTGCTGATGGCCCTGGCGCATATCGCACGGCGTATTCATCTTGAGCGCGCGCAACGCGGAGCATAACCGCGTGCCCGCGCCATTGACGGGGAGAACAATGATGTCGGACGTCAAGAAAACACAGTTGCTTTCGCTTGTCGTGCCGTTCTACAACGAAGGCGATGCACTCGCCGCGTTCTTCGCGCGCGTGGTGCCGATCCTCGAATCGATCGACGACATGCAGTTCGAGATCGTGTGCGTCAACGACGGCAGCAAGGACGACACGCTGGAAAAACTGGTCGCCGTGTCGCGTCGCGATGAGCGCGTTCGCGTCATCGACCTGACCCGCAACTTCGGCAAGGAAGCGGCGCTGACGGCCGGCATCGATGAAGCCGTCGGGGATGCCGTCATCCCGATCGACGCCGATCTGCAGGACCCGCCGGAACTGATTCCCGAACTGGTGGCGCATTGGCACAAGGGCGCGGAGGTGGTGCTGGCGCAACGGGCCAGCCGTGCGTGCGACGCGTTCCTGAAGCGGGTGACCGCTGCGGCGTATTACCGGGTGCACAACACGCTTTCCGATCTGAAGCTGCCCGAGAACGTGGGCGATTTTCGCCTGATGGACCGCGCGGTCGTCAATGCGCTCAAGCAGTTGCCGGAGCGGCACCGGTTCATGAAGGGCCTGTTCGCGTGGGTGGGGTTCAACACTGTGATCGTCCCGTACGAGCGGGAACCCCGCAGCGCGGGACAGTCGAAGTTTTCCGGCTGGCGTCTGTGGAACTTTGCGCTGGAAGGCATCACCAGTTTCAGCACGTGGCCGCTCAGGAGCTGGACCTACATCGGGTTGGCGATCGCGAGCATCGCGTTCCTGTATGGCGGCTTCATCATCGTTCGTACCCTGGTCCTGGGGATCGACGTGCCGGGATACGCTTCGCTGCTGTCGCTCTCGCTGTTTTTTGGCGGCTTGCAACTGATCGGCCTTGGTGTCGTCGGCGAATACATCGGCCGCATCTATGACGAAGCCAAGGCCCGCCCGATCTACCTCGTGAAGCGCCGCTATCAGGAGCGTCGTCTGCGCAACCGGCTGCCCGGAGACCGGCGTGTGATCCGTCTCGTGACAGGCCAGCGCGGTTGAGCGGTCGCGTGCCATGTCGAGCGTGTCTGCACCTGGCTCGAAGCGCCTCGTGGCGGGGCGCCTCCAGGTCTACGCGCTGGCTGCATTGGCCCTCCAGGTTGTGGTCCTGCTGATCTGGATGATCCGGTTTTACCTCGTGGAGGACCGGGCCGCGCCGATGGTCGGCTACGACTTCTCGGTGTTCTGGTCTGCGGCGCGGGTTGCGCTGGAGCGGAACGCGGCATCGGTATTCTCCGCGCAATGGGTGGGGCCGATTGAAGCCGCGGTCCGGCACCAGGACGGTTATTCGCCATGGCCTTATCCTCCGACCTTTCTGCTCGTGGTGGTGCTGCTCGGGCTCTTGCCGTTTACGGGCGCGCTCTTGCTGTATCTGGGGTGCGGCCTGTGCGCCTATGCCGTGATGCTGGCGCGCATCCGCCGCAAGATCGACCGTGCACTCCTGCCCCTGCTGGCTGCTTTTCCGGGGATTCCCGTCGCCGTGGGGATGGGGCAGAGCACACTGTTGACGGTGTCGGCGGCGGGCGCCGCGCTGATTCTTCTGGAGAGC
Organism: Ralstonia condita; assembly: GCF_958405655.1. Classification (NCBI taxonomy): domain Bacteria; kingdom Pseudomonadati; phylum Pseudomonadota; class Betaproteobacteria; order Burkholderiales; family Burkholderiaceae; genus Ralstonia; species Ralstonia condita. The sequence continues at coordinate 296,969 of NZ_CATYWO010000004.1, read as the reverse complement.
CGCTCCGCGGTGGCCGGCATCTTCATCGCGATGCTTGCCATCAAGCCGCAGTTTGGCGTGCTGTTTCCCGTGGCGCTGGTGTGCGGCAGGCAATGGAAGGCGCTCGTCGTGGCCGCCCTCTGTACCTTGGCGTTCACGGCGGCCAGCGTAGCCGTGTTCGGGGTGGAGGCATGGCGCGCGTTTGCAGCCTACCTGCCCGAATTCAACCGGATCGCGGTGGAGCAGGGCGGAAGCGGAATGTGGCCCGGCATGCCGACCGTCTTTGCCATGAGCCGCGCGCTGGGTTGCCCCGTGGGCGTCGCCTACGCCGTGCATGGCTTGGTTGCCGCGCCTGCCGTGATTGTCGTGGCGTTCCTGTGGGCTGTGCGCGCCCGCTTCGAGCTTCGCGCCGCTGCGCTGGTCTGCGCCACCCTGCTGGTGCAGCCCTATCTCATGTTCTATGACCTGGCGTGGTTGATCCTGCCGATCACGCTCCTGCTGCGGGACGCCAGGAAGCAGGCATTGAGCCGCGCCGAGTGGACGGTGCTCGCGGCCGCCTGGTTGGCGCCGCTGCAGGGCGTGCTTGCGGCGTACGTTGGGTGGTATCTGCAAGTGGTTCCGCTGGTGCTGTTCGCCATGCTCGGCATGGTGGTGCGTCGCCATTTGCGATCACCCGGCATCCGACGGAGCGCCGCCGGCGCCGCAACTGACGTGGCGATCGGTCCGTGTTCGTGACGCTGATCGCCTGCAATCGCAGGCGGGTGGTCCACCTGATCTCAAGTTGCCGTGTCGACGCCACGCCGGTCCTGGCGCGCGCGTTGTGCAATGACCACCAGGAGCGCCGCCAGCACCACGGGCGCCCACTGCCCCGTCTGCCGCGACAGAACCGCGAACAGGCCCTGCGCGGGCAGCAGCCACGCCGCAAGCAGCACCACTCTTTCCATCCAGCGGCTGCCATGACGAAGGAAGTCCACGGTGAGCCATGCAATCGGCAAGGCAAGCCACGCCAGGTCGTAATAGATGAGGTACGGCTGTGCCATCAACGTGGCAACGGGCAACGACGCCGCGCGCAGCGAAAAGCGGCATGAGCCTCGCCACAGCCACACGCACGCAGCAACCACGAGCAGTGCCGAACCCGCGTGCGCCGCGTAAGACACCGTGGTGGAGTATCCGGCTGAACGCAACATGCCGAACACCGTCGGCGCGCCGTAGAGGATGACGCCGCCGTTCTCGATAATCGCGTGGCGGAACATGGCGAGGCTTTTTACCGAGGCCAGCAAGGCATCCGTGCCGAACACGAGCCAGCTCATTGCCAGATAGAGCAAAGAGAACACGGTGGCGGACGCGATGGCGCGCCACTGTCGATCACATAGCAGGTACAGCGGGAAGAGGATGCCTAGTTGCGGCTTGATGCAGAGCACAGCAATGCAGGCGCCGGCTGCCACGGGCGAGCGGCGCAGCAGCATCAGCGCAGCCCCGGCTGCCGCCAGCGTGAAGAGCGAGTTCTGGCCCGTGGCGATCGTGACCCACACGCCAGGGAACGTCAGCGCCGGGATCAGCCAGGGCAACCGCTGCGGCGCCAGCACCCGTCGCAGCACGACAAGATAGAGCGCAACGCCGCCGCCCGAAAAGAGCGCGGTGGCCGCGCCAAACGACAGTAATCCGAGCGGATAGATGAGCAGCAGGAACGTCAGCGGGTATGAGAAGGGCCCGAAGATGCCGGGCGGCAAAATGGCAGCTTCCGCCGCGCGGAGCAGGTCCCAGTCATACGCCGCCGCCGCACCGTGCTGAATGGCCAGGCCGGAGGCGCTCCAGAACACCCCGAGATCCCAGCCGGGCGACGGAATGGTGGCATTCCTGAGCACGTGGTGGCCCCACCACCAGACACCGAGCGCGAAATACTCCAGGAAGAGCAGGGTCCCGCCATAGACCTGGAACCGGCGAGACCCCGGCCATCCCCTCCCTCCCTCGTTTGCTGCCGGCGAGGCGAGCGCCGGCTGCTGCTGGCTGTCTGACATGGTATGCCGCGGTTTTCGCGCTATCCCTGGACGCACACCATCCCCAGCTCTCCTTTACGAATCTGCAGCTTGTGCTCGCGCATCATCCTGAACAGCGTGACGCGGGAGATGCCCAGTTCCTCGGCCACGTCGATGAGGCGTTCATGATTGCGTTGCAAGGCGTCCTTGACGGCATTGCGTTCGGCAGCGTCCCTGACCTCGGCAAGCGTGAGCGGGCGCGACGGTTCTGCCGGCGCTTGCAGGTCGAGATCGGCAGGCTTGATGATGCCGTCTTCGCACATGGCCGCCGCATGCCGGATGCGATTGATCAGCTCGCGCACGTTGCCCGGCCAGGCGTGCGCGCAGAGGGCGCGCAGTGCAGCCGGCGAGAATCCCCTGATGTGCTCTGGCGAATGGCTGCGGATGCTGTTGAGGATGTGCTCGGCCAGCAGCAGGATGTCGGTGTCCCGCTCGCGCAAGGCGGGTTGCTTGACACGCAGCACGCACAGCCGGTGATACAGGTCGCCGCGAAACCGCTCCGCGGCGATGGCCGCTTCCAGGTCGACATGCGTGGCCGAGATGACGCGCACGTCCACCGCGACGGACTCCGTGCCGCCAAGGCGTTCGATGCAGCCGGTTTCCAGGAAGCGCAGCAGGCTGGTCTGGCTTTCCAGCGGCATGTCGCCGATCTCGTCCAGGAAGAGCGTGCCCCCGTGTGCCATCTCGATGCGGCCCAGCTTGCGTTTGACTGCGCCGGTAAAGGCGCCACGTTCGTAGCCGAACAGCTCCGACATCAGGAGCGTGGGCGGGATGGCCGCGCAGTTGACGGCGATGAACGGGTGGTCGGCACGGCGCGAGGCACGATGCACCGCGCGCGCCGCAAGCTCCTTGCCGGTGCCGGACTCGCCAGAGATCAGCACCGGAGTGTCCCACTTCGACACTTTTTCGATGCTGCGAAACAGCGCCTGCATGGCCGCGCAGTTGCCGATCATGCCGTCGGGGCGGACCGCACTGCGCGCCAGGGATGCCGCCGGCCGCAGGCTCGCCATGCCGACGGCATGGCCGAGTGCGCGCGCCAGCTCGGCGGTGTCGCAGGGCATGTTGTAGTAATCAATGAAGTACAGGCTGAGCAGCTTGCGCATCGGCTCCGACAGCAAGTCGCCGTTGTTCACCGCGCCGATCCAGCCGATGTTGTGCAGGGCAAGCCAGGGCTCGAGGTCTTCCAGTTCGGCGTCCGAATAGCCGCAGTCGAGGTCGAGCAGGCCGCCCAGCACCGTCGCATCATCGAGGTTCAGCGCCTCGAGGTCGCGGCGGCTGTTTGCGAAGATCAACCGCCAGCCCTGCTGGGCGAGGTAGCGGCAAAGCGTTGCATCGTGACGCAGTGAGACATAAAGCAACGGGCGGTTGATGTACGCGTTCATGTTTTCCCCCAACGTTCTTCTAAGGGACCGCATTGATTCTGCGGCCGCCATGGAATGACCGGACTGCCATCGGACACAGGCGCAAGCCGCCTGTCCGAAAAAGTCGTCTGGGGGAGGAACATCTATGTGCCGTGCGGCGGCTGGCTTGCGGTGCCGGCCTTGTCGCCTCGGCTGTCTCGTTGTATCGAGACTGGTTTTGGTGTGTCGGCCTGCGCCGACCCTACCCCCGGACAGTTCTGCTTCGACCTCTGCGCATGGACTCCACACGCGTTGCCTGCTGCCTGTGTTGACGCTTCAGGCTTGTTCTGGAGTGCTGTCCCATCTGATGTGGGTGGCACACCCCGCTTGTTCTGAGCTTCCCCTCGAGGTGCTGACGATGCGGCACCCCGTCGTGCATCTGTCCTGCGCTCCACGCGACGGCTTGTGCCGTTCTGCTGCGCGCCGCTTTCCGGATCGCTGTCTTGTCCCGCAGGCCCAGCCCATTGAGCGACGACCATGCCACACCCGATAAACCTTTGATTGACAAGGCTTTCGGTCACATGGAAGGTGTTTGCGCCGGCAGGCTTCAAGGAGGCGTTTCGAAATGGAAACGTGCTGACCGCCAGCGCGCAGGGCGCAAGCCACCTGAGATCGATATGTTTTGTGATCGATGGGACCCGCAAACGAGCCTCGAAAGTGACGCGGATTGCCTGTGATGCCCCAGATGCCTGAGGACAACCCGGGTCACGTCAAATGGTTGCATCGGTGAAACATGCGCGGGGTCCCAGACGAGCCGACGGACCCCCATCCGTGGAGACACGCTCGAGCGGAATGCGGGCACGTCGCGGGAACGGCGTAGCGGCATGTCGGCGATGCGGGGGAGTGCATCGAAAGTGGTGACGCAGATTCATGAGAGCGCACCGCCGCTGCGTCATCCTAAAAGATGAGGCGCGACGCTGCTCGGGCATGTTACTGATGCGCGCCTTCGCCGCTGCGGATGTGTATCAGGAATGAAGCGCAGGGATGGTGTGGCAAGGGCAGGGGGGCGTGAACCCGGGTGGCCCGTCGCCGGGGGGGGCAGCTAGAGCACCAGCGGTTGATCGCTGAGCTCGTTGGTGCGCGGGGTACCGTCGCCAGGCGCATGCATGGCGAGGAGATCGTTGATCTGCGCCAGCGCGTCAAGCACCGGTGCCATCGACAGCCGCTGCGCAAAGCCGCGCGTGATGGTGTCGCAGATGGCGCGCCACGCCTGGGCGTCAACCTTGGCGGCGATGCCGTGGTCGGCCAGGATCTCCACCGCGTGGTCGGCCAGGTTGATGTAAAGCAGCACGCCCACGTGCGCGTGCGTGTTCCAGACTTCCAGCAGGCCGAACAGCGTGCGAGCGCGCTGGCGCGGCGTCACGCCCGCCCATGCGTCGCGCACCGGCAACGAGCTTTCGATGACGACCCGCACCTCGCCGCGATGGCGCTGCTCGCCTTCACGGACGGCGGCTTCGAGCTTGCGCAGGTCTTCGGGCGGGAAGGCGCGGCGGGCATGCGACGCGGTGGTCAGCAGATGGACGAGGGCGCGGCGGGCGCCGCGATGGTGTCGGGACACGGATGCCATGGCTGTGATCGTCCTCACCAGTTACCGGAAGCGCCGCCGCCGCCGAAACCACCTCCGCCGCCGCCGCCAAAGCCGCCGCCCCCGCCGCCACCGAAGTCGTCGCGGTCGCGCCCCCAGTCGCCGCCCAGGCCTCCGCCAAGGCCGCCAATCGTCCCTGGGCCCCAGCCGCGATTGCCCATCATCACGCGCGAGCCTGGCCGGCCCGGCAGGCTGCCGGTCACACGGCCGCCCGAACGCATCGCTGCACTGAGCACGAAGAACACGATGATCGCCAGCGGAAACAGCACAGGCAGCCACTCGCCAAGGCCGTCTGCCTGCTGGCGCCTCGCGCGCTCGGCGGGCGGGAGATGCTCTTGCGCAATGACGGTCTGGATGGCCGAGATGCCGGCGGCAAGGCCGCCGTAGAAGTCGCCTTGCCGGAAGTGCGGCGCCATGACGTCCTGCAGGATGCGCTTCGATTGCGCATCCGTCAGCGCGCCCTCCAGGCCGCGGCCGACCTCGATCCGCATCTTGCGCAGCGAGGCCGGGTTGTCCTTGGCGATGAGGATGATGGCGCCATCGTCCACGCCCTTGCGGCCGGCCTTCCAGGCATCGGCCACGCGGATGCCGTAGGCCTCAATGGGCTCCGGCGCCGTGGAGGCCACCATCAGCACGAAGATCTGGCTGCCGTGCTGCTGCTCGTAGTCGGCCAGCACCTGCTCGAGCGCGTTGCGCTGCTGTGCGTCGAGCGTACCGGTCAGGTCGGTCACGCGCGCGGCCAGCGGCGGCACGGCCACCTCGTCGCTTTGCGCGCGCGCTGGTAGGGCCGCGGCCAGCCATAGGGCCGCCGTCAGCACAAAGGTCAGGAAGGCTCGCGCGCGCATCGACATGGCGGTCAACTCGTCAGAACTTCACCGTCGGCGCGGTGGAGATGCCCTTCTCATTCTCGACCGTGAAGTTCGGTTTGACCTGGTAACCCATTACCTTGGCCGTCAGGTTGGTCGGGAAGCTGCGGGCCAGCACGTTGTAGTCCTGCACCGATTTGATGTAACGCTGGCGCGCCACGGTGATGCGGTTCTCCGTGCCTTCAAGCTGCGACTGCAGATCGCGGAACGATTGGTCGGCCTTCAACTGCGGATAGTTTTCCGAGACGGCCATCAAACGCGACAGCGCGCTCGAAAGCTCGCCCTGGGCCTGCTGGAATTTCTGGAAGGCCGCCGGGTCATTGAGGGTTTCCGGCGTGACCTGGATGCTCGTCGCGGCAGCGCGGGCGCGCGTCACGGCTTCGAGCGTCTCCTTCTCGTGCGAGGCGTAGCCCTTGACCGTGTTGACCAGGTTCGGGATCAGGTCGGCACGGCGCTGGTATTGGTTGACGACCTCGGCCCAGGCGGCCTTCGTGGCTTCGTCCTTGGCCTGGAAATCGTTATAGCCGCAGGCTGAGAGGAAGGGCGCAGCCAGCACGGCCAGCGACAGCGCCAGCCAGCGCAGCACCGGGAAACGCGTTGTGCGAAGGGACAGGGCAGGGGTCATGAAGTCCTCTTGGTCTGAAAAGAATGTGGCATGGGACAAACATCGTCTCATGGCGTTCCTGCGAACTCTAGCTTATGCGCTTGACGCTCCAGTCACACATCAGTACGGTATGGGGACTTTTTTGACAATTTCCATGCGCGCGATTTCCCGTTCCTCGTCGATCAACACGGCACCGGCAAGTAGCCTGTCGGCCGTATCGACGCTCGCGCGCGCCAAAAAAGCCACCAAACAGCCGCTCGTCTGACCGGAGCGCTGTTCCGTCAGATGGGCGACGGAACAGCGGTTGACCGATACGTTAGACACGGTTGCCTCCCACCCGCATCTCGCGGGGCCGCATTCCCGAAGCGCTCCTGACGGTTCTTGACCGGTCGTTGATCCGTCCAGGAGTGTTGTCGTGCTTGAAAATTCATCTGTCAATCTGTCGAACCATGATCGTCCGTCTTATGCGGGCATCTGGGTGCCCATCGTGACGCCGTTTGCCGATGATGCGGCGCGGTCCGTCGACTACGGCGCGCTGTATTCGTTAGTGGTTCGGTATCGCGCGCTGGGCGTCGCCGGTTTCGTGGCGTGTGGCAGTACCGGCGAAGCCGCGGCGCTGACCGATCAGGAACAGGCCGACGTGCTCGATACGGTACGTGCCGCCGCCGACGGCTTGCCCGTGGTGATGGGTGTCTCGGGCAGTGCTCTCGTGTCCGTACGCGAGCGGATGCGGCGCCTTGCTGAACATCGTCCGGCGGCGTTTCTGATTCCGGCGCCTTCGTACATTCGCCCGTCGCAGCGCGGGATCATCGAATACTTCACCGCATTGGCCGACGCCTCGCCGGTGCCGGTGCTCCTGTACGACATTCCGTATCGCACCGGCGCGAACATCGACACCGAAACCCTGCTTGCGCTGGCGGCGCACCCGAACATCCATGGCATCAAGGATTGCGGTGGCGATGCGGACAAGACGCAGCGCGTGATTGCCGATGGGCGGTTGCAGGTGCTGGCGGGGGAGGATGCGCAGGTGTTCGGCACGCTGTGCGCGGGCGGCGTCGGGGCGATCATCGCCGCGGCGCATGTCCGCACGGAGCTGTTTGTGGAGATGGCAAGGGCGGTGCGGGAGCAGCGGTTGAACGATGCGCGGCGGTTGCATCATGCGCTGGCGCCGGTGATCCGGTTGCTGTTTGCCGAGACGAATCCTGGGCCGTTGAAGGCTTGGCTGGCTGCCGAGGGGTTGATTCGGAATGTGTTGCGAGCGCCGATGATGGGGGCGTCTGAGGGGGTGGGGCGGCAGTTGGTGGGGGTGGTTGGGAGAGTTTGAGTTTTTTGTTGGTGGTCCATCCCTCTTTCGTTCCCTGCCGGGATCGACTTACTTTTCTTTGGGCAAGACCAAAGAAAGTGAGTCAGCCCCGGCAGGGGATGAAACCAGGGATGCACCACCAAGGCTCATCCCAAGAAACAAAACTCAAACAGCCTTAAACGCCCTCCGAGCCGCCTCAAACGTCGCATCCAAAATCGCATCATCATGCGTGGAAGACACAAAACCCGCCTCAAACGCAGACGGCGCCAGATAGACGCCCTGATCCAGCATCGCATGGAAGAACGCATTGAAGCGCCCAACATCGCTCTTGGTCACTTCAGCAAAGCTCGTCGGCACGCCCTCGCGGAAGTAGATGCCGAACATGCCGCCCACGCTGTCGGCGGCAAAGGGCACGCCAGCTTCGTGTGCGATGCCTGAGAGTCCGTCCACGAGCTTGCGTGTCTGCGCGCCCAGCCGGTCATGGAAGCCTTCTGCTGCGATCAGGCGCAGCGTGGTCAGCCCGGCGGCTACGGCCAGCGGATTGCCCGACAGTGTTCCGGCCTGATACACGCTGCCCAGCGGCGCCAGGAAGCCCATGATGTCGCGGCGCCCGCCGAATGCGGCGGCCGGCATGCCGCCCCCGATCACCTTGCCCAGGCACGTCAGGTCCGGCTTGATGCCGTACAGCGCCTGCGCGCAACCGAGCGCCACGCGGAAGCCGGTCATCACCTCGTCGAAGATCAGCACGGCGCCGTGCTCGGTACAGAGCGAACGCATGGCCTGGTGGAATTCGCTGCTGCCACGCACGAGGTTCATGTTGCCGGCCACCGGCTCGACGATCACGGCCGCGATTTCGTTGCCGTGGCGCGCGAACGCTTCACGCAGCGCGGCCACGTCGTTGTACGGCAGCACCATCGTGTGCTTGACCACGTCTTCGGGCACGCCGGCGGAAGACGGCGCATTCTGCGTCGTATCGGCAAACGTCAGCAGGCCCGACCCGGCCTTGACCAGCAGGCTGTCTGCATGACCGTGGTAGCAGCCTTCAAACTTGACGATCAGGTCACGGCCCGTGAAGCCGCGTGCCAGGCGCAGGGCGCTCATGGTTGCCTCGGTGCCTGACGACACCAGCCGCACCTGCTCGATCGACGGCACGAGCTTGCAGATCTCCTCGGCCATGACGACTTCCGCCTCGGTCGGCGCGCCGAACGAGAAGCTATCGGCCGCCACCTCCTGCACGGCGCGCACGACTTCGGGTTGGGCGTGACCGACGATCATCGGGCCCCACGAGCCAACGTAGTCGATGTAGCGGGTGCCGTCGGCGTCCCACAGGTACGGACCAGCTGCCTTGGCGATGAAGCGGGGGGTGCCGCCGACCGAGCGGAACGCGCGCACCGGCGAGTTCACCCCGCCGGGGATGGTCTTCTGGGCACGTTCAAACAGGGCGGCGCTGCGGGAAGGAGTCGACATGGATGCAGTTGGATCAGAGAAGCGCCGGGCGGGAGAGCGCTGCGGCGCGGTTAGAAGACGGGTTTGGGTGCGATTGTGCGGCGTTTGGCGCAGATGCGGTATGAACGCAATCAAACACCAAGCCTGCACCGCGCCTGTTCTGGCGCGGGCGGGCGCGATTCGGTACCATCTGGCCTGCCATTTTAATAGACGGAACCACCGAAGCTTTGCCTTATGGAACAACAGATTGAATACAAGACGTGGATGTGCCTGATTTGCGGCTGGATCTACGATGAAGAACAAGGCGCCCCGGACGACGGCATCGCCCCCGGCACCAAGTGGGAGGACGTACCCATCAATTGGACCTGCCCCGAGTGCGGCGCGCGCAAGGAAGACTTCGAAATGGTCCAGATCTGAGCCGGGTCTGACCAGTTTCCCCTCGGCAAGTGAGCGGTTGCCCTCTTGCCGATCCCCAGATATCAGGAAGTGACGCATCCATCGAATCCAGCCGATGGGTCTCGTCGCTTCCATGCCACACGCAGCCGGCGGACGATCGGCGCCATTGACGGCGAATAGGTGACTTGTCACACTTCGTCAAATTCTGAGCTTCACACTTCATAAGCGGGCCGGGGGGCGTAGTTTTGAAGTCGTCGCCAGCGTGGGCCGTCAGGGTGCACGCTGGGTGGTGATTTGCCGCGATCCATCCGGTCAGAATGTCGTGGCGACCCGTGGTCGCGCAATGCGAGAACATGATGCAATCCGCGCGGGTGGAACAACTGACTGACTCTCAATCCCTGGTGAACGCTCTTGCCGGCCGCAAAGTGCTGGTGATCGACGACTCCAGCACCATCCGCCGTACCGCGCAGATTTTCCTCACCCAGGCCGGCTGCCAGGTCATGCTCGCCGAAGATGGCTTCGACGCCCTGGCCAAGGTGGGCGATCTGAAGCCCGACCTCGTGTTCTGCGACATCCTGATGCCGAACGTGGACGGCTACCAAACCTGCGCGCTCATCAAGAAAAGCCCAAAGTTTCATGCCACGCCCGTGATCATGCTGTCGTCGCGCGACGGAATTTTCGACCGTGCGCGCGGCAAATCGGTCGGGGCGGCGGACCACCTCGCCAAGCCCTTCACCAAGGAGGCGCTGCTGGAGGCGGTCCAGACCCATCTGTCGGCGGCGTAGGTTGCCCGGCAGGGTTGGCTCTCTATCAACGAAGGACTGTTTGTATGGCAATCAAGAAAGTGTTGGTGGTCGATGATTCTCCGACCGAGGCGCTGCACCTGTCGGAAATCCTCGGCAAGAACGGCTTCAAGGTGTCGGTCGCGGCCGATAGCGAGCAGGCGATGACCAGGCTCGAAGCCGAAGCCTTCGACCTGATCCTCATGGACGTGGTGATGCCGGGCCAGAACGGCTACCAGACCACCCGCGCCATCAAGAAGGACGAGCGCTTCCAGAATATCCCCGTGATCATCTGCACCACCAAGGGACTGGAAACCGACCGTGTGTGGGGCATGCGCCAGGGCGCGTCCGACTACATCGTCAAGCCGGTCAAGGCAGAAGAATTGCTCGACAAGATCGCCAAGCTCGCGCAGCAGTAAGCCAGCCACCGACCCAGGACGCACCGGACATGACCGAGACGCGCACGAACCTGACCTCCCGCCAGCGCCTGCATGAATACCAGGCGATGCTTGCGCGCCGCCTGCAGGAGGCGCGCGCGAAGTCCTCGACGGAAGGCTTTCTGGGGGTGCAGATCGGCGAGCACCACTGGCTGCTGTCGCTCACGGACACCGGCGAAGTACTGGATTATCAGCCGCCTGCCCGTGTGCCGCTCACGCAGGCGTGGTACCTCGGCCTGGTGAATGCGCGCGGCAACCTGCTCGGCGTGATCGATTTCGGCCTGTTCTGCGGTGAGGCGCCGACGGCCGGTGGCCCTGGCGCCAAGATCGTAGTGCTTTCCAAGGACCCCCAGCGGGCCTGTGCCATCGTTGTGCCGCGCGTGGCGGGCCTGCGCAGCCTGACTGATCTCCAATTGGCCGAGGCCGCGCCGGACGAGAGCCGTCCGTGGCAGGGCCGCGCCTGGCGCGATGCGCAAGGCATGCTGTGGCGCGAGCTGGATGTGCGGCAATTGCTGGCAGATCCGGCGTTCCTGCAAGTGGGCCGCAGCCGCGCCTGAACGCGCGGCGCATGCTGTACGGACCGGGGCGCTCGATCGGCCCGGCAAAGAACGAGAAAGATTGCGTGCGTTCGCAACGGGAGCGAGCGCGCACGAGGGCAACAGGTGCGGACCACGCCGGGCAAGACAAGGCATGGACGCGGATGGGAAATCCATGTCGTCGGTCTCGATAACGCGAGCGGGCGGCATCGAAAAAATAAGAGGGTCCTATGGGGTTCAAGTGGTTCAACGCGGGTCGTCGTGCTGGAGTTGAGGCAGGGACGCCGGAGGTTGCAGTGGAGGGCGCTTCCGCGGCTTCCGTGCAGTTGGATGATGCGGCCCATGTGGACGACGGCCAGCCCGCCGGCGCGGCCGGGCAACTGGGCCGCACGCCCGTTGACGCGATGGTCGGCTGGATGGAGCGCGTGCCGTTTGCCGCCCAGCAGCGGTTGTTCACCATCGGCCTGTTGGTCGGCCTGCTTGCCCTGCTGATCTCGGTGTACCTGGATAACCGCCAAGCCAACAACGGTTCGGTGCAGATCGAAATTGCCGGTGACACGCTGATGCACTCGCAGCGTCTGGCCAAGGCCGTGCCGGTGGCGCTGCTGGGTAATGCCAACGCCTTCGCGCAGCTCAAGGAGAGCCGCGCGCGCCTGCAGGAGAACCTTGAAGCGCTCAAGAACGGCAGCGCCGAACGCGGCGTGCGAGCCACCTCCAGCGGCGATGCCCAGGCGTTCCTCGACAAGTCCATCGAAGAGTGGAAGCGCAGCGAGAAGAGCGCCCAGGCCATTCTGACCCAGGAAAAGACGCTGGTGGCGGTGGGCAAGACGCTCAACGTGTTCAACGCGTCCAACCCCGAACTGCTGGAAGAGGCGGAGCAGATCGCCTCGATGAAGCTGCAGACCAATGCCCCGGCACGTGAAGTGGCGGCCTCGTCGCAGCTCGTGATGCTGACGCAGCGTCTCGGTAAGAACATGAACGAGTTCCTGGCCGGCGAAGGCGTGAACCCCGAAACGGCGTTCCTGCTCGGCAAGGACACCAACACGTTCAATGAAACCCTGAACGGCCTGCTCAACGGGTCGGAGGCGCTGCGCCTGTCGGCGGTGACCGATGCCGAGACGAAGGGCTACCTGACCGAACTGCAGTCGCGCTTCGACAACGTGCAGAAGACCACGCAGATCATCCTGGAGAACCTGCCTGGCCTGATCGCCGCCAAGCGCGCCCAGCAGCAGATCTTCAACGACAACGAGAAACTGCGCGCTGACCTGTCCGATCTGCAATCGGCGTACTCGAACAGCGTGCGCAACCGTCCACTGACGCTGGGCGCGGTGGTGCTGTCGGCCATCCTGACCGTGGTCTGCCTGGCTGGCCTGGCCGCCCTGTACCTGCGCGATTCGCGTGTGCGTACGATGGAAGCAGAAGCCCGTCAGCGTGAAGCTGAAGAGCGCCGGATGGTGGAAAAGCGCAACAACGACGCCACCCAGGCCGCCATTCTGCGTCTGATGAACGAGCTGCAGGACATTGCAGACGGTGACTTGACCAAGCAGGCCACCGTGTCCGAAGACATTACCGGCGCCATCGCCGACTCGGTGAACTACACCGTGGAAGAACTGCGCGAGCTGGTCGGCCGGGTGCAGCAGACGGCCGAGCAGGTGACGCAGGCATCGTCGGCGGTGCAGACCACGTCGGAAAGCCTGGTGGCCGCATCGGAAGAACAATCGCGCCAGATTCGCCAGACCGGCCAGTCGGTGGTGGAGATGGCGGACCGCATCACGCAGGTCTCGCGGGGCGCCGCTGAATCGGCCAACGTTGCACGCGCCTCGCTGGCCGCTGCCGAGCAAGGCCAGCAGGCCGTGCAGAACGCCATCACGGGCATGAACGACATCCGTGACCAGATTCAGGAAACCTCGAAGCGGATCAAGCGCCTGGGCGAATCGTCGCAGGAGATCGGTGAAATCGTGGAGCTGATCTCGGACATTACCGAGCAGACCAACGTGCTGGCACTGAACGCGGCCATCCAGGCGGCATCGGCGGGTGAAGCCGGTCGCGGCTTCTCGGTGGTGGCGGAGGAAGTGCAGCGCCTGGCAGAACGTTCGGCCGAGGCAGCCAAGCAGATCGGCGCGCTGATCCGCACGATTCAGACCGACACGCAAGACGCGGTGCACGCCATGGAGCGCAGCACGGCGGGTGTGGTGGAAGGGGCGAAGCTGTCCGATAACGCCGGTGCCGCACTGGTGGAGATCGGCCGCGTGTCGCGCCAGCTTGCGGAACTGATTGAGAGCATTTCGCAGACGACGTCGCATGAAGCGACGCTGGCTTCCGACGTCGCGCAGAACATCGAACAGATCCTGCACATCACGGAACAGACGTCGACCGGTACGCGCCAGACCGCACAGTCGGTGCGCCAGCTCACGCAGCTTGCCGAAGAGTTGCGTGACTCGGTGGCGCGGTTCCGCATCGCCTGATTCGCGTCACGACGCCGTCACTGGATTTCGGGCGGGAGCGCCAAGGGGCTCACCGAGGCAACTGCGGCAACCGCCATCTGCTTTTTGGAAGCACACATGCGTCATCAATCTGCCGCCGAGCCCGCCCAGTCCCATCCTGCCTCGTCCGGGGCGGCTGGCGTCCCTGCGGCGCGCCCAAGGTCCGCTCCGTCGAGCGCACAGGCGCGGGATCTTTCCGCGCTGGCCTGGGTGGCGCCCAACATGCGCGCCGCGCTGGACGACGCCGTGCGCGAGTTCGGCGAATACGCGGCCGAAGTCACAGCCCACCCGGAAGTCATCGGTGCGCGCGATACCACCTCGCTGCGGCTGGCCGGCCAGTATCTGCATCAGGCGGCCGGTGCCCTGCTGATCGTCGGGCTGCGCGGCGTCGATGTGTACTGCGAGGCGGCCAAGCGTCTGCTGGATGCCGTGGATGCTGGCTCGGTGCCCGCCGACATGCAGACGCTCGATGTCTTCTCGCGCGCCGTGCAGGCGTTGCAGGAGTACGTGGCCGACCTGATGGCCGGCATGGCCGAAGAGCCGCTGCGCCTGTTCCAACCGTATCAAGCCGTGCTCGCCCGCCTGGGCGAAGAGCGCATCCACCCCGCCGACCTGTGGGCCGATGAGCTGCGCCACCTGCCGGCGCTGCTGCTGCCCTCGCGTGACCTGCCAGGTCTCGCGCGCCTGCGCCGCAAATTCGAACTGGCGCTGTTGACCGCGCTGCGCGCGCCGGCTTCCGCCGAAGGCGCCCAAGCCGATCCGGCCGCCGCTGCGGCAGCGTACGCCCCCCTTGAAGAACTGCTGCACGGCATCCGTGCGCTGGAGCGCGAACCCCGCCGGACGGGCGATGACCTCCAGCGCGATCTCTGGCTCGTGCTGGCGCTGACGTTCGGCGCGTTGCGTGCCGGCCTGGTGCCGGCCGATCTGACCGCCAAGCGTCTGGCCGCGCGCGTCAACCTGCTGCTGCGCCAGTACTCGCACAACAACGTCCAGCTGCCGCAGGGGCTGCTGACCGACGCGCTGTACCTGCTGGCGGGCATGGCCTACAACAACGCCCCAGCGGCGCCGATGGGCGATGACACGCTCGGCCCGGACATCGTTGCCTGCGTCGAGGCTTTTGCGATTCCACCCACGCATGCGCCGGCCGGTGCGCTGCACACGCGCCAGTACTACGCGTTGCTCCCGACCGATGCCAGCGACACGCTGCAACGCGTCGGCCGCACGCTGGAAGCCCTGAGCCAGCAGGCTGCTCCGGCTGCCGATGAGCTCGACGCTGCCTTGCAGACGCTCGCGCTGCACGCCGGAGCGCTGGGCCAGCCCGCCCTGGGTGAACTGTCCAACCGGTTGGCAGACGCCGGCACGGGGGACATTGCCCCGGCGCTGCAATTCCTGTCGCGCATGCTGGCACGCCCGTGGGCGCTGCACGGCGAGTCAGGCGATTTGCGCAGCGCCTGGTTTGCCGCCCGTTGCAGCGAGCTCGCCGCGTCGGACGCTCACACGACGCCCGCATGGCTCGCGCTGCTGGCGCAAGAAGCCGCGCAACGCCGAGCCCGGGCCGAGCAGGTCCGCGCGCTGCAGACGTTGCTGGCTTCGGCCGAGACGCATCTCGACGCCTTCGAACGCGAAGGCGAACAGGGCGGTGGCCTGCAAGAAGCCCATCGTCTGTTCGGTGAGATGCAGGGAGCCTTTGCCACGCTCGGCGCTGATGCGGCCGTGCGTGCGACGGAGGTCGCGCAGTCGACCATTGCCGCGCTGCAAGCGGCCGGCGAGCGTCCCGCCGAACGCGAGCGCTGCCTGGCTGCCCTGGCCGCCAACGTCAGTGGGCTGCAGAGCCTGCTCGACGCATTGTCCATCGGCGCGGAACTGACCGGCGGACAGGTCGACGAGATCGTCATCGCAGGGAGGCTGACGCCGACCGAGCGCGAGGTTGCGTGGCAGGCATTCGTTTTCGATGCGGAATCGGGCATGCTCACCCGCCGCGAAGCCCACACGGACGCGCAGGATGCTGCCCAGGCCGCCGATGCCGACACGGTATCGCCGCTGCAATCGCTGGTCGACCGCCTGCTGGCCAGGCAGCCTGCCGACCCGGCTGACCCGCTCGCGGCCGAGTTGCGCACCGCGCTGCAGCAGGCACGCGACGCCGCCGCCATCGACGACGATCCCGTGCGCCGCCGCCGCCTGGAAGAGGCGCTGGCCCAGTTCGACGCAT
Organism: Ralstonia condita; assembly: GCF_958405655.1. Classification (NCBI taxonomy): domain Bacteria; kingdom Pseudomonadati; phylum Pseudomonadota; class Betaproteobacteria; order Burkholderiales; family Burkholderiaceae; genus Ralstonia; species Ralstonia condita. The sequence continues at coordinate 280,907 of NZ_CATYWO010000004.1, read as the reverse complement.
GGCAGGTGGGCAGCGCAGGCGCGCTGGAACGCATGCAGGCCGCGCTGGCGGCACCGGCGACCACGCCGTCTGCGGCGGCGCCTGCGCCGGCTGCCGCGGCCCGCGATACCCAGTCCGTTGATGCCGAATTGCTCGACATCTTCCTGTCCGAAGCTGAGGAAGTCTTGGCTGGCGTGCGTACCGATCTGCACGCACTGCACGCTGCCGCCGAGGCCGGCTCGGGCGGTCTGGCCGCGGGTTCGGACCTCGACTTGCTGATGCAATTGCGCCGCGCCTTCCACACGCTGAAGGGCTCGGGCCGTATGGTCGGCCTCACGCGCTACGGGGAGGCCGCCTGGGCCATCGAGCAGGTCATGAACGTGTGGCTGGCGGAAAGCCGCGTGCCGACGCTCGACCTTGCCGCATTGCTCACGCGCGCTGAAGCCGAGCTGTCGGCGTGGGCGGCGGCCATCGCGCAAATGCCGCAGGCCGATCACCCGATCGAGCCGCTCGTTGCGGCCGCCGAGCGGGTGCGTCATGGCGGCCCGTTTGTCTGGCTGGAGGCGGCGCCTGAAGTCGATAGCCCTGCCGAAACCGGTGCGGCCGTAGCCGACGCCTCCGAACCTGCCGCTGACGCCGCGTCCCTGATCTGGGAGGACGAACCGGCCGCCGCCGAGCCGCACACGCCTGGCGTGGTATCCGATACGCCGGACGCCGAGGCCCAGACGCCGTACTCCGCGATCGAAACGCAGGACGCTCGATTCGAAGCGACGACCGCCGGGTTCGGGACCGCGAACGCCGCGTCCGACATGCCGGTTGCCGCGCAAGACGAAGGCGAGCCGCACGCCGAATCGGATGCGCCGGCGCATGCTGCCGAGGGTGACGCCAAGGTGATCCCGTTCCCGTTCGCGCAGACCGGCGCACCGGAAGAGGCGCCGCACGACGATGGCGTGAAGGCCATCGGCCCGGTCCGCATCAGCGTGGCCTTGTACAACGTCTACCTGCAGGAAGCCGATGATCTGATCCGGCGGCTGGGCGTGGATTTCTCGGAATGGCGCCATGAAGGGCGTACGCCGCCGAGCGAGCTTGCCCTGCGCGCCGCCCATACGCTGCAAGGCAGTTCCGCCGTGGTGGAACTGGAACCGGTGCGCCAGCTGGCGGACGCGCTCGAGCAGGCCTTGCTGAACCTCAATAGCCGCCCGGTGGCCATGCACCCTGGCGACTTCCGCCTGCTCGACCAGGCTGTCGAGCGCATGCGCGGCATGCTGCATCAGTTTGCCGCGGGTGTCTGGCCGGAGGCCGATGAGCCCGTGCGGCGCAGCCTGGAAGAGCTGTGCGAGCGCTTGCTGCTGCGTCCTCGCTTGCCGCTGGAGCCCGCGCCGCAGGCTGTCATCGAAGCCGAGCAGGCCGAGAACGAAACGGCGGGCCTGGCCGGTGAACCTGCATTCGCGCCGCCTGCGGGCCTCGTGCCGCTGGCGCCGGCATACCCGTCGCCGGTGGCGGAACCCGCCGTCGCGGAACTCGTGCGCCAGGCGCCTTCCGATGCGCTCGATCCCGCGCTGCTAGAAATTTTCCTGGAAGAAGCGCACGTTGCCCTGCCGGAACTCGGCCAGCACCTGCGCGCGTGGGAAGCCGCGCCGCAGGACCGCACCGGCTCGGGCCTACTGCTGCGCAACCTGCACACCCTGAAGGGCAGCGCGCGCATGGCCGGTGCCATGACGCTCGGCCAGGTTGCGCACGAGATGGAAAGCGCCATCGAGACCGGCCTGCGCCAGAACCGTGTGGACGACACGCTGTTCCGCAAGCTTTACGTGTGGTTCGACCGGATTCAGGCGCACGTCGATGCGCTGGGGTCGGGCACGCTGCTGCCGCTGGACGCCGGGCTGGCCGACGCTGCCGTTGCCCCGCAGGCGCCCGCCGAGGAGCAGGCTGCGTCAAGCCCGTCGATGTTGCCGGCCGTGGCCACGACCAGCGTCGATCTGACTGGTGTGCGCAGCCCCGAAACCGAAGCGCTGGAAGTCGCCGAACGCCAGCGTGCGATGGTGCGCGTGCAGGCGCGTGCGCTCGATTCGCTCATCAATGATGCGGGTGAAGTCGGTGCCGCGCGTGCGCGTCTGGAGTCGGAAGTCGACGCGCTCAAGACCTATCTGTCGGAACTGAACGACAACGTGGCGCGTTTGCGCTCGCAGGTGCGCGAGATCGAAATCCAGGCCGAAACGCAGATGGAGTCGCGCATTGCCGATGCGGCTGCCCACGACGAATCGTTCGATCCGCTGGAGTTCGACCGATTCACGCGCTTGCAGGAACTCACGCGGATGATGGCCGAGTCCGTCAATGACGTGGCAACGGTGCAGCAGAACTTGTTCCGTGGTTTCGATCAGGCGTCGCTCGATCTGGAAACGCAGGCGCGCCTCACGCGCGGCCTGCAGCGCAGCCTCATGCGTGCACGCATGGTGCAGTTCGATACCGTGGCCGACCGTCTGTATCGCGTGGCCCGTCAGGCCGCGTCGGAAACCGGCAAGGAAGTCCGCCTGTTCATCAAGGGCGGTACGGTGGAACTGGATCGCAGCGTGCTGGACCGCATGGGCGGCCCGTTGGAACACATGATCCGCAACGCCGTCGCACATGGCATTGAATCCGCCGACGAGCGCCGCGCCAAGGGCAAGAATCCCGCTGGCGAACTGACGCTTGAAGTGCAGCAGGAGGGCAACGAAGTCGTGCTGCATTTCGTCGACGACGGCGCCGGCCTGAACCTCGACCGCATTCGCGCCCGCGCACTGGAGCGCCAGCTTCTGGCGCCCGACGAGGAGGCCAGCGACGCGCGCCTGACCGAGATGATCTTCACGCCGGGCTTCTCCACGGCGGATCAGGTGTCCGAGCTGGCCGGCCGTGGCGTCGGCATGGACGTGGTGCGTGCCGAAACCGTCGCCCTGGGCGGCCGGATCTCGCTGCAGACCACGCCGGAAGTCGGCACGCGTTTCACCATCCACCTGCCGTTGACGACGGCCATCACGCAGGTGCTGCTGGTGCGCGTGGGTGAGCGCGTGTACGCCATTCCGTCGGGCATGATCGACCACGTCCAGCAGCTGCGTCCGCAATCGCTGGCCGAGGCGTACAACGCCGCCGCGCTGCAACTGCCGACCGGGCCGGTGCCGTTCCACTACTTCGGTGCGCTGCTCGAAGAGGCGCAGCCCGTGACAGGCGGCCGTAAATATTCGCCCGCCGTGGTGGTGCGCAACGGCGCCGACCGCGCCGCCGTGCACGTGGACGAAGTGATCGGCAACCGCGAAGTGGTGGTCAAGCACATTGGTCCGCACCTTGCGCGCCTCGAAGGGATTGCCGGTGCGACCACGCTGGGCGACGGCGAGATCGTGCTGATCTACAACCCGGTCGTGCTCACGCAGCGCTTTGAACGTGAAGCCGCCGCGCTGGGGTTGCCGCAGGCCGACCAGGAGACCACGGGCGCCGTGGCAGAGCTCTCGCGCAACGGCAGCACCGACGCCGTACCCGGCCTTGCGACCCAGCCGATCGTCATGGTGGTCGACGATTCGCTGACGGTGCGCAAGGTCACCCAGCGTCTGCTCACGCGCTCGGGTTACCAGGCCGTGCTGGCGCGTGACGGCGTGGATGCGCTGCGTCAGTTGCAGGAGATCACGCCCGACGCCATGCTCGTCGACATTGAAATGCCGCACATGGACGGCTTCGACCTCACGCGCAACGTGCGTGCGGATGAACGCATCGGCGCCACGCCGATCATCATGATCACCTCGCGTACGGCGGACAAGCATCGCCGCTATGCCGCGGAGATCGGCGTGAACGTCTACCTGGGCAAGCCGTACAACGAAGAGGAGTTGTTACAGCATCTGCGTAACCTGATTGGCGAACGCGCGCCGGCAGCCAACGTCGGTTGAGGCGGCTGTCTTCGGACAGCATGACAGCGGGCCGGTGGATTACCGGCCCGTTGGCTTTGGGGCGTCAGTCTTGGCCAGGCTTGCCCAGTGCCGCCGCTTTTGCGCCGGAGGTGCGCTCGGCCTTGGTAACGCCGTATCGCTCCAGCGTGGCGGCGCGTGCGGCCGCATGGTCGACAATCGGGCGGGGATACGTCTGTCCCAGCACGATGCCAGCGCTCTTCAGCACATCGGCGGGGGCCGTCCACGGCGCGTGAAGGAACTTGTCAGGGAGCCTGGCGAGCTGCGGCAGGTATTTGCGGATGAAGCGGCCCTGCGGATCGAACTTTTCCGACTGCGTGACGGGGTTGAAGATGCGGAACCACGGTTGTGCGTCACACCCGCTCGAGGCCGCCCATTGCCAGCCGCCGTTGTTGGCGGCGAAATCGAAGTCGTTGAGCACGTCGGCAAAGTACTGTTCGCCACGCCGCCAATCGACACCCAGATCCTTGATGAGGAAGCTGGCCGCCACCATGCGCAGGCGGTTGTGCATATACCCGCTCTGGTGGATCTGCAGCATGGCGGCGTCCACCAGCGGATAGCCGGTGCGTGCCGCCTTCCACGCTTCGAAGCGGGCGTCGCCCGTTTCACCATCGACCCAGCGGATGCGGTCGAACTCCGGATGGAACGACGCGCCATCGGCCAGGTCGGGGCGGTGATGCAGGATCATGAAATAGAAGTCGCGCCAGATCAGTTCCGACAGCCAAGTGGCGGCGCCCTGGCTGCCTCGCAGCATGGCGGCATGTGCGCGGGCCGCCAGCGTGCGGATCGACACCGTGCCGAAGCGCAGATGCGTTGACAGGTAGCTCGGGCCGCGCAGGGCGGGGAAGTCGCGCTTCGCCTGGTAGTCGTCCATGCGGGATTCAAAATCGTCGAGCAGCGACTGCGCCCCCGACATGCCGCTGGGCAAGGCGATCTCCGACAGATTCGAGCGCGCAAAGCCCATCGCTTCAAGCGACGGGGTGGCGGGCGCGAGGGCCTCCGGGGGCGTGGCCAGCGCGCCGAAGTACGGCTCGGTCGGGTATGCACGCAAGTCGAACGGGGTGAGGGCGGCCAGCCATGCGTTCTTGTACGGCGTGAAAACACCATACGGCTTGCCTTGGCCGTTGAGGATCTCGTCGCGCTCGAAGACGACCTGATCCTTGAAGTCGAACCACGCGCACGGCTGCTGGGCGAGCGTCTTGCGCACAGCCTCGTCGCGGGCCTGGGCGGCCGGCTCCTCGTCGTGATTGGCAAAGACCGCTTCTGCGCCAAGCGTGCGTGCCAGTTCCGGTATGGCATGGCCGGGATGGTCGTGCACGACAATGAGTTCGCCTCCGGCCTCGCGCAGGGCACCGCGCAGTTCCTCGACGGACGCGCGGATGAACTCGATCCGGCGATCCGCCTGGAGCCCGCGTTCGAGCAGTGCGTCAAGGATGTCGCGGTCGAACACAAAGACGCAATAGACCTCGCGGCAGTGCCGCAGGGCATAATGCAGCGCCGCGTGGTCGATGTGCCGCAGATCGCGCCGGAACCATACGAGGCCGCGCTGGAAATGCGTACCGATGTCATACGGCTGGCGGGTTCGAGTGGGTAGCGGCATGTGCGGCGGGCTCGGCGAGTTTGAAGATTCGGCCGAGCGTATCGCAAAATCGGCGCCTGATCTCTTTTTCCACGTTGTTGTCATGACTGCTCCATCTGTCCGTCTACCGCTCTATCGCATCCTGCAATCCCAGGGCTTTGGCACGCGCCGCTATTGCAAGGACCTGGTGCTCGCGGGGTTGGTCAGCATCGACGGAACGGAGATGGAGGACCCGGATGCCCTGGTCGATACGGCCGGGCTGGTGCTGGACGTTGACGGCGAACGCTGGACGTATCACGCCAAGGCTTATCTGATGCTCAACAAGCCCGCCGGGGTGGAGTGTTCGCAAAAGCCGAAGCACCATCCGAGCGTCTATACGCTGCTGCCCGTGCCGCTGCGCGAGCGCGGCGTGCAATGCGTCGGGCGTCTGGACCAGGACACCACGGGCCTGCTGCTGCTGACCGACGACGGCCAGTTCGTCCATACCCTCACCAGCCCGCGCCATCAGGTGCCCAAGGTGTACGAGATCACGACCGCCGAGCCGGTCACGGATGCGCAGGTCGCCCAACTGTGCGCGGGCGTGCTGCTGGCCGACGAGAATGAACATGTCGCCGCCGCCTGGGCCGAGCGCGTTGACACGCATCATCTGCGCATGGCGCTCACGCAGGGCAAATACCATCAGGTCAAACGCATGGTGGCTGCGGCCGGCAACCATGTAGAAGGGCTGCACCGCAGCGCCATCGGCGGGCTCACCCTCGGGACCGATCTGGCGCCCGGTGATTGGCGTTGGCTGGACGCGTCGGATCTGGAGGCACTGAACACCACACCGCCGCGCGCTGGTTCGAGTGCATGAATCGCCACACGGATTCCTGCGCTCGCGGGTCGAATCGTCCAAATGAAAGGGGCGGCGGTCGGGTGCTTTTGGTAAACTAGACTTATGGCCCCGCCGGACGCACCTATCAATCTCACGAATCAGTTCCTGATCGCTATGCCTGGCATGGCGGACTCCACGTTTTCCGGCACGGTCGTGTACATGTGCGAGCACAACGAGCGCGGCGCGCTCGGCCTCGTCATCAACCGGCCCATCGACCTCGACTTGGCGACACTGTTCGACAAGATCGACCTGAAGCTCGAAATCCACCCCCTCGCAGAACAGCCCGTGTATTACGGCGGCCCGGTGCAGACCGAGCGCGGCTTCGTCCTGCATGACGCCACGGGTGCGTATTCCTCGTCTCTGGTGGTGCCGGGCGGTCTGGAGATGACGACCTCCAAGGATGTGCTCGAAGCCGTCGCCCACGGCGGCGGGCCGGAGCGCTTCATCCTGACCCTCGGGTACGCCGGCTGGAGCGCCGGCCAGCTGGAAGATGAAATCAGCCGCAATGGCTGGCTGACCGTCCAGGCCGATCCCGAGGTCATCTTCAACGTGCCTGCCGAGGAGCGGTTCGCTGCCGCGCTGAACCTCCTAGGCATCAGCCCTGCCATGCTGTCGGGCGAGGCCGGACATGCCTGAGCCGGCATGGGCGACGGGCCCGGCCACGGCTTCCGTGCCCGCCGCAGGCACCTTGCTGGCATTCGATTACGGTGAAAAGCGCATCGGCGTAGCGCTGGGCAACTCCATTACGCGTTCGGCGCGGGCGCTGGAAACCATCCCCAATCGTTCGGTCGATTTCCGTTTTGCGCAGATTGCGCGCCTGGTCAACGAATGGCAGCCGGTCGGTTTTGTTGTCGGCATGCCGGTGCACCCCGATGGGGAAGAGCAGCCCATGATCAAGCTCGCCAAGCGCTTCGGCAACCAGCTTCATGGCCGATTCGGGTTGCCGGTGACCTGGGTGGACGAGCGCTACTCGTCGATCGCCGCGCAGGACGCCGGCGCTTCCGACGATGTGCTCGACGCCGAGGCCGCGCGCATCATCCTCCAACAGTTTTTCGACGAAACACACGCATGACATCGCAACAGATCGATGCCGAGGCGCTGTACCAGAGCCTCGTCGCACAATTGCGCACGCGGATGGCCGAGGGCCATGCCTGGTCGGTGGCCGGCATCGTCAGCGGCGGCGCCTGGATTGCCCGGCGCCTCGCCCATGATCTCGGTTTGCCGGAATACGGCGTGATCAACGTCGCCATGCACCGTGACGACTACGCCAAGAAAGGCCTGCACGCCAAGGCGCAGCCGACCACGCTGCCGTTCGACGTGAACGAGCGCCGCATCCTGCTGGTGGACGACGTGCTGGCCAGCGGCCGCACCATCCGCGCGGCGATCAACGAGCTGTTCGACTACGGCCGGCCGGCGGCGGTGGAGCTTGCGGTGCTGGTGGACCGCGGCGAGCGCCAGTTGCCCATCGCGCCGGATTACATCGGCGAGCGTGTGACGCTGCCGGCCGACGAGTCGCTCGTGCTCAGCGAAGCCGGCGAGGGCGCCGCCGCCCGCTTTACCTTCACGCGCGAGCCCAAGGGTGTCTGACCGCGCGCGCTGCAGCGTTTCCCGTTTTGTATTGACCACGCTTTTGTCGCCTTCTGTCGCTTTTCGTCTCTCATGACCAAGACTTTCGCCAACCCGCAGCTCACGAAAAACGGCGAGCTCAAGCACCTGCTGTCGATCGAGGGGCTGTCGCGCGACATCCTCACGCACGTGCTGGACACCGCGCAGCAGTTCGTCTCCGTATCGGATTCCGACCGCGAGGTGAAGAAGGTGCCGCTGCTGCGCGGCAAGAGCGTGTTCAACCTGTTTTTCGAGAACTCCACGCGAACGCGCACCACGTTCGAGATCGCGGCCAAGCGGCTGTCAGCGGACGTGATCAACCTGAACATCAATGCGTCGTCGACGAGCAAGGGTGAATCGCTGCTCGACACGATCAACAACCTGTCGGCCATGCAGGCGGACATGTTCGTCGTGCGGCATGCCAGTTCAGGGGCACCGTACCTGATCGCCCAGCACGTCGCGCCGCACGTGCATGTGATCAACGCCGGCGATGGCCGCCATGCGCACCCCACGCAGGGGCTGCTCGACATGTACACCATCCGCCACTACAAGAAGGATTTCTCGAACCTGACGGTGGCGATCGTCGGCGATATCCTGCATTCGCGCGTCGCACGCTCCGACATCCATGCGTTGACGACGCTGGGCTGCGCCGAAGTGCGCGCCATTGGCCCGCGTACGCTGCTGCCAGGCGGCCTCGAACACATGGGCGTGCGCGTCTTCCACAACATGGAAGAGGGCCTCAAGGGCGTGGATGTGGTGATCATGCTGCGCCTGCAGAACGAACGCATGAGTGGCGCGCTGCTGCCGTCCGCCCAGGAATACTTCAAGGCGTACGGCCTCACGCTGGAGCGCCTGGCGCTGGCCAAGCCGGACGCCATCGTCATGCACCCGGGCCCGATGAACCGCGGCGTGGAAATCGACTCCGCCGTCGCCGACGGGGTGCAATCGGTGATCCTGAACCAGGTGACCTTCGGTATCGCGGTCCGCATGGCCGTGATGGGCATCGTGGCTGGCAACAACGACTAAGAAGACCGATGAAACTGCATATCAAGGGTGGCCGCCTGATTGATCCGGCCAACGGCGTCGACGCGCAACAGGATCTGTACATCGCCGCAGGGAAGGTGGTTGGCGTTGGCCACGCTCCGGCGGATTTCCATGCCAACAAGACGGTCGACGCGACGGGCCTGATCGTATGCCCGGGCCTGATCGACCTGTCTGCCCGCCTGCGCGAGCCGGGCTACGAATACAAGGCCACGCTCGAATCGGAAATGGCAGCGGCCATGGCCGGCGGCGTGACGTCGCTGGTGTGTCCGCCGGATACCGATCCGGTGCTCGACGAGCCCGGCCTGGTCGAGATGCTCAAGTTTCGTGCGCGCAACCTGAACCAGGCGCACGTGTATCCGCTGGGTGCACTGACCGTCGGCCTGAAGGGCGCCGTGCTCACGGAAATGGCCGAGCTGACCGAATCCGGCTGCGTGGGCTTTTCGCAGGCTGACGCGCCGATGGCCGACACGCAGGTGCTGATGCGTGCGCTGCAGTACGCACAGACGTTCGGCTTCACGGTCTGGCTGCGCCCGGAAGACCCGTATCTGGGCAAGGGCGGTGTGGCCGCAAGCGGCCCGCTGGCCTCACGCCTGGGCCTCTCCGGCGTGCCGGTGATGGCCGAGACCGTGCGCCTTCATACGATTTTCGAACTGATGCGCAGCACCGGCGCACGCGTGCATCTGTGCCGCCTCTCATCGGCGGCCGGCATCGACCTCGTGCGCCGCGCCAAGTCAGAAGGCCTTCCCGTCACGTGCGATGTCAACGTGCACCACATCTCGCTGACCGACGTCGACATCGGTTACTTCAACTCGCAGATGCGCTTCGTGCCGCCGCTGCGCTCGGGCCGCGATCGCGACGGGATCGTGCGTGGCCTGGCTGACGGCACGATCGATGCCATCTGTTCCGATCACACGCCCGTGGACGACGACGAGAAGCTGCTGCCGTTTGCTGAAGCCTCGCCGGGCGCGACCGGTCTCGAGACGTTGCTGCCGCTGACGCTGCGCTGGGCGGCCGAACACAAGGTCGAGCTACCAAAGGCGCTGGCCCGCATCACCAGCGAGCCGGCCCGCGTGCTGGGTTTGCAGGCCGGTTCGCTGGAGGTGGGTGCGCTGGCGGACGTGTGCGTGTTCGACCCCGACGCCACATGGAAGATCGAGCCGGGCAGCCTGCGCAGCCAGGGCAAGAATTCGCCGTTCCTGGGCTTTGAAGTGGCAGGCCGCGTGCGCGCCACGCTGGTCGCAGGGCATCTGGCCCATGAGCGGCATTGACGGCCCGGTAGAGAACGCGCCGCCGCAGGTGAGCGCGTCCCACCCGCAGCGCAGGCACCTGCTGCGCAAGCTGCGCTTGCTGGTGCATCTGGCCGAAGGCCTCGCCACGTGCGCGCTGCTGTTCTGGTGGATTGGCCCGACCCGCAAGCGCGCACTGATCCAGCGCTGGTCGCGCAAGCTCCTGGCGTTATTCCGCGTGTCGCTCGTCGTGCACGGCGAGCCCGCCGAGGTCGAGGACATGGCAGGCTCGATGCTCGTGTCGAACCACGTTTCGTGGCTCGACATCTATGCCATCAACAGCTGGCACCCGCCGCGGTTCGTCGCCAAGTCAGAGATCCGCAGTTGGCCGGTGGTCGGCTGGCTGTGCGCGCAGACCGGCGTGCTCTTTGTCGAGCGTGCCCGCAAGCGCGATGCCCATCGCATCATGCATGCCATTGCCGACGCGTTGCGAGGCGGTGATGCCATCTGCGTGTTCCCCGAGGGGACGACGTCGAATGGGCTGCACCTGTTGCCGTTCCACGCCAATATGTTCCAGGCACCCGTGAGCGCCTGCGCACCGATTCGACCGCTGGCGCTGCGTTATCGCGTTGCCGCCACGGGCGAACTCACGACGATTCCGGCGTACATCGATGACTTGTCGTTGCTGGACTCGGCCAACGCCATCCTGAATGGCCCACCGCTGGTCGTGGAAGTCTACGTGGGCAAAGCCGTGGCACCGGAGATGGACCGCCGGTCGCTGGCCGCACATAGCCAGCATGCCGTCGCGGCGCTGATTGAGCGGGCTGGCTAGGCTAACGCGGCTACGGCTTCTTGTGCGCGAGCGGGTCCTGCGCCTGCTCGCAGTCGACCTGCACCACGTCGCGCTCGGCCGGCGCCAGTGACAGCTTCACCGCCGTCAGCTTGCCGCCCCATACGCAGCCCGTATCGAGGCCCACCACGTCGTCGCGCATGACCAGCCCGCGTGTCGACCAATGCCCGAAGACGATGGGCGTGCCGCGCGTGCGTCGGCCCGGTACGTCGAACCACGGCATATGGCCGTCGGGTGCGCCCTCGGCATCCGTGGTCTCAAACTCCATCGCGCCGTCCGGTGTGCAGAAACGCAGCCGCGTCAGTGCGTTGATCGTGAGGCGCAGGCGGTCCATGCCGACGAGATCGTCGCTCCACTTGGCCGGGTGATTTCCGAAGGCATCGGCCAGGAAGGTCTTCCAGTACGGGCTGCGAAGCTCGCGCTCCACTGCACCCGCCAGTTCGAGGACATCGCCTGTCGTCCACTGGGGCAGCACGCCCGCGTGAACCATCAGGAAGCCATCTTCAAAGATCGCCAGCGGTTGATGCCGCAGCCAGGTGACGAGCTGGTCGCTATCGGGCGCAGCGAGGATGTCCGCAAGGGTGTCTCGCTTACCCGGCTTGCGGACCCCGGCCGCGACGGCCAGAAGGTGGATGTCGTGGTTGCCGAGCACCGTGCGGGCGCGGCCGGCTTCGCATAATTGGATGACCTGCCGCAGCGTGGCGAGTGATTCTGGGCCGCGGTTGATGAGGTCGCCTACGAAGCGTAACGGGGCTTCAGCGGGGAGGGCTGCAAGCAGGGTGCGGAGGGGGGAGCAGCAGCCTTGGAGGTCGCCGATGGCGTGGGCAACTGGACTCACGTTTTCACTCTGTGGCCTTTTAGGCGATTGCTACGCAAAGCGCCGTAAATCAACCCAAGCAACAAACCTATGACCCCCCCCCGAGGCAGAGAAAAGTGATCGCTTCGGAAACACCGGTGCGCGGCTGACAACGGTTTCCCCGACAACACGCGTATTAAAAGTGCGCTCGGGGTTGAGTTGTTCCTGTAACGTATTCTTCCGCTGCTGTAGTAGGCGGATGTCTGAGGCGGTGCTGCTGACCATGCTGTCTAAGAGCACGCTCTCCGAGAACTTGCCGGCAATGCTTGTTCTCGAGCGTTCCTGCTCACGCCTTTCGAGCTCGGCTTGGCGAGCTCTGGCCTCCGATAGGTCTGCCTCAACCTGCCTCATATCATTAGAAAGACGGTCTAACGTGGGCTTTGCCAAAGAGGCATGCTCTTCCGCTAGATTACGCACGTATTGCTCCAGCACATGTGACGCGTCGGACGGGCTATACCCTCGGACTGAAAGTTCTATGAGGTCAGAATTGCGTAAAAGGCGGACCTCGAAACTCCGCCGAATAAGATCGGTTTCCGGGCTCATCCCATCATTCAAAGGCAATTTGAGCTGTTTTAGTACCGTGTCTTGAAACGTAGCGACTTTAAGGCGATCGACCGTACGGGCCGGTGGTTCGATGTTGACAACGGTCGGGCCTGTCGATGTCACCCAATATAGCTGTCCACTTTGAACAGTAACCTGAGCTTGCCAAAGCGGACGCATCATGAATGTAGCGGCAAAAGCAGCGCCTGCACCAATAGTGGTGAAAGCTGCAAGCTTGAGCGCATGGCGGCGAATAAATGCGCCGACATCATCCAAGCCAGTACCGAAACGATTTTCATCGGCGTGCATCTGTTCTTCAATCATGATGTTTCTTTTTGACAATCATCCAACGCGGCACCCGGAAGCGCACGATACTCCAGTAGAGCCAGACATAGGTCGAAACAAAAACGACCACGAAAACTATCAGCCAGCCATTACGGTTCCAAAGAAGCGTTGCTGGAAGAACAGCTAACAGGCTCAACAGCCATAAATAGGGGGATGTGAACGAATTTCGGCGAAGCCGATGCCGCTCTTCCTGACTGCCAACAACCCAGCGCATGAGGCGTTTGTAGATCAACATGTGTAGATGGATACCATCGGGTATTCCAGGCGAAACTCCTCGCAGGAATTGCTTCCGATAGATCGAGAACAGTGTTTCAAAAATCGGGTAAATGAACATGAGCACTGGGTACCAAGCGGAGACTTCAGCATGACGCATGGTCAGCAACACCGCCAACTCCCCCAACATAAAGCCGATGAGGTAGGCACCACCATCGCCAAGGAATATGTGGCCGCCTGGAAAATTCCAGAGGAAAAACCCCAGGATCGCCCCTGCCATGACAAGCGCGCACGACAAAACAAACACGTCACCTACATGGAAGGCAATCAGTGCAAGCGACACAAACATCATGGTGGCGACGATTGCCGCTAGTCCGTTGAAACCATCGATGATGTTGATGGCGTTGGCCAAACCTGCCACAGCCAGTGCGGTCAAAAGAATAGACCCGTAGTACGGGACAGCCAAAGAACCAAAGCCAGGAATATCGACCTGCGCTATTCGTGCATTAAGCAGCCATACTGCCAAGAGCGCGGCGATAATCGTTAGAACAAGGCGGTCGCGGGCGCTGACACGCTTTGTCAAGTCTTCGATGAAGCCACCGAGGAAAGCAGGAATCGATGCGCCAATCAGCATTGCATACTCGTGGAACTGGTAGGCGTTGGCCACCCATAGAGCAATGCCGTTCAAGAGCAGGGCAACTGCGATGCCGCTACCTCCAATGCGGGGGACCGGTTTCGTGTGAAATTTTTGCGCGCCGCTCAGGTCCGCATCGCCAGACAAGTGGGAGTGTAGATGCGCGTACCTAACCACCAGCATGGTGATGCAGAACGAGACGATGAAACCAATACTGAAATTCAACATGCTGCAGGGTTCCGCAGTTCAGGGTAGTCGGAAGACGCGCGTTGATACGGCGCTACAGGCTCGAGTCCCAGCAGGACGGCTAGCCATGTGTGGATGCTGTACTTCTGTCGGATTGCTTCAGTCAGCGGCGTATAGTGAGTGTCGAAAAACGTGGGCGGAATATCCGGTTGCGCTCGATCGATCACCAGGATGTTGTTCGGGTTGTAGAAATCGTAGGTCTTGACCAGAGGGTTGGTCGTGATGAGTTTTTTGTTTGCCCCAACCATTTCGATGGTTCGCATGGTGAGCCCTGTTTGGCGCGGGTGCTGTACATCGATGACAGCGCGACTGCGAACGAGGCCGTCGATCATTTTTTCCTTCGGCAGCGGTGTCCACTGGATTTCACGCAGTGGTGGTGTGATAAAGCCTGGCTCAAGCACCTTCTTGCCGAGCAGCGCAACCTTGCTCGGGTAGAAAAAGTAGGTGAACGCTCGCGTTGCCTCTGGGCACTGACGTATGACGCGCTGAATGACGTCATAGCGATCGGAATGCAGTGACGCCACAGCAAAGAGGTCGTACCGAGGCTCCATCACGGGAAGATCCCGGTACTCATCGGTATAAAACAGCGGTAGGTGAGCAAGCCGACCGACAGTCTCACAGTCTTCAGCATCGAAACTGAAGCAAGCGTCAAACAGCGGAAGTATATCTTTAAGGTGGGGGTAGTTTCTCAGCGAATCCCAGTTGTAGTAGGTACATCGTGCCCGAGGGAAGGCCGCGCGCAGTAGTTCGACAGCTTCTGCGTGCAACGCCTCGCCTTTGATTACGACGACTTCATCAAAACTGTCTCGGCCGTATTGTTCTGCAAGCGAGCGAATGTAATTCGCCATGCGGGTGGCCACGAGAGATGGTGCCAGTCGCGTGGCCCCCTTGGTCCAGACAGTATTCGATGGCTTATCGAGCACTACTTCGGCATGTGCGCCCAGGGCACAAACCGCCTGGGCAATTGCATTCTCATAGCCGAAAAAACGCGGGCTCATGATCAGCACGCGCTTTCCTGAAAGCGAGCGTTCAGTCGTATTCATGTGTTGGATATCTTGGCCGGTACTCCGACCGCCAGTGCCCCTTCAGGGATGGAGGCGATCACGACTGCATTGGCTCCAACTCGGGCACCATGGCCAAGCCGTATGCCGCCGAGTACCTTGGCGCCAGCGCCGATGGTCACGTTGTCGTCGAGTCTGGGACGGGATACCTCGCTGTAGGCAAAATCAAGTTCCTTGGCGCCGAGTGTCGCACCCTGATAGATCACAGCATTTTTGCCAATGCTCCACGCGCCGATCACAGTGCCCTGGGTGTGTGGGAAGTACAGTCCCGGTCCGATCTCGCAGCGGGCGGCAATCTCGATGCCGAAGATGACGAAGTTCAGCATTGAGAGCACTTTACTGGCTGCTCCCCATCGGCGTCGGTAACAACTATGCGCTAGGCGGCAGAGCAGCACCGGTGCAAAGCGTGGAGACAGTACTCTGACCCACAGGCGCCAGCCCCCCGAGATGGAAATATTGCCTTCTAGAGAGAGGCCTCGCAGGAGATCCTGTCGCAGCCAGGGAATCAGGCGGAATGTCGTCGCCATCATTTAACCCATCAGCTTTCGAGCACGCAGTTCTTTATTGGCTTCTTCGAGCCGGTCTGCAGGAAGCGGTTGGGTATGCACCCAAGCGGCAAATCGGCCTAGCCCTTCCTGCAGAGAAATGGCTGGCCTGAAGCCAAGTATCGCAGCGCTTGCCGTCATATTTGCGTAATTGTGGCGGATGTCGCCAACACGATACTGGCCCGTGACATGAACGTTCGGTGTCTTACCTAGGGCGCGAGTGAGTTCCTCTGCAACTCGCCTGACGGAGCATTGGACTCCGCTACCCACGTTGAAAATACGGTTGATGGCGTTTTTGGACGCGACACCCATGGCGACCGCAGTGACAACATCTTCTACGTGAACGAAATCGCGACTCTCCTCTCCGTCCTCGAACAGTGGAAGAACCAGATCGCGGCGTATACGCGTCGAAAAGATAGAAAGAATCCCGGTGTACGGATTGTTTAGGGATTGGCGCTCGCCGTAGACATTCTGGAAACGGTAGATAACATAGTCGATCCCCAGGGATTCGCAGGCAATGCGCGTCAGGTCTTCCTGAGCGTATTTCGTAGCGGCGTAGATGGAGCCGGGGCGGACACGATCACTTTCGGAAGTTGGCTTCGCCGTCAACGTCGCGCCGCAACTGGGACAATCGTATTCCCAACGATGCGCGGCCAGCGCTTCAGGGGTGCGACTATCCGGATAGACGGGGTCCAATCCACAGGATGCGCAATGGTAAGCGCCTTCGCCATATACCGAGCGACTCGAAGCGAGAATCACGCGCTTTACGGTGCGTGCCTTGTCTTGCGCCAGCACGTCGAACAGCAGCGCTGTACCGTGGGTGTTGATCATGTTGTAGCGTGCGACTTCGTACATCGATTGACCGGTACCAGTCTCAGCGGCTAGATGTACGACGGTTTCCACACCTTTCAGCGCGCATACCCAGGTATCGCGCTCGGCAACGCTGCCGCGGACGAACTCAATGCCTTCGGTGTTCAGCCATTCCAGGTCCGTGGGCAGCGCGCCATGGATCTGCGTCGAAAGGTTATCAAGGATACGTATGGTGTATCCGGCTTCCAATAGCTTCGGAGTGAGATGCGATCCAATGAATCCGGCGCCGCCGGTGATGAGAACAATATTTGACATGTTAGATTGGAGGGCGGTTCTGTTTAGCTAGGATTTGGGCCGAACACAAACTGATCGGTATGCTTCCATTCCAGGGCACTGTCACTAAAGCGGGTCAAGACGGCTAGCCCAACGAGGATGCCCAGGCCGCCGCTGAAAATGATGGCAGACAGAGAGTTGAAGCATACGTAGATCATTGGCACGGCAAGTCCTGCACAAATGGCGCGGTTCCGTGAGGCTAAACATAACCTTACAAGTAACGCTAAAAGAGCGGAGTACAGGATGACTCCAGTTGCGCCAAAATTAACATATGCATCGATGTAAAATACAGTATTTGCTGAACCCGTTTGCGTCTCGTTTTGCCCCCATTCGAATGCAAAGATCTCGCGTTCCAGATTGAGGCTGGGTCTCCCAGTCAGGTATGCAATGACCCCGATTGATTGTCCATCGACCGGATCACCTTTTAATTCGATGTCCAAATAACGCAACCAATCCACAGCGGATGCATAGGGAATGTACAAGATACGATTAAGCACATAGAGCGCTTGGCTATCGCTACCTTGGAAAATATTATATTCATCCGGTACGGATGCAGCCGATCCAGTCGATGCTGAGTCACCTTGTTGGGCGCTCAGCCCACCGCGCGCTGCAAAGGAGACGACCATAACCGCGGCGATCAACGCGGCGCCAATAAGATAAACGAATTTCCGTCGGTTGGAATTGTAGAAAATAATTATTAGCGGGATAAGCGCTGTGATACTTAAGCTTTTTTCGAGCGTTAGCGCCAGTGTGAACAAGAATGCAATCAGAACGATATATCTGTACTTGGCTTGCTTCAGGAATAGGATGCTCAAAACCAGTGGCATCAGCGACGAAATGTTGATCGCGTACCAGTAGAGCAACGCGCGTTCTGCACCCACTCTGGTTCGCAGAAATGTTTCTCTCAGTTGGGCAATCTGGTCAAGCGATGCGCCTTGAAATGACGCAATGAGTGCGATTCCTGGTGCTGTGGCCGCAGCATATGCAATCATGCAGAAGTAGCACAGCAAAACAACCAAGCAAAAATGTCGCCACGACACGTGCAGCAGAGCACTCCGCAGCATTTCCTTGGCCGCGGTTCGCCTCGAAAAGAAGTGGAACGTAAGAAGGTACGTCACCATCGAAATTAAGGACAGTGTCAGCATTTCAGCGTCATATCCATTACTCCGAAGAAGCATCCCGAGAGCGCTGGGCACTGCGTAGAAAACCAGCGTTCCTACCACAGGGAGTAAATAAAGGCGTCGAAAGCGCAACAGGCCGAGCATGTACCGTTATCCCAATCTACGCTTGAGTGCATACTTTGCGTACGGCACTACTTTGCATGTCAGCCAAGACAGGCCCGGCATCCAGCTGTTCGCGATCGAGAACGCGCGCAGAATGCGGTATCGGCTTGATTCAGGTGCGAGATCAACGCAGCGTTTCGCGAGCTGGGCCGCGATCTGGGGGTCTTTTGTCAGTTGCCGGAACGCCTCCCCGGCGATGTAGCGCGCTTTTCCCTGCTTGCACAATGCAGGAAGATCGCTGAATTCGGGATTCTTCTCGACGACCAGATCCAACGCGTAGAGCGATTCGTTCAACAATTCCAAGGTGCGATCGCTTGCACCGAACCCATGTTTGCGATACCGCCCAAGGATTTCATTGACCTTGACGACCTTGCCTCGCAGGGCAACCTCGATATAGAACTGCCAATCACTGACCCAAGGTAGACGATCGTCGAAGCCGCCGGGAGGAATGGCTTCGGGGCGGATCATGACAGACGATGCGCCCGCGATACCCCCCTTCAGGATGATGTCGCGGTATGACCGGATGTCTTCTCGGGCATGCTGGTCAGTCACGAAAAGAGTCTGGTTCGATTTCGACTCGAAGATGTCGACCGGGTGATAGCACAGCACGGCTTCAGGGTCCGAATGGAAAGCTTCGACTTGCTTTGAGACCTTGCCGGGTAAGAAGAGGTCGTCACCACCCATGACAGCGATCAGGTCCCCAGTGCAGCCGAACAGGGCCACGTTGCTATTTCCTGTGATCCCAAGGTTCGTTGCATTGAGGATCGGCTTGACGCGTCCCGGATAGCGGGCAGCGTACTCCTCGAGAATCCTTGGAGTGTCATCAGTTGAAGCATCGTCTGCTACAACAATCTCCAAGTGCGGATAGTCCTGTGACAGGACGCTATCCAGCGTCTCGCGAATGAAATGCGCTTGGTTGTAAGTAATCACCATTACGGAAACCAGCGGTTCCGTTGGCAGTTGCTTGAAAGTTGACGTCACGAGCGATTCTTCAAGGAAATAAGGCGCCATGGTCGCAAGGCGGCCGCAGAGAAGGCGAGCGCGGGTAGCACGCTGAGTGTGTTGCGCATCCAGTCGACATGCGCGGTGGCATGCCAATTGAGTGCGATGGTGAGCGCAATAGGTACGGCTGCGCATAGGCACAACAAGTAGCTGGCTCGGAGATGCCGACCATATGATCTCAGTCGGGGAACGTACATGGCGACGAATAGCCAGTACCCCGCGTACGAGACCAGATAAGCGATGCCGATATGCTCTGGTAGGGAGTGTCCTGTATCACGGACAACCCAGATACCGATCCAGAATAGCCCGTACCACAACAATTCACTGGCGAGAAAAAGGCGGCTGTGTCCGCGTGCCAGCAAGGGCATCGCAAAGATAAAGCCCGCTACCTTCAAAAGGTCGGCGGCAAGCATCCAGCGAATGATCGACGCCGCATCGTTAAACGCCGGTGAGTAAAGGAGTTCAATCACCAAACCGCGCGCTGCAATCATCACGCATACCATGGGGACGAATGCAGCCAGCACTAGCTTGAGCACTGTCTGGAGCAGATTGCACTCCTCTTCGATGGTATTGCAGGACGCTAGCTTGGGTAGATAGACATTCGATAGCGCGCTCAGCAGCGTCAACACGTACATCATGCAAACCGTCCAGGCTGCATCGAAGATACCGGCAGAGTCTAGTCCCAGCTTTTGGATCAGCATCCGGCGTATCAAAAGGCCTGAGCCGGTCGCCAATGCAGCGCTAATGAGCGAGGATGCGCCAACTTGCAGGAACTCTCGGGCCACCGCCCAGTCGAGCGGGGGAGCGGCAGGGTTCCGGCATGGAAGGAGGCCGCGGCGGCGGGCGGACTGCCATGCATAGGCTGCTCCCACCAGGAGCGACATGCATAACGCCGAGGCGTTGACGAGCGTACGCCATTCCGCAGGCGCGAAATAGCCGCAGGCTACGACCGCAAGCAGCGTGCCTGCTGCTGCGATTTGCGTACCCGCGATGCCGCCGTGACGGCCGCCGCTTGCCTGCACGCCCATGAAGAAAAAGAACAGGATACCGGCGACCGCCGCCCCGATGGTGATGGTCAGGTGTGCTGCTGCCCAGTGGATCCCCGGCAGCAACGATTGCGCACCGAACAGACAGACGATCGACAAGAGCAGTGCCGTCAGAACGCAGCCCACAATGGCCAGACGCGCGAGCGTCCAGAAGCGGATGGGGTAGCCTGATGTGCTGCGCGCCAGGGATTGAGTGTAGGCCGTTTGACCGCCCCAAGATCCAATGATGGTCGCAGTCTGTTGCACTTGTCGGAGCATCGAAAACACGGCGACGCCGGCGGGGCCAGTTTGGACGGCCATGATCTTCAATGCCAAGGCGCCCAGGCCGAGCGACGTAATTGTGCCCAGCCCCGTGATCAGGAGTGCCTTAAAGATTTGCAGCATGCTGCTCAGCAGGCCGTAGCGCCAATTTTCACGACGGCGCGCTGCACAGCTTCAGCGACCTGAAGGACTTCCTGCTCGGTATGCACGGGCGAGAGAGGAAGGCTCAACGTCTCGGCGTGGATACGGTCCGAGATCGGCAAATCCAGCTTGCCTAGCGCGGTAGCTGCATAGGCGCCTTGACGGTGCGGCGAGGTCGGGTAGTGAATGGCCGTGCCAACTCCCATCGTAGACAGTTCGGCCTGCAGATCATCCCGCTTTGGGTGTCGGATCGTGAACAGATGCCAGGCAGACTCGAAGCCTTGGGGAACGACCTGCAACGTAAGCGGCAAGGTTGCCAACTCTCGGGTGTAGATGCCTACAAGCTGCTGGCGGATGGCGTTGTCGGCGTCCAGTTGGCGGAGTTTGACCCGGAGCAGGGCTGCTTGCACTTCATCAAGGCGAGCATTGAAGCCGGCTGCTTCATGAACGTACTTCTTCCGCGACCCATAGTTCGAAAGCATGCGGATGCGTTGCGCCAACTCAGGGTCCGACGTCGTCACCGCGCCGCCATCGCCGAGTGCCCCCAGGTTCTTGCCCGGATAGAAGCTAAAGGCTGCGGCGTCCGCGAGACTGCCCGTGCGCTTGCCGTGATAACGCGCGCCATGCGACTGCGCAGCATCCTCGATTACCTTGAGCCCATGTGCACGTGCGATCTCCAGGACCGGATCCATGTCGGCCGGCTGCCCGTACAGATGCACGGGAATGATTGCGCGGGTGCGCGGGGTGATCGCGGCAGCGATAAGCTTTGGGTCCAGGTTACACGTGTCTTCACGTGGCTCGACCGGCACTGGCGTTGCGCCGGCAAAGGTCACTGCCAGCCAAGTCGCGATGAACGTATTCGATGGGACAATCACTTCATCGCCGGGCCCGATCGACATTGCGCGCAGGATCAGGTGCAGGGCGTCGAGGCCGTTGCTTACGCTAACGCAGTGCTTGGCCTCGCAGTAGGTGGCAAATTCCGCTTCAAATGCCTCGCATTGCTTGCCATGGATGAACCAGCCCGCATCTAGCACTTCGGTGAATGCGGTGATCAATTCATCCCTTTGGCGGGCATTGACATCTTTCAGGTCAAGAAAAGGAATATGCTCTCTCATGATCGGGTGACTATGCGGTTTTTCTACGGCGTCGCGAAATTAATCGGAGGTCTAGGTATCCAGGTATCGGACTATCCTGCCGGGATTGCCTACGACCAGTGCGCGGGCGGGAACATTTCTCGTCACCACGGCGCCCGCGCCAATGAGCGCGTGCTCGCCGATCGTTAGGCCCGGGAGTATGACGGCACCAGCCCCAATTGATGCGCCTCGCTTGACGGTCGTAACCGGAAATCGATCCGGATATTGCTTTGACCGGGGATATCGATCATTCGTGAAGGTAGCGTTCGGCCCAACAAAAACATTGTCTTCGATGATCGTACCATCCCATAAATACACGCCAGACTTTATCGTCGAGTTGTCACCAATACTGACATCGCCTTCGATAAAGCAATGGGCGTTGATGTTGCAATTCCTGCCAATTCTTGCGCCTTCTAATATCACGCAGAATTGCCACACGCGCGTACCCTCTCCAATGGTCTTACTCTGTACGTCAGCAGACGGATGAATCATCACTTCTTCTCCTCCTCTGGTGACTCCGGTGAAATCAGTGGCTGTTTTAGACGATCAATGAGTTTCTTGAATTCTTTGTACTCTCGGATGTAATCCTCGGGATCATAAATCTTATTTGCTAGCACAAGCAGCACACAATCTGGCGTGAAATCAAACATTTCACGCCAGATCATTGGCCCGATAAAGAGCCCTTTCGCGGGAGAGTCGAGCTTGACTACCTCCTGATGTTGGCCATCATCCAGCAGAAAGCTGCAGGCGCCCTTGACACAAACTGCGACTTGCAACAGATCTGCATGCGCGTGGTATCCCCGCCGGACTCCGGGCGCCGTGTCATAGATGTAATACGCACGCGCAACGGGAAAGGGCAGGTTGCACCCCTGCTCCAGCGCAATCAAGGAACCACGCTCGTCGCCTTTAACATCGAAGTTAATCAGGTGCGTGTTAGTTAGCATGAATTCGTTCGACTGAGGTAGGGGCGAGACACTTGGTCAGCGAGTGCTCCCAGTTTTCTGGTTGAAGCCCGAAAACCAACTCCAACTTGTCTAGCGCTAGTCGCGAGTTGCTTGGTCGAACCGCCGGTGTTGGGTATTCCGCTGCAGGGATCGGCTCAACGGTCACGCCAGTAATGCCTGATTGCCGCAGAATCGCCTCTGCAAACCCGTGCCAACTTGTGCTGCCGCTGCTGGTCAGGTGATACACACCACCATGGGTCGCCCACCAAGCCGGAGTGGCTGGCATGTTGCCGAGCCCACGAGCGGCGATATGGGCGGTCAGGTCAGCAATTGTGCGTGCCCATGTGGGCGCGCCGATCTGGTCGGCGACGACACGCAATTGCGGACGCTCCTTCGCGAGCCGTTGAATTGTGGTCAAGAAGTTTTTGCCGAGCGCACCATACACCCAGCTGGTGCGGAAAACCAGGGTGGCTGGATTTGCGCTCAATGCGTTGTGCTCGCCCGCCAGCTTGGATGCGCCGTAGACGTTCAATGGATTGGTGGCGTCCGTTTCCGTGTAGGCACCGTCCTTGCAGCCGTCGAATACATAGTCTGTGGAGTAATGGATGAACGCAGCTTGCGCGCGCTTGCACTCCTCGGCAAGGACGCCCGGAAGATCGGCATTGAGCAGGAATGCCTCCTCTCGCTGCTGTTCCGCCTTATCAACGGCAGTGTAGGCGGCGGCATTGACGAGGATCGACGGTTCCATGCTGCGGACTAGCGCGCGCACCGCGTTCAGGCGCGACAGATCCACCACGGAGCGGTCGATGCTGATGATCTCCCCCAGACCTTGCAGGCTGCGCAGCAGTTCCCATCCAACCTGGCCCCTCGTACCCGTCACGACGATGCGCGGTCGCGAGCGTCTGGTCATACGAAGACCTCGGCGTTGGCGAACGTTGCAGCTGCGGCATCTTTTGCCGCCAGGATGGGCTCAATGCCCGCTAGCGGCCATTCGATAGCAATCGTGGGATCGTTCCACACCACGGACCGCTCGTGCTCCGGATACCAATAGTCGGTCGTCTTGTAGAGGAACTCGGCGGTTTCGCTCAAGACCAGGAAGCCGTGTGCGAAGCCGGGAGGCACCCACAACTGACGTTTGTTATCGGCCGACATGTGGACACCGACCCACTTGCCGAAGGTCGATGAAGATTTGCGCAGATCGACGGCGACGTCAAAAACTTCGCCGGAAGTCACGCGGACCAATTTCCCTTGAGCATGCTGGATCTGATAATGCATGCCACGCAGAACCCCCTTGCGGGACATTGAGTGGTTGTCCTGCACGAATGGCGTGTTGACGCCGGTCAAGGCCTCGAATTCCCGGGCGTTGAAGCTCTCAAAAAAGAAGCCGCGGTTGTCACCGTAGACCTTGGGCTCCAAGATGAGCACGTCCGGCAGGGAAGTTTCTGTAACGTTGAGGTTCATCGACGGACATCCTCGGCGACAAGCTGGTGGAGATACGCGCCATAGCCGTTCTTGGCCAGCGGCGCAGCAAGTCTCTGAACTTGTTCGAGATCAATCCAATGCTGACGGAAGGCGATCTCTTCGGGGCAGGCAACCATCAAGCCTTGGCGGCGCTGCAGTGTGGCAATGAATGTCGCGGCTTCAATGAGGGAGTCATGCGTACCCGTGTCGAGCCACGCATAGCCGCGCCCCATGATTTCCACTTCCAAGGTGCCACGCTCAAGATAGCGCTGATTAACTTCGGTGATCTCGAGTTCGCCGCGCGCCGACGGCTTGACGTCCGCGGCGATTTGGCAGACGTCCGCATCATAGAAATACAGGCCGGTCACCGCGTAATTCGAGCGCGGTTTGACAGGCTTTTCCTCAAGGGAGACCGCGCGCATGCTGTTGTCAAACTCGACCACGCCATAGCGCTCCGGGTCGTGAACATGGTAAGCAAACACGGTGGCACCGTTGGTCTGTGCGCTGGCGCGATTCAACTGTTTTACCAGATCGTGGCCGTAGAAGATGTTGTCCCCGAGGATGAGTGCAGATGGGTCACCGCCGACAAAATTCTTGCCGATGATGAATGCCTGCGCCAGTCCGTCCGGCGACGGCTGGACCGCGTACTGAAGATTCAGCCCCCACTGGCTGCCGTCACCAAGCATCTCGGAGAATCGCGGGGTGTCCTGTGGCGTGGAGATGATCAGGATGTCACGAATGCCCGCCAGCATAAGTGTGCTGAGGGGGTAGTAGATCATCGGCTTGTCGTATACCGGAAGCAGTTGCTTCGAAACGGAATGCGTAATCGGGTACAGCCGTGTTCCGGAGCCACCCGCTAGGATGATGCCTTTGCGTGTCATGAAAAATCCGGTTGGTTAGTGGCGGCCGCCATAGTTCATGTTGACCCACTCCCGATAGGCGCCAGACGTCACGTCCGCCACCCACTCCTGATTAGCGAGATACCATTCGACCGTCTTGCGCAAACCGGTTTCAAAGGTTTCTGCCGGTTTCCAGTTCAGTTCGCGCTCGAGCTTGCGTGCGTCGATTGCATAGCGGCGATCATGGCCGGGGCGGTCCTTCACGAAGGTAATCTGTTCGCGATACGAGCCGCCTTGTTCGCGCGGCTTTAATGTATCGAGAAGATCGCACAACGTATGGACGACTTCTAGGTTGTTTTTCTCGTTCCAGCCTCCGACGTTGTAGACCTCGCCCACTTTGCCGGCTTCAAGCACACGGCGGATCGCGGCGCAGTGGTCGCCGACATATAGCCAATCCCTCACATTAAGGCCATCGCCGTACACCGGCAGGGGCTTGCCCGCCAGGGCGTTCGCAATCATCAACGGAATGAGTTTCTCGGGGAAATGATACGGGCCGTAGTTATTCGAGCAGTTGGTCGTCAGGACCGGCATCCCATAGGTATGGAAGTAGGCGCGGACCAAATGGTCTGAACCTGCTTTCGATGCAGAGTACGGACTGTTGGGGGCGTAGGGCGTCGTTTCCGTGAACGGTGCGTCGTCCACGCCGAGCGACCCATAGACCTCATCGGTGGAAACGTGATGGAACCGGAAGCCTTCGCGTGCCGAACCCTCTAACTTGTTCCAGTACGCACGCGCGGCCTCGAGCAGGGTGAACGTGCCGACCACGTTCGTCTGCACGAAGTCCGCCGGTCCGTGAATCGACCGATCGACGTGGCTTTCCGCCGCAAAATGCACGATCGCTCGGGGAGCATATTTTGCTAACAGGCTGTCCAATGCAGTCCGATCGCAGATATCTGCGCGAACGAACGTATGCCTAACATCTCCGTCGAGTGATGCAAGCGTTTTCAGGTTGCCGGCGTATGTCAGCTTGTCGACGTTGACCACTGGCTCGTCGGAACCGCGCAGCCAATCCAGAACGAAGTTGGCGCCGATGAAGCCGGCGCCGCCTGTAATCAAGATCATACGATTTGTAAGGGTAGTCGTTGCGCGGAGGGAGGACCTAGACGAGGGACCAGTCCCGCGATTGTGGGAAGTGGCGGACGGCTCACGAGAGCCAGCCAGTTATTATAAAGGGTCAAAGGTTAGAATCCGAAACCACTTGTAACATTCGCCGAGCACTGCGTTTAGACGTGCTCAGAACTTCATGACACAACTCACCCCCACCATCTTCAAAGCCTACGACATCCGCGGCATCGTCGGAAAAACCGTCGATGCCGACACCGCACGCCTGATCGGCCGCGCTTTCGGCTCGGGAGCACGCGCGAAGGGCGAATCCGCCGTGGTGGTCGGGCGCGACGGCCGTCTGTCGGGCCCTGATCTCCTGGCAGCTCTGGCCGACGGCCTGCGCGCCAGCGGCGTCGATGTGATCGATCTGGGGCTCGTGGCCACACCGATGGTCTACTTCGGCACGAACATCGAGCTGGCTGGCCGCCGCGCCACATCGGGCGTGATGGTCACCGGCAGCCACAACCCGCCGGACTACAACGGTTTCAAGATGGTGTTGGCTGGCCAGGCCATCTACGGCGACCAGATCCAGGCGCTGCGCACGCGCATCGAACAAGGCGATTTCACCGAAGGCGCCGGCGACTACGTCCAGGTGGATATCCGCCAGCAGTACATCGACCGCATCGTTTCGGACGTGAAGCTTGCCCGCCCGATGAAGATTGCCGTGGATTGCGGCAATGGCGTGGCAGGCGCCTTTGCGCCGGCGCTGTTCCGTGCAATGGGCTGCGACGTGACGGAGCTCTTCTGCGAGGTGGACGGCCACTTCCCGAATCACCATCCGGATCCCGCTCACGTTGAAAATCTGCAGGACCTGATCCACGCCCTGCAGACGACGGATTGCGAACTGGGCCTCGCCTTCGACGGCGATGGCGACCGCCTGGGCGTGGTCACGAAAGACGGCCAAGTCATCTTCCCCGACCGCCAGTTGATGCTGTTCGCGCAGGAAGTGCTCTCGCGCAACCCGGGCGGCGAGATCATCTTCGACGTGAAGTGCACGGGCAAGCTGGCCCCGTTCATTCGCGAGCATGGCGGCAAGGCCACGATGTGGAAGACCGGCCATTCGCTGGTCAAGGCCAAGCTGAAGGAAACCGGCGCACCGCTGGCCGGCGAGATGAGCGGCCACATCTTCTTCAAGGATCGCTGGTACGGTTTTGACGATGGCTTGTACACGGGCGCCCGCCTGCTCGAGATCGTCTCGCGCCTGGCGGATCCGAGCGCCACGCTCAACGCGCTGCCGAATTCGCACTGCACGCCCGAGCTGCAGTTGAAGTGCGCGGAGGGCGAACCCTTCGCGCTGCTCGACAAGATCAAGGCCAACGCCAGATTCGAGGGCGCCAAGGAAGTCATCCGCATCGATGGTGTGCGTGTGGAATACGAAGACGGTTTCGGTCTGGCGCGGCCATCCAACACGACGCCGGTGGTCGTGATGCGCTTTGAAGCCGACAACGATGCCGCGATGGCGCGCATCCAGGCCCAGTTCCGTCGCGCGATCCTGGCCGAAAAGCCGGACGCGAATCTGCCGTTCTGATCGCAGGGTTCGCATTCATGACGTTGGGGGAAAGGATGCCGGCATGCATGTGCTGATCGTCAAGGTGTCATCGCTTGGCGATGTGGTGCACTGCACGCCGGTTGTGGCGGATATTCTGCGAGCCCATCCGGATGCCGAGATCGACTGGGTGGTCGAAGAGGGCTTTGCCGGCATCGTGCGCATCGTGCGTGGCGTGCATCAGGTGATTCCGTTTGCGTTACGGCGCTGGCGCAAGTCACTGGCCTCCGGCGAAACGTGGCGCGAGATGGCGGCTTTCCGCCGAGCGCTGCGAGCCAAGCCATATGACGCCGTGCTCGACACGCAGGGCCTGATCAAGACGGCGCTGATTGCCGCACAGGCCAAACTGACACCAAGCGGCTTCGTCGCTGGGCTGGGCAACCGCACGGAGGGGGCGGGCTACGAGCCCATCGCAAAGCTGTTCTACCAGCGCAAGGTGGTGATGGAACAGCGCGTTCACGTGGTCGAGCGATCGCGCCGCATGGTGGCCGAGGCACTCGGCTACGCCGTCCCGGATACGATCGACTTCGGCCTGCAGCCGCCCGCCGAATTACCGTTCTCGCTGCCGCGCCCGTACGTTGCGCTCGTCCACGCGACCTCGCGTGCCGACAAGGGTTGGCCCCAGGCAGCGTGGGTCGATGTCGCGCGCGCGTTGTTGGTGCGCGGCTACGCGATCGTCTTGCCGTGGGGCAGCGAAGCGGAACGCCGCACCAGCGAGGCGATCCGCGAAGCGATCGTCGCTGCGGTGCCGGGCACGGTCGGGCGCGTGGTCATCCCGCCGCGCATGTCGCTGCCGCAAGTGACAGCCTTCCTCGATCAGGCCGCAGCCGTCGTCGGCGTGGATACCGGCCTCGTGCACATCGCCGCCGCGCTGTGCAAACCGACGGTGGCGCTTTACAACTTCACCACGTCGTGGCGAACAGGCGGTTACTGGACCCCGAACGTGCACGATCTTGGCAGTGCCGAGGCCCATCCAACCAGCGCCCAGGCGCTCGACGCGCTGCGCGCATTGGGTGTGCTGTGATGCTGCGTGTCCTGTATCGCTGGCTGTGGCGCATTGCGTTGCCCTTCGCGCTGTTGCGCCTGTGGTGGCGCGGCCGTAAGGAACCCGGCTATCGCAAGCATGTCGGCGAGCGACTCGGCTTCTATCCGCCACGGGTCAATCCAGACCGCCCGCTGTTGTGGGTGCATGCGGTGTCCGTCGGCGAGACGCGTGCCGCGCAGCCGCTCATCGATGCGCTGCTTGCGCGCTTCCCGCACCACGCCGTTCTGCTCACGCACATGACGCCGACCGGTCGGCGCACCGGGGCCGAATTCGCGGCACAGCGCAACGGCCGCGTCATCCAGGCGTATCTGCCGTACGACCTGCCTAGCGCGGTCGATCGATTCCTGCGCCATTTCCAGCCGCGGCTCGGCTTGTTGATGGAAACCGAAATCTGGCCCGTGCTGATTGAGCGCGCCTCTGCCGCAGGTGTGCCGATGGTCCTGGTCAACGGACGCCTGTCGGCACGCAGCCATCGGCGCACGGCAAAGCTCGGCGAGGCAGCGCGCGAGACCTACGCGCAGCTATCCGCCGTCCTGGCGCAGACGCCGGACGATGCCGATCGCTATCGCTCGCTGGGTGTACCGCGCGTGCGCGTGACCGGTAACCTGAAGTTCGACATCACGCCGCACGTCGACCAGATCATGGCTGGCCGCGTGTTGCGTGACGCGCTGGGCGGACGCGCCGCGTGGGTTGCCGCCAGCACCCGTGAGGGGGAAGAGTCGCTGTTGCTCGACGCCTGGCAGGCCCATCGGGCGCGGCACGTTGGTCGTCGGCATCCCTTGTTGATCCTGGTTCCGCGGCACCCGCAGCGCTTTGACGAGGCAGCCCAACTCGCGGAGCGTGCAGGCCTGCGCGTGGTTCGCCGCAGTGCGTTGACCGTGTCCGGTGCCGGCGTGGCGAATGGTGTGGGGCTGGCGGATGCGGATGTGCTCCTCGGTGATTCGATGGGCGAGATGCCGCTGTATTACGCCGCCGCCGAAGCCGCCTTCATTGGCGGAAGCCTCTTGCCACTGGGTGGGCAGAACCTGATCGAGGCATGTGCGGTCGGAACCCCCGTCGTCATCGGTCCGCACACCTTCAATTTTGCGCAAGCCACGCGTGATGCGGTCGCTGCCGGCGCCTGCGTGCAGGTGCAGGATGCGAGCGAGGTGATGCGCGTGATCGATACGTGGCTCTACGATGCCGATGCGCGCGACGCTGCCTCGCGCGCCGCGTTGGCATTTGCCGCCACGCACGGTGGCGCCACCGCGCGTACCGTGGAGGCCGTGGCATCACTGGTGCTGCCGACGCTCTGACCCGGTTGCTCCATCCGGAACGGAAGGTGCGAACTCATTGCGCGAGGAGCAGACTAACGGCTCTTCGTGCAGTTTGTATCTTGTTATTCTTTACGATCCGCTCATGTCTCAATCGAATCGTTCCAAGTCGACCTTGCTGCAGACGCCGCGCCGCGTGGTGTTGGCGGCGGCCGCCCTGGCCGCAGTGACAGCGGCTACCATCATCGGTGCCGGTTGCATGACGCCGGCTGTTTCGTCCCACCCCGTACCAGCAGCAACCGCCTCTGGCGCTGGAGTGGCGTCGGCCCCGGTTGCGCAATCGGCCTCAACGCCTGAAACCAAGCCGGTGCCCGCCAATAGCGCGCCCAATCCCGGCCAGGCGACGCTGAGCCAGGCCCAGGGTGAAGGCCGATCGCGCTTCGTGCTGGTGCGCTGGCAGGAACCGGGCGCCGCGCCCAAAGAGTTGCCGTCGGCCGAAGGCGACGGTGCGGACCCAGCAGCACAGCCGATCGCGATTGACTTCAGTGCCGGGCTCGAGGCGGCCAACGGCGTGGCGTCTGGCTATGCGGGCTGCAATCGGTTTACCGGGCCGTACGAAAAAATCGCCTCAGGCATGCGTTTCGGCAATCTGGTCACCACGCGCATGGCCTGCGATCCGGCACGCATGGAACTGGAGTCGGCCTTTCTGGAGGCGCTCAAATCACCGCTGGCGACCGTAGGTCTGCAGCCGTCGCCGTCCGGCGCGCACGGCCGCCAGGTCATCTGGAAGACGGCGAGCGGCGCGCTGCTGCAATTTGCTGAGCGGCCGCTGCCGCCGCCGCAGCACGGTCAAACGCCCTGATTACCGCTTTGCTGCTCGAACAGGCGCGGGCGGCAGGGCCGTGATATCGCTGGAACCATTCGCGGTGAGCAGCGTGTTCACTTGAATGACGTCGGCCTCGGAGAGCGAGCCGGCGGCGGATTTCAGCCGCAGCCCGTTGAGGATGGTGTCATAGCGCGCGCGAGCCAGATCGCGCCTGGCCTGGAACAGTTGGGCCTGCGCATTCAGCACATCGGTGCCGATGCGCACGCCCACGCCGTAGGCGAGCTGATTGGAATCGTATGCGGTGCGCGCCGACAGCTCGGCCGCTTCCAGCGCCTTGACCTGTGCCAACCCCGCGATCACGCCGATGTACGCTTGACGGGCGCCTTGCTCGGCGGCGCGGCGGACGGTTTCGAGATCGCTCGCCGCCTTGGTTTCCAGCGCAATGTTCTCGCGCACGCGTGACTGGATCGCGCCGCCCGCGAAGAGCGGGATCGACACCTGCACGCCAATCTGCGAGCTGTCGAATCGCGCGCCGCCCGGCAGCGACGGAATGTACTGGTTGCCGCTCGCGTTCGTGTGGCCTGTCTGCGCGACCAGATCCACCGAGGGCAGGTGGCCCGCTTTGGCCTTCTTGACATCATGTTCAGCGCTCTGCAGGTTGTACTGCGCCAAGGCCACCTGCAGGTTGCTGTTGCGCGCCTGGTCGACCCACGGCTCGGCGCTTGCGGGTTCCGGTTGCGGCAGCGCCGCGCCCGCGCGTACGCTCGCCAGCGTGCCCACGGGCTGGCCAATGATCTGTTTCAGCGCAGATTGTTTGACCTCGAGATCGCTGCGTGCGGCGATGACACTTGCTTCGATCGCATCGCGACGAGCCTGCGCGTCATTGGCGTCGGTGATGTTGGCGTTGCCGACGTCGAAGTTGCGGCGCGCCTGCTCGTACTGCTGCTGGATGGCGTCACGCTGGGCCGTGGCGAGCTGCAGCGTGTCCTGCGCGTTGAGCACGTCGAAGTAGGCCTGCGCCGTCCGCGTGATGAGGTCGAGTTGCGCCTGCGTGAGCGATGCCTCGGCGGCCTGCGCGGCAATCTCGCCTTGCTTGTATGTTTCCCACCGGTCCCAGCGGAACAACGGCTGCGAGAGCGACAGCGTCCAGCCGGTCGACGAGAACGTCTTGTTGAAGTCAATCGGCGCGTTCTGGTCGAAAATGACGCGCGTCGAGCTCCACGCGCCGCCAATCTGCGGCAGCAATCCGGCGCGGCCCTGCGTGAGCTTCTCGCGCTGCGCAAGGGATTGCGCGCGGGCCGACGCGAACTGCGGGTCGTTGGCCAGCGCGGCGCGGTAGGCGGAGAGAAGATCGGTAGCGGCTGGCACACCAGGTGACTGGGCCTGGGCCCATGCGAACACCGGCACGATCGACCAGCACAGCACAAAAAGCGAACCGCGCACAGCCATGCGTGCGCGGCTACGGCAAGCAACAGTCATAAAGCCCCCGAACGAGGAAAACGTCGGAAGGCGGCGCGGGCGCGTCAGAGCCTGTCCATGACCCGCAGACCGCCGGTACTGGACAGGATTTCGCCCGGCGGCGGCTTCCCCAATCAGTACGTCGCCATCTGCGGGTCCACCTGGTTGGCCCAGGCGTGGACGCCGCCCTGCAGGTTGTACACGCGGGCAGCGTCAAAGCCCGCACGCGTGATCAGAAACTGCGCAACCTGCGCGCTGCGCCCGCCGTGATGACAGATGCAGACGATGTCTTGGTCAGCATTGAGCTCGCCGGCGCGCTGTGGAATCTGGTCCATCGGGATATGCGTGATCCCGGGCAGGGCGCAGATTTCCAGCTCCTCCGTCCAGCGCACGTCGAGCAGGACGGGCTTCGCGCGCGATGCGTCGGCGAGCCATTGGGCGAGGGCGGTAGGAGCGAGCTGTTGCATGATGTTTGGGGAAGAGCCGGGTGGGTCAGAAGCGGAAGTGCGACGGTGCGGGAATGCCCACCAGCGGGGTCACGTACGTCTCGAACAGGTTGCGCGTCTGGTATTCGGTGTTGGAGAGGCGCGTGATGAGCTGCGCTTCCATGACGGGTGCGGTGCCGACGAAGATCGACAGTCGGCCGCCCACCTTGAGCTGCTTGAGCAGCGTTTCCGGCACGGCCGGCACCGAGCCCGACACGCAGATCACGTCATACAGGCCGTCGCCCCAGCCTTGGGCGCCGCTGGCTTCCACCACGTTGACATTGGTCACGCCGTTGCGCGAGAGGTTGTCGCGGGCAAAGGCGACCAGCTCCGGCACGATGTCCAGCGTGGTGACCTGGCGGCCCCGGTGGGCCAGCAGAGCCGCCATGTAGCCAGAGCCCGCGCCGATTTCCAGCACGTCCTCGTGCTTGCGCACGGCCAGTTCCTGCAGCACGCGGGCTTCCACGCGCGGGGCCAGCATGTTCTGGCCGCCGGCCAGCGGGATTTCCATGTCGACGAAGGCCAGCGCACGGTAGGCCTCGGGGACGTAGTGTTCGCGCTTGACGACGCTGAGCAGGTCGAGCACGTCGGTATCGAGCACGTCCCACGGACGGATTTGCTGCTCGATCATGTTGAACCGGGATTTTTCGATGTCCATGGGCATGCCTTCCACGCGGTGCGAATGATGCAAATGAGGGTTTGACGACAAACCCGGCATTTTAGCAAGTCTGGAGGACATTCCGGCAGAGGACGTCATCACGTGGTGCCCGCTTCCGTATCGGGGAGGGTGCGCCAGGGCTTGGCGCTCAACGGCGGGGGCGGCGGAATGACCGCGCCGGCCACCGGATTCCGGAGCATGCCATGCAGCAGCAGCGACACCACATGCCGGATGAAAGCCTTGGGTTCCAACGCCCGGTGCGAGCACGGGCCGAACGAATGCTTCCACATCGTCAGGAAGATCATCGGCGCGACCATGGCCAGGGTGGTCAGGTCGATGTCGGTTTCGCGGAAGTCACCGCGCGCCACGCCGCGCTCCAGGATGCGTGCGAACAGGCGATCGCAGCGCTCGATGACTTCTTCGTGGTAGTACTGCGCGAGATCCGGGAAGTTGCCCGACTCGGCCATCAGGAGCTTGGTCAGGCCCGAGGCCGGCGATTCGCCGATCAGCTCCCACCAGCCCATCAGGATCTCGTGCAGGAGCGCTTCGCTGGTGCCGTCGAAGCTATCGATCAAGGCCTCGCCCTCGGCCAGCGCAGGCAGCAGGTTTTCCTGCACCACGGCCTTGAACAGCTCTTCCTTGTTGGCGAAATACAGATAGACCGTACCCTTGGAGACGCCGGCAGCCGAGGCCACGTCTTCCAGCCGCGTGGCCGCGTAGCCGCGTGCCACGAACAGGTTCAGCGCGGCGGCGACCAGTTCTTGCGGACGGGCCTCCTTACGGCGGGTCCAGCGTTTAGCGGAAGACTCGGAATCTCGATCGGTCACGGCGGCAACTGCGGCAGGAGTGTTGGCCAGCGCGTTCTGTCACTGACCCACAGATAACTTACTTTCGGGTCATTAATGTACGCATGCGGCGATCATGGGTCAAGCGGCATCGGAACGGGCAATCGGACCAGGCCTTGAATGTGCTGGTGCACAATAGCGGTTTTCCCCGCGATTTCGTCGAGTGTCACGCGCATGGATTGCCGACCCCACTGCGGCGCGTGCTGTATCGCGCCCTCCATTTCCAGCCCCATTCCTGGTATGCCCGGTGGCAAGCCTGCCGGCGTGCGCTGCGCGCAACTGGATGCCGCCAACCGGTGCCGCATCTTTGGCAGCGCAGAGCGGCCGGCGGTGTGCGGCAGCCTGCGGCCTGAACCCGATATGTGCGGTGCGTCGGCTGCGCATGCCATGACATTTCTCACCCGTCTCGAAATCGCCACCGCGGCGCAATGACTGCCATGACTGACCTCTCGACGCCCGCTGTTCGTTCAAACCGCACCTGGTGGTGGGCAGGTGCAATCGCGGTTGCCGTGGCGATTGCCGCCGTCCTGGTCGCCTGCATGCCAACCGGCTGGACGGGTGATGGCTACACGTTTTCGCGCGGTCAGATGCAGGACGCGCTGGCGCAAAAATTCCCATTCCAGCGGCGCTTCCTCGGTTTCTTCGATGTCACGCTGACGAATCCGCACATTGCGCTCGACCCGGCGCGCAACCGCATCGCCATCCAGGCCGATGCGCAGGTGGAAAGCGGCCTGTTCCGCCAGCCGCTGACTGGGCCGCTGGCCGTCTCCAGTGGACTGCACTACGACGCGCCGACCCATTCCATCCGCCTGGATCAGCCCAGCGTCGACCGCTTCGATCTGCAGAACGTACCGGGCGGTGTGGGCCCGCAGATCAGCGCAATCGGCTCATTGATCGCCGGCCAGTTGCTCAATGACTACGCCGTCTATACCTTCAAGCCCGAGCAGTTGAAAGTGGCTGGCATTGCCGTTGAGCCCGGTACAATCACGGTTTTGCCCGACGGCGTGCACGTTCAGGCCAAGCGGCCTTGATCGTTTCCGCACGCCCAGCGCTTCGTTTTTTTCTACCTGTTTGCTCACTGCATGGACATCGCACTCGCCATCAAAGCGCTGATTCTCGGCATCGTCGAAGGCCTCACTGAGTTTCTTCCCATCTCCAGCACGGGCCACCTGATCCTCGCGGGCCAATTGCTCGATTTCAATGACGAGAAGGGCAAGATCTTCGAGATCGTGATCCAGTTCGGCGCCATCCTGGCCGTGTGCTGGGAATTCCGCCACAAGATCGTCGAAGTGGTGAAGGGTCTGCCCAACGATCCGCGTCAACAGCGCTTCGCCATCAACGTGATCGTGGCGACGATTCCCGCGATTACGCTTGCGCTGATCTTCGGCAAGGCGATCAAGGCGCACCTGTTCAACCCGATCGTGGTGGCGTCGGCGTTCATCATTGGTGGCTTCGTGATCCTGTGGGCCGAATGGCGCGAGCGCCATCGCGGCGAGACGCACGACCCGCGCGCCAATGCGCTGCTCGAGGCCGCCAAGGCTGGCGCGCCGCGCATTGAAACGCTGGACGACCTGCGGATTTCCGATGCCATCAAGGTGGGCTTCGCGCAGTGCTTCGCGCTGATCCCGGGGACGTCGCGATCAGGCTCGACCATCATCGGCGGTCTGCTGTTCGGCCTGTCGCGCACGGTTGCGACGGAGTTTTCGTTCTTCCTGGCGATTCCCGTGATCTTCGGGGCCACGGTCTACGAGCTCTACAAGTCGCGTGCGCTGCTGTCGGCGGATGACCTGTCGATCTTCGCGGTGGGCTTCGTGGCTGCGTTCATCTCGGCGTTCTTCTGCGTGCGCTGGCTGCTGAAGTTCATCGCCACGCATGATTTCCGCGGCTTTGCGTGGTACCGGATCATCTTCGGCATCATCGTTCTCGTCACCGCCTACACGCACCTCATCGCCTGGCAGGCCTGAGCGGGCAACGGCATTTCCCTACCTCGGCGCGGGCTTTCGCGCCATCTGCACGATCGGGCGGATTCGGACACACTGGCGGTTTCTTTTGCCAGCTGCCAACAGCCGAATCCCCTGATCATGAGTGCACTCTTCCAGCCCTTCTCCCTGCGCGGTCTCACTCTTGAGAACCGCATCGTCATCTCGCCGATGTGCCAGTACTCGGCCGACCATGGCCAGGCAACTGCGTGGCATCACACCCACCTGGGCGGCTTGTCGCTCTCCGGCGCGGGGCTTCTGATGATCGAGGCGACGGCCATATCGCCTGAGGGCCGCATTACCAATGGCTGCCTGGGTTTGTGGGATGATGCGACGGAAGCGGCCCTGGCTCGCACGCTGTCCGCCGTCCGCCAGAACGCCCTGGTGCCGATCGGCATGCAGATCGCACATGCGGGCCGCAAGGCCTCGAGCGCGCGTCCGTGGGAGGGTGGGGCGCTGTTGCCGCTCGACGCAGGCGGCTGGGAGACCATGGCGCCATCGGCACTGCCGCAGCGCCCCGAGGAACGTGCCCCGCGTGAGATGACCGACGCGGACCTCGCCCGGGTGCGCGATCAGTTTGTCGCCACCGCGCGCCGCGCCGTGCGCCTGGGCATGGCCGCCATCGAACTGCACTGCGCGCATGGCTATCTGCTGCACGAATTCCTCTCGCCAATCGCCAACCAGCGTACGGATGCTTACGGTGGCGCGCTCGAGAACCGGATGCGCTATCCGCTGGAGATCTTTGAGGCTGTGCGCGCCGTCGTGCCGGACAACATTCCGGTGGGTGTGCGGGTGTCGGCGACCGACTGGGTCGAGGGCGGCTGGACCCCTGAAGCGTCGGTCGTGTTTGCTCAGGCGCTGCGCGCGCGGGGTTGCGACTGGATCGATGCGTCGTCAGGCGGCGTATCGCCTCTGCAGCAGATTCCCCTGTCGACGGGCTATCAGGTGCCGTTTGCGGAGAAGATTCGTCGCGAAGCGGAGATTCCGTCCATCGCCGTCGGTCTGATCAACGAGGCGCACGAGGCCGAGGCCATTGTGGCGGAAGGCCGGGCAGACCTCGTGGCAATCGGCCGCGCATTCCTTTACAACCCGCACTGGGCGTGGGCGGCGGCCGCTGAACTGGGCGCCACCGTGAAGGCGCCGCCGCAATATTGGCGCGCCTTCCCGCGTCACGCCAAGAACCTGTTTGGCGACACGCAGTTCGGCGCGCGGTGATGCGCGCCGGGGGCGTGGTCAGCCGCGCTTGCGGAACACCACGTCCCAGACGCCGTGTCCGAGGCGCAGGCCGCGCTTCTCGAACTTGGTGATGGGCCGATAGTCAGGGCGGGGCGCAAAGCCCTCGGCGGTGTTCTCCAACAGCGGCTCGGCGCAGAGCACGTCCAGCATCTGGTGCGCGTATTCTTCCCAGTCCGTCGCGCAATGCAGATAGCCGCCGGGCTTCAGGTGCGTCGCCAGGCGCGCCACGAACGGGCCCTGGATGAGGCGCCGCTTGTTGTGGCGCTTCTTGTGCCACGGGTCAGGGAAGAACACGTGGATCCCGTCGAGCGTGCCTTCCGGAATCATCTGCGCCAGAACTTCCACGGCATCGTGGGAAACGATGCGGATATTGCCGATCTGACGTTCGCCGATCAGCTTGAGCAACGCGCCCACGCCAGGCTCGTGCACTTCCACGCCCAGGAAATCATCTTCCTGGCGCAGTTGCGCAATATGCGCGGTCGTCTCGCCCATGCCGAAGCCGATCTCGAAGATGCGCCTGGCGCCAGGGCGGCCGAAGGCGGATTCCCAATCAAGCGGTGCAGCCGTGAACGGCAGCAGGAAGCGCGGGCCGAGCTCGTCGATCGCGCGCTGCTGCCCGGTGGACGTTCGGCCGGCGCGGCGCACGAACGAGCGGATGCGGCGCGGATGGCCAACTTCCGCGCCGGTTTCCGCGCCGTCCGCGGCGTGGG
Organism: Ralstonia condita; assembly: GCF_958405655.1. Classification (NCBI taxonomy): domain Bacteria; kingdom Pseudomonadati; phylum Pseudomonadota; class Betaproteobacteria; order Burkholderiales; family Burkholderiaceae; genus Ralstonia; species Ralstonia condita. The sequence goes on along the minus strand of NZ_CATYWO010000004.1, from coordinate 242,923 downwards.
CGTCCTGTGATGCCGGCGTGGCGTTCTCGGGGCCGGTACCCGGCAGTTCGGTGGGCTGCATGAAGATCCCGTGCCGTGCGCCCGTCGATGGAGCGAGGAGGCAACAAAAAAGCCGCCGAGGGCGGCTTTAGACGATTGGGTGGAGCGGGCGATGGGAATCGAACCCACGGCTCTAGCTTGGGAAGCTAGGGTATTACCATTATACGACGCCCGCGTAGCCCGTCATTTTATGCGGGTTGGCCGCCATTGGGCAAGCCGGGATGACGGCTGTCGCGGTTGAATGTGCTATTCCAGACACTCCGGGCGGCCTGACGCTGGGCTGGGCGGTGTATCTTCCGGCAAATTTGCGGTGGGCATCGCTTACGCCGCGACCACCTTGTTCTTGCCGGCGCGCTTGGCGCGATACATGCCGCGATCGGCGCGGTGGATCGCGGCCATCGGCGCTTCGTCCTTGCCAAGCTCAGCCACGCCGGCAGAGAACGTAATGAAGAGCCGCGTATCGCCCGCCATGAAAAAGCGCTGGGTCAGCGCGCGTTGCAGCCGGACGATCGTTTGCACGCCTTCCTGCAGGTGCGTATCGGGCATCAGGATCACGAACTCCTCGCCACCAAAGCGAGCGAGCGTGTCTTGAGGCCGCATGGATTCGCGTGCAACCTCGGCGAGGTGCGAAAGCGCGTCGTCGCCGGTGCTGTGCCCGTGCGTGTCGTTGATCGACTTGAAGTTGTCGATGTCGAGGAAGGCGATGGACAGCGCGGTGCTCTGGCGTGCCGCGCGGGCGACTTCCTGCTCCAACGCTTCCTCCAGGCCCTTGCGGTTGAGCACGCCCGTCAGCAGGTCATGCCGTGCCGAGGCCGACGCCATGTCGAGTGCCTTGCGAAGCGTCGCCACCTCGTTGGCCGCTTCTTCTGCCCGTTTCTTCATCGCCGAGAGCTCGTCGCGATTGCGAGCCGATTCCTGCGACATCCAACGCGTGGCCGACAGTGCATCCTGGATGGCTGGCGCGATTTCGGAGAGTGTCTTGGCAGATTCGATCCGCCTCGCGCAGGCTTCCATCTGGCGGTGGTGTTCGCCAGAAATTTCAGCGGCAGCAGACAGGCGCTCCATGAAGGCGGCCAGGAGTCGCTTCATTTCCTCCTGGGCCTCCATCGACTTCGTCTTCAGAGAGCCTTGCTTGTGGATCACCTCTTTGAGCCGCCGGCGCAGGTCTTCAAGCCGGCGCAGGCTCACGGCACCGTCACTCACCTTCATCAGGGCGTCGATCTGGCCGCGCAGCCAGCGGTCGTCGAGTGACAGTTCGGCGATGTTTTCGAAGACCAGCTGAAGCAGCCCGAGCAGCGATTTACGGATCTCGTGCTGGTCTTCTGCGGCGAGAGCCAGCCAATGGTTGAACGTCGACAGCCTGGCGGTGAGACTCGCGAGGCTTTCCGTTTCTGAGCGGCAGGCCGCGATCAGTGCGCGGGCAGCGGGCCCGATGGTGGCGTCATCTTCGCCGAGCGCGGGCAAGGTGCATTCGATGGTGCGCGCGAGTTGTTCGCGCAGTTCGCGCAAGAGCGCCACCCGCACGGAACCTTCATGGGTGTCGCCTTCGGCAGCGCCGCATGCGCAGGCATGCTTGACGTGGTCCTGCGCCTGGCGCAGTGCGCCGAACAGCTTGTCCCACTTGCCCTCGTGGATCCATTGGCTGAGCCGTCGTGCTTCTTGCCGCTCCAGAACGAGCGTTCCAGAGAAGCTGGCGTTGAAAGCATCCTGGGCGCTTTCATTGGGTTTGCTCCCGGCGATCTCGTGGTAGATCGCCGCGAAGTTGTCGGGTGTCGGCGCGAGTTTGCGCGAGGCGAGTAGCCGCAGAGCATGTCGCGCGGTTTCGGAGGGATTGGTCTCAGGCATACCTGACGTAGGGTGGCGGGCAGGAGTGGAGCGCGATTCTGCGCCCTTCTGGCTGCGCCGCAAAGTCGTTCAAGGGTAGGTGTTGACGAAGCGCAGCGTCGATACGGCCCGTCTTGTTTCGTGACGAGGCAAGCATTGGCCTGCATTGCGGCATCAGGCTTGTAACCAGCCGCGCGCCCATGCCAATAGCGGGCATTGTGTAAGCCGGTCGGCCTGCTTCACTGAATGGGGTCACGGGCCGCGCGCCCGGAGCCGTCTGCATGCCTAGCGGCGATGCGCCATCACTTGCATGGCCGCGTCGACAAAGCGGGCGGCAGCGCGTTCGCCGGCAACCGGTTCGGCCGCCTCGGCGCAGGCGGCAATCACGTCGCTCAGCGATTGGGCATCTTCCCGGCACGCTCGGAGTAACGGCATGGCTGCCCCAGCGGCAGCGCCGAAGTGTTGCTGCGCCAACCGCATCAGCTCGACCTTGGTCACATTGGGCAGAACGTCGGCCAGTTCGGATGCAACGGGAGCCTGCGTGATCGGTGAAGGGTCCGGCGGCGCCAGCAGCGCCTCGTTGGAGGCTGGCACGTCGGCAGGCGCTGCGACGGTCTGCAGCCCGAGCGTCATGCCGGCCAAGGGCGGCAATTCGTCGTAGATGGCCGACATGGCGCGCTGATCGGTGTCATCGCCGAACAACGGTCGGTTGAAGTGCGAGATGGGGTCGAACGAGTCGGTGGGCGATGGCGCTGGCGCGTCCGCAGGCACGTCTCGTGGCAGCACGTCCACCATGCCGGTCCGTTGCAGCCCGGCCAGCAAGTCGTCCAGGTCGGGCCAGTCGCGGAGCAATTGATGCAATTGCCCGACCGTGCGGGCGCCGTCGATGAGGATGAGCAAATGGCGCTGGCGCACCTGCATGTCATGGCGGCGCGCGGCCAACGCTTCGCGGCCGTCCTCCGTCTTGATCAGGACGCTCGTCGTTGCAAGCATGGTGACTCCCCGTATGAAGCAGCAAGCCCGGCATCTTGTGTGCCGGTGCACGCTGTACGTTAGTCAGCCTGTCTGTGCCATGCCATCGTACGATTGGTGGAGACCGTGGAGCCGCAGTCGATCGATCGGTTTAGCTCCGCCAGGATTCCAGTGCTGGCGCGGGTTCGCGCGATGCGCTCGTCTGCGGGGCGAGCGTACGCGCGTAGTTCACATACCACGCCAGCACGTCCGGATTGGCCATCGCGTCCGGGTTGGCGATGCGCTCGACCGGTGCGCCAAGCAGCAGTTTCTTGATCGGCACCTCCATTTTCTTGCCCGAGAGCGTGCGCGGCACGCCGGGCGCCTGCACAACCACGTTGGGCACATGCCGGGCCGATAGCCCTGCCTTGATGCGCGCGTTGATCGTGCCGCGCAGTGTGTCGTCGAGCGTGGCGCCTTCGCGCAGCACGACGAACAGCGGCATGAACGATTCCCGGCCGAGAAATTCCAGATCGACGACGAGGCTGTCGAGCACTTCGGGCAGGTCTTCCACCACGCGGTACAGCTCCGCCGTGCCCATGCGGATGCCATGGCGGTTGATCGTGGCGTCCGACCGGCCGTAGATGATGGCGCCGCCGCGCGGGGTGATCTTGATCCAGTCGCCATGACGCCACTGGCCCGGGTACATGTCGAAGTAGCTGTCGCGGTAGCGGCTGCCATCGGTGTCGCCCCAGAAGAAGAGCGGCATCGATGGGATGGGTGCCGTGCAGACCAGTTCGCCCACTGCGTCGATAAGCGGCTGGCCGGCCTCGTCGAGCGCTTCCACGCGCGAACCGAGGTTGCGGCATTGCATCTCGCCCGCATAGACGGGCAGCGTGGCGACGCCGCCCACGAAGCAGCCGGCAAAGTCGGTGCCGCCGGAAATCGGGTTGAGCCAGACATCGGCCTTCACGTGGCGGTAGATCCAGTCATACGCCTCGGCTGAGAGCGGCGAACCGGTCGAGCCGACCGCGCGCAGTTTCGACAGGTCGAAATCGCGACCGGGCTCGATGCCGGCCTTCAGGCAATTGGCGAAGAACGCCGCCCCGGCGCCAAAGAACGTCACGCCCGCATCCTGCGCGAAGCGCCACAGCGTATTGAGATCGGGCGTGCCGGGATTGCCGTCGTAGATGGCGAGCGTGACGCCGCCAAGCAGGCCGCTCGCCTGCGAATTCCACATGACCCAGCCGGTGCTGCTGTACCAGTGGTAGACGTCGTCGGGGCCCAGGTCGAGATGCAGCGCGCCCATCATCGTCTGCACCAGCAGCAGGCCGCCGTGGCCGTGCACGATGGGCTTGGGCATGCCGGTGGTGCCGGACGAATAGAGAATCCACAGCGGGTGGTCGGCCGCGACCGGTGTGATGACGAGCGGCACGTCGTTGGCCGTCAGGTCGCGCCAGTCACGGGCCTGCGGGAAGCGTGCGCGGTTGATCTCGCCCAGCAACTGCGGCACGAGGACGAGGTGTTCGACCGAGGGCAGCGCGGCAACCATCTCCGCGACCACGTCGGTGCGGTCGAATGCGCGACCGCCGTAGTGATAGCCGTCCACCGCGATCAGCACCTTGGGCTCGATCTGTCGGAAGCGGTCCGCGACGGCCACCTGGCCCATATCAGGCGCGCAGACTGACCAGACGGCCCCCACGCTGGCCGTGGCGAGAAACGCGACGATGGCATCCGGCGTATTCGAGAGATACGCGGCAACACGGTCGCCCGGCTCCACGCCCATCTTGCGCAGTGCATCGGCCAGCGAGGCAACCCGGCGGCGCAGTTCGCGCCACGATAGGTCGGCCAGCGGCTTGGTCTCGCTGGCGTAGCGGATGGCGGTGCGGTCGGGGTTGCCGCCTTCCTCCACATGGCGCATGACCTGATCGACGTAATTGAGCTTTGCGCCAACCAGCCATTGCGCGCCGGGCATGGTGCGGTCGCCCAGCATCCGCGTGAAGGGCGTCGAGGCGCGCAGGTCGAGATAATCCCAGACGGACGTCCAGAACGCCTCCAGCTCGGTGGTGGACCATTCCCACAGTTGCGCGTAGCCCTCGGGCGTGGTGGCCGAGAAGCGCAGGTCGCGTTCGCGCGCGAGCCAGTCGAGGTAGTGGGTCAGGCGCGAGCGCGCGATGAAATCCGCCGATGGCGTCCACAACAGGGCGCCTTCCTGGATGGTGCTCATGTGTCTCCTCCGCCGGTCAGGCAAGGGGGAAGGCCGCCCGCTCTATCGATGTGGCAGGTCGGCCGGTAGGGGATGACGGTTCAGATGCCGCCCATGCACAGATACTTGAGTTCGAGGTACTCGTCGATGCCGTAGACCGAACCTTCGCGGCCCAGCCCCGATTGCTTGATGCCGCCAAACGGTGCCACCTCGTTCGAGATCAGCCCCGTGTTGATGCCGACCATGCCGTATTCGAGCTGCTCGGCCACGCGCCAGATGCGGCCGATGTCGCGGCTGAAGAAGTACGAGGCCAGGCCAAATTCTGTGTCGTTGGCCAGGCGTACGACTTCCGCCTCGTCCTGGAACTTGAAGATGGCGGAGACGGGGCCGAAGGTTTCTTCGCGCGCGATCAGCATGTCGGGCGTGGCATCGGCCAGCACCGTGGGCTCGACGAAACGCTGCGAGCCGAAGCCCTGCATCAGCTTGCCGCCGGCGGTCAGGCGCGCGCCTTTCTGCGTCGCGTCTTCAATGTGGCGCTGCACTTTCTCCACGGCCTGGTTGTCGATCAGCGGGCCTTGCACCACGCCAGATTCGAAACCGTTGCCAACCTTGATGCCGCGCACCTTGGCCGAGAGCTTCTCGACAAACGCGTCGTACACCGAGGCGTGCACGTAGAAGCGGTTCGTACACACGCAGGTCTGGCCCGCGTTGCGATATTTCGACTGCACTGCGCCTTCCACGGCGGCATCGATGTCGGCGTCGTCGAACACGATGAACGGCGCATGGCCGCCCAGCTCAAGCGCTACCTTCTTCACCGTCGGCGAGCACTGCTGCATCAGGATGCGGCCCACCGGCGTCGAGCCCGTGAACGACAGATGCCGCACGATCGGCGATTCGCACAGGGCCTTGCCGATGGCGATCGAGCGATCCGCATCACCCGTCACGACGTTGACGACGCCCTTCGGAATGCCCGCGCGGTGCGCCAGTTCGGCCATCGCCAGCGCGGACAGCGGCGTCTGTTCGGCCGGCTTGATGACGATGGTGCAGCCTGCCGCCATGGCTGGCGCCACCTTGCGGGTGATCATCGCCAGCGGGAAGTTCCACGGCGTGATGGACGCGCACACGCCCACCGGCTGCTTGAGCACGACCATGCGCTTGTCGCGCCAGGTGCTGGCCATCACGTCGCCGGAGACGCGCTTGGCCTCTTCGGCAAACCATTCGATGAACGACGCGCCATAGACGATCTCGCCCCTGGCTTCGGCCAGCGGCTTGCCTTGTTCGGCGGTCATCAGCGCGGCGAGGTCGTCGGCATTGGCGATCAGCAGGTCGAACCAGCGGCGCATCAGGCCGGCGCGCTCCTTGCCTGTCAGCTCGCGCCACGCCGGCCACGCCGCATTGGCCGCGTCGATGGCGCGCAGCGTTTCTGCGTGGCCGAGGTTCGCCACATCGGCCAGGTGGGTATTCGTGGCGGGGTCGTAGACGGGGAAGGTCGTGCCGTCTGCTGCGTCGGTCCATGCGCCGTCCACGTAGGACTGCGTTTTGACGAGCGTGCGGTCTTTGATGCGCTCCAGTGTGTTGGAGGCGGTGCGGGAAGAATCGAGTGCTTCGGCCATGGCGGTCTCCGAAAAGGAAGCAGGCAGACCGGAAGGCCTGCCTTTTAGATGCAGCAGTCGCTTAACTTGCTAAGAATAACCGAACGATCGTTCGCTCGCAGACTGGGCCGCCAGGCCTTGTGGTTATTGGAAGAGCGTGTCCCACATGGTGTCGACCTTGGCTTTGACCGCCGCGTCCATGACGATGGGCTGGCCCCACTCACGGGTGGTTTCGCCCGGCCATTTGTTGGTGGCGTCGATCCCCATCTTGGAGCCGAGGCCGGACACGGGCGACGCAAAGTCCAGATAGTCGATCGGCGTGTTCTCGACCATGACCGTGTCGCGCGCCGGGTCCACGCGGGTCGTGATCGCCCAGATCACTTCCTTCCAGTCGCGCAGATTCACATCGTCGTCCACCACCACGATGAACTTCGTATACATGAACTGCCGCAGGAAGCTCCACACGCCGAACATCACGCGTTTGGCGTGGCCGGCGTATTGCTTCTTCATGCTGACCAGCGCCATGCGGTAGCTGCAGCCCTCGGGCGGCAGATAGAAATCGGCGATCTCCGGAAACTGCTTCTGGAGCAGCGGCACGAACACTTCATTGAGCGCCACGCCGAGTACGGCGGGTTCATCGGGCGGCTTGCCCGTATACGTAGAGTGATAGATCGGGTCGCGGCGCATCGTGATGCGTTCGACCGTGAACACGGGGAACCAGTCCTGCTCGTTGTAATAACCGGTGTGATCCCCAAACGGGCCTTCGAGAGCGTGCTGATAGCCGCTCGGGTGCGTCGGGTCCGGCTGGATGTGGCCTTCGAGGACGATCTCCGCGCTCGCCGGCACCTGCAGTTGCGCCTGAGCGAGCGATGGCGTCAGGCACGCCGCCAGTTCGGTCCGGCTGCCGCGCAGCAGGCCGGCAAATTGATATTCCGAGAGGGTGTCCGGCACCGGCGTCACGGCGCCGAGAACCGTTGCCGGGTCGGCTCCCAATGCCACAGCGATCGGGAAGGGCTTGCCCGGATGGGCGATGGCGTGCTCGCGAAAGTCCAGTGCGCCGCCCCGATGGGCCAGCCAACGCATGATGAGTTGATTGCGGCTGATCACCTGCTGCCGGTAGATGCCCAGGTTCTGCCGCTTCTTGTGCGGCCCGCGAGTGATGACGAGGCCCCACGTCACCAGCGGCGCCGCATCACCCGGCCAGCACGTCTGCACAGGAATGCGCGCGAGGTCGACATCGTCGCCTTCCCACACGACTTCCTGGCACGCGGGCGATGACACCTTGCGCGGCGCCATATCCCACACGGCCTTGGCCATCGTCCAGAGCTTGCCGGCTTCGCGCAGACCACGCGGGGGCTCGGGCTCCTTCAGCGCGGAGAGCAGGCGGCCCACGTCGCGCAATTCGTCCAGCGAATCGGCACCCATGCCGAGTGCCACGCGGCGCGGTGTACCGAACACGTTGGCGAGCACGGGCATGTCGTACCGGTGTGCGCCATCGGCCGGGTGCTCGAACACCACTGCCGGGCCCTCGGCTCGCAGCAGGCGGTCGCAGACTTCGGTCATTTCCAGGCGCGGCGACACCGCTTGGTGCACGCGGCGAAGCTCGCCCAGGCGTTCCAACTGGGCGAGAAAGTCACGTAAGTCCCTGTATTGCATGGAGATTTTGTAACCAAAGGTAAGGGTGGGGCGCTAGCCGCGCGCCTCCCGGGTCAGCCAAATAACTGGCCAGCAGGTATTTTTTTGGCGTAGGCCAGGTCGCCGCGATTGTACGGGCAAAACTTCGCGGCACCCTGATGACAGAACGAACCGCGGGTCAGCCAGCCCCCACAACACGCATTTGTAATAACTTTTAGATATGAAAAACTATTTCTTTATGATTGACTTGGTATAACGCGCTTCCTACAATCCAATCCGATCTGGCAATTGTTGCAACGCAACAAGTTTTCGGCTAATGCCATCGCTCATATCTCTTCATTCGAGGAGCGACGCCAGAGCACTTCAGCATCGCTGCGGGATGTGGCCTCCCCAAGGACACACCCCGCATTTTTCTGGGCACTTGGGGAGTGCCCCCAACAGATGCCGGCTGACTGCAACAGCGCGGCATCCTTACTAAAAACCGTTGCGATTCGAAACGTACGGCGCCAGGCAGAAAAAAGGCGTCTACCGGATCTGCGCAGCGGACGGAGGTAAGTATGAACGGTTGGAAAACCCTTCATTCTTCCGGGATCGGATCGGCGCTGCAACGCCGGCTCGTCGCCCCGGTGGGCCGCCGCCTCGCGCGCGCAGGCCAAGTTGCGCTGCCTCGTAAGCTGCGCATGGAGTTGAACGCAGGGGGCGCCGCGGCGTCCCGCAATGAGTTGCATCCTGGCGTGCTGTTGGTCTTCCGCAGCGGGCATGTCGTGCTCAACAGCATTGGCGTGCTGGCTGTGGTGGCTGCGGTCGCCCTCTCGCTCAACGGTGAGTGGCGTGCCATGGTTGCCCAGCGTGTGCTGAACTTTGCGCCGGGTATTGGCGCCAATGCGGCGTCGGCCAACGCGTCACGTGCTGTGGCAGGTGGCGTGGAGCAGGTTGCCTTTGCGCCAACCGGACCGTCGGCTGGCACGGGCGCGGCACAGGCCGTGGCGCCTGCCCTGGCGCAGGGCGGTTCCGTTGCAGCGGCGGGCTGGGATACCCTATCCAAGGTTCCGTCGGTCGCTGAGCTCGCCGCGCAGATTCCTAACACGCAGATCGTGCGGGATGCGCGCGAGTCTGCGACGGCCGGCACCCCGCGCGAGCAGGCCGCCGTGGCCGAGTACATTGCCCGGAAGTATCGCGTGGCGGCCACGGCCACCGGCCAGCTGGTGAAGGCGGCCTATCAGACCGGCAAGGAAGTCGGCCTGGATCCGCTGCTCATCCTTGGCGTCATGGCGATCGAGTCGAGCTTCAACCCGTTCGCGGAAAGCGGCATGGGTGCGCAGGGCCTCATGCAGGTGATGACCAAGGTTCACCAGGACAAGTACGAGGTGATGGGCGGCGTGGGAGCGGCGCTCAACCCCTATGCGAATATCAAGGTCGGTGCGCTGGTGCTGAAGGATTGCATCGCCCGTGCGGGTTCGATCGAAGGCGGCCTGAAGTTGTATGTCGGGGCCGTTACACAGGGCGATGGTGGCTATGGCGGCAAGGTGCTGGCCGAGCGTTCACGCCTGCGCATGGTGGCGACGGGCCACAAATCGCCCGTGACGATGGCGTCCGAACGGGAGCCGGCCAAGCCGGTCGCCGCAGCAGCGCCCGTGACCCAGGCGGATGCAAAGACGCAAGCCGCCAAGCCGGCAGACAAAGCGCCGGTGACTGGGCAGCAGGAAGAGGCGCGCCTGGATAATGACAAGAGTGGCGCGGCGCATCAGGGCCAGGCTTGAAGGTTTTGCCCGGTTCGTTGCACGCAAGATAAGAAAAGCCGTCCTTCGGGACGGCTTTCTTGTTTGTGCCCTGACCTTGTCGGCTTCGCGTCTAGCGGGTGAACAGCTTGCCGAGCCGCGCGACAGCCTCTTCCAGGTGATCCATCGCGGTCGCGTAGGACAAGCGGATGTACTGGTGTGCGGTGTACGGACCAAAATCGAGACCCGGTACCAGCACGACGCCTGCATCATGCAGCATCGACTGGGTGAGCGCGTCGGCGTCGCTGGCGTGCGGATGATTCACGCCACGGCAATCCGCGTACACATAGAATGCGCCGTCCGGCTTGACCGGCACCTTGAAGCCTAGCGACTCCATCGCGGGGACGATGTAATCGCGACGGCGGCGGAACTCGGCCTTGCGGTCTTCATAAATGGCCAGCGCTTCCGGCTCGAAACAGGCGAGCGCCGCATGCTGCGCGACAGCCGAGGCGCAGATGAACAGGCTCTGCGCAACCTTCTCGAATTCCGGCACCAGCTCAGCCGGCGCCACCAGCCAGCCGAGGCGCCAGCCGGTCATGTTGAAATACTTCGAGAAGCTATTGATCGTGACGACGTCGTCGCCGAACGTCAGCGCGGAGACCGGCGCCTGGTCGTACGACAATCCCTGGTAGATCTCGTCGACGATGGTAAAACCGCCTCGCATGCGCACCGTCTGCACGATGCGCCGAAGCTCGTCGGCCACGATCGATGTGCCCGTCGGATTGGACGGGGAGGCCAGCAGCACGCCCTGCGTGCGCTCGCCCCAGTTGGATTCGACCTGCGCCGCGGTCAACTGGAAGCGCTCTTCCGGCCCGGAAGGCACCAACTTCGCGGTGCCGTCGAAAGCGGCCACGAAGTGACGGTTGCAGGGGTAGCTCGGATCGGGCATCAGCACTTCGCCGCCGATTTCCACCAGCACTGCGCACGCGAGCAACAGCGCTGCCGATGCGCCAGCCGTGACAATGATGCGCTCAGGTGCGACGTCGAGGCCGTAGGTGGTCTGGTAGTAGCGGGCGATCGCCTCCCGCAGAGGGCGGATACCCAGCGCACCGGTGTATTGGGTCACGCCTCGCCGCATGGCGTCGGCTGCGGCTCGCACGACCGGTTCGGCGGCGGTGAAGTCGGGCTCGCCGATGCCCATGTGGATGATGCTTCGTCCGGCCTGCTCCAGCGCACGGGCCTGTTTGGCCAGCTCCATCACGTGAAAAGCGCGGATATTGGCCAGTCGAGCGGCTGTGTGCAGGCGGTGGGCGTCCATCGTGGGGCGAAGCAAAGGGTCAAGCGAAGAGCAAAGCGCCAGGGTTACCGGCGGGCGGCAACCTCGACAGCGCGCACCTGGGCGGCCAGCTTGTCCAGCACGCCGTTCACATACTTGTAGCCCTCGACGCCGCCGAAGGTCTTGGCCAGTTCCACGGCCTCGTTGATCACGACCTTGTATGGGATATCGATGCAGTGCACCAGTTCGTACGCTCCGACCAGCAAGGCGGCGCGCTCGACCGGAGACAGCTCGGCCACCGGGCGGTCCAGGTAGGGCGTAAAGGCTTCGGTTAGCGTGGCTTCTTCGCGAATGGCACCATGCAGCAGGGCGTCAAAGTGCGCGCGGTCGGCCTTGTTGAAGCCTTGGGCGTCATGCAGATGCGCCTCGACCACACCGGGATCGTTGCGGTTGAGCAGCCATTGATACAGGCCCTGCAGCGCCAGTTCGCGCGCACGGCGGCGCGCACTCTTGGCGGGCGCCTTGGGTTTGGCCTGGGAATTGTCTTGCGTCATGGGAAAAGCCTTTGCGCACGCAGGCGCTTATTCGTTCTCGTCGTCTTGGCCGTGATCCTGCAGGCCGTCGAGCGCGGCAGTGAGGTTGGCCATTTCAACGGCGGCACGGGCGCAGTCGCGGCCCTTTTCGCGGGTGCGGGCGTGCGCTTGCGCATCGGTGTCGGTGGTCAGGATGCCGTTGGCGATGGCGATATTGAAATCCAGGCCGACCCGCGTGATGCCGGCGCCGGACTCGTTGGACACCAGCTCGAAGTGATACGTCTCGCCGCGGATCACGGCGCCCAGCGCGATCAGCGCATCGAACTGGCCCGATTCGGCCATCTTCTGCAGGGCCAGCGGGGCTTCCAGTGCGCCGGGCACGGTCACCAGCAGCACGTCCTCGCCGGCCACGCCGAGCTGCTCCAGCTCATCAACGCAGGCCTCGCGCAGCGCTTCGCATACGGGCTCGTTGAAGCGAGCCTGCACAATGCCGATGCGAAGGCCTTCGCCGTTCAGATTGCTCGGGTAGAAACCGTGGTCCATGGTGTATTCCGGTTGGGGTCGCCAGGCAGGCAACGCGTCAGAAGAAGAATATTCAGTGCGGCAGCCCAGGGGCCGCCGCTGGAACTCAATGCGTAGTCGACGAAGCCGCTGAGGTGATGTTCGGCGCATCCGCCATCGACTGGTAAGCGGTCACTTCCAGATCGTAGCCGGTCATGCTCGGCAGCTTGAGGGGCGAGGCGAGCACACGCATCTTGCCGACGCCCACCTCTTTGAGGATCTGCGCGCCGATACCGTAGATGCGCGGATCGGGTTTCGTGCGGGGGCGTTCGTGGGGCGCGTCCAGCGCGCTGAATTGCGCGAACAGGCGATCCGGCGAGTCTCCACAGTTGAGCAGCACGACCACGCCCGTCGGTGCGGCTTGCACGGCGCGCAGGGCGGCCGGGACGCTCCAAGAGTGCGTCGTGCGCTGGCATTCGAGCAAGTCCAGGACAGACAGCGGCTCATGCACGCGCACCAGCGTCTCGGTGCCTGGCGTCGGCGTGCCCTTTACCAGCGCCAGATGCGCGCGACCAGCGGCGCGGTCGCGGAAGGCGACGGCGTGGAACGTGCCGAATTGCGTTTCCATCGTGCGCTCGCCGACGCGCTCGACAATGCTCTCGGTGCGGCTGCGGTACTGGATCAGGTCGGCAATCGTGCCGATCTTCAGGCCGTGCTTCTTGGCGAACTCCACGAGATCCGGCAAGCGGGCCATGGTGCCGTCGTCTTTCAGGATCTCGCAGATCACGGCGGCGGGTGTCAGGCCCGCCAAGGTGGTCAGGTCGCAACCAGCTTCGGTGTGCCCCGCGCGCATCAACACGCCGCCCTTTTGGGCACGCAGCGGGAAGATGTGGCCCGGATTCACCAGGTCAGACGGTTTGGCGTTCCTGGCGGCGGCCACCTGAATGGTGCGTGCGCGGTCGGCGGCGGAGATGCCGGTGGTCACGCCCTCGGCCGCTTCGATGGACACGGTGAAATTGGTGCCGAACTGCGTACCGTTGCGGCTGGCCATCATGGGCAGGTCGAGCTGGTCGCAGTGCTCTTCGGTGAGCGTCAGGCACACCAGGCCGCGCGCGTGCGTGACCATGAAGTTGATGGCTTCCGGCGTGACGAAATCGCTCGCCAGGATCAGGTCGCCCTCGTTCTCACGGTCTTCCTCGTCGACCAGGATGACCATCCGGCCGGCGCGGATTTCGGCAATGATTTCTTCGACTGTGGCGATCGACATGGCGTGTGAGGGAGTGCGCGTCGCGAACCCACCCCGTTTCGGGGTCGTGCGACTGCATAAATGGGAAGCCCGCTATTGTACGCCAAGGCGGCCGGAGCGATGCCCCGGCCTGCTTTCAAGCGACAGCGCGCTGAGCGAGCGTGGTGTGGCTGAGCATGCGCTCGACGTAGCGGGCGATCAGGTCGATTTCCAGGTTGACCTGGCTGCCCGCCTTCAGGTGCTTGAGCGTCGTCACAGCCACCGTGTGCGGGATCAGGTTGATCGAGAACTCGCAGCCCTCGGCATTGTCGCGCACGCTGTTGACGGTGAGCGACACGCCGTTGACTACCACCGAACCCTTGTAGGCGAGATATTTGCCCAGATCCGCAGACGCGCGCACCCGCAGCTCGTGCGATTCGCCCACGGGCGCGAAGTGGGTCACGGTGCCAAGACCGTCCACATGGCCCGACACGAGATGTCCGCCGATGTGGTCGGCCAGGCGCAGCGCTTTCTCAAGGTTGACTTCTCCAGGGCGCTCCAGACCAACCGTTTTCGACAGCGATTCTCGGGAGACGTCGACATCAAAACCTGTATCTGTCTTGGACACGACCGTCATGCAGGCGCCCTGGATCGCAATGGAATCGCCCAGGGTGACATCGGCCAGCGGCAGGCCGCCGGCGTCGATGGACAGGCGTACGCCCGCGTTGGCGTGGTCGCCCAGCGGCGTGACGGTTTCAATGCGGCCGATGGCGGCGACGATTCCGGTGAACATATGCAATCAATCCGTCGGGTTGCGGCGCGCCAGGATGCGAAGGTCGCCCCCGACACGCGAGATGTCGTGAAAGAAGAATTCGGCCGCGCCTTCCAGTGTCTGCAGCGGCCCCATGTTGAACATGCCTTGGCCCGAACCGAGTACCTTCGGCGCCAGATAGACGAGGATCTCATCGACCAGGCCCTCGCGCAGCAAGGAGCCGTTGAGCTTGAAGCCTGCCTCGACGTGCAGCTCGTTGATCTCGCGGCGGCCGAGTTCACGCAACATGGCGGGCAAGTCGACCTTGCCGGCTGCGTTGGGCAGGAGAATGACCTCGGCGCCCCGTTCAGCCAACGCGCGCATGCGTCCAGCCTCGGGCTGCGCGGCAAAGATCAGTGTCGGCTCGTGGTGGCCGTCGGTGGTAAGGATGTGGGCGTCGAGCGGCACGTCCAGTGAGGAATCCACCAGCACGCGCCGGGGTTGGCGCGGCGTGGTGAGGGCGCGCACGGTCAGGCGCGGGTTGTCTTCTCGTACCGTACCGATGCCGGTCAGGATGGCGCAGGCGCGTGCGCGCCAGCGGTGGCCATCGTTGCGCGCTTCGGTTTCGGTAATCCACTGGCTGATGCCGTTGTCCAGCGCGGTGCGGCCGTCCAGCGACGCGCCGACCTTCACGCGCACCCAAGGCGTGCCCCGCGTCATGCGTGAGACGAAGCCGATGTTCAGTTCGCGCGCCTCGCGCTCCAGCAGGCCGCAGCGCACGTCGATACCGGCATCGCGCAGCTTCTGCAGGCCGCGTCCGGAAACCGAGGGATTGGGATCTTCCATCGCCGCCACCACGCGGCCAATGCCGGCTTCGACCAGGCGATCCGCACAGGGAGGAGTGCGGCCGAAGTGGCTGCAGGGCTCCAGCGTCACATACGCGGTGGCGCCGCGCACGTCCTGGCCGCGCGACTGGGCATCCTTAATGGCTTGGATTTCAGCGTGGTCCTGGCCGGCCGGCTGTGTGTAGCCCTCGCCGATGACCGTGTCATCGCGCACGATCACGCAGCCTACGCGAGGGTTGGGCGTGGTGGTGAAGAGGCCCTTCTCGGCCAGCGCCAGGGCGCGCTGCATCATGGCGTGGTCGAAATCGGAAAACATGGGTGCGAAACAGGAGTCGGTTAAGGGTCATCGCCGGCGGTATTGCACCTGCGGGAATCCGTGGCCGGATCGCAGATGCGCGCGCGGCCCACACTGTTGATCCGCACTTGGCGCACATGCCGCCCGCTTGAGATCGTCAGCGTGCCGTGCAGTGCTCCACCATTGCCATTGCGTGAGTATCCCACAGGTGCGTAAGACAGCGTGTTGCCAGGAATTCTGAAGTGAATGCGAACCGTTGGCACTGCCGGCGGGCACACGGTGGCGACGATCAGGCTTTCTTGTGCAGGTGTCGGCGCGGCCGTGATATCCGGCGTACCTGCAGGGGGCGACGTGGTCAATTGCCACCCATCAGCCCAGTCTCCAGAGGGATTGAGTGGCCGAAGATGTGCCTGGACGTGGCGGTACTGTGCCGTCGCGCGGGCCAGGGACACGTTACTGGCAAACTGCTCCGCGAGCAAAATCACCGTTTCGCGTTGCCACCGGTCGACGATCGAGGGCAGCGCCGCGACCGCCAGGATGCTCACGATGGCCAACACGATCCCGGTTTCGGCGAGCGTCACGCCCGCCTGCTGGCGGTACCGGAATTGCGGGGTCATGGCCAGCATGCGGCATCGTGCGGCAGGCGTTTCCCCGTGCTGTCCACGCTGAGCGTGCCGCACACCGGGTCCGCGCGATGGGGGATCGCGATTGCCATCGTGCACTGATGCGATGGGGGTAGGCAGGGTTCGTTGCCAACAATCGTGTAGCCATCCACCTGCGGCAACCGGCTCTGAGACATGACGCCTTCCTGGTCATCTGCTCCTGCGCGCCGCAGTTGCATTTGAGCGAGGGTGCCCACCAGTGCTGCACGCGCCGCCGCCCGGCGATTGCGCTCAAAGTGGGCCTGCCAGGCTGACATGGCCACCAAGGCAAGCGCCGCCGCCATGGCCAGCGCCACCATCAATTCCAACAGCGTGAATGCACGCATGCTGCGCATCAGCGAGCGCCTGCTTCTGTCATCTCCCGCCAGTTCAGTCTGCCAAGCTGGAGCGTGTAGGTGTTGGACTCCAGCCGCCGAACGCGGTCGCCGTCCGCCTGCCAAAGGGTGGTGCGAAGCGCCTGCGTGATGGCGCCGTCAAGTGTTCGAGCCGGGGGGACGGATTGCACGGTAACAAGCGGCGTACCGATCAGCACGTGGCCGGTGCGGTCGCCTTTGCTGGCGGGTAAGCCGGTGCGGGTGTCGAGGAAGTAAGCGCGATCACGGCCAGCAACATCGCGAGTCAGAAGCAGCAGACTGTTTGCGCCCGCTGCGCTCAGATCATCGGGTGCTTGACCCGCAGGCAGATCGATACGCCAGCCGTTCTCCGTGGGATTGCCGTCCTGGCGGATGACGGTGCCGTCTCCGACATCGGTCGCGCTGAGGCTGGCCAGTTCCTCGCGCGAGACACTGTGCGCGCCGCGGTCTGCCACGCCGTACACCGTGGCGTGGCCTTCATCGTCGATGGCGGTGAAAACCAGCAGTGGGCCGTTGGCCGTGGCCGCCAGGAGGATCGGGCCAGGTATGTGCTGCATACCCCCGTTGCGCGACGTCGCTCTGAACAGCGGCGTACGCCGTTGTGCTTCATTCGTTCCGAGTGCGTTGGACCAGGGCGGCGCGCCAGTCAAGTCAAAGCGCCAGACTTGGCCGCGAGAGTCGGCAGCATAGGCCAGTGTGGCAAGCCCGCTTGGTCCGAGTGCCACTGCTGGTGCGCCCAGACCGCCACGGCTTGCCACCGAAGGAACCCGGATCGCATGAGCGGTCTGTGTCTGCACCCAGGGCGAGGAACGTGGCTGGTCGAGCGCCAGCAACAGCAGGCGACTTTCGACGCCAGCGTTGCTCGCGCCGTTCCCACTGACGGCGAACCAGCGCGGCTGTCCGGCGCCACCCGCGCTCAATGGGACGATTGGAATGGGACCTTGAACGCGACCGACGGTGGGGTCGTCGCTTGCGTCATAGGCCAGCAGGGAGGGCGGCGTAGCTGACTCAGGATCGGTGACATCGACCAGAAAGAGGCCGGAGCCCATCGTGCCGTTGGCACAAGCGAGCACGGAACGCCATTGCGAACCCGTCCACGCATCGGCGGCGAAGGGGTGGCCGCAGACCGGGCCGGGCACGGGGTTTCCGGGCGACGCATTCTGCGCGGCCAACGGGAGGACTGCGTCTGACATGACGGCGAAGCGCTCTTCGCCCGTGAGCGCATCAAAGCCGTGCAGCATGCCGTCATTAGCGCCGATGTAGACCATCCATGGTCGGCGTGCGTGCTGGGCTCGAAACGGTCCGTGGCGCATGTCGAGAACGAAGCCGGGTGGCCCGAGCAGTTGCACGTGCGCACCGCGCATCGCGCCCAGCACCGATGTACGTGGTCGCAGGCCGTAGCCGTCGTGCTCGTGTCGACGCTCGCCACGCAGGTAGCCGACTCGCGCGCTGCCCAGCCCGTCGCCGCCATCGATGGCGGCCTGTTGCGCGGGCGAGAGCGCCGGCCAGCGCAGCACGACGGGTGAACGGACAGGCGCATCACCGTGGCGAAACGTCCAGAGCTGCCGCGCGTCGGATGCGGTGAGATCGAGCAGACGCGAGGCTTCCCAGCGATCCGGCGGTGCCGGTGCGTCGAGGGTGTACGGCGTTGGCAGGAACTGCAGGGCGCGCAGCCGACCACTCCATGCATCGTCGCCTCGTGCGATGACGATGTGGGTCGGCAGTTGCCCCGCAGGATGGTCTCCGCTGGCTGCAATCGTCGATCCGGCCAGCACGGCCAAGAGCCATGCGCCCATGCGATGTGCATTCATGGCGCGGCCACCCTCGGTCGATAGATTGTCTGCAGCATCACGTTGACCGCTCTATCGGTACCGAAGCCAGCAGCCGTAATGCGGAAGAGCGATGGTGCTCGCGCCGAGCCTGCCTCTATCCAGCGTCCTGGTAGCGCATCGGGGATCGGCTCGATGACATAGCGCGCAGCCAACGCGGGTGTCTGGCGCGCACCGGCCTGAACGGGGGTGGGAAGCGTGACGGCGTCGGGTTTGTCGGCGAGCAATTTCGACAGCGATTGCGCAGATTGCCCAACGAGGGGCCAGCACAATCCGAGCGCTTCGCCTTGTCCGCATTGGCCGGGTACGAATCCGGAGAGCGTGAGCGCGTCGAGCGATGCAATGCGCTCCCTATCGTGCGCCGCACTGCAATCCTGATGAGCAGGCGTGTCCGTGGCGACAGCGATCCGGCATTCGGCAACGGTCAGCGCGGCTTCCGCTTCCTGCAGGGCGAGCGCACGGTCGGCAAACAGTGAGGCCCTGCGGGTATGGTCGAGGACCAGACGCAATCCGGCCATCATCAGCAAGCCGATGATGATCAGCGCCCCGGTGGCGGCAATGATCGAGAAACCGCGTTCCTGTGTCTGCAGGTTCAGCATGCATCGGCCCCGCAGCGCAGGGGGTTGCGCACGGCCAGCGTGGCCTGAAAGCGGGCGCGACGGCGCTGAGGCTCTGCCGGCAAGAAGTGCAGATCTTCCGACTGCGCACCCTCAGGCGGCACAAGTTCGGGGAACAGTGCGGTGTCGCTTATAAGTGGAGGCTGAGCCCGAAATCTGTCTCCGTGCACGACGAGTGTTACGTGGATGAATTGCACGCGATGCCAGTCTTGGTCGTTCATTGCCCGTGCCGACATGGTGATGGCGGACGATGTCGCCGTTGGAGCGAGCGTGTAGAGCAGTTGGAGGGTTTCCACGCCTCTCACGAAGCCGTCGCCGGTCGCTTCCTCAGGCGAACGCTCAAAGTCGCGCTTGATGGACCTGCACATCAGTTGCGGTTCCCGTTCCGGGTCGGAGCTGCGGGAGACGTACAGGAGGATGTAGCCGGCGCGAGGGTCGCGCTCTCCAGCGATGCGCTCGGGGACGCCGTGCCCGGTGCAGTCACGCGTGGCGCCGTCGTGACTTAGCCCCTGCGGCTCGGTGCTGCGGCCGGCGAAGCGAATCAGGAGGGCATCACTGCAGCCTGGCGCATTGCAATGCGAGGCAAGACCTCGGCAAACCAAGGTGGAGAGCATGGCGGGGTCGCCACAGTCGTCCTTGCCGACAAGCGAAGGCGGTGCATCGGCATCAGGCCATCGACGCATCGGCGAGGAAGACGGCGTGTCAGTGATCCAGCCGGCCTGGCGGACAGCGCTACCGATCAGCTCCAGCGCCTGCATGCCACGATCCTCAATCAGCGCTTCGTCGGCCAAGCGCTGGTAGCGCGCTCGAGCGACCAGCGTCAATTGCAGCGCGATGGCCAGCACCATCAATGCGATGACCATGCCGACCAGCAATTCCACCAGCGAGGCACCGTGTGCAGGCCGGGCGAGCGTGCGTGGCATCTCAGCGGACTGCTGGTTGTTTGGGGGATACAGGGCTAGCGGCGTTGAATTGGCTGGCGGCGCGGCTGGTTGCTTCCAGATAGTCGAACGCCTCGAATATGGTCACCGCGCCGAGCGACAGGAGGGCGAGGGCGACGAGGGATTCGATCAGGATGGCGCCGTGCTGGCGGAGTAAATGGTGATGTGCGGACATGATTCGGCTGTCGCGTGGAGTCAGCCGTTCAAGTTAGAGAGAGTTCGGCCGCATTACTGTCATATCTGGTCAATACCCTTTTCTGCGGTCGGGCACGTGGCGGGTGTGGGGGTGAATCGTTGGTTTTTCACCACCGCTGGCGTTCGCGCTACTCGGCATTGGAGGCGTGCGTTGTTGACACTTTTTGACTAATTCCTCACTATTTCAGGAATTCAGCTGCCTGGGCTTTTTTCGCCGGGCCGAATGTCGCATTCGCGGGGGCGAGTGCGGCAAGAAAAAACTTAATCAGCACTAATTTCTCTGCGCGCGCGAAATCGATTGCGCCGTGGGTGCTACATAAAAAAATAGTCGGGGGTCACATGCACAATGGGAGTTCGCCCATCGGGCAGTATCGGCACGCGGTCCGGCAGCGCCACCTAGGCTGAGAGATAGAGATGCGCGCATGGGTTCGCGATTCTCTTTTTGCCCTTCGGTCTTGCGAAATAGGTCAGGACGTTTCGAGCCACCAGGCGTTACGCGTTTGTCGTGTTGCATCGCACGAAATGCGTTGCCTGCCTAGAAACAGCACTCGAATTACGCCGACAGTCCACGGTTTCACGCTGATCGAGTTGATGGTGGCCTTGTCCATCCTTGGCATTCTGTTGGTGGTTGCGATCCCTTCGTTCGCCCCCACGCTACGCAGCAACCGACTTTTTGCCACGCAGACCGAGTTGATGTCTTCGCTCGCCTTGGCTCGGAGCGAGGCGGCTAAGCGCGGCATTCCAGTCAGTGTTATCCCGAGCGCTCCGTCCGGAACGGTTTCAGGCAACGAGTGGGGCGCCGGCTGGTCTGTTTGGGTCGACCAAAATGCCAACGGAACCGTCGATAGTGGAGAGGTTTTGCGTGCCCACGAGGCCTCGCCATCTGGGTTGACGATCGGCGTGCCAAACAGCGGCGTCATCAAGTTCGATGCTCATGGTTTTCTCTCGCCCGCCGTGTTACGGCAGTTGAAAGTCTGCTCCACCCCTCGAGGCACGCCGGGATATCAGATCACGATTCAACCGAACGGGCTGGTCGACTCTGCTAGCGCAACGTGCCCATGAATGCCTCCGATTTGGATCTCAGATCTCGCGGCTACGCGCTGCTGGAAGCGTTGATTGCGCTCCTCATCATTTCTATTGGTCTCGTCGGGATTTCACGCTTGCAATTGGTCGGGATGTCGAGCTCCAACATCTCCACACAACGAAGCAAGGCTGTGTACCTGGCTTATGAGATTGGCGACAGGATACGCGCCAATCTCTCGGGCTATTCTGCGGGCGCCTACAGCAAGTTGTCGGGTACCGCCACAAATCCAAATTGCGTGTCGACATCAACGGGATGTTCGGCAGCGCAGATTGCCCAGAACGACTACTACGAGTGGTCCAGTGAGCTCAGCACGCAGCTTCCGCAGGGAGCCGGTGTGGTTTGTTTGACCAGCACGATTTCATCGACCGCTACGCCTGCAGCCCCCGGTTGTGACGGCAGCGGAACCATGTACGCCATCATGGTCTGGTGGACCGAGAACGGTCAGCAACAGATGCTCTCTCAGAGCTTCAGGCCATGATGAACAGACGACAAACCGGCTTTTCGTTAGTGGAACTCATGGTTGGGCTGACCGTGGGCTTACTGCTTGTCGGCGTGGCCGTCTCGATCTATCTCTCGGGCCGCCAGACGTCGCGCGTGGTGGATACGGTGGGCCGTTTGGAAGAGAGTGCTCGCTTTGCCGTCGAATCGATCGAGCAGGACATTCGTATGACCGGCTTTCGCGGTTGTAATGGCGTGGCCAATTCGCCCGTCAATACGCTGAACTCGCCTGGTTCCTTCAACAATCGATTCGATCAAACGCTCTTCGGGTTCCACGGTAGCGGATCGACGTGGTCGCCAGCGCTGGATACGAGCATCAGCAACCTGCCGATCCCGCCGGCTGCGGGGACGGACGTCATTGCCATCAAGCGGACCTACGACAACGGTGCCGCATTGACCGCGCAGATGACCGGGACGACAGGGGTCGTGACCGTGGATGCCAGTGCACCATTTGCTCAGGGTGACTACGTCTTGGTCTCCGATTGCGAGGCTCAGGCGGTCTTCCAGGCAACACAGGTCGCCAGCAGCCCAACGGCCGGTTCGCTGTCGCACGCTGCGATCGCCGTGCCGACACCGGGCAATGCCAGTGCCGATCTCACCCATGTCTTCAATACGGATGCATCGGCTTATCGTGTCGTGACCAAAACCTATTACGTAGCCCAGAGCGGCAGGAATGGGGCGGTCAAGTCTTTGTGGTCGTACAGCGTGCCCGACTACACAGGCGCCGGCCAGCCTCAGGAACTGGTGGAGGGGGTCGACAACCTGGTGCTTCTCTACGGGGAGGACACGGACGGTGACCAGGCCGCGAACCGTTATGTTACGGCTGATCAGGTCGGTAACTGGAATAACGTGGTTAGCGTACGAGTGCAACTCCTGATGGCCTCGGTCCAGAACGGCGTGTCGCCCGTTACTCAAACGTATACCTTCAATGGCGCTTCCGCGACGGCTGCCGACAGACGGATACGGTCGGTCTTCACGAGCGTGATTACGCTGCGTAATCGGGTGATGTAATGCGAGTGATCTTGAACAGGCCGCGTGGCGCAGAAAGCGGTGTTGCTCTGCCCGTTGCGCTGGTGTTCCTTGTGCTTCTGACGCTTTTGGGGCTGGCGCTCGTCAACGGTTCGGTGATGCAGGAAATGATGTTGGGCAACACCAAGGACAGTCAGTTGGCGTTTCAAGCAGCGGAGACTGCGCTTCGTGATGCCGAGTTGGATGTTGCTCAGAACATCACCTCGACAACGGCGTTCGTACCGGCTTGCACAACCGGTCTCTGCACCCCGCCATCCTCCTGGACAAATCCGAAATCCGCGTCGATTTCCACGCTGATCGACTGGACTAATAGCGCGAATACGCGCAGCTACGGCGCCTATACAGGCGCGCCTGCGTTGCCGAATGTTGCTTCTCAGCCCTTGTACGTCATCGAAAAGCTCTCAGGCTTGTCGGTGCCGGCGGGCGAAAGCATCGGGATTGGAGTCAAGCCGCCGGCAGGCGGGACAGCCTATCGGATCACGGTCTATGCGACCGGGGGGCGTCCCGAAACACATGTTGTTCTCGAATCCATTTACGTCAAGCGCTGAGGCTACGATGAAACGATCTCTCCTACGCAGGGCGCTCGCGTTGTTGCTTTCTTCGCTCTTGCCTCTGACGACTCATGCAGCATTGCTGACGATTGCTCAGTATCCGCTGTTCTTATCGAGCAACACGGCCACGCCCAATATTCTGGTCGTCTACGACAACTCGCAGTCCATGGACGGCACGATGGCGGGCCAACTGATCGCAGGTAGCGATCCGACGACCCGTGGCAACATTGCGCGCTCGGTCATCACATCGACGATCTCGAACTACCGGTCTCAGTTCAACTGGGGGCTGGCGACATTCGATGCTCCGGGCCCCAGTCTGTACAACACCTATGCCTACTTCTTTGGGAGCGCCAGCACCATGGTGTTCACCAATGACTGTGTGAATGGCATTTCCGCATCGAATGCGGGGCTGCGTTGTATTCAGAATCCCCAGCAGGGTGCCTCTTATTCGTATCTGACCTACGAACTCAGTGGTGATGACCCTGCCATCAACGACGTCCTCTACTACAACGGTACGTGGCCATATCCGTGGGCCATTGGCCTATCCGGCGGGACTACCGGCAACCCCAATACCAATTACAACGGTTGTACGACGCACGCCGACGTTTCGACCTGGAATTCCAGGGATTTTTCGAATTGCCAGCAAGTTGGTTTCACTCCGACGGACGCCGGGTTTCTGCCGGGCAACCCTCCGTATTCGCGAATGGTTTGGGCGAAGCGTGCGTGGGGCTACTATGCCAACATCAGCGGGACCGGCAAGATGGTGGAAGCAGTGCAGGCGGATTCGACCTCGCACTATCAGAATCTGATGGACTATCTGGCCCCGGAGACAAATTCCAATTCGCCGGCGAGCGGCCACAGCAAACTGGAACTCAAGAACGGAGCAGTAGCTACGCCCCTGTCGGGAAGTCTGCAAACGGCAAAGAGCTACTTCGCAGGGTCGCAGAGTGGCTACACGACGCCTGTGACGCAAAGCTGCCAGAAGAATTTCGTTCTTCTGGCGACCGACGGCAACCCTACGGGCAAGACCAACGGTTCAATGTGGTCCCTCGCCGATCAGAAAAGCACCTATAACGCGAGCACGGGACAGTGGACTTTCTCTAACGCCGCGAACGACGTGTTCAACCAGCTCACCGCGTTGCGCAGCACAACGGTGAAGGGCTTCGCCAGCCCATTTGATATCCAGACATACGTTGTGGGGATGGGCAGTACCGTGTCCAACCCCGCTTCAGTGGCCGTGTTGAATCAGATGGCGAGTTTGGGAGGTACGCGCAACGCCTACTTGGCGTCGGACGCGGCAACCCTGCAGCAGCAGTTTCAAAGTATTGCGGCCGACATTACGACCAAGGTGGCTGCGGCTTCCGCTGTTTCGCTGAACGCGGGCTCCTGGGGAACGGGTACTGCGTTGTATCAGGCAAAGTTCAGCAGCGCGGACTGGTCCGGGCAGTTGCTGGCATATGCCATCAACGCGGACGGCTCGCTAGGCAGTCAGCTCTGGGACGCGGGTCAGCAGATCAATTCGCAAAATTGGGACGCGGGGCGCCAGATACTGACCTATAAGCCTTCTGCCGCGCTCGGAGCGCGCGGTATTCCTTTTCGCTGGCCGGCATCTCCAAGCTCACCAAAGGCGACCGAGATGGATTCAGCCCAGTCGACGAAGCTGAACTACAACGCCGCTCAAACCGCGAACGATGGCTATGGTGCGCAGCGAGTGAGCTATCTGCGTGGAAGTAGCGCTAATGAAGCCAACACTTGCGGCTCATGCACGCCGTCGTTTCGCAACCGGCCAACGAGCAAGTTGGGCGACATCATCCACTCGTCGCCAAACTACGTGGGCGCACCGGCGTTTAATTATCCTGACAACATGGAGAGCGTCCCGTATTCGGCGTTCGTATCGACCTGGCGCAACCGGTCGCCCATGATTTATGTCGGGGCCAACGATGGCATGCTGCATGGCATCAATGCGTCGACGGGTAAGGAGTCGATGGCCTATGTTCCGGCCGCTGTCTACAGCAATCTGAGCATGCTGACGGCGCCCGCTTACACGCACCAGTATTACGTTGACGGCTCCGTTACGGTGGGCGACACGTTTTATAAGGGGGCGTGGCACACGTTGCTATCGGGTGCGCTAGCCGCGGGAGGGCAAGGCGTTTTTGCGCTTGACGTAACGGATCCGTCGAAGTTTTCCGAGTCGACCGCAAGTCAAGTCGCTCGCTGGGAGTTCACCGACGCAAACGACCGCGATATGGGCTACAGCTTTGGGCAGCCGTTGATTGTCAAGACGAACAATGGCAGGTGGTCTGTCATTGTGGCGAACGGTTATAACAGTACGCAACCCGATGGCGCCGCGAGTACGACCGGACACGCTGCGTTGTTTGTGCTGGACGCAGAGACAGGCGCGATCACCGCGAAGATCGACACGAATGCAGGTACTACTGCCGCCCCCAATGGTCTGTCGGGGCCTACCGCCGTTGATACCAACGGAGATGGTGTTGCCGACGTTGTTTACGCGGGTGATCTGGCGGGCAACATGTGGAAGTTCGATCTGTCGAGCAGTTCGGTCAGCAATTGGGGTATCGCTTACGGAACTGCCGCGTCTCCGCAGCCGTTGTTCAGCACGGGTGGACAGCCCATCACGGTGCGCCCCGACGTGACCAGGAACTTACAAGGCAACTACCTTCTGGTCTTCGGTACGGGGCAGTACTTCACCACGAGCGACACCGGATCCACTTCCGCCCAGACGTTCTACGGCATCATCGACAAAGGTGCGACCATCGGTGGTTTGTCGAACCTCCAGCAGCAGACCGTGCTGGGCACAGCAGTAGGTCCTGACGGCAACACGTATCGCATGACGACACACGCGGTCGGAACGCCGAGGTTGGACACCTTGCGGTCCGGTGATGGGGTGATCTCGCTCGGCTCCTACAACAGCGCAAAGCTGGGGTGGTACATCAATCTCCCGTCCACGGGAGAGCGCTCGGTGACCGATGCCACGATCCGCTCAGGACGCGTGATCTTCAATACGGTTATCCCGTCCACGGCTCAATGCAGTGCCGGCGGTACAGGGTGGGTGATGGAACTCGATGTCTTTACGGGGAATCGCCTCGACAGCCCAACCTTCGATACGAATGGCGATGGGGTCATCAACAGCGCCGATTTGCTCCAATATGGCAACGCGCCCGCCAACACAAGTGGCCGCCAAGTCGGGTCGATCCCGGCTGCCCCGGGTTTTCTGCAGCCTATTCAGGCGCCGGGAGCTGCGCCGTTCGAAAACAAGTACGTGAATACCTCTGCCGGCGCGATTCAGGTCATTGGCGAGACCGCTGGCAAAGGATCTCGAGGTCGAGTGGCCTGGCGCCAATTGAATTGAAGAGAGCGGATGAATATGAAGAGACTATTTGTGATTGCCACTTTCGTGTTGGCGAGTCACTCCTCACATGCCGCCCTCGCACTGGGAGGCGGGGAGTCTGGCCACGCAATCCCCCACTTCGGGTCCGGGAGGGTGCAGTCTCATTCTGTTGAGGCGCCGCATATGCTGGATGGCGTGATCACATCGTTCAATTTGAATCACGCTGAGATCGTCATTCACGGCAATCATCTTCGTCTCAGCCCGGCTGTGCGCGTGTTTAACGCTGCAGGTAGCGAAGATCGCCTTTCGTCGCTGCGTGTGGGCCAGGAAATTCACTTTCTCCTCGATCCGAAGGACGCTTCCGAGCGAACGATTTCCATTATTTATCTGCGATGAACACAGAACGCGGAAGTGCTCGCCCTCGTGGCTTCACATTGGTTGAGTTAATGATCACAGTTGCTATTGTGGGCATTCTCGCGGTCATAGCCTATCCGTCGTTCACGAGCTACATACAGAAGTCGCGGCGCGCGGACGCCAAGGCAGCACTGCTCGCTGTGGCCCAAAAAATGGAGCAATACCGCTCGTTAAGCAACTCTTACGCAGGGGCAACGCTGGGCGCCAGCGGCGTCTACGCCAGCAGGTCAGAGAATGGCTACTACGCGCTGAGCTTTTCGGTGGCGCCCACGCAGACGCTCTACACGATTCAGGCTGCTCCGCAGGGCGGGCAAGCGACAGATGCCTGTGGCACGTTCAGCTACGATCAGGCCGGAAACAAGGCCGTCTCGGGGGGCACATTAACAGCATCAAGTTGCTGGTAGGGTTGGCCGCACAACCTTACTTGCGCACATTCGTCGCCGCGACCTCGTCCAGCACGTCGCGAAACTCCGCCAGATCCTCAAAGCTCCGGTACACCGACGCAAACCGGATGTACCCGATCTTGTCCAGCCGCTTGAGCTCGCGCATCACGAGTTCGCCGACGCGGTCGCTGCCGATTTCCTTGTCGCCGTGGCTGAGGAGCTTTTCTTCGATGCGGGCGATGGCCTCGTCGATGGCCTCCGCGGAAACGGGGCGCTTGCGCAACGCCAGGCGCATGGAATCCTTGACCTTGTTGCGGTCGTAGTCGACGCGGCTGCCATTCTTTTTGACGACTGCCGGGAAGAACAGCTCGATGCGCTCGTAGGTCGTAAAGCGCCGGTCGCAGGATTCGCAGCGACGGCGGCGGCGCACGGTGTCGCCTTCTTCCGACATCCGGGTCTCAATTACCTGGGTGGCCGCGTGGCCGCAAAAGGGGCATTTCATGCCGGTGGTCTCCTCGGCAACCTCAAACACGCACTGCGCTAAAAAAACAACGCCGCGATGGCCTTGAGGCGCATCGCGGCAGGGTACTGCATGGCCGTGGGTGTGTGGGCCCCGACCGGGGTTGGATGCCTCAAGCGTAGACCGGGAACTGCTTGGTCAACTCGGCCACCTTGGCGCGAACGGCGGCAATGTTCGCCTCGTCGTGCGGGTTATCCAGCACATCAGCGATCAGATGAGCCACCTTCACGGCTTCGGCTTCCTTGAAGCCGCGCGTGGTCATCGCCGGGGAGCCCAGGCGGATGCCCGAGGTCACGAACGGCTTTTCCGGATCGTTCGGAATCGCGTTCTTGTTGACGGTGATGTGTGCGTCACCCAGCAACTTCTCGGCTTCCTTGCCGGTGATCTTCTTGGCGCGCAGATCGACCAGCATCACATGGCTTTCGGTGCGGCCCGACACGATCCGCAGACCACGAGCCATCAGCGTTTCGGCCATGGCGCGCGCATTCTTCACCACTTGCTCCTGGTAGGCCTTGAACTCCGGCGACAGGGCTTCCTTGAACGCCACCGCCTTGCCGGCGATCACGTGCATCAGCGGGCCGCCCTGGATGCCCGGGAAGATGGCCGAGTTGATGGCCTTCTCGTGTTCAGCCTTCATCAGGATCACGCCGCCGCGCGGTCCGCGCAGGCTCTTGTGCGTCGTCGTCGTGACGAAGTCGGCGTACGGCACGGGGTTCGGGTACACACCCGCGGCGATCAGGCCGGCGTAGTGCGCCATGTCCACCATGAAATACGCGCCGATCGACTTGGCGACCTTGCCGATGCGCTCGAAATCGATGCGCAGCGCAAAGGCCGATGCGCCGGCAATGATCAGCTTCGGCTTCTTCTCTTGCGCCAGCGCCTCGAGCGCGTCGTAATCGATGTCTTCTTGCGCATTCAGGCCGTAGCTGACCACGTTGAACCACTTGCCGCTCATGTTGAGCGCCATGCCGTGCGTCAGGTGGCCGCCTTCGGCCAGGCTCATACCCATGATCGTGTCGCCCGGCTTGAGCACGGCGAAGAACACGCCCTGGTTGGCCTGCGAGCCCGAGTTCGGCTGCACGTTGGCGGCTTCCGCGCCAAAGAGCTGCTTCACGCGGTCGATGGCGAGCTGTTCCACCACGTCCACGTATTCGCAGCCGCCGTAGTAGCGCTTGCCGGGGTAGCCCTCGGCGTACTTGTTGGTAAGTTGCGAACCCTGCGCGGCCATCACCGCCGGCGAGGTGTAGTTCTCGGAGGCGATCAGCTCGATGTGGTCTTCCTGACGCTGGTTTTCCTTCTGGATGGCGGCGAAGACTTCGGGGTCGATCTGGTCGATCGTGTAGCGGCTGCGTTCGAACATGGCGAGTGTCTTGGTAAAAACGAAACGGAAACGGCGGAGGTCGGGCGAGGCGGGCGGGCATCGGGAAACGCGCGCGGCTTGGACACTGCGTCGGCGTTGGCCGATGGCAGCGGGTGCCCAAGTCACCCTGCTTCCCATTCGCTGCCCAGGCGAGCGGCAGGCGTCGTTGTGCATGACGCCAGAAACCTTGCGCTTCCTCGTGGTCGCTGCCCACATGTCGAGGCTGCTTGGAGCAGTCTCAGGATTCGCCAGTCGCGCAAGGTGGAATGGTTGCTCGCGAGTGTACGACAGCGCTATGGCCGCCGCAAGAAGCGGGCGCGCAGATCCGCACATTCCGCAGCAACAGTGGCCGATGCTTCAGGTAAACTCTGCTCTTCGTTTTTTTCTCAGGCTCGGAGACACTCCCATGATCGTATTCGTGACCGGCGCGACCGCCGGCTTCGGTGCAGCCATTGCGCGGCGTTTCGTGCGAGAAGGGCATCGCGTGATCGCGGCTGGTCGCCGGCAGGAGCGTCTCGACGCGCTCAAGGCCGAGCTCGGCGACGCGCTGCTACCGATCATCCTGGACGTGCTGGACCAAGACGCCGTCGCCGCGCTGCCGGGTTCGTTGCCCGAGGGCTGGCGCGAGGTTGACGTTCTGGTCAACAACGCGGGTCTGGCGCTGGGCTTGGAGCCCGCCCAGCGGGCAGACCTGACCGACTGGGATCGCATGATCGGCACGAACTGCTCCGGCCTGGTTCATATGACGCGCGCGTTGCTTCCTGGCATGGTCGAGCGCAACCGCGGGCACATTGTCAACATCGGCTCCATTGCCGGGACGTACCCCTACCCAGGCGGGAATGTATATGGTGCGACCAAGGCGTTCGTGCGCCAGTTTTCGCTGAACCTGCGGGCGGACCTCACCGGCACCCGCGTGCGCGTGTCGAACGTCGAGCCCGGCCTGTGTTCCGGCACCGAATTCTCCAACGTCCGTTTCAAGGGCGATGATGCCCGCGTGGAGAAGGTCTACGAAGGCACCGAAGCCCTGACCGCCGACGATATCGCCGAGGCGGTTTACTGGATGACGGCGCTTCCGGCGCATTTCAATGTCAACGCAATCGAGCTGATGCCCGTTTGCCAGTCTTTCTCCGCCACAAGCGTGACGCGGGGCATGGCCTGAATCCCAGTGCAAGCCCTCGCCCGGCCGGCGGATGGCTGGCCGTCACTTGCGCCTTGGTAAAATCGCCGGATGTCTTCTTTTGACTGGAACCTGCGCGTGTATTGGGAAGATACCGATGCAGGGGGTGTGGTCTTCTACGCCAACTACCTGAAATTTTTTGAGCGCGCCCGCACCGAGTGGCTGCGCGCGCTGGGGGTCGACCAGCAACTGCTGGCCGACACGACCGGAGCCATTTTTGTGGTGCGAAGCACTGCAGTGGACTACCGCGCACCTGCTCGCCTGGATGATTGGTTGCAGATTCGTTCGCGTATGGAACGCGTCGGGTCAGCGTCGGTCCAATTCGCCCAGGAAAGTTGGCGCGGCGACGTTCTGCTCGCTGCAGGCACGATCCGTGTCGGATGTGTCGACAAGCTCACATTCCGGCCGACCCCGATTCCCGCCCCCGTACTCGCAACCATCAAAGCTGCCGCATGAATCCCGTCGAGGTCACCCAAGATCTGTCGATCGTCTCGCTGGTGCTGCACGCCAGTGTCCTGGTCCAATTTGTCATGGGCCTGCTGCTGATGATGTCGCTGTTTTCCTGGACATACATCTTCCGTAAAGCCTTTGCGCTGCGCGCGGCACGCAGCCAGACCGAATCGTTCGAGCGCGATTTCTGGGCTGGCGGAGACTTGCAGGCGCTGTATCAGAGCGCAGCCAACAACCGCCACACCACCGGCGCGCTCGAGCGCATCTTTGAAGCTGGGATGCGTGAATACCTCAAGACGCGTGAACAGCAGCGGGGCGCCGTCTCCGATCCGAGCGCCATTCTCGATGCGGCGCGTCGTGCCATGCGTGCCGCCTACCAGCGCGAGATGGACTCCCTCGAATCGCACCTGCCCTTCCTGGCGTCGGTCGGCTCGGTCAGTCCGTACATTGGTCTGTTCGGTACGGTGTGGGGGATCATGAACGCCTTCCGCGGTCTGTCCAACGTGCAGCAGGCGACACTGTCGGCCGTCGCGCCGGGGATTGCCGAGGCGTTGGTCGCCACCGCGATTGGCCTGTTCGCGGCAATCCCGGCCGTGATCGCCTATAACCGATACGCCACCGAAATGGACCGCCTGGCCAACCGGTTCGAGAGCTTCATGGAAGAATTCTCGAACATCCTTCAGCGCCAGACGCGCTAAGGACGGACCACCATGGCTACCATCCAGCGAACACGCCGTGCCCGACGGGCCAAGGCAGATATCAACGTCGTGCCGTACATCGACGTGATGCTGGTGCTGCTGGTCATCTTCATGGTGGCGGCGCCCGTGGTCAATCCGGGCGTGGTCAACCTGCCGTCGGTGGCCAATGCCACGCCACAGCAGACCCAGCCGCCCATTGTCGTGACCATCAAGAGCGACGGCACGATCCTTGCTCGGATCAAGACGGCTTCCGGGGCGACCGAGCAGAAGCTCGCAAACAACGACGAGCTGCGCGCCTTCGTGAAGCAGCGCACCGACGAGAATCCCGATCAGCCAGTGGTCATCGCCGCAGACAAGTCCGTTCAGTACGACCGCGTGCTGACCGTGATGAGCGTGCTCAAAGGTGACGGCGTCAAGCGTGTCGGCCTGATGGTGAAATCGTCATGAGCGTGTTGAACAATCAAGGCGAGGCAACCTGAGCGTCATGGCTACGACGTCGTTGCACCGTTATGAGCCTGTGCGCGAGCGCGGTACCCTGCGCGCGTTCGGGCTGGCGGTTCTGACACACCTGCTGTTGATTGCCTTCCTGTATTTCGGCGTGCAGTGGCAGAGCAGCACACCGCGCGGTGAAGAAGCCGAGTTGTGGGATGAGGCTGCGGTCCAGCAGGCCGTGCAGTCGGCACCGCCGCCCGAGGTGAAGCCTGAACCAGTCGTCCAGGCGCCGCCGGCCAAGGTCGAAGAGGAGGCCGACATCGCGCTGGAGCAGCAGAAGCGCAAGCGCGAGCAGGAGGCTGCCGCGGCTCGCGAGGCCGAGGCGGCCCGCCGTGCCGCGGAAGAGCGTGCCCAGGAGCAGCGGCAGGCACAGCTCAAGCAGCAGCAGGCTCGTCAGGCGGAACTTCAGCGTAAGGCCCTGGCCGAAGAGCAAGCCAAGGAGAAGGCTGCGGCCGAGGCGCAGGCCCGCAAGAACGCGCAATTGCAGGCGCAGGCGGAAGCCAAGGCCAAGGCCGAAGCCGAGGCCAAGCAAAAAGAATTGAAAGCCAAGGCTGCGGCGGAAGCCAAGGCCAAGGCAGATGCCGAACGCAAGGCCAGCGAAGCGCGTGCCAATGCACAGCGGCAGGCCCAGCTGAATCGCCTGCGCGCGATGGCCGGCGCGGGCGCAGCAGGCACCGTGGCCGGGTCGGGCGGTGGTGTCGGTAATGCCATGGGCACGGGTGGTACGGCGTCGGCCGGTTACGCGGAGCGTGTGCGCGCCAAGGTCAAGCCGAACATTGTGTTCGACCCGTCGGCCATCTCCGGCAACCCGACCGCTGTCGTGGCGGTGCAGATGGCGCCGGACGGTTCGATTCTGTCCAAGCGCTTGACCAAGTCGAGCGGCAATGGCGCCTATGACGAAGCCGTCCTGCGAGCGGTGGATCGCTCCGATCCGCTGCCGCGCGACACGAATGGCAAAGCGCCGTCGAGCGTCACGCTGACATTCAGGCCGAAGGAATAACGCGCCAGCATCGCCTCGGCGGCGCTGGCTCCAGTTCTCAGTTTCGAGACGAACGATGAACATGATGCGAAAGATGTGGATTCCGATGTTCCGGCGTGCCGTACAGGCCATGCTGTTCACTGCGGTGTGTTCAGGTGTGGCACATGCACAGCTCAACGTGGAGATCTCGGGCGTCGGCGCCAGCCAGTACCCGATCGCCATCGCCAACTTCCAGGGTGAAGCGCAGGCGCCGCAGAACCTCTCGGCCATCGTTCGGGCGGACCTCGTGCGTAGCGGGCGCTTCTCGAACGTGGACGTGGCCGGTGCGGTGGTGCCGGAAAGTCCGACCCCCGACCTGGGGGCCTGGAAGACTCGTGGGGCGGCGGCCTTCGTGGGTGGCAGCGTGTCCCGGAACGGCGACCACTATGAAATCCGCTTCCGGCTGTATGACACGGCCAAAGGCGAAAGCCTCGGTGGCCTGTCGCTGACGCGCCGTCCAGACCAATTGCGTCTGGCGGCACACGAGATTGCCGATTACATCTACCAGAAGCTGATGGGCGAGCGCGGTGTCTTTGCGACGCGCCTCTCCTATGTCTCGAAGGTCGGCCGCCGCTTCCAGTTGCAGATTTCCGATTCGGATGGCGCCAATCCGCAGGTCGCGCTCACGAGCAACGAGCCAATCATTTCGCCTGCGTGGTCGCCGGATGGCACCAAGGTCGCCTACGTGTCGTTCGAGAGCAGGAAGCCTGTGGTGTACGTGCATGACCTGGTGGCCGGGCGCCGCACGGTCATCTCGAACCAGAAGGGCAACAACTCGGCGCCATCGTGGTCGCCGGATGGCCGGCGCGTGGCGGTGGCGCTCTCGCGTGACGGCAACACGCAGATCTATTCCGTCAATGCGGATGGCTCGGGCCTGCGCCGCCTGAGCCGCAGCAGTGCGATCGACACCGAGCCGTCGTTCTCGCCCGATGGCCGCTTCATCTATTTCACCAGCGACCGTGGTGGTGCGCCGCAAATCTATCGCATGCCTGCCGAGGGTGAAGAGGCCGGCAGCGCCCAGCGCGTGACCTTCAAGGGCGGATATAACACCAGTCCGCGCGTGTCGCCCGACGGCAAGCTGCTGGCTTACATCTCGCGTGTGGGTGGTGCGTTCCGTCTGTATGTGCAGGATCTGACAAACGGCGACGTGAATGCGCTGACGGATACGTCGCACGATGAGTCACCGAGCTTTGCTGCCAACGGCAAGTTCATTCTGTATTCCACGCGAGTGGGTGGTAAATCGGTGCTGGCAGCCGTGTCGACCGATGGTCGTACGCGCCAGGTTCTTTCCCTCCAGGCCGGCGAGGTTCGCGAGCCGGCGTGGGGTCCTTTCATGCAATAACAAGGCCGTTCCTTTAGGAGAAATCGGACATGTCGAAGTCCCAAACCATGATCAAACTTGCAGCGATTGCCGCGCTGCTGGCCCTGGGCGCTTGCAGCTCGGGTGTGAAGCTGGATGACACGGCGAAGAATGGCGCGGGCGGTGCCGGCACGGGCGCCGATGCGCGCACCGTGACGCCGGTGGACGTTGGCCGTGACGAACTGACCGACCCGAACAGCCCGCTGGCCAAGCGCAGCATTTACTTCGACTTCGACAGCTATTCGGTCAAGTCGGAATACCAGGGCCTGCTCTCGCAGCACTCGCGCTACCTGCAATCGCACAATCAGCGCAAGGTGCTGATCCAGGGCAATACCGACGAGCGTGGCACCAGCGAATACAACCTGGCACTGGGCCAGAAGCGTGCCGAGGCTGTGCGCCGCGCGCTGTCGTCGATGGGCGTGCCTGACAGCCAGATGGAAGCCGTGAGCCTCGGCAAGGAAAAGCCGCAGGCTACCGGTCACGATGAGGCGTCGTGGGCACAGAACCGCCGCGCCGATATCGTTTACTGATCGGCCCAGTTTGAAGGTGCACGCGCCGGCTGCGTTGTTGCGGCCGGCGTTCTTACGTTGGCAATCCTATGAACACGATGATGAAACAGCGCGTCTATCGGGCCATCCTGGCAGCGACGCTTGTCGCAGGTGGCGCCTTGACCACGGCCAGCCCGGCGGCAGCAGGGGTGTTTGACGACGATGAGGCGCGTCGCGCCATCATCGACATGCGCGACAAGTTCAACACCTTCCAGTCCAGCGCGGCACAGCGCATCGACCAGAACAGCAAGAACCTGATCGACGCCCAGAACCAGATCGAGACGCTCAAGTCCGAGGTGGCGCGTCTGCGTGGACAGAATGAAGTGCTGCAGAATGCGGTCGATACGCTCACCAAGCAGCAGAAGGACTACTATGCCGACCTCGATGCGCGCTTGAAGAAGTTCGAGCCGCAGCAGGCGACCGTTGATGGCCGAGAAGGCATGGTTCAGCCTGGCGAGAAGGACGAATACGATGCCGCCCTGAAGACATTTCAGTCCGGCAATTTCAAGGGCGCGGGCAACCAGTTCTCCGCGTTCGTGAAGAAATATCCGCAGAGCCCTTACGTGCCGCTGGCCCAGTTCTGGCTGGGTAACGCCCTGTATGCGCAGCGCGACTACAAGGGTTCCAGCTATGTGCTGGAGAACATGGCACGTACCAATCCGCAGCACCCGAAGGCGCCGGACGCGCTGCTTCAAGTGGCCACCAATCAGGGCGAATCGGGGCAGAAAGCCGCAGCACGCAAGACGCTTGAGGCCGTTGTCGCCCAGTACCCGGGTACCGAGCAGGCCAAGACCGCCCAGAGCCGCCTGAAGACGATGCGTTGATCGGCACATCGCTTCCCGTCAGCCCGGACGCCCGCCGTGATTGCACAGGCGGGCGTTTTTCATGGCCGGATCGGAATGGCTGGCATGTGCGGCCCGCGGCGCGAGCATGGTCATGCCGCGCTAGAATGCGGCCTTCCCCGATTCGCTTCACAAGGCTTTGCCCATGAAAAAACGTGCCATCGTCCTGCTCTCAGGCGGGCTCGACTCTGCCACCGTGCTCGCCATGGCCAATGCAGATGGCTTCGAGATCTATGCATTGTCGATGCGCTATGGCCAGCGCCATTCGTCTGAACTCGAAGCTGCCAAGAAGGTGGCTGCCGCGCTGGGCGCAGTGCGTCACGAGATCATCGATCTGGACCTGCGCCGGTTCGGCGGCTCCGCGCTGACGGATGACAAGATCGACGTGCCGACCGACGGCGCACAGTCGGGCATTCCCATCACCTACGTGCCAGCGCGCAATACCATCATGCTGTCGCTGGCCCTCGGCTGGGCCGAGGCGGTCGGCGCGCGCGACCTGTTCTTTGGCGCCAATGCGGTCGACTACTCCGGCTATCCGGACTGCCGCCCCGAGTACGTGGCGGCTTACGAAACGCTCGCCAATCTTGCTACCAAGGCGGGCGTGGAGGGCGACCGCATCCGTGTGAACGCGCCCATCATCGCCATGACCAAGGGCGAGATCATCCAGGCTGGCACACGACTGGGGGTCGACTACAGCCTGACTGTTTCCTGCTACCAGGCCGACGAGGACGGCCGCGCCTGCGGTGTGTGCGACTCCTGCCGAATCCGCAAAGCCGGCTTTGATGCCGCCGGCGTGCCCGATCCGACCCGCTACGCTTGACGCACCATGCCCGATATCGACCTCAACGCGCTGTCGCACACCGTACTGTGGGCGACGTTTGCGCTCACGTTTGTTTTTGGCGCGATCCTTCAGCGCACGCACTTCTGCACGATGGGTGCGGTCTCCGACGCCGTCAACATCGGCGATTGGTCCCGCATGCGCATGTGGGGGTTGGCCATCGGCGTGGCCACGATCGGCACGGGCGTGCTGGCTTGGCTGGGCCTGATCGATACGAGCAAGACGATCTATACAGCGAGCCGGTTGCTGTGGCTGTCGTCGCTGGTGGGCGGCCTGTTGTTCGGCTTCGGGATGGTGCTCGGTTCCGGCTGCGGCAGCAAGACGCTGGTTCGCATCGGCGGCGGCAATCTCAAGTCCGTGGTGGTGTTTGTGTTCCTCGGCCTGTCGGCGTACATGACTCTCAAGGGCGTATTTGGGGTCGTGCGTGTGGCGACGGTGGACAACGTCGCCGTGGCGTTGCCGACATCGCAGGATCTGCCCAGCGTGCTCGGCCATGCGCTGTCGATCGACGTGCGCAAGCTGCGCCTGGCGCTCGCCCTGGTGATTGGCGGGGCGCTGTCGCTGTGGGCGCTGCTGGGGCGG
The DNA here is from genome assembly GCF_958405655.1 of Ralstonia condita. Taxonomy (NCBI): domain Bacteria; kingdom Pseudomonadati; phylum Pseudomonadota; class Betaproteobacteria; order Burkholderiales; family Burkholderiaceae; genus Ralstonia; species Ralstonia condita. Next base: position 205,742 of record NZ_CATYWO010000004.1, on the reverse strand, counting down.
GATTTCCGCACCGCAGACAACCTGCTGGGTGGGATCGGCGTCGGGCTTGTCATTGTCGGTATGTGGTACGTCTCGGGCCACATCGGCTACGTGCAGGAAGATCCGAACACGCTGCAGGAAGCATTCGTGGCGACCAACAGCGGGCGCATGGAAGCACTGAGCTTCGTCGCGCCGGTGTCGTACACGCTGGAATGGCTGATGTTCTTCAGCGATACATCGCGCGTGTTGACGGTGGGTATTGTCAGCGTGCTGGGTGTGATCAGCGGTTCTGCAGTGGTGGCGCTGGCCACGCGCACCTTCCGTTGGGAGGGCTTCGCCAATGCCGAAGACACCGGCAATCACATCGTCGGGGGCATCCTGATGGGGATAGGCGGCGTGACGGCGCTGGGCTGCACGATCGGGCAGGGGTTGTCCGGCGTGTCGACACTTGCCATCGGCTCGTTCATTGCATTGGCGGGCATTCTGTGTGGCGCGGTGCTGGCGTTCCGTTACCAGATGTGGCGGCTTGAGCGCCTCGCCTGACGAACGTTGACAGAAACGCGGTCATCTCCCTATAATCGCGGTCTTTGGGTCCTTAGCTCAGTCGGTAGAGCAGTAGACTTTTAATCTATTGGTCGCGCGTTCGAGTCGCGCAGGACCCACCAAATTCCAGAAGGCCTGACAGCAATGTCGGGCCTTTTGTTTTTGGCGCTCTTCCACTTGCACGCCCTTCGCTTGCCCACGCCTATGACTCTGCGTCTCTACCTTGCCGGCCCAGACGTCTTTCGCCCGGATCCCATTGCGCCCGGCGATACGCTTAAGACGCTCTGCGGCGAATACGGCTTCACGGGGCTATATCCGCTCGATAACACAGTCGCCCCGCGGGCTGATGGCCCATCGACGGCTGCCGAGATTTATCGCCAGAACATCGCGCTGATCGACGTTGCTGATGTGGTGATGGCCAACGTCATGGATTTCCGCGGCTATGAGCCGGATTCCGGCACGTCTTTCGAGATCGGATATGCCGTCGCGCGGGGCAAGGACGTGTGGTGCTACAACGTCCCGCCAGTACCGCTAATCTCACAGGTGCCAAACACGGGCGGCACCGACCTCGATGGCTGGGCAGTGGAGGATTTTGGCCTGCCACGCAACCTGATGCTGGCATGCAGCAGTCGCCTCGTTGTCGGCGACGCACGCGCATGTCTGGAACGCATGCGAGCCCATTATGCGGGCGCGTGCCCCGCCGGCTAGAGCCCGGCGTCAATCAGCCGGGCATGGATGCTCGCGAGCGTCAACGCATCTGCAAACAGCCGCGCGAGTGATTGGCTCGCATACTGCGGCACGTCGGGTGCACTGGCCCAGCGGTAATCATCCATTTCTGGGATGCGCCGGCCCGTGTGGTAGCTGTTGAACATCGATGTACATGTCAACGTGTCGAGCGCAATCTCCGCGCGGCGCAGGCGCGTGGCGAACAGGTGAAGCACCTTGTCGCGCCGGTATGGAAATCGACCGAGTTCGATCAGCGTATGGGTGTCGAGCACAAGACCGGTTTCCTCGCGTGTCTCGCGCAATGCGGTCTCCAGGCACGACTCACCGGGTTCCGGAGCGCCTTTGGGGATATCCCAATGGCGCGTTTCCGTGGCGTGGGCGAGCAGCACCTCGGCGTCTTCATTGAGCAGCACGAGGCCGCAGGACACTGCGATCACCATGGTAGCTTTCCTCTGCGTGCTACATGTGGATACCGTGTATGTGGATGTCTTCTCCACGCCATCTGGCCCGACCGGATGCAAAAAAAAGCCGCTTGCCCGCGCTCGCGTCATATGGACCGTCAGGCGCCATTCGGCTGGTTGCGCATCCGGAATGCCTGGCCGGGCACCGTAGTGTGATGCCGGTCTGCGGGTCGCGACGGTCGCGAGGGATGGCCGCCGGCACGGCGTTGCCGGAAGTGTCTTGCAAGATTCGACATGAATACGATGCGTCTATGCATTATGCATATAAGCGGGCGCAGCGGCTCTCCGCCGAATTCCTCTCGCTGCACCGGTCCGAGCATGCGGGCCTCCGCATGGCGACGCGATCCCCATGCCATGCGGGGCAGTCCCTAGTCTGAATGGTGCAGGCTGAGTGTTCCGAGGCACTGTGCATGTCGGATGAATCCGACATCGCATTCAGCGACGGGCCGGTCGCAATTTGCGCATGCCGGGCTTACGATGATCAGACGACGATAAGAAGCGATGGAGGACGCCATGGAGACCGCGAGCAGTGAGGTGACCCACCCATGGTGGCAACCTGGCGTCTTTGCATCGGCGCCTGCGATTTTTCTGTGGGTCTGCGCCGAGCTACCCCCCGACATGTTGGGGGCGATCTTCCACGCGGGCACCTCGCCCGACTCGCTCATGCATGTCGGCGACACCTTGTTTGTCATCGGTTGGACAGCAAGCGGGGTGCTGATGTGGCACGGTCGCCGCCGCGTGGGTCATGACACGGATGTGGCTCCGCAAGCCAGCCTCACCGCTGCGCCGGCAGACGAAACCGCGCCGCAGGCGCACGGGCTGTCTGCCTTGCGCCAGAGCGTGGCGCGTCGATGGGAACGCATGCGGCACCCCGTGGCATTGCACTGATCTTCAAGTGTCGCAAAGACAAAGGCCGGATCGCTCCGGCCTTTCTTGTTGGCGCACTTCAGGAAGTGCTTCCCGGGATGATCTCGTTGCTGTCCGGTTCGGGTGCGGAGGCGGACGGCTGGCCGCCTTGCGCCTCCTGCCATTTTTGGTAGCCCCACCATGCGGCTCCGGCCACCAGCCCCACTTTGCCCAGGCGGCGTGCAATCCGGCCCACAACGGTGCGGCGCAATCCCGCATAGGCGAGTGAAATCGCTGTGCCCACGAGTGGATATTCCCGCGCAATGCCGAGGGCGCGCATCAGCGTATTCGGGCGGGCAAGCGGGCGGATCACGCTCGGCAGCAACGCGCCGAGGCCCCCCAGGCTGAAAGTATGGTTGGCCGCGCGGTGCACGTCGCTGCGGGCTTGTGCGTAATCGTATCGTTCCAGTGCAGCGCGCGTGAGCAGAAGTTCCTTGCGCACGGAGAGGGGGAGGCGCGTCTGGCTACCGCGGCGAGAGGGCCGCACATGATGCCGCGCGCTGTCCGTCGATGCTCCGTCGGGGGCTGCGCCAGGCGATGGCGCGTGTTGAGTCGGATCGGTCATCGGCGCAGGATCTCCCGGTCTTTGTCCAGTTCGGCCAGCGTGGCTTCGAACAGCGGCGGCGCGCGACGCAGCGACGTGCGTACTCTCCACAGGCACGCGGCAGCGCCGAGCCCGTAGAGCGCGGCCATGATGGCCAGCGACTGCCAGCGGTACGTATCCCAGCACAGGATCACCACGAGCGCCGTCAGCGTCATGATGGCAAGTCCGATCAGGCTCACGGCAAGCATGCCGAGGAAAGCTACGCCGAGCAGCCGTTCCTTTTCTTCGGCCAGTTCAACGCTGGCAAGCTCAAGCCGCGTCTGCAGCATCGAGACGATCGTGCCGGACAGTTTCTTCAGGGAAGCAAACAGCTTCGGGCTGGTGTCGTCGGTCATGAAGGTTCCGGGGGAAAGGGCGAGGCAAAGGCGACGCTGCCGACGCAGCATGCGCCGTGCCCGAAGCGGGACCGCCAGAAGGCAACTGGCCGATGGCGCGACCCATTGTGGGGCACCATCGGCCAGCAAAGTCGCGGCAGGTTACTTGCGGTTGAGAAGCAGCCCGATCAACAGGCCCACGCCTGCCGCCACGCCGACAGCTTGCCATGGATGGTCGTGGACATAGTCGTCGGTCGCACGCGCGGCAGCCTTGCTCTTGGTGACCACAGCGTCTTGCAGGTCCTGCGCCTTTTCCTTGGCTTGGCGCAGCAAGCCCATGCCGCGCTCGCGCAGCTCGGCGGCTTTTTCACCGCTGGTGGATGCAGCTTGCTTGAGCAGGGCTTCTGCGTCGGACAGTACGGTCTTCACGTCGGTCATCAGTTTCTCCTTATTGACGGGGTCGGCCAGGTTGGGGGATGTGTTCGTCATGGTCGGTCACCTTGCTTTGTATCGGCGGAATGCAATCGTCAATATGTCGACGCGCTTATTCGCTAGGATATGTGTGGGTGTCGTGAAACTTCAAGCGCCCACGTTGCGCATGCTGCGATGGATCAAAGCGGTGGCCATTGTCCGGCAACGTGCGCATGCCTTCTACCCTTCCGTCAGCAAATGCCGCGCCTAATGACAAAAAGTGATGTTGTTGTGAATTTATAGTCGTTTTGGTTGGATGGCAATCTGGCTATAGTGGTTCCCAATCAGTGCATGGAGGATGCAATGTCTCTACGTTTGGGCGATATCGCCCCCGATTTTGAGCAGGATTCCAGCGAAGGTCGTATCAAGTTCCATGAGTGGCTGGGCAATAGCTGGGGCGTGTTGTTTTCGCACCCGGCCGACTTCACGCCGGTGTGCACCACCGAGCTGGGGTTGACTGCCAAGCTCAAGGACGAATTTGCCAGGCGCAATGTCAAGGTCATCGCCCTGTCGGTGGACCCGGTCGATTCGCATAAGAAATGGATCGACGATATCAACGACACCCAGAAAACGTCGGTCAATTTCCCGATCCTTGCCGACGCGGACCGTAAGGTTTCCCAGCTCTACGACATGATCCATCCGAACGCGAGCGAGACCTTTACCGTGCGCTCGCTGTTCGTGATCGACCCGAACAAGAAGGTTCGTCTGATCATCACGTATCCGGCGTCGACGGGTCGCAACTTCAACGAGGTGCTGCGCGTGATCGACTCGCTGCAGTTGACCGATCACCACAGCGTGGCCACGCCGGGTAACTGGCAGGATGGCGACGATGTCGTCATCGTGCCGTCGCTGAAGGACGAGGAAGTCCTCAAGCAGAAATTCCCGAAGGGCTACAAGGCCTTGCGTCCGTATCTGCGCCTGACGCCGCAGCCCAACAAGTAACCGGCTCCTTGGTAGTGTGATTGCCGCCCGGCCCTGGCGCCGGGCGTTTTTTGCGTGAGTGCAAGCCGTTGTGCGCCACGCCATATGAAAACCGGCCAGCCCTCTCGGATCTGGCCGGTTTGTCGTTTGTCGACGCGATGCGGTGCGGTCAGATCGCCCAGCCGCCCGCGTAGAACGTGACCAGGGCCACGGCGATCGCCACGGTTCCCACATTCAGCTTGCGCCATTCGCCCGCCACCAGCCGGCCGATGACCAGCGTGCTGAAGCCAAGCATGATCCCGGTGACGATGTTGCAGGTCAGCACGATGAACACCGCGCAGACCAGGCCGGCGAGCGCGTCGACCATGTCGTCCATATGCAGTCTGCTCACGCTCGAAAGCATCAGCAGGCCGACATACATCAGCGCGGGCGCGGTCGCATACGACGGCACCAGGCCGGCCAGCGGCGAGAAAAACATCACCGCCAGGAACAGCACACCCACCACGACAGCCGTCAGGCCGGTCTTGCCCCCAGCCGCCACGCCCACCGTCGACTCGATATACGCCGCTGCCGGAGCGCCGCCGAAGAACGCCGAGAAAATCGAGCTGATGGAATCGGCCGTCAGGGCGCGGCCCCCGTTGGTGATGTGGCCCTTGTCGTCGAGCAGACCTGCCTGGCCCGCCACCGCCCGGATCGTGCCGGTCGCGTCGAACACGGCGGTCATCACCAGCGCCAGCACGCTCGGCAGGACCGCCGCGGACAGTGCACCGCGAATGTCCATCGCGCCGATCAGCGAGGCATGGCCTGGCGTGCTGAGCGAGGGCAGGGCGAACACGCCGGTGAACTTCACTGCAGGATCGAAGACCAGGCCCAGGATCGAAATGGCGACGATCACGATCAGAATGCCACCCGGCACGCGTCGGCGCTCCATGCCGAAGATCGCGGCCAGCCCCAGGACCGACATCATCACCGGGAAGGCGGTCACATGACCCAGCGCCACGGGGAGGCCGGCCCCGGCGTTCTTGACCACCAGGCCGACGTCGTTCGACGCGATCAGCAGCAGGAACAGGCCGATACCGATGCCGGTGCCGTGGGCCACGCCCGAGGGGAGGTTGCGCAGAATCCAGGAACGCACGCCCGTGGCTGAAATGGCGGTGAACACGACGCCCATCAAAAACACCGCGCCCAGCGCGACTTCGGGCGAGAGCTTCTGTCCGAGTACCAATCCAAACGCCATGAACGCGGTGAGCGAGATCGCACAACCGATGGCGATGGGCAGCTTGGCCCACAGACCCATCAATAGCGAACCAAATGCGGTGGTCAGGCACACCGCGACAAAGACAGCGCTGGTATCAAAGCCCGCCTTGCCGAGCATGCCCGGCACGACGAACACGGCGTACACCATCGCCATGAACGTGGTGATGCCAGCCACCACCTCGCGGCGTTGCGTACTGCCACGCGCGGAAATCTGGAAATAGCGATCGACGGCACGCGCGTCGGCAAAGCCGGCGGCGCCGAGTTCCGTCGTCGATGGAATGGACTGTTCAGCCATGGTGGGTTGTCTCCTGGCAGGACTCCGCGCCGGCCGCTCTGTGTCGTCCGCGTAAGGTGTCCTGTTCTGGTTTTGATATCGGTACGGGTGCCTGCGTACGCGCGCCGGCATTCTCCAGACCGTTGTCTCGCGATTGGTTTTGTCGCGTGGCGCTGCAACCTGCGTGTGGATCGCGCGCCTGTTCTATCGGTGTGAGGGCGTGCCGACCAAACGATCCGTTGGCACTTGGAGCGAAGCATAGACGCGCGCCTACAGCCGTTTCATCCGGCGTGGCGTATCCCGGTCATTTGCAAATTGGTATATCGCGAGGGTGGGAGAACAACCGTGCCCAGGACGGGCGGGAGATGCGGCGACGCGTGTGGCGAGTCGTGCACGAGTGTGCATCAACTCGCCAGAGAAACACAGGGCAATCAGAAGAAGGCCTGAATGCCAGTCTGTGCGCGGCCCAGGATCAGCGCGTGGATGTCGTGCGTGCCTTCATAGGTGTTGACCACCTCCAGGTTCACCACGTGGCGGATCACGCCGAATTCATCGGAGATGCCGTTGCCGCCCAACATGTCGCGGGCCATGCGGGCAATGTCGAGCGACTTGCCGCACGAGTTGCGCTTCATGATCGACGTGATTTCCACCGCAGCCGTGCCTTCGTCCTTCATGCGGCCCAGACGCAGGCAACCTTGGAGCCCAAGCGTGATTTCGGTCTGCATGTCGGCGAGTTTCTTCTGGATGAGCTGGTTGGCTGCCAGCGGGCGGCCGAACTGCTTGCGGTCGAGCACGTACTGGCGCGCGATATGCCAGCAGGCTTCTGCCGCGCCGAGTGCACCCCACGCAATGCCGTAGCGCGCCGAGTTCAGGCACGTGAACGGGCCCTTCAGCCCGCGCACGCCCGGCATCAGGTTCTCTTCGGGCACGAACACTTCGTCGAGTACGATTTCACCGGTGAGCGATGTGCGCAGGCCCACCTTGCCGTGAATGGCGGGTGCGGTCAGACCCTTCCAGCCCTTCTCGAGGATGAAGCCGCGGATTTCGTCCTCACCATTGTCGTTCGGCAGCTTGGCCCACACGACGAACACATCGGCGATGGGCGAATTGGTGATCCACATCTTCGCGCCCGACAGCGAATAGCCGCCCTCGACCTTCTTGGCGCGCGTCACCATCGATGCCGGGTCGGACCCATGGTTCGGCTCGGTCAGGCCGAAGCAGCCGATCCACTCGCCACGGGCCAGCTTGGGCAGGTACTTCTGCTTTTGCGCCTCGCTGCCGAACTCGTAGATCGGCACCATCACCAGCGACGACTGCACGCTCATCATCGAGCGATAGCCCGAGTCCACGCGCTCGACCTCACGTGCAATCAGGCCGTAGCTGACGTAGTTCAGGCCCGGGCCGCCGTACTGCTCGGGAATCGTCGGGCCCAGCAGACCCAGCTCGCCCATTTCGCGAAAGATCGACGCATCGGTCTTTTCATGACGGAACGACTCCAGCACGCGCGGCATCAGCTTGTCCTGGCAGTAGGACGCGGCGGCGTCGCGCACCATGCGCTCGTCGTCAGTCAGTTGTTGATCGAGCAGCAGAGGGTCGGCCCAGTTGAAGGCGTTGCGAGCAGTCACGGCGATAGTCTCCGAGTTATTGTGGTTCCGTTATACGGAACACAGTTTCGAAATTGAGAGCTATCATAGCGCAACCACCGACGATTTCCAGCCGTTTTTTCCCATGAGCACGACACGCCTCGGCGATCCCGAATTTGCCGCCTCGCCCGTTGAATCCGCGGACCCGAACTTCGTCACGGCGCTCGCGCGCGGGTTGGAATTGCTGCGCGCGTTCCGCCCTGGCGACACGCTCCTCGGCAATCAGGAGTTCGTCCGCCGCACCGGCTTTCCCAAGGCAACGGTCAGCCGGCTGGCCGGCACGCTCGTCTCCCTCGGCTATCTGCGCTACGACGAGGCCCTCGGCAAGTACGGGCTCGACGCGGGCGTACTGGCGCTCGGCTTCGCCTATCTGGCGTCTAGCGACGTGGTGCAGCTCGCGCGGCCCCACATGAGCGCGTTTGCCCAGAAGCATGGCGTGTCGATCTCGTTGGGCAAGCGGGATCGCCTCGATATGGTGTATCTGGAAACGATTCGCCATGACAGCCCCGGGATGAGCGGATCGTCGGGGCTGGGTGTGGGTTCGCGGCTCTCGATGCTGTCGAGCTCAATGGGGCGGGCGTATCTCGCTTCGTTGCCCGCGGGGCGGCGCGAGCGCCTTTACGAGGCGTTGCGCACGCAGCAGCCGGCGCAATGGGCAGCGGAAGGCGCTGCGGCAGATGATGCGGTGAAGGCCGGCGTACGCAATGGCTACGCGGTATCGCTACGCGACTGGCATCCGGCCATCCACGCATGCGCCGTGGCGTTCTTCGCGCCCAGCCAGCGCGAGCCCTATGTCGTGAGCTGCAGCGCGCCGCATGCTTCGGCCGATGCCGGGCGAATCCGCGATGAACTCGCGCCCGCGCTACGCGAGTTCGCGGCGCGGCTCGGCCAGGTGGTCGAGCCCGCCTGAGCCGCCTCCGTCAGAGGTCGGTGCGCAGTTTCCACAGTTCCGGGAACAGCACAACGTCGAGCATCTTGCGTAGGTAGCCCACGCCTTCGGTGCCGCCGGTCCCGCGCTTGAAGCCGATCACGCGTTCGACCGTGGTCACATGGCGGAAGCGCCATTGGCGGAAGGCGTCTTCCAGATCGACGAACTTCTCGGCCAGTTCGTAGAGCTCCCAATGGTGCGTCGGATTGCGGTACACCTCCAGCCACGCCGCTTCGACTGACGCGTTATAGGTGACCGGGCGGGACCAATCCCGCTCGACGCATTCGGCGTCGAAAGTAAAGCCATGGCGGGCCATGTAGCGCACGGCTTCGTCGTATAACGAAGGCGTTTCAAGCGCCGCTTTCACCTGCTCAGCATGTTCGGGTCGGTGGGCGTGCGGCTTGAGCATCGCCGCATTCTTGTTGCCCAGGATGAACTCGATCTCGCGGTACTGGTACGACTGGAAGCCCGACGACCGCCCCAAATGCGGGCGCATCGCCGAGTATTCCGGCGGCGTCATCGTCGCGAGCACGTTCCACGCTTGCACGAGCTGATCCATGATGCGCGAGACGCGGGCGAGCATCTTGAACGCGGGCGGCAGATTGTCGTTACGTACGCAGTCGCGCGCGGCGCGCAGTTCGTGCAGCATCAGCTTCATCCACAGCTCGGTGGTTTGATGCTGCACGATGAACAGCATCTCGTTGTGATCCGGCGAGCGCGGATGCTGCGCGTTCAGGATCTGATCGAGCGAGAGGTAATCGCCGTAGCTCATCGACTGCGAGAAGTCCATCTGCGCGTCGTGCCAGCGCTCGCCTTGTCCACCGTGCATGGGGCAGCCCGATGCAGCGGGCGCGGCGGGTTGAGTCGTGTCGGTCATTTCAGGTCACCAGCGTACGTTCGTTGAATTGGGACGATTGCCACGCGCCAGTCTCGAGCACATCGCGCAGCACCTCCACGGCATCCCACACGTCGGCAAAGCTCGTGTACAGCGGCGTGAAGCCGAAGCGCATGATGCGAGGCTCGCGGTAGTCGCCGATGACGCCGCGTGCAATCAGGGCCTGCACCACTGCGTAGCCGTTCGGATGTTCGTAGCTGACATGGCTGCCGCGGATGGCGTGGTCGCGTGGCGTGACGAGCGTGAGCGGAAGGCCGGCGCAGCGCGTCTCGACCAGCGTGATGAAGAGGTCGGTCAGCGCAAGCGATTTGGCACGCAGGGCGGCCATCGACGTCTGCGCGAAGATGTCGAGCCCGCATTCCACCATTGCCATCGACGTGATCGGCTGCGTGCCGCACAGGAAGCGGCCGATGCCCGCCCCGGCGTCGTAGCGCGATTCCATCGCGAACGGCCGCGCGTGGCCCCACCAGCCCGACAGCGGTTGCCAGAAGCGGTCGCGAAGTTTTGGTGCGACCCATACGAAAGCCGGCGAACCGGGGCCGCCGTTCAGGTATTTGTAGGTGCACCCGATGGCGTAATCGGCGCCGCCGGCATGCAGGTCGACCGGCACCGCGCCCGCCGAGTGCGCGAGATCCCAGATGGCCAGGGCGCCGTGCTTGTGCGCCAGCGCCGAAACGGCCGCCATGTCGTACATGTGGCCGCTCTTGTAGTTCACGTGCGTGAGCATGGTGACCGCCACATCGTCGCCGAGCGCGCCTTCGAGTGCATCAGGTGAGTCGATCAGGCGCAGTCTGTAACCGTCGCGCAGCAGATCCGCCAGGCCTTCGGCGATGTACAGATCGGTCGGGAAGTTGTGTGTCTCCGAGACGATGATCTTGCGGCCGGGCGCGTCTTCGCGCTGCACGCGAATCGCCGCGGCCAGCACCTTGAACAGGTTGATCGACGTGGCGTCGGTGACGACCACTTCATCCTGGCGCGCGCCAATGAGCGGGGCCAGCTTGTTACCGAGGCGCCGCGGCAGCTCAAACCAGCCGGCCTGGTTCCAGCTGCGGATGAGGCCATCGCCCCATTCGTGGGCGACGACTTCCTGCGCGCGGGCGAGTGCCGCCTTCGGGCGCGCACCAAGCGAGTTACCGTCGAGGTAGATCACGCCTTCAGGCAAGGCAAAGGCTTCGCGCAGCGGGGCGATCGGATCGGCCGCGTCGCGTTCAAGACACGCGTTTCGGGTGATGGTCATGGTGGGTCTGGGGGCGATGAATGCGTTGGTTCTCAGGGGTCAGGGCAGGCTGCGCAGCACGGCGCGCACCGGGCTCGCATCGAGCGTGGCGAACTTGAGCGGCAGGGCGATCAGTTCGTAGTCACCGGCGGGCACCTCGTCGAGCACGAGCCCCTCGAGAATGGCAAGGCCGTGCTGGCCGACGGCGTGGTGCGCGTCCATGGTTTTGGAGCGTTGCGGATCGAGCGAGGCCGTATCGACGCCAACCAACCGGACACCGTGCGCGGCGAGCAGCGCGATGGTTGCCGGCGCGACGGCGGTGAAGTTGTCGTCCCACGCGGTCTGGGGCGTCCGGGTGTATGTCCGCAGCAGCACGCGCGGCGGCGTGCCGCTCAGCGCATCGCGCACGTGCTCCGGTTCGACGCGGGCAACGCCCACGCAGTGGATGACGCGGCAGGGCCCGAGGTAAGCGTCCAGCGGGACGTCTCCGATCGGCGCGCCATCGGCCCGGTAATGCAGCGGCGCATCGGCATGTGCGCCGGTGTGCGGCGACAGGGTGATGCGGCCGACGTTGACCGGGCACTCGCCTTCGAGCTTCCACGCAATTTCCTGCGAAAACGGCGTATCACCGGGCCACGTGGGGGTCGCGGTCGAGAGGGCGGGGCTGATGTCCCACAACATGCGTTCCAAGGCGGCTCCGATGCAGAAAACGCGTGTGAAAAAACGAGAATCCGTGCCGGAATGATAGGGAAATCCGCGCGCAATGGGTTTGCATATTCGTGCGTGAAAGCGCTTCGATTCGCATAAAATGCAAGTTAAGCGAATAGATAAACAATTTCATACGACAAATGCAACTCGACACCACCGATCTGCGCATTCTCCAGGCGCTGCAGGAGGACGGCCGCATCAGTAATCAGGACCTGGCCGAGCGCGTGGCGCTGTCGCCCTCGGCGTGCTTGCGGCGGGTACGGCTATTGGAAGAGGGCGGCGCCATCACCGGTTATCGGGCACAACTGGGCCGGGGAGCGCTTGGGCTGGAGCTGGAGGCGATCGTGCAGGTGTCGATGCGGCAGGACGTGACCGGATGGCATGAGACGTTCATGGCCGCCGTGCAGACTTGGCCCGAGATCGTGGCCGCATACATCATCACCGGCGACTGCAACTACATCCTGCGCGTGCAGGCGCCGAGCCTGCAGCATTACTCCGAGTTCATCATCGAGCGGTTGTACAAGACGCCTGGCGTGATGGACATTCGCTCGAACATCGTCCTGCGGACCATCAAGGACCGCGAGGGTGGGCTGGCCCTGCTGATGGAGGCGCGCGGCGTACGGCCGTTGGAGGCCGGGGCGCGCAAGCGCGACAAGGCGAGCTGACTTCTGACGAGGATCAATCCCCTACTGCGAGTGTGCGCGGATAGTCGGCTTATGTTGTCGACCGGAGCCGGGCCATGGCCAAGAAATTCCCGCTGCATCCTGTGCATCCCGAGCGGATCTGCTGGGGATGCGACAAGTATTGCCCAACCGATGCGCTGGGCTGCGGCAATGGCTCGGGCCGCACCCAGCACCCCGCCGAACTGCTCGGCGACGACTGGTACGAATGGGGCGATTGGGGCATCGAAACCGAGCCTGCGCACAAGGCGACCGGCCCCGCATGATGCGGCGGGCTACTCGTCGATCGGCCGCAGCGATGAAAACGCGCCGCGATGGAACACCAACGGTGCGCCCTGGGCATCAACCACGCCGCAGCGCTCCACCTCGCCCACGAAGATGACATGGTCGCCCTCGTCGTAGCGGCTGCGGTTATGGCATTCGAACCACGCCAGCGATTGCGCAAGGATCGGCAGGCCGGTCGGGCTCAGGGCATATTCCACGTCGGCGAAGCGGTCGCCCTTGAGCGTGGCGAACCGCTTGCACAGCTCCAGCTGCGACGCTGCCAGGATGTTGATCATGTAGTGCGAACCGCTGTGAAAGAGCGGAAACGAATTCGCCTGGGTGCCCAGGCTCCACAGCACCAGCGGCGGGTCCAGCGACACAGAATTGAATGAACTGGCCGTCACGCCGACATACGCCGGCTTGCCCGGGCCGGCGGCCGAGCGCGTGGTGACGACAGTCACGCCGGTGGCAAACTGGGACAGCGCGCGCCGGAAGTGCGCCGCATCAAAGTCAGGCGGGGCGGCGCGGCCATGCGCAGACGGTGCGCGCGCAGGCGATCCGCTGTCGCGCGCATCCATGGGAATGGCTCCGTGGTGGTTCATGAAAACAATCGAGAGTGATACCCCAATTGTAACGGACGCCGCATAGGCCGCCCGCCCGTAGGGCTTTGCGTGACGTCGTGCACACATGCTCCGGCTCGTGTCAGGATGCGCTTTCTCTGCCGACCAATGGCAGCCCGACCAACCTAGCAGGAGAACCTGAATGACCGAACAACGCGCCCTTGAAACCGCCGTGCTGGGCGGAGGCTGCTTCTGGTGCCTGGAGGCTGTTTTCCAGCAAGTGCAGGGCGTGCACAGCGTGGTGTCGGGTTATGCCGGCGGCCACGTCGATCGTCCGAGCTATCGCGCGGTATGCACCGGCGGCACCGGCCACGCCGAAGTGGTGAAGCTGCAATTCGATCCAGCCGTGATTCCGTATCGCGACATCCTGCAGATCTTTTTCGCCATCCACGATCCGACCACGCCGAACCGTCAGGGTAACGATGTCGGCACGCAGTATCGCTCCGCCATCTTTGCGCAAACGCCCGGGCAATGGGAGATCGCGCAAGCCGTCGTTGCCGAGCTCGCCGCCCAGGACATCTTTGGGGCGCCGATCGTCACCGAGCTGGTGGATGCCGCGGATGGCAAGGTGACCTTCTGGCGCGCGGAGGACGAGCATCAGAACTACTTCCGCGACCATCCCGCGCAGGGTTACTGTGCCTTCGTCATCTCGCCCAAGGTCGCGAAGTTCCGCAGGCAGTTCGCCCACCGCCTGCAAGGGTAGAGGAGGCTTACGCCGTACCGGCTGGCAGGCGCGCGGCGATGGCCTCTGCCAGCTTGATGCACGACAGGGGCGATGATCCCTCGGCCTTGTTGCTCACCAGGATCGTCACCGTGCGCCCCGCTGCCAGCGCTGCGACGGCCATGTCGGCCAGGGTGTCGCGTGAGAACGGATCTTCGTCGACCAGCTTGTCGAATGGCTTGTAGGCCGCCTCGGCCTGCGCATATCGATAGCGGCTGTTCAGGTTTCAGCGCACCACCAGCGGACCGCCTGCGCCTTCATCCAGCAGGGCAACGGCGGCCGCTTGCCGATCTGCGGCAGGCATCCGTTCGTGCAGGCCAACGCAGTAGCGTACGCCGGCCGCGCGCAGCATCTTGATGAAGCGCGGCGTGAGCAGGGTGGCGTCGCGCAACTCCACTGCATAGACCGCATCGGGACCGAGCTGCGGGTCGAGCGGCGGCAGCGCACGCAGGAAGGCTCCAAGCCGTTCAACAAAGCCAAGGGCATCTTCAGCCAGCGCGCCGAGGGGGGACAACTGGAACACCAGCGGCCCACAGCGCCTTCCCAAGCCGCGCGTGGCGGGTTCAACGAAGTCCCGTACGGCGAATTCCGCATTCAGGAACGCTGGGTTGGCCATGCGCCCGCGCCCGTCCAGTTCGCGGATCCACGCATCGCACACGGCGGCCGGCGCCTTGACCGCAAAGCGGAAGTCTTCGGGCACGCTCGCCGCGTACGCGACGTAGTCTGCGAGCGGGATCGGCGCGTAGAAGCCGCGATCGATGCTGACCGTGCGCAGCAGCGGGTGCCGCGCATAGGCCGCCAGCCCCTTGCGCGCGAGCATGGATTCGGAATACTCGCCCGCATACACCAGCCCGTCCCAGCCGGGATACGACCACGACGACGTGCCGATGCGCAGGCCGCGCGGCAGGCGCTGCGCGAGCGCGGTCACCTCAGGCGCGACCGTGGCTGGCTGCACGCCCTGGCGGGCCGGCAGCCGCTTGGGTTTGGCGGCAAGGTTGGCTGGCTGGGTTGCTGCCGGGTCACCGAGTGTGGGTGGCGACCCGAACAGATCGTCGATGGGGGCGCTTGCTGTCAATGAGTCACGCGTAGATGTAGCGGCGCGACCATGGGATCGACGCCGCCGACTTGCCGGCTCGCTGAAGGACCGTCTGGAAGATCGAGATTTCGTCGGTGTCGAAGGCGTGCCCGCAGCCGGCCAGATAGACACGCCAGATGCGGTACTTCTTTTCGCCGACCATCGTGCGGATGGTCTCGCGGTTGCTCTCGAAGCGCTCGGCCCAGTGCTCGAGCGTGCGCGCATAGTGGCGGCGCAGGCTTTCGACGTCAAGCGCTTCCAGGCCACCATCCTGTGCGGCGCTCAACGCCTGCGAGATATGAGGAAGCTCGCCTTGCGGAAAGACGTAGCGATCGATGAAATCGCCGCCGCCCATCGAGCTTTCGCCGCCCGCCGTATCGGACGACGTGATGCCGTGGTTCATGGCGACGCCATCGTCGGCGAGCAGATCGTGGATGCGCCGGAAGTAAGCCGGTAGGTTCTTGCGCCCGACGTGCTCGAACATACCGACGCTGGTGATGCGATCAAACCTGCCTGTGAGATCGCGGTAGTCCTGAATGCGGATGTCGATGCGGTCTTCCAGGCCGGCCGCCTTCACGCGCTCGCGCGCAAGGTCGTACTGGTTTTGCGACAGCGTCACGCCCACGCAACGCGCGCCGTACTTCTGCGCGGCGCGCAGCACCAATGCGCCCCAGCCGCAGCCGATGTCGAGCAGCGTCTGCCCGGGCTGCAGGCGGATCTTGGTCAGGATGTGGTCGATCTTCTTGAGCTGCGCGTCATCGAGCGTCTCGTCGCCGTTTTCGAAGTAGGCGCACGAATACACCATGTTTTCGTCCAGCCACACCTTGTAGAAGTCGTTGGAGACGTCGTAGTGATATTGGATCGCTTCCTTGTCGCCGTCTTTCGTATGGGAAAAGTGGCGTACCACGCGAGCCAGCGCGTTACCGCTGCCGGCCGCTGCGGCGGCGGCCAGGCCGTAGCCCACGTTGATGATGTCGGGAAGCTTCCCATCCAGGTCGATCTTCTCCTGGACGTACGCTTCGCCGAGATTGTTCAGGGTGGGGGAGAGCAGCAGCGGCAGGGCGCTCGCCTCGCGCACCGTGAGCGTGACGCGCGGCTGATCGAACCGGCCCAGCTCGTATTGATCGCCATTCCATAGGCGCAGGCGGATCGGGAGGTTGGCAGAGTCGCGGATATCCTTGATCCACTGTTCGAGCTTGCGGTCAATCGCCTGTTGGAAAAACATGTCGATGCCTCCCTACGGTGCACGGATTCGGGCGCGGCCAACGGCGTACCGCCCGAGCGGATCACTTCAGCTTACGACAAACTTTTCCATTGTGCTGTGCGGGTCTTGCGGGCGCGGCCACGGCATTTGCTGGGGCAGCAAATGCCGTGCCGGAATGCCGCGCTGCGCAATTGTCTCTTGCGCCGCGTTATCAGATTGGCCGATCAGGGTGCCAGACGGACGATGGTCCAGCCACCGTCGGGCTGCTTGCGGTATTCCAGCCGATCGTGCAGGCGGGACGGGCGGCCTTGCCAGAACTCCATCCGCTCAGGCAGCAGACGGTAGCCGCCCCAGTGTGGCGGGCGGGGCGGCGCATCGCCAAAGCGCTGCCTGTATTCGGCTTCGCGTGCTTCCAGCGTGGCGCGGTTGGGCACTTCGCTGCTCTGCTCCGAGGCCCAGGCGCCCAGCCGTGAGCCGAGCGGGCGCGAATGGTAGTACGCGTCGCTCTCGGCCTCGCTCACCTTTTCGACGATGCCCTGGATGCGCACCTGCCGCTCCAGCCCCACCCAGTGGAACAGCAGTGCCGCCCGGGGGTTGGCAGCCAGCTCCTCACCCTTGTGGCTGGCGTAATTGGTAAAAAAGGTGAAGCCGCGTTCGTCCAGATTCTTGAGCAGTACAATGCGCGCCGCTGGCTGGCCGTGCGCGTCGACGGTGGCGAGCGCCATGGCGTTGACCTCGGCTACCTCCGCCTTGAGGGCTTCGTCGAACCAGCGGTGAAACTGGCGCAGCGGGTTGGCGTCGACATCGACGATGTCGAGCGAGGCGCGGGCGTATTCGGTGCGGATATCGGCAATGGATGTCATGGGCGGCAAAGGATCGTCGGGCAAACGGGCCGAGTATAGACAAACATCGGCGGCCGCCGTTTGCGCCTGCGCAAGCACAGGCTGGCACGTTTTGCGCTTCCGCGTCTGTTCTGGCGGTCCGCTGGGCGCCGCCTATATTGGCTAGTCAAGGGCGTCAGGCTGGCGGCGCCTGCCATCTTCCCCACAAAAATTTCAACAGGATGTCGAAATGGCCCCCCGTTCCCATTTTCCCGACACCGCTGCCGGCCTGACGCGACGTCAGTGGCTGCAGGGCACATTGGCGCTGGCCGCGGCCGGGCTGGCGGGCTCGCAGGTATTGCGTGCGGTCGCCCAGGCCCCGACTGAATCGCTCGATGCCTTCATGGCGTTGTCACAGGCGCTGACGGCGCGGCCTGCACTGGACCGCGCCGTTGGCACGCGATTGCTGGCGGCGCTGGGCAAATCCAGTGCCGACTTTGCCGCGCAATTGCGGCCGCTGGCGCAGGCATTGGCAGCGGGCTCGCTGTCCGACGCACAGCAGAAGACGGCGCTGCAGATTCTGGAAGCGTGGTACCTGGGTGTGGTCGACGGCAATGTCGTCACGTACGAGCAGGCGCTGATGTACAGCGTGGTCTCCGACACGCTGGTCATCCGCACATACTGCCCCAACCAGCCCGGCTTCTGGGCCGAACCCCCTGTCGAGAGGCAAGCCTGATGGCCGATACCCAACAAGCCGATATCGTGGTGGTGGGCTCCGGCGTGGCCGGGGCGCTGGTGGCTTACGAGCTGGCGCGTGCGGGCAAGTCGGTGCTGATGCTCGAAGCCGGCCCGCGCCTGCCGCGCTGGGAGATCGTCGAGCGCTTCCGCAATCAGGCCGACAAGATGGATTTCATGGCGCCGTATCCGTCGACGCCATGGGCACCGCATCCGGAATATGGCCCGCCCAACAACTACCTCGTGCTAAAGGGCGAGCACCAGTTCAACTCGCAGTACATCCGGGCGGTGGGCGGCACGACGTGGCACTGGGCCGCATCGACGTGGCGCTTCTTGCCGAACGACTTCAAGCTGCGCAGTGTGTACGGCATCGCGCGCGACTGGCCGATCCAGTATCAGGATCTTGAACGCTATTACGGCCTGGCCGAAGAGGCCCTGGGCGTGTGGGGCCCGAACGACGAAGATCTGGGCTCGCCGCGCAGCCAGCCGTATCCCATGGCGCCGCTGCCGCTCTCGTTCAATGAGCGCACGATCAAGGAAGCGCTCAATGCGCACGACGCGAGCTTCCGCGTGGTGACCGAGCCGGTGGCGCGCAACAGCCGCCCGTACGACGGCCGCCCGACCTGCTGCGGCAATAACAACTGCATGCCGATCTGCCCGATCGGCGCGATGTACAACGGCATCGTGCACGTGGAGAAAGCCGAGCAGGCCGGCGCCCGGCTGATCGAGAACGCCGTGGTCTTCAAGCTCGAAGTCGGCCCCAACAAGCGCATCGTGGCCGCGCGCTACAAGGACTCGAAAGGCGCCGAGCACCGCGTGGAAGGCAAGTGGTTCGTGCTGGCCGCCAACGGCATCGAAACGCCCAAGCTGATGCTGATGTCCACCAGCCAGGATTTTCCGAAGGGTGTGGGCAACAGCTCCGACATGGTGGGGCGCAACCTGATGGACCACCCCGGCACCGGCGTGAGCTTCTATGCCGACCGCAAGCTATGGCCGGGGCGCGGGCCACAGGAAATGACCTCGCTGATCGGCTTTCGCGATGGGCCGTTCCGTGCCACGCAGGCTGGCAAGAAACTGCACCTGTCGAACATCTCGCGCATTGAGCAGGAGACGCAGCGCATCTTCAAGGAAGGCAAGCTCATCAAGCCCGTTGAACTGGATGCGCGCATCCGCGACCAGGCCGCGCGCTACGTGCAGTTCGACAGTTTTCACGAGATCCTGCCGCTGCCGGAAAACCGCATCGTGCCGAGCGCGACCGAGGTCGATGCCATCGGTATTCCGCGCCCCGAGATCACGTACCACATTGACGACTACGTCAAACGCAGCGCCGTGCATACGCGCGAGGTCTATGCGACGGCAGCGCAAGTGATGGGCGGCACCAATGTGGAGTTCCACGACGACTTCGCGCCCAACAACCACATCACCGGCGCAACCATCATGGGCGCCGATCCGAAAGACTCCGTGGTCGACAAGGATTGCCGGACGTTCGACCACCCGAACCTGTTCATCAGCAGCAGTTCCACCATGCCGACCGTGGGCACCGTCAACGTGACGCTGACCATCGCGGCACTGGCACTGCGCATTGCTGACCAACTGAAGAAGGAGGCGTGAGATGAAGACGATCGCTTCTTTCTCTCTGCTGTTGCTGACCGGTCTGGTGGCCAATGCCTGGGCCAAGGACACGCCCGCTGACACTGCGCAAATCAAGCGCGGCGAATACCTCGCCATTGCGGCGGACTGCGCGGCCTGCCATACGGCGCCCAGCGGCAAGCCCTTTGCCGGCGGCTTGCCGATGCAGATTCCGATGCTGGGCACGATCTACACGAGCAACATTACGCCAGACGAAAAGACCGGCATCGGCAATTGGAGTTACGAAGACTTTGAGCGGGCTGTGCGTCAGGGGGTGGACGACGAAGGCAACAACCTGTATCCGGCCATGCCATACCCGTCTTTCGCGAAAATCAATGACGCGGACATGCGCGACCTCTACGCGTACTTCCGCGATGGCGTGGCGCCCGTGCAGAACGATCCACCGCCGGGCACGATCCGCTGGCCGCTGAACATGCGTTGGCCGCTGAAGTTGTGGAACCTGGTCTTCCTCAAGCGCGAACCGTACATCCCCAGGGGCGACAAGCCGCCGACGTGGAACCGCGGCGCCTATCTCGTACAGGGGCTCGCGCACTGCGGCACTTGCCACACGCCACGCGGCATCGCCATGCAAGAGAAGGCCATGGACGAGCGCGGCAAGGGGTATCTGGCCGGGTCCACCCTCGCGGGCTGGACAGCGTTCAACATCACCGCGGACCCGACCAGCGGCATTGGCGCATGGAAGTCCGAACAGATCGTGCAGTACTTGCGTACCGGCAGCGTGTCGGGCGTGGCGCAGGCAGCGGGGCCGATGGGCGAGGCGGTGCAGCACAGCTTCTCGCGCATGACGACGCAAGACCTGGGGGCCATCGCCGAGTATCTGCGCAGCGTTCCGGCGGTGAGCGACAACTTGGAGCGTGCGCGTCAGGATTGGGGCAAGCCGGCTACGGACGTCATTGCACTGCGCGGCACGCCGATCGAGACCACCCTCAATGCAGCGCGGCTCTATCTCGGCAATTGCGCCACGTGCCACCAGGCCGATGGGCGCGGCACGCCCGACGGCTACTATCCGCCGCTGCTGCACAACTCCACGGTGGGCGCGCGCGACACCACCAACCTCGTGCAGGTCATGCTGTTCGGTATCGCGCGCAAGGCGGGTGACCGCCATATCGGCATGCCGGCGTTCGGACGTGAGCTGTCTGACGCGCAGCTCGCCGCGCTGACCAACTACGTGACGCGCCAGTTCGGTGACCCGGCCACGCCTCAGATGACGGCAGAGGACATCGCGAAGCGGCGTTCGGCCAATTAAGGGCGCTTCACCCTCCGCTGGTAAGCGGGTCACGCGATGTGGGGGCGGTGGGGCGTTGAGGCGGAGCGGCGTCGCGATTGGCGGGCGCCGCTCCCGGGGCGCCCTTTGGCGTGCGGGCCGGTTTCGTGTCGCGTTCGATCTTGCCCGGCGCAGGCGCGGTCGGGCGCTGGCGTACTTCGGCCAGGAGCTTGCCGCATGGGCTATCCGGCGCAGGCTTGAGTTCGAGCACGGGCAGCACCGCCGCCACCGGTGCGGCGAACGCCAGCGCGACCGCGCCGCCCGCCCGCAGAGCCACCACGGCGGGGTTGACCGACACATCCGGACGTTTGTACGTGCCTTTCACGTACAGCGGCGTGCGCAGCGAGAACACGCGCAGCCCTTTTGAATCCGGGTGAATGGTGAAGTCGAGGGTCTCTTTCTTGAGGCTTGTCGCGCCCGTGACGTCGATCACGGCGTCCTGCGTGTCCACTACGAATGTGCGCGCCTGCGCCAGCCCGTCGCTGACGGCAAAATCGCCGGCTGCGCAATTGATGCTGACCTGTTTGTCGCCAAAGAGCTTGGTCAGGATCACGTTGCCGACATTCAGCCCCATCGCTTCGAGGATGAACTTGCTGATGGTGCCTTGCTCCACGAGGATCTTGAGCTGGCCGTTGGACGAGCCGAGCAGCGTGGCAACGGAGTTGCCTGTCGCGGACAGTCGTGCGTCACCGTTGATCTCGCCCACGCTCGCGCGCATGGATTCGATTTTCGGAAACAATTGCTTGATCTTGAAGTGCCGCGCCGTCAGCGCCGCGCGTGCCTGCATCGGGGTAGCGTGGCCGTCGAGCTGGATGTTCGAGGCGAGCGTGCCACCCGCAATGCCGAAGTTGAGCGGATCGAGCGTGAGGACTGCGCCCTGCAGTTTGATATGCGTGACGAGGTGATCGATCGGCAGATCCGCGGTGTGGACGATGCGCTCCCCGGTGAATTTCACGTCGGCATCGATGGCGTTCCAGCGATCAGTGCGGAAGGGTTCGACCGGCAGCACTTTGTCGGCGGGCTGGCGCACGGTCTTGCTGTCGTCAGGGTCTGCGCTCGGATCGGCGCGCTTGGCCTTGCTGGCGTTGGAGTCGGCGCCAATGATTGGCGCAAGGTCAGCAAACAGCAGTTGATGCGAGACCAGTTCGCCCGTCAACTGCGGCCGGGGCTCTCGCATTGCAAAGTTCAGGGTGCCGCCCAGATCGGAACCGCCCACGCGGCCCGTGAATTTCTCATAGCGCCACGTCGACCCTTGCTTGCGCAGTTCGCCGATGAGGCGCCCGCGCGTGTCGAACGGCGGCGTATCGGGCAGCACCACGCCCGTCAGCGGATACAACTGCGCCATGCTGGCGCCCGACAGGTGCAGTCGCAGGTCCAATGCCGTCAGGCTGGCGGGGTTGGTCAGCGTGCCGGCCAGATCGATGCGCGTCTTGCCGACGGTCACATCGGCCTGCAGCGGGTACGGGCGTTGCGCGTCCTGCAGGCGCAGCACGCCACCCGCCTTGCCGCTGCCCTTGATCGCGGCGTTGTTATATGTGCCCTTGACCGTCCATGCGATGCCGTAGGGCTGTCGCGGATCGGGCGCGACTCGCTCCCGCGCCTCGGCGCCGGACGCCGCAGCGTCGGGGCCGTTCGGCGCCTTGGCCGGCGGGTCTTCCCCCCTGATGGTCGTGCCGCTGGCCGCGGCGTACAGCGCCTGGCGGTCGACCGTGTCGATGGTGGCGGCGAGGTGAATGCGCTTGAGGTCATCGTCCAGCGCCAGCGAGCCCTTGCTGAAGGCGATTTCACGCAAGTCCAGTTTCCAGTCTGAAGGCTTGCCATCGCTTCCTTCGCTGCCGGCCAGGTGGAACGTCCAGTTGTTGCGGTTCTGCTTGTCGCGCTCCAGCGCGATGGAGGGCGTATCGAGCGTGACGCTCGGGATGACGATGCGATGCGCAAGCAGCGGCAGCGCCTCTAGCACGAACGTGAGCTGGTGGATCGTCGCCACATGCGGCTGCCTGGCCCAATCCGGATTGCCGATGGTGATGTCGTTGGCGATCAGACGTGGCCACGGCACATAGGCCCGCCAGCCCGATTCGCCGTCGGGCTTCTTCCAGGTGAGCATCAGGTCGCCGTTGA
Source organism: Ralstonia condita (assembly GCF_958405655.1). Taxonomy (NCBI): domain Bacteria; kingdom Pseudomonadati; phylum Pseudomonadota; class Betaproteobacteria; order Burkholderiales; family Burkholderiaceae; genus Ralstonia; species Ralstonia condita. Next base: position 182,744 of record NZ_CATYWO010000004.1, on the reverse strand, counting down.
TGGCGAACGGACGTCCGATGGCCTGCGAGACACGGTCGTTCAGGTAGGGCTTGGCGCGATTCCAGTCGAAGGTCAGCACGAAGATGACCGCCGCCGCCACGATGACGACGGGTGTGATGACCAGTCCGAGGGCGAGCTTGCCGGAAGTCCGCATGATGTTCTTGTTGGGATGCCGCACACAAAAATCCGACTGCGCGCATTGATATATAGTTCGGCGCAGTTCCGATCCAATTGTGTCATGAGCCACGTAGCAATCAGCGCGCCCGCGCATCCGCCCATCCTCGACGAGGAGTACGCACGCCGGTTTGGCGGTGTTGCCCGCCTTTACGGCCCGCAGGCGCTGGAGCGGTTTGCGGCAGCGCATGTTTGCGTCATCGGCATCGGCGGCGTGGGCTCGTGGGCGGCCGAAGCCGTTGCCCGCTGCGGTGTCGGAAAGCTCACGCTGATCGACCTCGACCACATCGCCGTTTCCAACACGAACCGCCAGATTCATGCCCTCGGAGACGCCTATGGCATGGCCAAGGTCGATGCCATGGCCGAGCGCATCCTGCAGATCAATCCACGCGCCGAGATCAGTCGCATTGACGACTTCGTGACCATGGAAAACGTCGAGGCGCTGCTCGGCCATCCGTTCGACTATGTGATCGATGCCATTGACGCAGTCAAGGTCAAGACCGCCATCGTCGCGTTCTGCAAGCGTACCGGCAAGCGCGTGGTGACATGCGGAGCGGCGGGTGGCCAACTGGATCCGACGCGCATTCGAGTGACAGACCTCTCCCGCACGATCCAGGACCCGCTGCTGGCCAAGGTGCGCGGTAACCTGCGCCGCCAGCATGGTTTCGCGCGGGACCCCAAGGTGCGCTTCGGCATCGATGCGGTGTACTCGGACGAACCGCTACGCTATCCCGAGCCCGAGCAGCAGGCGTGCGCTGTCGAGGTGCCGGTCGAGTCCAGCCATGCCGGCATTGATGATCTGGCCGCGGCAGGTGCGATTGAAGTGGTGAATGTCCCGCCGGCGCCGCAGCCGGCGCAGGGTCCGCAAGGCCTGGCCTGTGCAGGCTTCGGCTCGTCGGTGTGCGTGACGGCCGTGTTTGGCATGGTGGCGGCGTCGACGGTGCTGCGGGCGATGGCCGCCGTATAGCAAGCCCGCTGTTGCAGGAGGCGCCTGGCGGCGGTTGGCACGCCGCAGGCGATCGATGCTCCGGGTTTCAGCCCGCGTGCGCTGTATCGCGCATCTGCGCCAGATACATCGTCATCATCCGGTCCATCACGTCCACGTGCTGGGCGAACCACGCGGGTAATTCCGCGACCAGCCGGCGCCCCAGTTCCATTTCGCCCGCGGCCGCGCGCTTGCGGACCTCGCGGCAGAGCGCCAGCACGTTGTCGTGCTCACCGTGGTGGCAGTGGCGCGGAGGAAAATCCGCCGCATCCATCCAGCCGTTCTCTTCAGCAAAGTGATGTTCGGTGTGGTCGATGAACGCATCGAGCGCAGGGATGAAGTCCGTGTCCGAGGCGTCGGACACGGCGTTGAGCAGCGCGCAGAATTCGGCGTGGTTGGCGTCGGTGGCGGCATCTCCAAGCTGGAGCGCCTCGGACCATTCGATCACGGGCATGGCGGGCGGTGGAATGAGGTGGACGAGGGGATCAGCTTAGCGACGGCTGACCCGTCCCGGTTTGATGCCGGGCAAACGGATCAGTTTGTGCGTGGCGCGGGATGCTGCTGCAGCACTTCCACGGCACGTGCATAGAGCGCCTCCGACGGCGCATAACCCCGCCCGATCTGATACAGCGTGCCATCCAGTTCGGTCAGCAGGCTGGGGAAGCCATTGATGCCCCAGCGGCGCGAGAGGCGGAAGTCTTCGCGCGTTTCATGGCGCAGCGCTTCGGTGTCGAATACCGCATCGAAGTGGGCTGGGTCGATGCCGTGGGCGACCGCAACCTCGCGCAGCACGTCGGCCTGCGTCGTGTCACGGCCCTCGGCATAAAAGGCGCGCTGGATGTCGTGAAAGACCGCAAGCACGCGTTCGTCGTGCTCGCCCCAGTGCTCTCGTGCCAGGACGGTGGCGCGGCAAGCGGGCTCGGTGTCGTAGACGAAGCCATCGCGGCGCATGGCCACATCCGGCGATGGGTTGAACGGCATGCCGCTGCGCTCGGCCACTGCATGCCAGTGGTGGAGGATCTCCTCGCGCTTCTCGGGCGCCAGCGGCTCACGCTGGCCGGGGCGCAGGCCACCCGTGATGAGCGTAACGGGTATCGGTGCGCCCAGCGTGTCGGCAAGGCGCTCGCGCAGATCGGCGAGTTGCGGGCCGAATCCATAGCACCAGGAGCACATGGGGTCGGCGACATAGATGAGGCGCATGGTCAGTTCAGTCTGGAAGCGAGTTGGCGGCGCCAGTGCGAAACGGCCTGCGGCGCGTCGCGCATCATGTCGAAGACCGACACCATGGTCTTGCGCGCAAGATCGTCGCGGAACGTGCGGTCGCGCTCCACGACGGCGAGGAGCTGTTCGAGCGCGCTTTCGTATTGCTGGCCGGCAATGTATTGCTGGGCCAGGTCCAGGCGGGCCTGAAGATTGCCAGGGTCATCCTCGATCTGCTTGCGCAGCACGTCTGCATCGGGCAACGCGTCGGCGCGTTCGGCGGCCTTCAGGCGTGTCTGCAGCGGGGTGTAGCGCGCATCAAGCGTCGCCTTCGGTGAGAGCAGCGTGAACTCATCTTGCGCGGCCTGTGCGTCGCCATTGTCGAGCAGCAGGTTGACTAGCTCGAAGCGCGCTGCATCGAAACCCGGGTCGAAGGCGAGGGCGTTCTGGAACGCTTCGCGCGCGCGCTGCGTTTCGCCGGCCTGCCGCGCCGCCAGGCCTTCGCGGTAGGCCACGTCGGACGGCTGCGGAATGACCCGATCCAGAAAGGCGCGAAGTTGTCCTTCGGGCAGCACGCCGACGAACTGGTCGACAGGTTTGCCGTCCACGAAGGCCACGACAAACGGAATGCTGCGGACACGAAACTGCGCCGACAACTCGGGGTTGTCGTCCGAGTTGACCTTGGCGAGCTTCCACTTGCCGGCATACTCGGCTTCGAGCGCTTCCAGCATCGGGCCGAGCGTGCGGCATGGGCCGCACCAAGGCGCCCAGAAATCAACCAGCACCGGAACTTGGCGAGATGTTTCGATCACTTCCTGCGCGAAATTCTGCGAGGTGACGTCGCTCATCGTCGGGATTCTCCAGGGGAAACAAAGTGAGTCGCCGGCGGCAAAGCGTGCCGGCGAAGCCTGCGCATTTTACTGGGGGTGTGAGCGTGCGCTGCCCTCCGGAAAAAAATGGTTGTCCTGACAACGGTTGAAAATAGAACGATCGTTCGGATACCATCCGGTAAAAACAACAGACAGCTTTACGGAGACACGTTATGACACGACCGCACTTCCAGTTTTGGCCGCGGCGATTGCCGCACAACATCCACTCGCCGCAAACGAGCCTGTGGTTCAACCTGGAAGTGTCCGCGCGGCGCTACCCGGACAAGGACGCGATCATCTTCTACGGTCGCCACACCACCTACCAGGCGCTGCATGACGAGGCGCTCGCCGTCGCGGGTTGGCTGCAGCAGGTGGCGGGCGTGCAGAAAGGCGACCGCGTGCTGCTCTACATGCAGAACTGCCCGCAGTTCATCGCTGCGTACTACGGCATTCTGCGCGCCGATGCGGTGGTTGTGCCGGTCAACCCGATGAACCGGCCAGAGGAATTCAAGCATTACATCACCGACGCGGGCGCCGCGACTGTCATCTGCAGCGCAGATCTGGCGCCCAACGTGAGCATGGCCAACGCCGATCTGCCCGAAGCACAGCGTACGCGCCACCTGCTGGTCACGTCCTATGCCGACGCGCTGCCGGCCACGTACGAGTATCCAGAAGATGCGCCGCCTGCATGGATGACCGCACAGCATCCGGGGCAACCCGGCGCGGTCGCCTGGACCGACGCGCTTGCGCAGCGCCGGGTGCCGGGGCCGCACACCGCGGGGCCGGACGATCTGGCCGTCATGCCTTACACATCGGGCACCACGGGCTTTCCGAAAGGCTGCATGCACCCTCACCGCACGGTCATGCACAACATCGTGGGGGGCTCGTTGTGGTCAGGCTCGACGATGGAAGGCGTGAGCCTGTCGATCATCCCGCTGTTCCACGTGACGGGCATGCAGTACGGCATGAATGCACCCATTTACATGGGCTCGACCGTGGTGATGCTGCCGCGTTGGGATCGCGAGGTGGCAGGCCGGCTGATCTCGCGCTACAAGGTCACGCATTGGACGAACATCCCGACCATGGTGATCGACTTCCTGGCGAGTCCCCAACTGGCGGAGTTTGACCTGTCGAGCCTGACCTACATTGGCGGAGGTGGCGCGGCGATGCCCCAGGCGGTGGCCGAGCGCTTGCTGAAGGATTTCAACCTGGCGTACCAGGAAGGTTACGGTCTGTCAGAAACTATCGCGCCGACGCACAGCAACCCCGCCGATCGCCCCAAGCAGCAGTGCCTGGGCATTCCCGTATTCAACACCGATGCGCGCGTGGTCGATCCGCAGACGCTCAGGGAGCTGCCGCCCGGCGAGGTGGGTGAGATCATCGTCAGCGGTCCGCAGGTGTTCCTGGGTTACTGGGGCAAGCCGCAGGCCAGCGCCGAGGTGTTCATCGAGTTTGAGGGCAAGCAGTTCTTCCGCACGGGTGATCTGGGCAAGATGGACGAGGAAGGCTATTTCTTCCTGACCGATCGGCTCAAGCGCATGATCAACGCCTCTGGCTTCAAGGTCTGGCCGGCCGAGGTGGAAAGCCTCCTGTACAAGCACCCGGATGTGCAGGAAGCGTGCATCATCGGCACGCGCGATGCGTACCGCGGTGAGTCGGTCAAGGCGGTGGTCGTGCTCAAGGCACACGCCAAGGGCAAGACCACGGAAGACGACATCATCAATTGGGCACGCGACAACATGGCGGCCTACAAGTACCCGCGCGTGGTGCAGTTTGTCGATGCGCTGCCCAAGTCCGGCACGGGCAAGGTGATGTGGCGCACGCTGCAAGAGCAGGAGAACGCAACAAGCGAGGCAGCGCAGAAGCCTGCTGTGGCATAAATGAAAAGGGGCCGAGAGGCCCCTTTTTCAATGCCCGCGCGCCTTGAACAGCAGCGCGCCGATGCCGTGGAATCCGCGCTGGCGAGCGTGGCGCATCGGCGTGACGCCTCCCCGGTCAGGCAGGTTCGGGTCTGCGCCGGCATCGAGCAGCAGTTGGACGGTCTTCTCGTACTTTTCGCTGCCGTCTCCCAGGGCCACGGCTTCGATCAGGGCGGTGAGGCCCAGATTATTGGTGGCATCGGGCGGTACGCCCGCTTTCACGAGTTCGTTCACCACTTCCACATAGCCGCGACGCGCAGCCGGTATCAGTGCGGTGTCGCCATCGGCGTTGGTGGCGCGCACGTTCGCGCCGTGTGTGAGCGCCAGGCGCACGGTTTCCGCATCGCCTTGAATGGCGGCCAGGAGGAAGGCACTGTTCTGCGCATTGTCCTGCAGGTTGACGTCGGCGCCGGCCTGGATGAGCAGCCGGGCGGCGGCCCCCATGTGTGCGTACACGGCAGCGATGAGCGCGGTGCGGCCATCGGCATCTCGCGCCTTCAGGCTGGCGCCGTCCGCCAGCAAAGACTGGATGGCCATCGTGTTGCCGGTCTGGGCCGCCACGATGAGGTCGCGGTCGCGCGTGGCGGGGTTGCTGCCGTGACGAGACGGATGCGCGACGGGGGCCGCGCCGGGTGCGGCCTTGGCGCTGCTGGCACCAGCTGCGGTGCGCAGCATCGGCAGATGCTGTTCCTGCCAGGCATTGGCCACGTCGCCGGCTGCCAGTGCCACCCCCAGCATGACGCCGATGAGCTGGTTGATCGCAGGACGCGTGGCAAGGAGCATGGCGGGCGCGCGCTCAGGCGCTCAGGTAGGGGTCGGGCTGCGCAGCCGGTTCCGCAGCCGCGCTCGGCGCGTTGGCGGCATCCATGGCTTGCAGGCGCGCCCACAGTCGGTCCAGATAGGGATCTTGCAGTCCGTTGCTGGCCAGTCCGACGAGTGTGCGCTGCAGGTATTCGCGCGCGGGGCCATACAGCCCAACCGCTTCACGCAGGCAGGTGACCACGCGCTCGTCGGGCAGCCGGCCTGCATAGGCCTCGTGCGTGCGATTCATGACAAAGGCCAGGGCACAGACGCGTTGACCGTTGATCTCGGTGGGAAGCCAGCGGGGCAGGTAGGCGCCGGTCAGCATCTCGCGCCGCCACAGGACGCGGAATTCACGCTCGGCGCGGTCTCGCGGCACGCGGAAGGCCACGCCTCGGCAACTGCCGCCACGGTCCAGCCCGAGCACCAGCCCGGGGTTGTCCCAGGTGCCCCGGTTGATGCGGGAGTACAGATAGAAGCCGCGGTGGTATCCATGCACCGTGGCGGGGGCCGCCTCGGTGTGAAAGATCATCGGATTCCAGATGAGCGAGCCGTAGCCGAACACCCAGGCGTCCTGGCATCCGCTGGGCGCAGTCGACAGCCGCGCCAGCGTCGACGCAAGCGACGCTTCCAGCGCAGCCTCGGTCAGCAACGACGACGCGACGGGCGAATCACCCAGGGCGGCGCGCAACCGGTTCTGTTCGAGATCCTCTCGGGTGACGGCCATGTCGCAAGCATAGAGCAATCGTTACGAGTGGTCACGCGGGCGGTCAGCTGATCCCGCAGAAATGGCGCGTTGTGCCGAGCGGGAGCCGTTTGGCTATGGCGCGGCCGCAACGGTGGAAAGGCTGCAACCGGGAAACTGGAGGCGGGGGAACGGAATTGAACCGTCATATACGGCTTTGCAAGCCGCAGCATTGACCACTCTGCCACCCCGCCAGGGGGGGGATTCGCGATGCACCGTGTGGGGCATCGCACGACGGGCGCGATTCTAGCGCAGGATCAGACTTCCAGCAGGTCGACCTCGAAAAGCAACGTCGCGTTCGGGGGGATCACGCCGCCGGCGCCGCGTGCGCCATACCCGAGTGCGGCCGGGATGATCAGCTTGCGGGTGCCCCCGACTTTCATGCCCTGCACGCCTTCGTCCCAGCCCTTGATGACGTGGCCGGCGCCCAGCGGGAAGGCGAACGGGTCGTTGCGGTCCTTGCTGGAGTCAAACTTCTTGCCGGCCTGGCCGTTGTCGTACAGCCAGCCGGTGTAATGCACGGTGACGTACTTGCCGGCCGTGGCTTCAACGCCGTCGCCGACGACGACGTCTTCGTATTGCAGGCCGCTCGGGGTGGTTACGGTGGTCATGGTAAGCCTCGTGGGTAATGACGGGGTGGGAGAAAAAGCTCAGGCCGCTGCGGCCTTGAGCGTGTCGAGTTGGACGTGGACGTTATCCGCGTCGTTGGCGATCCAGATTTCGCCGTCCTGGATCGTCACCTGCAGGCGCATGGTGCGCTCCACCATGGCCGCCAGTGCGGATACGGTCTCGGGCGCGACTTCGTAGACCGAGAGGTTGGCAAAGCGCGCGACCTTGTTTTCGATCTGCTGCCACCACACGCGGGTGGCGTTGCCGCTATACGTATACACGGCGACCTGGCCGGCGCGGTTGCACGCTTTGCGGATGCGGGTGTCGTCAGGGTTGCCGAGGTCGATCCAGAGTTCAATCGCGTCCGTCAGGTCGCGCTGCCAGAGCTCGGGTTCATCGGGTTCGGACAGGCCACGTGTAAAGGCAAGCGTTTCGCTGGCATGGCGCGCGAAGGCCAGCACGCGCACCATCATGCGCTCGTCGTTTTCGCTGGGATGGCGGGCGACGGTCAGGGCGTGATTGCCGTAGTAGTGGCGATCCATGTCGGCGATCTGCAGATCGACTTTGTAGATCGTGGATTTCAGGGCCATGCGGGTGGGCGATTCTCAAGCAAAGCGCGCATTGTCGCACGCGCGGATGAAGCTGACGGTATCGGCCGCGCGCATTCCCATTGGTCGCGGTTTGCGGTATATGAGCGATGCGTACGCCGCAATGAGTGCGCGCCTCTCCTATCCAAACCAGGACGAGCAAAACGATGCGTTGGATATTCGGAATCTTGGGCCTGCTGTTGGGGGCGTTCTCGGGGGGTGTCGCGGGTGCGTTCCTCGGGGCGCTGATCGGCGTGGGGTTGGCCGCGCTGATCCTGCACCTGGACAAGCGTGCGAGCTCGCGGTGGGCCCAGCCACGCCGCATGCCTGAAGCACTTGGCGGCGGGGCGCGTTCGCAAGCCGATGGAGCGTCTGCCCCGGCGATGCTTCAGGAGCGTGTGACGCGGCTCGAGCATGAGGTGGCATGGCTGCGTCAGCAGGTTGCTGACATCAAGGGCGAGCCGCTGGCGGAACCGGGTTTGCTGCAGGAGGCCGCTGACCTGCCGCCTGCCGTGCCAGCCCCCGTCGTGGCTCCGGCCGGACCCGTCACGCCTGAGCCCATGCCGTCGCCCGCTGCGTTGCCGCGCGAGCGCGACTGGGTTGAGCGGGCTGTCGGCGCGGCGCGTGATTGGCTGCTGGGCGGCAACAGCGTGGTGCGGGTCGGGATTCTGATCCTGTTCTTTGGCGTGGCCTTCCTGCTCAAGTACGCAGCGGACAACAGTCTGCTACCCGTGGAGTTCCGTCTGGCTGGCGTGGCTGTCGGGGCGATCGCGCTGCTCGGCATCGGCTGGCGCCTGCGCGACAAGCGCCCCGGCTATGCGCTCGTGCTGCAGGGTGGCGGGGTCGGCGTGCTGTACCTCACGGTGTTCGCCGCCACGCGGATGGTTCCGCTGCTGGCGCCGGGTGTCGCGTTTGCGCTGCTGGTGGTGATCTGCGCCCTGGCTGCCGGGCTGGCCGTCAAGCAGAACGCGCCGGCACTCGCCATGACCGGCAGCGCAGGCGGTTTCCTGGCGCCGATATTGATTTCCACCGGACAAGGCAGCCACGTGGTGCTGTTCAGCTATTACGCGTTGCTCAATGCGGGCGTCTTCGCTATCGCATGGTTCCGGGCGTGGCGGGCGCTGAACCTGCTGGGCTTCGTCTTGACATTCGGCATTGCCACGGCGTGGGGTGTGCTGCGCTATCAGCCGGCATGGCTGTCCAGCACCGAGCCGTTCCTGGTTCTGTTCTTCCTCATGTATGTGGGCATCGCGCTGCTGTATGCGCTGCGCCGTCACGTCAGCCTCAGGGACTACGTGGATGGCACGCTGGTGTTCGGTACTCCACTGGTGGCGATCGGTCTGCAGGCCGGGCTGGTGCACCATATTCCGTTTGCGATGGCGTGGAGCGCCGCGGCGCTGGCGGCGTTCTATCTCGGCGTTGCTGCCTGGCTTGCGCCCAGGCGAGCCAATCTCCGCCTGCTGTTTGAGGCGATGTTCGCGCTCGGCGTCATCTTCATCACCCTGGCAATCCCGCTGGCGTTCGACGGGCGCACCACCAGTGCGGTCTGGGCGCTGGAAGGCGCGGCGGTGGTGTGGGTAAGCGTGCGCCAGCAGCGTCGTCTGGCCCTGGCGGCGGGCCTGGTGATGCAACTGGCGGCGGGCGTGGCATTCAGCCTGGGCACGCTGTTCGAGTCGTCGGCATCGATGCACTGGCCTGTGTTCAACAGCCACTACATGGCGGGGCTGCTGATTGCACTCGCAGGGGTGTTCAGCGGCTGGCGCCTGCACGGCAACGCAGAGGCGCGTGACTGGCTGAGGGCGGCCCCAGCGCTGGGGGTTGCCGCGTCGATGTGGGGCATGCTGTGGTGGCTCGGCTGCGGTAGCGACGAAATTGATCGTTTTGCCTGGCGTGCTGCGACCGGGGTCGTCGATCGGCCGGACATTCCGCTGCATGCCGGATTCGCCGTGCTGACGGCATGGGGGGCGCATGCGATCCGCCGCAAGCTCGACTGGGCGCTGGCCGAATGGCCGGCGCTCGCGCTGTCCCCCGCGCTTGCCCTCGTTGCACTGTCCGCGATCGGACATTGGGCGCCGTCGCCGATGGCAGGGTGGGGCGGGTTGGTGTGGTTCGCGTCGATCGTGCTGACCTTTGCGCTGCTGCGCCGTCAGGAGCGCGACGTGAAAGACGCCATCCTCGCGCCGCTGCACACCATTCTGTTCTGGTGGATCTGCGGCATGCTGGCTACCGAGGGCTACTGGCGCCTCGATGCCTACGTGCCGGAAGGTACCTGGAGCTTCGCCGCCTGGGCCTACGGCTATGGCGCGCTGCTCGCGCTGCTGGCGGGCGCGGGTTGGCGCATGCGCTGGCCCATCGCCCGCTTCGAGCGCGCCTATCTGCTCTGGGGGGCGGCACCGCTAGCCGCGTTGCTGTGGCTGTGGAGTCTTGCCAGTGCCGCAAGCGACGGCAATGCCGCACCGCTGTTCTACCTGCCCATCCTCAACCCGCTGGACGTGGCGCAATTGCTGGTGTTCGTGGCCGTTGCACTGTGGATGCGCCGCGTGGCGTTGCAGAAGCTTGTGCCTGAGCCGCTGGTGATTGGCTACGCCGCGGGCGCCACGCTGTTCATCTGGGCCAACGCCGTGCTGCTGCGCACGCTGCACCATTGGGCGCATGTGCCCTACACGCTGGACGATCTGGGCGATTCGATGCTGGTGCAGGCGTCGCTGTCGATGTTCTGGACGGTGCTGGCGCTCGCGGTGATGGTGACGGCCACGCGCCGTGCGAGTCGCTCCCTGTGGTTGACCGGCGGCGCGCTGTTGGGCGTGACCGTCATCAAGCTGTTCCTGTTTGACCTGTCGCGCGTCACGGGGGTGGAGCGCATTGTGTCGTTCATCGCCATTGGCGTGCTGCTACTGTTGATCGGCTATCTGTCTCCGCTGCCGCCAAGGGGCCAGTCGGAAGGCGAGCCCAAGGAGGTTCCGTGAAGAAGGTCGTTCTTGCGATGGCAGTGGCGTCGCTGCTGTCGGCCTCGGCCTGGGCCGAGCGCTTTGCCTTGACCGGCACGCCCGGCGCCGCCTATTACGCCGTCACCCTCACCGAAGACGTCTATGCTCACGCGCACGATGCCAGTCTGGCCGACCTGCGCATCCTCAACGGGGACGGCGAGCCCGTGCCGTTCACGATTGAGTTTCCGCGTGACCCTGCACCGCAGGCGCGCGCGCTGCAAGACGTGCACTGGTTCGCCACGCCCATCGACGATACGCATAAGCCGGGCGCCGCGGGTGTTGTGCTCGGTGCTGACGGTGTGCTGCGTGCGACCGGCGGGATGCCTGCGCCGGCGCCGGCGCGCGCGTGGCTGGTCGATCTCAGCCAGTTGCATGGCACAGTCACCGCCCTGGTGGTCGGCCTGCCGGCGGCGGAATTCCAGAGCGATGTGACCGTGCAGGCCAGCGATGACTTGCAGCACTGGCGTCCGGTTGCCCAGGCAACGCTGTTCCGATTGTCAAACCGGGGCAGTACGCTGGTGCAGGATCGCATCGAGTTGACCGACATGCACGCCAAGTACCTGCGTCTGACATGGAAGCACAAACCTCCCGTGCCCGACAGCGTGCGCGCGGAACTTGCCGCAGGCGCGCCCGTACCGCCAGCTGATCGCGCCATCCAGTGGCGTACCGGCCTGGCCCCAGTGCAGGTGCCTGCCGCTGGCGACTACCAGTTCGATACGGGCGGCGTGTTTCCGGTCGAGCGCGTGAACGTTCGCCTGCCACAGGCCAACACAGTCGCGCAGGCCACGCTGTCTGCGCGTGCCGACCCGCATGTGCCTTGGCGGCCGGTCATGCCGATCCGGCTGTTTCGCCTGGCGGGTGCCGGCGGGCAGGACGAACAGGAAAATGCCCCCATCGTCGTGCCCGCCACGGGCGAGCGCTATTGGCGCTTGCAGGTCGACATGCGCAGCGGTGGTCTAGGGGCCGGTGCGCCGCGACTGGCGATCGGGTGGCGTCCCGCCACGGTCACGTACGCCGCGCGCGGCAATGTGCCGTTCGTGCTGGCAGTGGGGGAGGTGGCGCACGGCAGCCCGATCGCCCGCGCAGATCTGCTCGTCGGGGTGTCGCCCGTCGTCGCACTCGCACAACTCGGCGCGATGAGCGAATCTGCGGAGGCCCTCACGGCCGAACCGCCCGGTGGACGCCTGCGCCGGTGGGTGCTCTGGGGCGCATTGGTTGCGGCGGTCGCCGCGCTGGGCGCGATGGCCTGGAGGCTGTTCCGCACGTCTGCGCCGCCCCCGCCTGACGCGTCTGTCTGACCTGCCAGATAAAACGGCGCCACTGGGGCGCCGTTCTTCATGGTCGGACGCGCTGCGTCAGTGGGCGAAAGCCGGCTGTACGAACAGGGCGATGGTGATGCCGTAACCGACCAACCATGTCAGTGAGCGTGGCGTGGCCCAGTCGGCCAGATAGCAGATCGTGTACAGCAGGCGCGCTACGATGAATGCCATCGCCAGCAGATTGATGCGGTCGATCACCCCGCCGCCCAGGATGGCCACCAGCACGGCCACGGCAAAGAACGGGAACGCTTCGAAGTGGTTCTGCTGCGCGGCAGCGGCACGGGCGGGCAGGCCGGTCTGCTGAGCGAGCCATGCGCGCGGATTGTTGTTGTCGTACTTGCGGCCGCTGGCTTTGGCAATGCCAACGCTCACGAGGGGCAACACGGCCGCGATCAGGACGCACCAGAGGGCGATCGGCATGGTCAATCTCCGGAAGGATGATGAAGGTGCCGCACCCTAGCACATACGGCGTTTTCAAACACCTGCAGTGCTAGTCGGACCCGTGCACGGCGATGCGGATGTCGCCCAGCATGACGACCTGGCCAGGGCGGATCTTGGCGGTCTTACGCAACTCTGGTTGCCCGTCGACGGTGACAGCGCCGTCGGCAACCACGGCCTTGCCGGCGCCGCCGCTGTCGACCACCCCCGTGAGCTTGAGCAGCTTGTGCAGCTCGATGTATTCGGTGGTCAGGGCGAAATCGATATTGGGCATGAATGGATTACAGCGGTTGTTGCGAGGTTTATTGAGGCGTGGCTTCCACGCTGATGTCGAGGTCGACGCGGTCGCCCACGTCGGGCAGAAAGCGCGTCATGCCGAAGGCGCTGCGGGCAATGGCAAGGTGGAAATCGCCGCCGCAGACGTGGCGCGTGCTGCCGGGCATCTTCTCGTCGCCACAACTGAAGCGGCGCACTTCCAGCCGCACAGGCTGCGTCACGCCGTGCAGTGTCAGCTTGGCCTCGATGGCGACCAGCTTGCCGCCTTCCACGACAAAGCGGTCGCTGCGCAGGCGGATGATCGGAAATTGCGCGGCGTCGAGAAACTGCTCCGATTTCAGCACACCGTCCAGCACCCGCAGGCGCGTGTTGACGGATGCAGCGTCGACGGTGAAATCGATGCCGCCCTGGTTGGTGGCTTCATCGAAATTGATGGCGCCGTCGATCTTGTCGAAGCGGCCGCGCATCGTGCTCCGATCGAAATGCGATGCGCCGAAGTAGACCGATGTGTGCGCCAGATCCGGCGCAAATGATGTGGCAAAGGCGGGAGTGGTGAACAACCCCGCCAGCAATAGGATCCATGCACGCATGATGCCTCCGTTATCAGAGGCCCATGGCGTGCATGGGCCTGTGCTTACTTGCCCCAGCTGTCTTTCAGGCCGACCACGCGGTTGAACACGGGCTTGCCCGGTTGCGAATCGACGCGGTCTGCCACGAAGTAGCCGTGGCGCTCGAACTGGAAGCGGTCTTCCGCCTTCGCCGTTGCCAGCGTGGGCTCCAGATAGGCCGTGACAGTCTTCTTGGAGTCGGGGTTGAGCGCATCCAGGAAGTTCTTGTCGCCCGAATCCGGCTGCGGGTCGCTGAACAGGCGGTCGTACAGGCGCACTTCAGCTTCCAGCGCATGTGCGGCGCTCACCCAGTGGATGTTGCCCTTCACCTTGACGCTGTCAGCACCCGGCGTGCCACTCTTCGTATCCGGAATGATGTTGGCGTGCACGGCGGTGATGTTGCCGTCGGCATCCTTGTCGCAGCCTGTGCATTCGATCACATAGCCGTAGCGCAGGCGCACCTTGTTGCCCGGGAACAGGCGGAAGTAGCCCTTGGGCGGCGTCTCGGTAAAGTCCTCACGCTCGATCCACAGTTCACGTGTGAGCGGAAATTCGCGGCGGCCGAGTTCAGGCTGCTTCGGATGCACAGGTGCGGAGCACGGCTCGTTGAAATCGGCCGGCACGTTGTCGAGCACCAGCTTGACCGGGTCCAGCACGGCCACCGAGCGCGGCGCACGCGCATCGAGGTCGTCGCGCACGGCGCCTTCCAGGATGCTCATGTCGATCCAGCTATCGGCTTTCGACACGCCCACGCGTTCGCAGAAGAGCTGGATCGATTCGGGCGTATAGCCGCGGCGGCGGATGCCAACGAGCGTCGGCATGCGCGGATCGTCCCAGCCATCGACGCGCTTTTCCGTCACCAGTTGCAGCAGCTTGCGCTTGCTGGTGATGGCGTACGTCAGGTGCAGTCGCGCGAATTCGTATTGATGCGGCAACGGTGCGGGCAGCACGCCGGCGTCGCGCAGGTGGTCGAGCACCCAGTCGTACAGCGGGCGGTTGTTTTCGAATTCCAGCGTGCACAGCGAATGCGTGATGTTCTCCAGCGCATCGGAAATGCAATGCGTGAAGTCGTACATCGGGTAGATGCACCATGCGTCGCCGGTGCGGTGGTGATGCGCATGGCGGATGCGGTACAGCACCGGGTCGCGCATCACGATGTTCGGCGCGGCCATGTCGATCTTGGCGCGCAGCACCAGTTCGCCGTCCTTGTACTTGCCGGCGCGCATGTCGCGGAACAGCGCCAGATTTTCCTCCACCGAACGGTCACGGAACGGCGAGGGCGTGCCCGGCTTGGTGAAATCGCCCCGGTTGGCGGCAATCTGCTCGGCGCTTTGGCTGTCGACGTAGGCTGCGCCGCGCTGGATCAGCACTTCAGCAAAACCGTAAAGCTGCTCGAAGTAGTCGCTGGCGTAGTAGAGGTGCTCGCCGCCGGCGTCGTTCCACGAATAGCCGAGCCAGTGCACGGCGTCGATGATGGAATCGACGTATTCGGTGTCTTCCTTGACGGGGTTGGTGTCGTCAAAGCGCAGGTGGCAGCGGCCGTTGTAGTCCTTGGCCATGCCGAAGTTCACCCAGATGCTCTTGGCGTGACCAATGTGCAGGTAGCCATTGGGCTCCGGCGGGAAACGCGTGACCACCGGCGGAATGGGCTGCCCCGCAGCGTCCTTGCGGCCGGCGTAGGTGCCTTGTGCGAGATCGCCATCGATGATCTGGCGCAGGAAGTTGGACGTGGGGGCGGCGGAGGTGCCCGCGCCGCTGGCGTTGTCTTGGCTCATGGGAGTGCTGGATTCGGCAATCCCGGGATTTTACCGTGCCTCGACGCCATCGGCCCCGGACGTCATTTGCGCTGGGCCAGGCCATCAAGCGCCTGGGCACGCAGCCGCTCGTTCGAAGCGGTAAAGGTCTGCTGCCGCAACTGGGCGATCTGTGCTGTGCGGTCGGATTCCGACAGGCCTGCAAAATGGCTGATCCGGTCGCGCTCACGCGCATAGGCGTCGTAGCGGGCATGCCAGTCGGCGTCTTCGCGATTGCCCTGGATCAGGCGATCCGCCACCACGTCGTTGATGCCCTGTGCGGACAGCCGCTGGCGGATCTGCGCATCACTCAGGCCCTGCTTTGTCCAGCTTGCCATGTCGTTGGCGAGCATCAGGGGGGCGGAGGCGTCGCGGCGCGCCTGCTGTATCGACGGCGGCAGGTTGGCATCGATGGCGGCGATCCTGGTCGCGCGCTGCTCGGGCGTGAGCGACGGGTCGATCATCACCGCCATGCGGTCCAGGGCGGCGGCATCCATGGCATCGTCGTCGCCGTACCAGGCTTGCGCCACGTCCCGACCGAGATATTGCTGCCGCAGCGCTGCGCGGGCGGCGAGCTGTTGACGCAGCGTGCCGATCAGCTCGGGGCGTTGCTGGAGTTGCTCGATGCTGGGCTTTGCGCGCCTGTCCTCGCCCTGTGCGGCGAGTGCCTTGCGGTAGCCGAGGTAGCGTTGCAGCAGCGACTGGGCTTCGGTCAGCGCGGGTGTCGTCAGCTTGGCGCGCAGGTGCGCTTCCGCCATCGCCACACGTCGCGTTTCCGGTAGCGAGGCAGGCACGTCGAGAAAATAGTCGAACACCTCGCGGTTGGCCGCCTCCATGATGAGGTGGCCCTGCGCGTCGACGTGCAGGCCGTCGGGCGCCTGCGTGTCGGCAAGTTCGGGTGGCTGCGCGGCGATGGGGTCCTGGGTGCTGCCGACACTGCCGATGAACGCGCCCCCGGCGGTGGGCGGCGCACTTGCCGAGCGCGCTTGCACGCCGCCGGAGGCATGCCACCAGAAGACGCCGCCCGCCGCCACAGCGGCGGCCAGCACGGCAACGACAAACGTCATGGGCTGCATGGACGGCGAGCGGGTCTTCATGGTGGTGCTCGCCTTACAAGCCGGCCTGCTTCAGGCGGTTCGCCTGTGTGCGGATGACCGCTACCGGGTCGGCTGCCCCCCAGCCGATGAGGCCGAGCAACTGATTCACCTCGTCGAGATGGTTCCATGCGTAGTCGGTTGACAGCACCTGACCGAATTTCGCGCTACAGACGGAAACCAAGCCGTCGTTCGTGCCCGAGCCGCGCGCCTGCATGACGGAGCCGGTAAAGACCAGCGCCGGGTCGAACAGGTCGAGGAAGTTGGTTGCCACCGAACGCCCGGTCCAGGAGTAGAGCTTCTGCACGTTGCCGTTGCGTACATCGATCGCGCTGCCGGTGTCGCACCCGCTGGCCAGGCCCGCTGACGGGAACTGCGCGTTGAATTCCGCCGCGCCCGCGGTCGACAGGATATGCAGCGCGGCAAAGCCATCCTGCGGGTTGTTCGCACCGTTGAACCAGCCGAGCACCGAGCCGAACACGTCCGCGCCCAGGCTGACCAGTGCCTGGAAGGGCTGAGGCGTCGACTCGACAAAATCCGCAAACTCCGAGCCCTTGTGCGGCGTGCCGATGGTCGTTACGGACGCCACGAGGTCGGGCACCACCGCAGCCGCGTAGCGCGAAGTCAGTCCGCCCTGGCTGTGCCCGATGAGATTGACCTTGGTCGCGCCGGTGGTCGCGAGCACGGTACGGATCTGGCTGACGAGCTGTTCGCCGCGCACGGTTTCATCGTTGAAGGCCGACACATCGGCGACATAGACATTGGCGCCATTGGCGCGGAGGTCTTCCGGAATCTGGTACCAGTAGTCCACCACGCCGAGGAACTTGCTGGTGCCGGACAGGCCATGCACAAGCACGATCGGGTACTTGGTGGCGGCATACGTGCTGGCGGCCTGGGCTGGCGCGGCAGCGGCCAAGGTCAGCGCGGATGTGGCCAAGACGGCGGCTGCAGCGTGCGTGCGTAGGAAGCCGCGCACAGCGCGGAGCAGGGTAGGTCGTGACATTCGGTTGTCTCCTGGACATTGGATGGTGTGCCGATCTCTCGGGATCGATCGCCCTCCGTTATCCAAAGTGCGGTATCCGACGTCAACCGAAGTGGAAGTTTGGCTCTAATGGTGCAGTGCCGCGTGCGCAAAGAAAAACCGGAGGGCGCGCCTCCGGTCGTCTGGGATGCAATGCAGCAGCGCCGCTATTCTTCTTGAAACGCTTCCTCACGCTTCTTGCGGATGGCCGGCAGAACAACGAGCAAAACCAGGATCGCCGCAGCAATCAACAGGGCCAGTGACAGCGGCTTGGCCACAAACGTGGAGAAGTCGCCGCGCGAGAGCAGCAGCGCGCGGCGGAAGTTCTCTTCCATCATCGGCCCCAGCACGAAACCGAGCAGCATGGGCGCCGGTTCGCAGCGCAGCTTGACGAACACGTAGCCGATCAACCCGAAGAGGGCCGTCTGGAAGATATCGAACGTCGTGTTCGACACCGAATACACGCCGATGCAGCAGAACACCAGGATGGCCGGATACAGGAAGCGATACGGCACCTTCAACAGGCGCACCCACACGCCAATCATCGGCAGGTTCAGCACGATCAGCATCAGGTTGCCGATCCACATCGAGGCGATCAGGCCCCAGAACAGCGCGGGGTTGCTGGTCATCACCTGCGGGCCGGGCTGGATGTTGTGGATGGTCATCGCGCCCACCATCAGCGCCATCACCGCGTTGGGCGGAATCCCGAGCGTCAGCAGCGGGATGAACGATGTCTGGGCCGCCGCATTGTTGGCCGACTCGGGGCCGGCCACGCCTTCGATGGCGCCCTTGCCGAACTCGTGTGAATACTTCGACGTCTTTTTCTCGAGCGAGTACGACGCAAACGACGCCAGCGTCGCCCCGCCGCCGGGCAGGATGCCCAGCACCGACCCGAGCGCGGTGCCGCGTAGCACGGCAGGGATCATGCGCTTGAAATCTGCGCGGTTGGGCCACAGGTTGCGCACGTGCTCGACAAAGGTTTCGCGGTGCTCCTTCTGCTCGAGGTTGGCGATGATCTCGGCAAAGCCGAACACGCCCATCGCCACCGACACGAAGTTCAGCCCGTCGGCCAGCTCGGGTACATCGAACGAATAGCGCGCCGTACCGGAGTTGACGTCGGTGCCGACCAGCCCGAGCAGCAGGCCCAGCACAATCATCGCAATGGCCTTGACCAGCGAACCGGAGGCGAGCACCACCGCGCCAATCAGGCCCAGCACCATCAGCGAGAAATACTCTGCGGGCCCAAAGTTGAATGCGAATTCCGACAGCGGCGTGGCAAAGGCGGCCAGCACCAGTGTGGCCACGCAACCCGCGAAGAACGAGCCGATGCCTGCTGTCGCCAACGCCACGCCGGCCCGTCCGCGTCGTGCCATCTGGTAGCCGTCGATGGTGGTCACCACGGACGACGATTCGCCCGGTAGATTGACGAGGATGGCGGTGGTGGAGCCACCGTACTGCGCGCCGTAGTAAATGCCGGCCAGCATGATGAGCGCGGCCACCGGCGGCAGTGCGTAGGTGGCCGGCAGCAGCATCGCAATCGTGGCGATGGGGCCGAGGCCCGGCAGCACGCCGATCAGCGTGCCGAGCACGCAGCCGATGAACGCGTAGATCAGGTTCTGGATCGAGAGCGCGGTGGAGAAGCCGAGCGCGAGGTTGGCAAAGAGGTCCATGTTGCGCGCCTCAATTGCCGATAAACGCGGGCCATACCGGGAACTGCAGCTTGAGCCCGTAGACGAAGGCCGCGAGGCTCATCAGCACCATCACGATGGCCGTGCCGATGGCGCCTTTCCAGCTGAACTCGTGGCTCGCCATGCTGGACACCAGCACGAGTACCACCAGCGAAAGCGCCAGGCCCAGCGGCTGCAGCAGCAGCCCGAACAGCACCACCGAGCCGAGCACCCACAGCAGCGTCTTGGCGTCCCAGCGCGGAATGCGGTCAGCCACGCCCTTGCGCGACAGTGATTGCATGACCACCACCCCGCCCAGCAGGGCCAGCAGGATGCCGAGCCAGAACGGAAAGTAGCCGGGGCCCATGCTGCTGGCCGTGCCCATGCGATAGCTGCGCGCCAGGAAGGCAAACGCTGCGCCCGCGACGATGAACAGGATGCCGGACGCAAAATCCTGCTGACTGCGGATGACTGGACGATTCTGCGGATCGTTCTGCAAGGTGGGTCTCCTCGTGCGGCGCCTCAGGGCGGCGGCCCGCCTGGATGGGGCCAAGTGTGCACGCTATGCAGACCGGCTTTCAAGCACCTTGCGGGCACAGCGTGTGCTGCCTGTTGCGGCGATCGGTTCAGGGTTTGTCCTAGCAGCGTAGCGTCGGTACCTCGGGCCGTACCGCCGCCATCGCTGCCAACGCACATGCGCCCCTTGGCAGGTCACATGCCGATACCGCGCGCCATCAACACCGCAGCCAGCGGAATGAAGATGATCAGGTGCGACTCGATCATGACCCAGCGGCGCGTCTTGGCTATCTCCGACGGCGTCGGCACGAAGTCGGGCAGCATCTTGGCCTGCTTCTTCCAGCGCAGGATGGTGAGCGTCGGGACAATCGACATCAGCGCCACGAGGATGAACAGGCCAACCTTGATGTGGAAGACCGGATTGTGGACGTAAAACGCATAGCCCTTCGCACCGTAAAACAGGCGCAGCAGTCCGGTGACGAGCACCGCGACCGCGGCAGCACCGTACACGGCGTCATAACGTGCCAGGCGCTTGCGGATCTCGGGCGTCATGTCCGGGCGCAGCACCACTGCTTCGGCGGTGATGAAGACGATCAGCGTGAAGATCGAGATGTAATGCAGGTAAGCCAGCAACGCATCGAGCCACATGTTGACCTCGCAAGAGTGGGGGGTAGGTTCAGGGGGACTAGATCACGCCGCGCGCGCGCAGCGCATCGATCTGTGCCGCCGGCAGGTCGAGCACGTCGCGCAGCACGGCGTCGGTGTGCTCGCCCAGCAGCGGCGGGTGGCTCGCGGCCTTGGGCGGCGTGGCGCTCATCTTGACCGGGCTGCCGACCAGCTTGACCTTACCGGCGCTCGGGTGAGGCAGGTCGACGCGCAGGCCGCGCGCCTGTACCTGCTCGTTGTCGAACACCTCGTCGAGCGAGTTGATCGGGCCGCACGGCACGCCGGCGGCTTCGAGCTTGTCGATCCATTCGCCTTTGCTCAGGCGCTTGACCATCTCGGCCAGAATCGGCACCAGCACGTCGCGGTTGGCCACGCGCTGCGGGTTGGTGGCAAAGCGCGGGTCGTCGGCCAGCTCGGGCATGCCGCCGGCGTCGACAAAGCGGCGGAACTGGCCGTCATTGCCGACTGCCACGATGATCCAGCCATTGGCCGCCTGGAACGTCTGATACGGCACGATGTTCGGGTGCGCGTTGCCCCAGCGCTTGGGCGCCTGACCGCTGGCCAGATAGTTCGTGTTCATGTTCGCCAGCATCGCCACCTGCACGTCGAGCAACGCCATGTCGATGTACTGGCCCTCGCCGGTGCGGTCCCGATGCGCAAGAGCGGCCAGCACGGCCACGGTGGCGTACATGCCGGTCATCAAATCCGAAATGGCCACGCCGGCTTTTTGCGGGCCGCCGCCGGGCAGGTCGTCGCGCTCGCCGGTCAGGCTCATGAAGCCGCCCATGCCTTGCACGATGAAGTCATAGCCGGCGCGCGCGGCGTAGGGGCCGGTCTGGCCGAAGCCGGTGATGGAGCAGTAGATGAGGTCGGGCTTCACCGCCTTGAGCGATGCGTAGTCGAGCCCGTATTTCTTGAGCTGGCCGACCTTGTAGTTCTCGAGCACCACATCCGCATGCGCGGCGAGTTGGCGCACGATGTCCTGACCCTCGGGCGTGCTGATGTCGACGGTGATCGAGCGCTTGTTGCGGTTGGCGGCCAGGTAATAGGCGGCTTCGGCGGTGTCCTGGCCGGCTTCGTCCTTGAGCCACGGCGGGCCCCATGTGCGCGTGTCGTCGCCGGCGCCGGGGCGTTCTACCTTGATGACGTCGGCGCCGAAATCGGCAAGATTCTGCGCGCACCAGGGGCCGGCAAGCACGCGGGTCAGGTCGAGAACACGGAGATGGCTCAGAGCGCCCATGGATTGACGAATCGACACAATTGGAACGGGTGCACTCTACACCACGCCCCGGAAGGGGCGCAGCCCCATGCGACCAACCGGGGAAAATGCGGCGCAGAATGGACGCGACCCGGGCGCGAACCCCGTATAATCAATGGTTTGCACTAATCCAAGGCGCTCAGGAGCGGGATGCTCCAAGGCGCCATGCTGACTCCGGCACCCCGCGACATGAAAGCCTCCGATATCCGCCAAAAATTCCTGACCTTCTTTGAGGGCAAGGGCCACACCGTGGTGCGCTCCTCGCCGCTGGTGCCGGGCAACGACCCGACGCTGCTGTTCACCAACTCCGGCATGGTGCAGTTCAAGGATGTCTTCCTTGGTACCGACAAGCGCCCGTACGTGCGTGCGGCTTCCGTGCAACGCTGTCTGCGCGCCGGAGGCAAGCACAACGACCTGGAAAACGTCGGCTACACCGCGCGCCACCACACGTTCTTCGAGATGCTCGGCAACTGGTCGTTCGGCGACTACTTCAAGCGCGACGCACTCGTGTGGGCGTGGGAGCTGCTGACGCAGGAATACAAGCTGCCGGCCGACAAGCTGTGGGCCACCGTCTACCAGACCGACGATGAGGCCTACGACATCTGGACCAAGGTCATCGGCCTGCCGCCCGAGCGCGTCGTGCGCATCGGCGACAACAAGGGTGCGCCGTATGCCTCCGACAACTTCTGGCAGATGGCCGAAACCGGCCCGTGCGGCCCGTGCTCGGAAATCTTCTACGACCACGGCCCGGACGTATGGGGCGGCCCTCCGGGAAGCCCGGAAGCCGACGGCGACCGCTACATCGAGATCTGGAACAACGTGTTCATGCAGTTCGATCGCCAGCTCGATCCGGCGACCGGCGAATACACGCTGACCCCGCTGCCCGCACCGTGCGTCGACACCGGTATGGGCATGGAGCGTCTGGCTGCGATCCTGCAGCACGTGCACAGCAACTACGAGATCGACCTGTTCCAGGCGCTCATCGCTGCGGCTGCGCGCGAGACCAACACCAAGGATCTGGCCAACAATTCGCTGCGCGTGATTGCCGACCACATCCGCGCATGCTCGTTCCTGATCGTCGACGGCGTGATCCCCGGCAATGAAGGCCGCGGCTACGTGCTGCGCCGGATCATCCGCCGCGCCATCCGCCACGGTTACAAGCTCGGCTGCCGCGCAGCGTTCTTCCACAAGCTCGTGGACGACCTCGTCGCGCAGATGGGCGAAGCCTATCCGGAATTGCGCGAGGCACGCGACCGCGTGGTCGAGGTGCTACGCACGGAAGAAGCCCGCTTCTTCGAGACCATCGAGCACGGCATGTCGATCCTCGACGGCGCGCTGGGCGAGCTCAAGGCGAACGGCGGCAAGATGCTCGACGGCGAACTCGCCTTCAAGCTGCACGACACCTTCGGTTTCCCGCTGGACCTGACGCAAGACGTCTGCCGCGAGAACGACGTGATCGTCGACGAAGCCGCCTTTGACGCCGCCATGAACCGCCAGCGCGAGCAGGCACGCGCCGCCGGCAAGTTCAAGATGGCCGCCGGCACGCTCGACTACACCGGCGACAAGACCACCTTCCACGGTTATGACCAACTCGTGCGTGAAACCGCGCGGGTGACGGCGCTGTTTGTGGATGGCGCATCGGTGCAGGAAATGCATCCGGGCCAGACCGGCGTGGTGGTGCTGGACCACACCCCGTTCTATGCGGAATCGGGCGGCCAGGTTGGCGATCAGGGCACGCTCAAGGCCGCGACCGTCTGGTTTGACGTGGCGGACACGCTGAAGGTGCAGCCGGAAGTGTTCGGCCACCACGGCGAGCTGCGCACCGGCGTGCTCAAGGTTGGCGATGCCGTGGCGGCGGAAGTGGACGCCGTGCGCCGCGCGCGCACCATGCGCAACCACTCGGCAACGCACCTGATGCACAAGGCACTGCGTGAAGTGCTGGGCAGCCACGTGCAGCAGAAGGGCTCGCTGGTCGATGCGGAAAAGACGCGCTTCGACTTCTCGCACAACGCGCCGATGACGCCGCTGCAGATCCGCGAAGTGGAAGCGCGCGTCAACGCAGAAATTTTTGCCAACGCGGCCACGAGCGCCCAACTCATGGGCTTCGACGACGCGGTCAAGAACGGCGCGATGGCGCTCTTCGGCGAGAAGTACGGCGACGAAGTACGCGTGCTGTCGATCGGTTCGTCGAAGGAACTGTGTGGTGGCACGCACGTGGCGCGCACGGGCGACATCGGCCTGTTCAAGATCGTGAGCGAATCGGGTGTGGCAGCGGGCATTCGCCGCGTGGAAGCCATCACTGGCGACAACGTGTTGCATTACCTGCAGACGCTCGACACGCGCATCAACGAAGCGGCTGCCGCTCTGCGTGCCCAGCCGTCGGAACTGACGCAGCGTATCGGCCAGGTGCAGGATCAGGTCAAGTCGCTCGAGAAGGAGCTGGAGCGCCTCAAGTCGAAGCTGGCCGCCAGCCAGGGCGACGAGCTCGTGAGCCAGGCCGTGGACGTGGCCGGCATCAAGGTGTTGGCTGCCAAGCTGGATGGCGCCGATGCCAAGACGCTGCGCGAAACCATGGACAAGCTCAAGGACAAGCTGCAGACCGCGGCCATCGTGCTGGGCAGCGTGACCGACGGCAAGGTGGCGCTCATTGCCGGCGTGACGGCTGACGCCACGGCCAAGGTCAAGGCCGGCGAGCTGGTCAACTTTGTCGCCCAGCAGGTCGGCGGCAAGGGCGGCGGCCGTCCGGACATGGCGCAGGCCGGCGGTACGGAGCCGGATAACCTTCCGCAGGCGCTGGCTGGTGTGGCAGCGTGGGTGCAGCAGAAGGTGTGATGTAACCCCTTCGCATCGGATGCGCTGAACGGCGCGCGTTCCCGGCAACGGGGCGCGCGCCGTTCGTTTTTTGGGCCCCATTCCGTGCGCCGCGCACGCTTCGCAGACTTGTATAGGCCTGTTTGACAAGTCGGCTGGCAAACGCCTGCCGCTGGAGACAGGCCCCGCCATGGCCTATACCGGGAAAACGTTGCCGATTGTGTAGGGATTGTGTGCCGCTTGGCAGGCAACTTGCATCGGTTGCGCGCGCTGTTCCCCACAGCGCGGGTTGATCCCATTCCTATCCCCAAATCCAAGGAGAACCATGAGCGTCCTATCTGACAAGGTCGACGCCCCGCCACCGCAGCCGCCGCATCGGCTGCTCGGGCGCAAAGGCAAACGATTGGCGCGCGCCGTCGCGGTTGGCGCCTTGCTGGCGGCCGGCGTCGGTGCATCGACACAACCGGTTGCGCAACTTGCGCCCGAGTCGCACGCGCGCAAGGTCAAGGTGCTGATCATCAGCATGTTCGCGCCCGAGGCGCAGCCGTGGATCGACAAGCTCGGCCTCACGCAGGACGTACCGGTGCCGGGCCTCTCCATCGATTATCCGAACGTGCATTGCAACGCCAGCGACGTTTGCCAGCTCACCACGGGCATGGGCAAGGCGAATGCCGCATCGTCGGTATCGGCGCTGATCTACAGCGGCAAGTTCGATCTGCAGCGCACGTATTTCCTCGTAGCGGGCATTGCGGGGATTGATCCGTCGCAGGGCACGCTCGGCAGCGCCGCGTGGGCGCGCTTCTTGGTCGACAGCGACATCGCATGGGAGATTGATGCGCGCGAGGTGCCTGCCAGCTGGCCCAACGGCTTCATCGGCATCAACACGCAGGGCCCCGGGCAGAAGCCGCCGCTGGATTACAAGACCGAAGTGTTTCGCGTGAACGAGGCGCTGCTGCAGAAGGCGCTGGCCCTGTCCAAGGGCACGGTGCTGGACGACAACGCCACCGCGCGGGCCTATCGCGCCAACTACCCGAGCGCACCGGCCAACCAGCCGCCCGCCGTCGTGCAATGCGACACCGCTGCCGGCAACACGTACTGGCACGGCGCCAAGCTCGGCGAGCGTGAAGCCGCGTGGGTCAAGCTGCTGACGGACGGGCAGGGCACCTACTGCACCACGCAGCAGGAAGACAACGCCACCTTCGAGGCGCTCACGCGCGGTGCGAAGGCGGGCATGCTCGATCTGCAACGCGTGGCCGTGCTGCGTACCGCGTCCAACTTCGATCGGCCGTATCCGGGGCAGACGCCGTATGACTCGCTGGTCAACAGCAACTCGGGCGGGTTCGTGCCGTCGCTCAACAACCTCTATCTGGCGGGCGGTCCGCTGGTCAACGAGATCGTCACGCGCTGGAGCGTGTGGAAACACGGAGTGCCCTCGCCATGATCGATTCCCGAGTCAAGACACCCATGCGATCCGTCGCCAAGCTGTGCGCCGTGGGCTTGGCAGCGTTGACCTTGAATAGTTGCGCGTATGACGGGGTGAAAGTCATCGTCATCAACATGTTCCAGGGCGAGGCCCAACCCTTCATCGACCGCTACGACCTGAAGGAGAAGGTCTACATCTCCGGCCTGTCGCCCGACGCGCCGAACATGCTGTGCAACTACGACGGCATCTGCCAGGTCACCACCGGCATGGGCTATGCGAATGCCGCGTCGACGATTTCCGCGCTGCTCTATCGCAGCAAGCTGGACCTTTCGCACACCTATTTTGTGATTGCCGGCATTGCGGGCATCGACCCGGGGCAGGGGACGGTGGGCTCGGCGGCGTGGGCGCGGTATGCGGTCGATTACGGCCTCTCGCATGAGATCGATGCGCGCGAGATGCCGGCAGGCTGGCCGTACGGCGACTTCGGCATCGGCACCAAGGGCCCCGGCGAGAAGCCGCCGATGGACTACCGCACCGAGGTGTTCCAGCTCAACGAGACGCTGCTGCAGAAGGCGTACACGTTGTCGAAATCGGCGACGCTGGAAGACAGCCCCGAGGCCATCGCCTTCCGCAAGAACTACGCCTATGCGCCCGCCAATCAGCCGCCCGCCGTCATCCAGTGCGACGTGGCTTCCGCTGACACATGGTGGGCCGGCCGCAACCTGGGCCAGCGGGCGCGTGACTGGGTGAAGACGATGACCGACAACAAGGGCACCTACTGCACGACAGCGCAGGAAGACAACGCCACGCTGGAAGTGCTGACGCGCGGCGCCCGTGCCGGCAAGGTCGACTTCAGCCGCGTGGCACTGCTGCGCGCCGGGTCCGACTTCGACCGTCCGTACGACGGCCAAAGCGCTTCTGACGGGCTCATCAACTACGCGCAGCAGGGCGGCTTCGTGCCGGCCACGCACAACCTCGTCAACGCGGCCAAGCCGTTGCTGGACGAGATCGTGCAGCACTGGCCCCAGTGGAAACAGGGGGTGCCGGCGAATTAACCGTGATGCGGCATCCGCTTCAACGCGGCGGGTGGCGCGCGGCAGTCGCCGACGAGCGGTATCGCGATGCCAACCACCGCGGCTATTCAAGCTCGGCATGAAGATTGACCTGTGATGCGTGTCAGCCGCCCGCCGCTTTCTTCGCTGCGCCCAGCACTTCCATCGGCAGCGGAAAGACAATCGTCGAGCTTTTGTCGCCGGCGATCTGCGTGAGCGTCTGCAGGTAGCGCAACTGGATTGCCTCGGGCTGCTGGGCCAGCATGCGCGCGGCTTCGAGCAGCTTTTCCGATGCCTGCAGCTCGCCTTCCGCGTGGATGACCTTGGCGCGGCGTTCGCGTTCGGCCTCGGCCTGGCGGGCGATGGCGCGGATCATCGATTCGTTCAGGTCGACGTGCTTGATCTCCACGTTGGCGATCTTGATGCCCCACGGGTCGGTCTGGATGTCGAGGACCTTCTGGATATCGAGATTGAGCTTTTCGCGCTCGGCCAGCATCTCGTCCAGCTCGTGCTTGCCCAGGATGGCGCGCAGTGTCGTCTGCGCGAGCTGGCTTGTCGCTTCCAGATAGTTGGCCACCTGGATGATGGCGCGCTCGGGGTCGACCACACGGAAATACACCACCGCGTTGACCTTGACCGACACGTTGTCGTGCGAGATCACATCTTGCGGCGGCACGTCCATCACCACCGTGCGCAAGTCCACGCGCACCATCTGCTGGATGGCCGGCACGATCAGCACCAGCCCGGGTCCCTTCACGCGCCAGAAGCGACCGAGCAGGAACACCACGCCGCGTTCATATTCGCGCAGCACGCGGAACGATGAGATGACGAGCAGCACGGCCAGGAAGATCAGGCCGCCTGCGCTGAAGAATCCGTAGACCATGTGTCTTCTCCTCAGGAGGGCGCGGCGACGGGTGCCACCGGTTCAACGAGCAACGTCAATCCATGGCGGGCGATGACGCGCACGAGTTCGCCACGGGCAATGCCGCCCTCGCAGCGCACGCGCCAGCGCTCGCCGCGGATGCGCGCCCAGCCGTCACTGTCGGCATCGGCATCCGGGGTGTCGACGTCCACCACTTCACCCGTCATGCCGATGAGCGTATCGCCGCCGGTCACGACCGGGCGCCGTCGCGCACGCATCGCCAGGCTCGAGAGTGCGAGAACCACCGTCAGGCTCACGAAGGCCAGTCCGATGATGAGCGGAAGCGGCACGCCAAAGCCCGGCGTCTGGGTGTCGATCAACATGACCGCCCCCAGCACGAACGCAACGATGCCGCCCACGCCCAGCGCCCCGAAGGTGGGCAGGAAGGCCTCCGCCACCATGCAGCCGAGTCCGAGCGCGATCAGCGCCAACCCCGCGTAGTTGATCGGCAGCATCTGCAGCCCATACAGGGCGACCAGAATGCACATCGCGCCCAGGATGCCCGGCACGACCATGCCCGGCGTCGAAAATTCAAAGATCAGCGCATACACGCCCACCGTGAGCAACAACAACGCCAGGCTCGGGTCGGTGATGACGCCGAGGAAGTGATTGCGCCAGTCAGGTTCGACGGTCATCGTCTGTGCGCCAGCGGAGTGCAGCGTGACAAGGCCGCTCGAGGTCCGCACGGCGCGACCATCCACCTGTTTGAGCAGGTCAGGGATGTCGCTGGCGATCAGGTCGATCACGTGCTGGCTGGCGGCCTCGGGTGCGTCCAGGCTCACCGCCTCGCGCACGGCACGCTCGCCCCAGTCCGCATTGCGGCCGCGCAGTTGTGCCAGGCCGCGAATGTACGCGGCGGCGTCGTGCATCTGCTTGCGGGCGAGGGTGTCGTCTTGGCTGGAGGCCGCGGGGGCGCTGGCCGGCTGGGCCGCGTTGCCCGGCGACGGCGCATGCCCGCCGAGGCCGATTGCCACGGGCGATGCCGCCCCAAGGTTGGTCGCTGGGGCCATCGCGGCAATGTGGCATGCGTAAAGAATGTAGGTGCCGGCGCTTGCCGCCCGCGCGCCGCCCGGCGCCACATAGCCCGCCACCGGCACCGGCGAGGCGAGGATGGCCTGGATGATCTGCCGCATGGAGGCATCAAGCCCGCCGGGGGTATCCATTTCCAGCACTACAAGCTGCATGCCTTGCGCACGCGCCTGCTGCAACCCATGAACCACATAGGCCGCACTGGCTGGGCCGATGGCCCCCGTGAGCGGGAGCACCATGACTGGCGCGGTCGCCAGCGCCAGACTGCTCAAGGCCGTCCCGATCCCGGCGATCAGCCACCTGATGTAACGCCGAAGCTGCAACGACGGTCGCATACGCGCCTCCGTTCGTCACTCGTCGCCTGGTTGGAGCGGACCGGCGGCGGGGTCCATGCCTCCAGTTTAGGCAGCGATGGCCACATCGGTGGGAATGCTTGTCGGCTCGGCAAGCGGATCCTGCAACACTTGTACCAGCCCCTGGAGGGCTGGACCTGCCATGTCGCGGTGCCAGGCGAGAAGCGTATCCACACGACCGGGTGTGTCCAGCGCGTGGATGCTGATTTCCGGCGCGTTCGAATAGAGCTCCAGCACGGAGCGCGGGACCAGCGCCACGCCAATGCCTGCTGCCGCGCACGCGATGATCGCGTGGTACGAGCCCAGCTCCAGCACGCGCGTCGGTACCACGCCATCGGCCGCGAACCAGTCGTCGATGAGCTGCCGATAGGCGCAGCCGACTTCGAAGCCCAGGAGCGCGGGCGTCTGTACGTCGGTCGCGCGCCGGATGGGCGGATGCGCACGGTGCGCGATGAGCACCAGTTCTTCGGCAAAGGCGGGCAGGGTGGTGAGCGCGGGACGCATACCGGGCTGGCACGCGGTTTCGGCGATGAAGGCGCAGTCCACCTCAAAATTCGACAACGCCTGGATCGACTGGCGCGTCGTCATCGTGACCAGCTCCAGTTGCACACGCGGCCAGCGCTGATGCAGCGTGGCCAGCAGTGCCGGCAGGCGGCTTGCCGCCGTGCTTTCCATCGAGGCGATGCGCAGGCGTCCGTGCGGTTCGCTCGGCTGCACGGCCTGACGGGCTTCGGCGGCCAGGCGCAGGATGTCGTCGGCGTAGGTCAGCAAGGTCTGGCCTGCGGGCGTGAGTACCATGCGCTTGCTTTCGCGCACGAACAGTTGCACGCCGAGCGAGGTTTCGAGCTGACGGATGCGTGTCGTCACATTCGACTGCACGCGGTTCAATTGCTGCGCCGCCCGCGTGATGCCGCCTTCTCGCACCACCGTCCGGAAAATCTCGAGCGAGGCCAAATCCATGATGTATCTCGAAAGCTAATGGATTCGTTCAATATAATTCATTTTTCAGGATGGGCGGCCGTGCGTACCATGAAGTCCTGAATCCCCTTCTGAGCCCTCGCATGGAGCACACCCTGTCGCCCTCGTCTGCATTGTCCGCCTCGCGGGTTGCACGCACCTCGGCCTGGCGAGTGGCGATTGCCGGCATGGTGGCGCTATCCGTTGCGATGGGCATTGGGCGCTTCGCGTTCACGCCGATTCTGCCGATGATGCTGCACGACGGCAGCCTGACGCTGTCACAGGGTAGTTGGCTCGCCACCGGCAACTACTTCGGTTACTTCGTCGGGGCGTTGGTCTGCATGACGCTGCGCGGCGATGCCGCAAGGCTGATCCGCATGGGCCTGGTCGCAACCGTGCTCCTGACAGCAGGGATGGGCGTGTTGCACGGCCAGCCAGCGTGGCTCGTGCTGCGCTTCGCCGCGGGCATGGCGAGCGCCCTGGTGTTCGTCTTTACGGCGGGCTGGTGTCTGCACAGGCTGACCGAGTTGGGCCATGCAGCGCTGGGCGGCATCATCTTCTGCGGGCCCGGACTGGGCATCGCCCTCCCTGGACTGGCGGCCAGCGGCATGGTGGCGCTTGGCTGGCATGCGACGTGGGCCTGGATGGCGTTTGGCGTGCTGTCGGCGGTGCTCTCCGCTGCTGTGTGGGGGACCATTCGACCCGAAGCCCAGTCCCGCAGCGCCCCGGCACCGGCACGCGCGGGCGCGGCACCCGGGCTGGATGCACCGACCGTTGCCATCACGCTGGCTTACGGGCTCGCCGGCTTTGGTTACATCATCACGGCGACGTTCTTGCCGGTGATCGCGCGCAAGGTGCTGCCGGCGGGGTCGGTCTGGCCCGATCTGTTCTGGCCGATGTTTGGGGTGGGCGTGGCGCTCGGCGCATTCCTTTCCACGCGGATCAGCCTGGCGCGCGACAACCGCGCGCTGCTGGCTGCGGCGTATGCCATGCAGGCTGTTGCCGTGACCATCAGCATCGTCTGGCCGACGGTCGTTGGACTGGCGTTGTCGAGTCTGCTGCTCGGGCTGCCATTCACGGCGATCACGCTGTTTGCGATGCGCGAGGCGCGCCGGCTGTGGCCCCATGCCGTGCCACGCCTGATGGGCCTGATGACGGCCGCGTATGGCATTGGGCAGATTGCGGGGCCCCCGCTGGCAAACCGGCTCTTTGCCGCGACAGGCGGCTTCAGTGCGTCATTGGTGGTGGCGGCCGCGTCGCTGGTGGTGGGGGTGGCAACGTACCTTGCGGTCAGGCGCGCATCTCCCGTGCGTGCGTGATCCGCGTCATGTGCGCCACCGAGTCACGCAATCGGCGTACACGTTCTAGAATGCCTCCTCCATTGGAGGAGCCCCATGTCTTTTGCTTTGCGCCCAGGTGCCGTCGTGCCCGGCGGCGAGATCGGTGAGGCCGAGCGCGCGGTGCGTGTCGACCTGGCCGCCGCATATCGGCTCGCCGCCCTTAACGGCTGGGATGACCTGATTTATACGCATTTGTCGGCATCGGTTCCGGGCGAGCCGGAGCACTTTCTCATCAATGCGTTCGGCCTTGCGTTCGACGAAATCACCGCGTC
Organism: Ralstonia condita; assembly: GCF_958405655.1. Taxonomy (NCBI): domain Bacteria; kingdom Pseudomonadati; phylum Pseudomonadota; class Betaproteobacteria; order Burkholderiales; family Burkholderiaceae; genus Ralstonia; species Ralstonia condita. Next base: position 151,053 of record NZ_CATYWO010000004.1, on the reverse strand, counting down.
CAACCTCGTCAAGATCAATCGCGCTGGCGAGCTGGTTGGCGATTGGCGCGATACCGCGACGCGCCCCACCGTCAACGTGACCGGATTTGCATTGCATGCTGCCGTCCATGCCGCCCGGCCCGATGCGCAGTGCGTGATCCATCTGCACAACACGGCAGGCATTGCGGTGTCGGCTCAGGCGCATGGGCTGCTGCCGCTGTCGCAGCATGCGTTGCGCTTTCATCGCCGCATTGCTTATCACGATTACGAGGGGCTCGCATTCACACCGCACGAGGGTGCGCGCCTGACCGCATCGCTTGGCAGCCATGTCGCCATGCTCCTGCGCAACCACGGCACGCTCACGATCGGGCGCACCGTGGCCGAGGCACACGTGTTGATGGCCACGCTCATCAAGGCATGCGAGATCCAGATCCAGGCACTGACCGGCGGGGAAGTCATCTCGCCCGCGCCGGAGGTGGCCGATCGCGCCGCGGCGCAACTGGAAGACGGCGGCGCCATTGAAGGCGTAATGGAGTGGCCTGCCCTGCTGCGCAAACTCGATAGAATTGACGCCTCCTACCGAGACTGACCGAACCCGGAGACACCATGCCGACTTTCCATATCGAGATGTTCGAGGGGCGCAGCGTCGAGCAGAAGAAGAAGCTTGTCGAGGAAGTGACGCGCGTCACCTGCGAAACGCTGGGCTGTGCGCCGGGCGCCGTCGACATCATCCTCACCGACATCAAGCGCGAGAACTGGGCGACCGGTGGCGTGCTGTGGTCGGAACAGAAGTAACACGTCGTCCACGCTTCCTCGCCGGCCCGCCATGCAGCCCATGCAGCATTTCGCCTCAGACAATTACGCGGGCTTTTGCCCGGAGTCGCTGAAGTACTTCCTGGAAGCCAATGGCAGCGGCCACGAGCCGGCTTATGGCGACGACTCCTGGACGCAGCGCGTGTGCGACCGCATCCGCGATCTGTTCGAGACGGATTGCGAAGTCTTCTTCGTCTTCAACGGTACAGCGGCCAATTCGCTGGCGCTGTCGTCGCTGTGCCAGTCGTATCACTCCGTGATCTGCCACGAGCTGGCGCACATCGAGACGGATGAATGCGGCGGTCCGGAGTTCTTCTCCAACGGCTCCAAGCTGCTGACCGCCAAGGGCGAGAACGGCAAGCTCACGCCCGACGCGGTCGAGGCCCTCGTCACGCGGCGCTCCGATATCCACTATCCGAAGCCGAAGGTCGTCTCGCTCACCCAGTCGACCGAAGTGGGTACGGTGTACACGGTGGAGGAGGTGCGTGCGATTGCTGCGATCGCCAAGCGTCGCCAGTTGCGCGTGCACATGGACGGCGCGCGTTTTGCCAATGCTGTGGCGTCGCTGGGTGTCCATCCGTCCGAGATCACGTGGCGAGCCGGCGTCGATGTGTTGTGCTTCGGCGGCACGAAAAACGGCCTGCCCGTCGGCGAGGCCGTGGTCTTCTTCGATCGCCGCCTGGCCGAAGACTTCGCCTATCGCGTCAAGCAGGCAGGGCAACTGGCGTCGAAGATGCGCTTCATCTCGGCGCCGTGGCTGGGTTTGCTTGAAAACGACGTGTGGCTGCGCAACGCGCGCCACGCCAATGCGATGGCGCAGCTGCTGCACGCGCGCATTGCCGATGTGCCGGGCGTGCGCATCATGTTCCCGACGCAATCGAACGCCGTGTTCGCCGAGTTGCCCGTGCCTGCCATCGAGGCGCTGCGCACACGCGGCTGGCGCTTCTACACGTTCATCGGCGCCGGCGGCTGCCGCCTGATGTGCTCGTGGGACGTGCACCCCGAAACGGTGGAAGCCTTCGCTGCCGATATCCGCGCGGCCTGTGAGCAAGCTGTCTGACGCATCTCTCTGCCATGAGCTTCGACTACCGCTTCTGCCCCCAATGCGCCACGCCGCTCGTCGAGCAGCACAACGCCGGACGCCTGCGCATCGCGTGTCCGGTGCCGGACTGCGGCTTCGTCCACTGGAATAATCCGCTGCCGGTCCTGGCAGCAGTGGTTGAGTATCGCGGGCAGATGTTCCTCGCGCGCAACGCGTTATGGCCGGAGGGCATGTTTGCCCTCGTCACCGGTTTTCTGGAGCGTGATGAGACGCCGGAAGAGGGCATTGCCCGCGAGCTGAAGGAAGAGACGAACCTAGACGCGCAGTCGATCTCGCTGATCGGGGTGTACGAATTCATCCGCAAGAATGAACTGATCATCGCGTACCACGTGGTGGCCGATGGTGAGATCGCGCTGTCGGAAGAGTTGGTTGAATACCGCCTGAAACCGTTCGAGAAGGTCCGTCCGTGGACGGCCGGCACCGGCTATGCCGTCGCTGATTTCCTGACGGCGCGTGGCCTGCCCGTCAGCTATATCGACATCCGCACCGGCGAACCTGCCGAGCCGCCGCCGCGCCAGTGGCAGCCCATGCGGCTCGTTACAATACCGGAATGAACCACGCGAGCAGCATCGCGCCGCTCGCCCGCACCTCAGAGGAAGACATGGAGTTTCAGAAGGAAATCGACGCACGCGGCCTGAACTGCCCGCTGCCTATCCTGCGCACCAAGAAGGCGCTCGCCGATATGCAAACTGGCGAGGTGCTCAAGATCGTCGCCACCGACCCGGGCGCCACGCGCGATTTCCAGGCCTTTGCCAAGCAAACCGGCAACGAGCTGCTGGAGCACAGCGAGGACGACAAGGTGTTCACGTTCTACATGCGCCGCCGCTAAAAGGTCGAGCAAAGAACGGACTGCGGGGGGATCCCGGCATCCGCCCCGACCCCCCCGCAGCGTTTTGATGATCGTCTGGCGGCTTACTTGCGGGCTTCCATTGCCATGCGCAGGGCAAGACCGGTCAGCACGGAACCCATCAGATAGCGTTGCATCGACAGCCATGCCGGCTTGCGCGAGAGGAATAGGGCGATGCTTCCCGCCGTCGACGCAATCATCGAGTTGACGGTGACGCTGACGCAGATCTGCGTGATGCCCAGGCACACCGACTGCACCAGCACGCTGCCGTGCGAGGGCTCGATGAACTGCGGCAAGAGCGACAGGTACAGCACTGCCACCTTCGGATTGAGCATGCTGGTCAACAACCCCATCGAATACAGCTTGCGCGGGCTGTCGACCGGCAGCTCCCGCACTTGGAACGGGGCACGGCCACCCGGTCGCACCGCTTGCCAGGCGAGATACAGCAGATAGATCGCGCCGCCAAAGCGCAAGGTATCGTAGGCGAAGGGCACAGCCATCAGCAGGGCCGTGATGCCGAACGCCGCACACAGCATGTAGAACACGAACCCCGTGGCGATGCCTGCGAGCGAGATCAGCCCAGCAGTCCGGCCCTGGCAGATCGAACGCGAGATCAGATAGATCATGTTCGGGCCTGGCGTGAGCACCATGCCAAGCGCGACTAGCGCAAAGGTAAGCAGGTTGGCGAGTGTGGGCATGGCGGTGCTGGCTGTTGGCAAGAGAGGCTTGCAGCCTAGCACCCGCTGGATACCGTCAGACAGGTACAGAAATCGAGAAATCTGGCGGGTTCTGTATCGGTCTGCTGCCGGGGCATTATCGATCCGCGTGGCAGGATGCATTGACCGCGGCGCAGGGGGTTCGCGTTCGGATCTGCAGGGCAAAAAAAACCGCGACGGCGAAAGCGTCGCGGTTTTTCAGTGCGTAATGCTGGTGGTGGAACACGGAACCGAACCCGCGTCCGTAATCCGAACTAAATAGTAACGCCTTGGCCTTGAGGACGTGGATTCGATGATTTGGCCAAAATCGTCCTGCGCTGCCACTGGGCTTCTTGGGTAGCGCGATCCGCAGCGACGACTGGGCCATTCCGCACATTGGCCTGAGCAGTCTCGGGGAAATCGTCGGCTGGGCGCGCCCAGACGAGTTTCCACCAAGGAACATGCGGACGAGCAAGGGGCTGCGGGCGCTCGGTTACAACGTGAGGATCGGTGTTTGATCTGCGGCCGTGGGCGGCGCCCGCAAGGTCCCGATCAACCCACCGTCCCCTGCGCCGGACCGGCCCGCCCTGGCATACCGTCCTTGAAGATTTGAGTCACATCAATCGCCCAGCAGGTCGCTGGATGTTGACTCTTGACTTTCGGCATGTTAGGCGCAATATCTTGCAAAGTCTTGCAAGAATTTCCTCGAGCGAGGCCGCGTGACGACGGAACTTGTGGGGGTGGTATGACAGCGCGCCAGCAGGCGATCTTCACACTCGACGAGTTGGCTACCTACTTAAAGGTCGGCAAGCGGACGCTTTACCGGCTCGCCGCGCACGGGGAAATTCCGGCCTTCAAGGTCGGCGGGACGTGGCGGTTTCGTCAAAGTGAAATCGATCAATGGATCAATGATCAGATCCAAGCAGGCAGAAAGAAGGAGGTGATACGCACAGATGAGCAGCCGAAGTCAGCGAAACATCCCGTGTTGCCTGGGCGCGCTATCCATAGCCGCAGGCAAACGGATTGAGTGAGTCTTCAATTGATTTCTGGAGGTGTGACATGGACATTGATTTCAAGAAATTGGCTCCCTGGAACTGGTTCAAGAAGGAGCAGGAAGAACAACAGAGCACTGCCTCGCTGCCGGTGCAGCGCAATGACCTGCCGGTGGCGGGTGGGCCCGTCAGTCCCATCCTGCAATTGCATCGCGAGATCGACCGCCTGTTCGACGACGCGTTTCGAGGCTTCGGTTTCCCGACGCTGGCCATGCCACGCTGGCCGTCGGACTGGCCGGGCATGCTGAAGCCGGCGCTGGACATCCAGGAGACCGACAAGCAGTACAAGATCGCCCTGGAAGTACCCGGCGTCGAGGAAAAAGACATCCAGATCACGCTCGACAACGACGTGCTGCTGGTGCGCGGTGAAAAGCGTCAGGAGCAGGAAACGAAAGACGGCGGTTTCCACCGGGTGGAGCGCTCCTACGGCAGCTTTCAGCGCGCTCTGAACCTGCCGGCCGATGCCAACCAGGACACGATCAAGGCCGCTTTCAAGAACGGCGTGCTCACGATCACGATGGAAAAGCGCGAGGCCAGTACGCCCAAGCAGGGGCGCTCGATCCCGATCAACGGCTGACGCGGGGCAGCGCGTTTTTCTCAAAAACCACAAAGAGATGAGGCACCGTGATCGGCGGTGCCTCGTCAGATCAATCTTTACAGGAGCATCAGCATGGCCAGAAAACAATGCCAAGTCTGCGGCCAGCCCGCCACGGTGCGGGTGGAAGCCAATCTCAATGGTCGCCACAGCACCATGCTGTTGTGTGACGATCACTATCGCCAACTGGTGCGCCAGCAAAAGCGCACCGTCTCACCGCTGGAAGCCTTGTTCGGCTCGCGCAGCGGGCTGTTCGAAGACTTCCTTGGCAGCGACTTCTTCCGCATCGGTGACGACGCACCGTCCATGGCGGCCGATACCGACGAGGTCGTCGATGCCTCGTTCGGCGAACCCGCCCCGGCCGGTACGGGCACCGCGCGCCGTCGCGGCAGTGGGCTCGCCAGCCGTATCAGCGAACAGTCCGAGGCCCTATTGCAGGAGGCCGCCCGACACGCTGCAGAGTTCGGGCGCGCCGAAGTCGATACCGAACACCTGCTGCTGGCGCTATCCGACAGCGACGTGGTCAAGACCATCCTGGGGCAGTTCAAGATCAAGGTCGATGACCTCAAGCGCCAGATCGAATCCGAAGCCAAGCGCGGCGATAAGCCGTTCGAGGGCGAGATCGGCGTGTCGCCCCGGGTCAAGGACGCGCTCAGCCGTGCTTTCGTGGCCTCCAACGAACTCGGCCACTCTTATGTCGGGCCGGAGCATTTCCTGATCGGGCTCGCCGAGGAAGGCGAAGGTTTGGCGGCCAACCTGCTGCGCCGTTACGGCCTCACGCCGCAAGCGCTGCGCCAGCAGGTAAGCAAGGTGGTCGGCAAAGGGGCCGAGGATGGCCGCGCCGAGACGCCGACCAACACGCCGGAACTCGACAAGTATTCGCGCGACCTCACCAAGATGGCGCGCGAGGGCAAGCTCGATCCGGTCATCGGCCGCGCGCAGGAGATCGAGACGACCATCGAAGTGCTGGCCCGGCGCAAGAAGAACAACCCGGTGCTGATCGGCGAGCCCGGCGTCGGCAAGACCGCCATCGTCGAAGGGCTGGCGCAGCGCATGGTCGCCGGCGAAGTGCCCGAGACGCTGCGCGACAAGCGTCTGGTCGAACTCAACATCAACGCCATGGTGGCAGGCGCCAAGTACCGCGGCGAGTTCGAGGAGCGCGTGCAGAAGGTGCTCAAGGAAGTGACCGAGCACCAGGGCGAGCTGATTCTCTTCATCGACGAGGTGCACACCATCGTCGGTGCAGGCCAGGGTGGCGGCGAAGGCGGGCTGGACGTGGCCAACGTGTTCAAGCCGATGATGGCGCGCGGCGAACTGAACCTGATCGGCGCTACCACGCTCAACGAGTATCAGAAGTACATCGAGAAGGACGCCGCGCTGGAGCGTCGCTTCCAGCCGGTGATGGTGCCCGAGCCGACGATAGCGCAGACCATGATGATCCTGCGCGGCCTGCGCGACACCTTCGAGGCGCACCACAAGGTCAGCATCACCGAGGATGCGATCATCGCCGCCGCCGAGTTGTCGGACCGCTACATCACCGCGCGCTTTTTGCCTGACAAGGCCATCGACCTGCTCGACCAGGCGGCCGCACGCGTGAAGCTGTCGGCCACGGCCCGCCCGGTGGCGGTGCAAGAGCTGGAGTCCGAACTGCACCAGCTGCGGCGTGAGCAGGACTATGTGGCCTCGCGCAAGCAGTACGACAAGGCCGCCGAGCTGGGCAAGCGCATCGAGGCCAAGGAGACTGAACTCAAGAAGCTCGTCGAGGAATGGGAACGCGAGCGCGCCTCGGGCAGCGCCGAAGTCAAGGCCGAGCATGTCGCGCAGATCGTCTCGCGCCTGACCGGCATTCCGGTCAACGAGCTGACGGTGGAAGAACGCGAGAAGCTGCTGCATCTGGAGCAGCGGCTGCACGAGCGCCTGGTGGGCCAGGACGAAGCAGTGCGCGCGGTGGCCGATGCCGTGCGGTTGTCGCGCGCGGGCCTGCGCGAAGGCAGCAAGCCGGTGGCGACTTTTCTGTTCCTCGGGCCGACCGGCGTGGGCAAGACCGAGCTCGCCAAGGCGCTGGCCGAGTCCATCTATGGCGATGAAGGTGCGCTGCTGCGCATCGACATGTCCGAGTACGGGGAACGCCATACCGTGGCACGCCTGGTGGGGGCGCCTCCGGGTTACGTCGGCTACGACGAGGGTGGCCAGCTCACCGAGAAGGTGCGGCGCAAACCCTACAGCGTGTTGCTGCTGGACGAGATCGAGAAGGCTCACCCCGACGTCTACAACATCCTGCTGCAGGTGTTCGACGACGGGCGGCTCACCGACGGCAAGGGCCGGGTGGTGGATTTCACCAATACCATCATCATCGCCACCTCGAACTTGGGCTCGGACATCATCCAGCGTCGGCTGAAGGCCCGTGGCGCCGCCGGCGAGGAATACGAGAAGACCAAGGGCGAGGTGATGGACGTGCTGCGCGGACACTTCCGCCCCGAGTTCCTCAACCGCATCGACGAGATCATCGTCTTCCATGCGCTGGGCAAGGAGGAGATCCGCCATATCGTCGGCCTGCAGCTCGATCGTGTGGCCCGCAACGCCGCCAGCCAGGGCGTGACGCTCGCCTTCGATCAGACCTTGATCGATCACTTCGCGGAGGAAGGCTACAAGCCCGAGTTCGGCGCGCGTGAGCTCAAGCGGCTGATCCGCAGCGAGCTGGAAACTGCTCTGGCGCGCGAGATGCTGGGTGGCGGTATCGGCAAGGCCGATCACGCCAGCGCCCGCTGGGACGACAAGGCCGAACGGGTGGTCTTCGAGCGCCAGGAGCCACCCGCGAAGCCGGCCGAGCCTGAGAAGCCCGATGCCGCGAACGTGGCCGAGACGCCGCCGAGCGACCCGAGCAAGCCTGCGCGCAAGAAGAAGTCAGCGGGCGGCGAATCTTGAGTCATGGGGAGGCTGTCGTGTCCGACCCCAACGGGCTGACATGGGCAGCCACCCTCGTGTCGCTGGCGGTCGCTATCCCCACAGCGGGGCACGCGATCATCTACAAGCGTGACCCGCGATCGGCCACGCTGTGGGTACTGCTGATCGCCTTGTTGCCGCTTGCCGGTTCGCTGCTGTATGGGCTGTTCGGCATCAACCGTTACCAGCGGCGGGCGCGGCGGCTGTTTCCGGGGGCAGATCCTGCTGTTCGGCAGGACCTCGTGCCTACGATGCCCCAGGCCGTATCGGCGCCGTTTGCCGGCCTGGCGCACCTGGTGGGACGTGCCACCGGCCAGTCGCTGACCAGCGGCAACCGCATCGAGCCGCTCGTCGATGGCGAGCAGGCCTACCCGGCCATGCTCGCTGCCATCGAGTCGGCGCGGCACAGCGTCGCGCTGGCTTCGTACATCTTCGACAGCCAAGGCATCGGGGCGCAGTTCGTCGATGCGCTGCGCCGGGCTCATGAGCGCGGCGTGCAAGTGCGGGTGCTGATCGACGACGTCTATGCCCGCTGGAGGCCCCGCAGCGCTTACCGCGCCTTGCAACGCGCCGGCGTTCCGGCAGCGACGTTCAACCCGACGTTGATTCCCGCGCGCCTGCATGCCGCGCATCTGCGCAATCACCGCAAGCTGCTGGTGATCGATGGCGAGACAGGTTTCACCGGTGGCATGAACATCTGCAGCCCGTATTGGCGGCCCGATGCGCCGGAGCAGGCCTGTCACGATTTGCACTTTCGTCTGCGCGGGCCGGTGGTTGCGCATCTGATGCGGTGCTTCACCGATGATTGGTGCGATACCACGGGCGAGCGGCTCAGCAAGGGTTTCTGGGGCGAACCGCCCGCAACGGCTGATGAGCAAGGAACCTCTTGGGCGCGCGGCATCGAGGCCGGTCCCGATGAGGCCCTGGACAGGATGCGCTGGACCTTCATGGGCGCTTTGAGCGCGGCGAAGCATTCGGTGCGCATCTGGACACCTTACTTCGTGCCCGATCAGCCGATGATCGCGGCGCTGAGCACGGCCGCGTTGCGCGGCGTGCGCGTCGAGGTGCTGACGCCCGCAAACGGCGACCATCCCACGGTGCAATGGGCCGCGCGCGCCCACTACTGGCAGGTGCTGGAGCACGGTGTACGCATCTTCGAACGGCCTGGCCCGTTCGACCACAGCAAGCTGATGCTGATAGACGGCCAGTGGTGCTGCCTGGGTTCGGCCAATTGGGATGCGCGCAGCCTGCGCCTCAACTTCGAGTTCAATGTGGAGGTGTACGACACCGCGCTGTCTACGCGGCTGGAATCCCTTTTTGATGCCGCCCGTGATGCATCGAACGAGATATCGGCCATGGCGTTGCGCGCCCGCCCGCTGGCCATCCGCTTGCGCGACGGGGTGGCCCGTCTGTTCACCCCCATTCTCTAGCGGCACGACTTGCGAGGAACATTGCCCATGGAAAAGAAAGATCAATGGAACATTGGCTACTGGATCGTCGCCGGCCTGTTGCTGCTGACGCTGCAGAACTACTGGCAGGCGGCCAAGACCGTCGAGCCCGTGCCCTACAGCGAATTCGAGAAGGCGCTGGCCGAGGGGCGCGTCGCCGAAGTGCTGGTGTCGGACCGCACGGTCACCGGGCGCCTGAAATCGCCGGACAGCCGGGGCAAGACCACCATCGTGGCCACTCGCGTCGAACCCGACCTGGCCGAGCGGCTGTCCAAGTACGACGTGCCTTACGCGCGGGTGGTGGAAAGCACCTGGCTACGTGATGTGCTCTCCTGGATTCTGCCGGCGGTGGCCTTCTTCGGCGTCTGGTTCTTCCTGTTCCGCCGCTTCGCCGAGAAGCAGGGCATGGGCGGCTTCCTGAGCATCGGCAAGAGCCGCGCCAAGGTGTTCATGGAGAAGAACACCGGCGTCACCTTTGCCGATGTCGCGGGTGTCGATGAGGCCAAGGCGGAGTTGGTTGAGATCGTCGATTTCCTCAAGAATCCGCAGGAGTATGGACGGCTCGGGGCGCGCATCCCGAAAGGTGTGTTGCTGGTTGGCCCGCCCGGCACGGGCAAGACCCTGCTGGCCAAGGCCGTGGCGGGCGAGGCCGGGGTACCGTTCTTTTCCATCTCAGGCTCGGAGTTCGTCGAGATGTTCGTCGGCGTGGGTGCAGCGCGCGTGCGCGACCTGTTCGAGCAGGCCCGCGGGCAGGCGCCGGCCATCATCTTCATCGACGAGCTCGATGCGCTGGGCCGCGCGCGCGGCGTCGGCGGCCCCATCGGCGGCCACGACGAGCGCGAGCAGACCCTCAACCAGCTGCTCACGGAGATGGACGGCTTCGACAGCTCGGTCGGGCTGATCATCCTCGCCGCCACCAACCGCCCCGAAATCCTCGACCAGGCGCTGCTGCGCGCCGGTCGCTTCGACCGTCAGGTGCTGGTGGACCGGCCCGACAAGAAGGGACGGCTGGACATCCTGAAAGTCCACGTCAAGAAGGTGACGCTGGCTCAGGATATCGATCTCGAACAGGTGGCTGCGCTGACCACGGGCTTTTCGGGTGCAGACCTCGCGAACCTGGTCAACGAGGCCGCGCTGGCCGCGACCCGGCGCAAAGCGTCCGCCGTGGAGTTGCAGGATTTCACCTCCGCCATCGAGCGCATCGTGGCGGGCCTGGAGAAGAAGAACCGAGTGCTCAATCCCAAGGAGCGGGAAACCGTGGCCTATCACGAGATGGGGCATGCGCTGGTGGCGCTGGCGCTGCCAGGCACCGACCCAGTACACAAGGTTTCAATCGTTCCGCGTGGCATCGGTGCACTCGGCTACACCCTGCAGCGGCCCACCGAAGACCGATTTCTGATGACACGTGCCGACCTGGAGCACAAGATCGCCGTGCTCCTGGGAGGGCGTGCGGCTGAGAAGCTCGTGTTTGGCGAGCTGTCCACAGGGGCTTCAGACGATCTCGCGCGGGCCACCGACATCGCCCGCGACATGATTACGCGCTTCGGCATGGATGAGGGTTTGGGGTACGTTGCTTTTGAGGCACAGAGGCCGCGTTTTCTTGATGCGCCTGAACTGGCACAGGGTGGCTGCCGAGTAGCCGAATCGACTCAGACACGCATCGACCAAGCCATCCGTGACATTGTGATGGGTGTGTTTGATCGTGCATACCGAATTCTCGAAATTAACCGAGATGTGCTGGAGCGATGCGCGCGCGAACTGCTCGCACGGGAAACGCTGGATGAATACAGCATCCGGCAACTGACGCAAGGGCTACAGTTCGAATCCCCATGTCACGGCGGCCCAACTGCTGGAGCCATTACTTCCTCTGTGTCCCAAGGAGCCACCTCATGAGTGACAGCATTCATATCGTCTGCCCACACTGCCAATCCATCAATCGCGTGCCAGCCAACAAGTTGGCAGAGAAGCCCAATTGCGGGCGGTGCCAGCACCCGCTGTTCACCGGAGAACCCATTGATCTGACCACAGCGACCTTCGCCCGTCATCTGGAGCGCAGTGACCTGCCGCTGCTGGTTGACTTTTGGGCGCCGTGGTGCGGACCGTGCAAGATGATGGCGCCGCAGTTCGAGCAGGCGGCCTCCCTGCTTGAACCCAAGGTGAGGTTGGCCAAGGTAAATACCGAGGCCGAGCCTCACCTGGCCGCCCAGTTCGGTATTCGCAGCATTCCAACCCTGATTTTGTTCCAAGGGGGACATGAGGTTGCACGTCAGGCGGGCGCCATGGGCGCGCAGGACATTATGCGCTGGGTGGCTTCGCAATTGCCCCGGTGATTCAGGTGTGATCGAGTCGTCTTCTCGGACTCTCCGTTCCATTAACGTTTCATTGAAAGAGAGAGCGCAACGCTTATGAATAAAGAATCTGGCCACACGGCCCTTGACGAGATACGCTCCCAGTGGCGGTTGATGACGGGTTACGAGCGCTTCGAGCAGTTCGTTGCCATCACGCTTTCGGGCGTCATCGCGTTGGTAATTGTGATTTCGCTGATTCAGTTGATTCGGCTGGTGTTCACACTGCTCGTCATGGATGCGCTGAATCCACTGGATCATAAGGTTTTCCAGCTGGTGTTCGGTGCCACCATGACGCTGCTGATCGCCATGGAATTCAAGCATTCGATCGTCAAAGTGGCTCTGCGCAAGGAAAGCATCATCCAGGTCAAGACCGTCATTCTGATCGCGATCCTGGCACTGGCCCGCAAGTTCATAATCCTCGAACCCGACGTTGATCCTGCCAAAGTGGCCGCGCTGGCGGGGACGGTACTGGCCTTGGGTCTGACCTATTGGCTCATGCGTGAACGCGATGACCGCAAGAGCGAGTAATGGAGGCATGACCCCCTATGGTCTAGTCGGCCGACACGACGCCAGGTCGAGGCACCGCTGGCTCAATCGCTTTCAAACCGCGCTGCTGGTTTTGACCCTGGTGGGGATCGCAGCTGCCGCTGGCAGTCTGCTGTTCGGCGAGATTGGCCTTTGGCTGGCACTGGCAACATGCGCATTGACCCTGCTGATCGAACCTGTCGCCGCCTCCGCGATGACCTTGCGTCTGTATGGCGCCCGTCCCTTGCGCCCTGATGAAGCCCCCGCAATCTGGTCGTTGCTGCGAGCGCTCGCAGCTCGCGCAGGATTGCCGAACACGCCGGTTCCGTACTATGTGCCCAGCGACATCGTCAATGCCTTTGCCACCGGCTCCAGGCGCCTTGCCTCCATTGCCCTCACCGATGGCCTGCTCCGCAGCCTGAGTATGCGCGAACTGCAAGCCGTGCTGGCGCATGAAGTCGCGCACATCGCTCAAGAAGATCTTCGTGTCATGGGCTTGGCCGATTCGATCAGCCGGCTCACGAACCTGCTGGCGTTGTTGGGTCAGGTCGCGCTCCTGATCAGCATGCCAGCCTTGCTGGTCGGTGCAGCAGAAATTAACTGGATTGGCTTACTGTTGTTGGCCGCTTCGCCGCAACTGGCACTGCTCGCACAGTTGGGTCTGTCACGTGTGCGAGAGTTCGATGCCGACCGGATGGCAGTAGAGCTGACGGGAGATCCGCACGGGCTCGCCTCGGCGCTGGCGAAGATCGAGCGGGTGAGCCGCTCGTGGCGAGCCTGGTTGTTGCCCGGCTGGGGGAATCCCGAACCGTCCTGGTTGCGCACGCATCCGGCGACAGAGGATCGTATCGCGCGCCTGATGGCGTTGGCGCCTCAGCCATCGCAGGCCCTGCCGTTCCAAACGGAATATCTCGCGCCAAGGTCGTTCGGCCCGATGCGCCCGCCACGCCGGGGCCTGAGCGGCCTTTGGCGCTAAATCACTCGAAAGGAACCCCCGCCATGGCTTACCACGATCCTTACCCACAACGCCCAGCTCCGGATCATTTCGTCCGGCGGTGGCTCTTCATCACCGCGTGTGTTGCCGCACTCATGCTCTTGTGGCAGTTTCTGCCCGCCATCGAAGCCTGGTTCAGCCCGCGCGAAGCTGCCGAGCGCACCGTAACGCCGCGTGGCGACCTGGCCGCTGATGAAAAGGCCACCATCGAACTGTTCGAGAAATCCCGGGCATCGGTGGTCTACATCACGACGTCCCAACTGGTACGAGATGTCTGGACGCGCAACGTCTTTTCCGTGCCGCGCGGGACGGGTTCGGGTTTCATCTGGGATGACGCCGGTCATGTCGTTACCAACTTTCATGTGATTCAGGGGGCGTCGGAGGCCACGGTCAAACTGGCCGACGGCCGCGATTACCAAGCCGCGCTGGTCGGAGTGAGTCCGGCACACGATATCGCGGTGCTCAAAATCGGCGTCGGCTTCCAGCGCCCGCCCGCCGTTCCGGTCGGCACCAGCGCAGACCTCAAGGTGGGACAAAAGGTGTTCGCCATCGGCAACCCCTTCGGCCTGGATTGGACACTCACCAACGGCATCGTGTCCGCGCTAGATCGATCGCTGCCCGGAGAATCTGGCGGAGTGACCATCGAACACCTGATTCAAACCGATGCCGCTATCAACCCCGGCAACTCGGGTGGGCCGTTGCTCGATTCCGCCGGCCGTCTGATCGGCATCAACACAGCGATCTACAGCCCTTCCGGTGCATCGGCTGGGATTGGCTTCGCCGTACCGGTGGACACGGTCATGCGTGTGGTGCCACAACTTATCAAGACCGGCAAATACATCCGTCCGGCGCTTGGGATCGAGGTAGACGAGCAGCTCAACCGCCGATTGCAGGCACTGACCAGTACCCAAGGCGTGTTTGTGCTCCGTGTCGCCCCTGGCTCAGCGGCGCAAAAGGCGGGGCTGAGCGGTATCACCGTTGGCCCCGAAGGCATCGTGCCGGGAGACCGTATCACAGGCATAGACGGCGCTCCCGTCGACGATGTCGCCAAACTGCTCGCACGGCTTGACGACCAAAAGGTAGGAGATGTTGTGGTCTTGTCAGTCGAGCGGGCCGGTAAGCCACGGGAAGTGCGCGTGGAGTTGCAACCTGGCGCCTGATCTGGAGTTGATGACTTCTGGGGATCGGCAAAGAATAACGATGGGATGCATGAAGTATTCGCGCCGCAGAAACTCGATGCCCTACACTTTGGTGTCCAGTAAGGAAATTTCAGCCTCTCGTCGCGCGAAGAGTCCCGGCAGCACTTTGCCGCCACCATAGACCCATCGACGCAGCTCTGTTGCGGCTGCACTCCAGTCTCGTTGGTTGATCCGCCGTCGCAGCGTCGAGGTCTGCAGCCGCCCCGCCCCGAGGTTGAACGTGAAGTCCACGATGGTCGCGATCCGGCTCTCGGGCTCGGTGGCCAGCACAGGGCAGTAGCGCAGCGTCGCCGCCAGAGCCGTCTGCAGATCTCGCGCCAGATAGGCCTCGGCTTCTGCCTCCGTGATCGGCGGATGCTTCGGATCGCAGAAGTGGCCGTAACCAATCGTCCAGAAGCCTGCGGGGCAGATGTAAGGAATGGCAGTGATCTCGATTCCACGCTTCACCTTACGACAAGCGAAATCCTGGACGGCGAGGAGCGCAAACCGATCAACTTCACACTACCCCGGCATTCACTCGCCATACCTCATTGCCCCAGCTTCCGTCGCAGAGTATTATGTCATCAATTTGATGATGTAAACTGCCTAGAAATGAGCAATCGAACAACCAATTTCGGTCTAACCGTCATCTTCCGTGGGTGAGGATCACCTGACCATGCATCCCCAGCGCGTTGAGAGCTTGAGCCACGCCCAGCGCGAGCGGCTGGCCTACATCGACTTCCGGCTCTACTTCTTCGGTGAGATTGGCCGCCCCGACCTGATCGACCGTTTTGGCGTTGCTCCGGCAGGGGCGACACGCGATTTGGCGCTGTACCGGGAAATCGCGCCGCAGAACATCACCTTCGACGGCAGCAACAAGATCTACCGCATCGGGCAGGCGTTCTCCCCGCTGTTCGACCACGCATCGCAGCGCGTGCTGTCGGCGCTGGCTCTGGGCTTCGGCGATGGCGTGACCGGCGCAACGCAGCCGCTGCTGCCGTGCGAGTCGCCTACCGCTCTGAGCAACCCCAGGATGGATGTGTTGGCCCCGGTCTGCCGGGCGATCCACGCCAAGCGACCCGTCGCCATCCGCTACCACTCGATGAGCAGCGGTGAATCCGAGCGCGTCATCGTTCCGTTCGCACTGGTTGATACCGGCCTGCGCTGGCACGTCCGGGCCTTTGATCGCAAGAGCGGGGAGTTTCGGGACTTTGTCGTCACGCGCATCGAAGCGCCAACGCTGCTCGACGAGGAGCCACAGGCCAACGAACGGCCGGACAACGACATCCAGTGGACGCGCATCGTCGAGCTGGACTTCGTGCCGCACCCGCGCCTTGAGCGCCCCGAGATCATCAAGATGGACTACGGGATGACCGACGGCTCGATCCGGATGCGTGTTCGCGCCGCCGTCGCGGGCTACATGCTGCTGCGCTGGAGCGTGGACTGCTCGCCCGACCATCGGCTCAAGGAAGAACAGTACCGCCTATGGCTCAGCGATCCGCTGGCGCTGTACGGCGTCGAGAACGCCAAGCTGGCTCCGGGCTACCAAGCCCCAAGCAGCCCAAAGAAACGATAGGAAAGAAGAAAACCAATGGCCAAGACGCTTGAAGCCCACGACAAACTGATCAGGGAGATCTTCGAAGGCAGCTACCAGTTCGAGATTCCGGACTACCAGCGCCCCTACGCCTGGACAACCGAGCAGGCCACAGAGCTGTTCGATGATCTGTACTCGGCGATGCAGGACGCGCGTGTCTCGGGGGCCAGCAGCCAATACTTCCTCGGCAGCATTGTTCTGATCAAGAACGACCGGGACCCGAAGTCATCGGTGGTCGACGGCCAGCAACGCCTGTCTACGCTCACAATGCTGTTCGCCGTGTTGCGCACCGTGATGCCGGACGCGGCAGACGACATCACTGATTTCCTCTACAAAAAGGGCAAGGTCAGTCTTGGCGAGAAAAACGAGTACCGCCTGACTGCCCGCGAGGAAGATGCCGACTTCTTCCGCTCCAATATTCAGGAGCCGGGTGGCATCGCACAGTTGGTCGCCAGTACGGACAAGCTGAAAGACAGCCGTCTGCGTTACCGTGAAAACGCCACGCTGCTGCTCGAAAAGGCCAAGGCGCTTCCGCCTGCCGACCTCATTGCGCTGTGGCAGTTCCTCGCCAACGACTGCTCGCTGGTTGTCATCTCCACGCCCGACCTCGAAGCCGCATACCGCATCTTCTCCGTACTCAACAACCGGGGACTCGACCTCGCGCCTATCGACATCATCAAGGCGCAGGTGCTGGGCCTGATCCGCACCACAGCAGGCGACGTCAAGAGCCGCGCCTACGCCAAAGAGTGGAGCCGGATCGAAAGCTCGCTGGGTCGCGACGCCTTCGGTGACCTGTTTGGCCACATCCGCAGCATCTACGCCAAGAAGAAGCAGAAGTACATCCTGGTCAAGGAGTTCCAGGAGCACGTCACCGAGTACAAGACCCCCATCGACCTCGTCGACAAGGTCATCAAACCCTATGCCGAAGTGTGGGACTTCGTGCGCGATGCAGACTTCGAGGCCACCGAACACGCCGAGACGATCAACGAACACCTGTCTTGGCTCAACCGCGTGGACTTCAAGGACTGGGTGCCCCCGGCACTGGTCTACTTCAAGCGTTTTCGGCAGCAACCCAAACTGCTTGCAGAGTTTTTTCAATCACTGGAACGCCTGACCTATTTCCTGCTGGTCACCAAGGTGGGTATCAACGAACGCATCGAAACCTACGCTGCGCTCACCAAGGAAATCGAGCCTGAAACCTTCAAGGGGGATCTGGCCGCGCTCACCACACTCGCCCTGACAGACGCGCAAAAGCGCAAGTTCGTCGCGGCACTTGATGGCGACGTTTACGACGATCTGCCCAAGGCGAGGATGGCGCTGGTCTTGCGCCTTGAGTCACTGGTGCGCGCACCCGGAGTGCAACTGCAGAACGCCGTGTCGTTGGAGCACGTGCTGCCGCAAACACCGCCAGATGGCTCGGACTGGCTCCAGTGGTTCCCAGATGAGAACGATCGGGAGGCGTGGACACACCGCTTGGCCAACTTGGTTCCGCTTGACCGGAACAAGAACTCGTCCGCCAGCAACTACGACTTCGCCAAGAAGAAGAACGTGTACTTCAAGGGCAAGGGCACAGCGTCACCCTTCGTCCTGACGCAGGAAGTGCGCTCGGAAGAAAAATGGACACCGGCGATGCTGGTTGATCGGCAAGAGCGCCTCGTAGGCGTGCTCAAGAAGCACTGGGCTCTTGAAGTGTCGCCGACCGAGTCCGCAAGCAAGACGCCTGACATCACAACGGCCACAGATGGGCAGGTTTGATGAAAACCGAACACAAAGTGGTGACGACGACGGGGGCCCCAAATGATGTCTGGGTCGGGATGGCGCAGTGTATGTTTAGTCAAACTACTACAAGGAGTAGCAAGCCCAGAGTTCGTCTGCGCGCTTGTCGGCGGCGTTGGCTACGGGTCAGCTTTATCTGGGGCAGTACCGCTAGAAAAATGTCGGTTGCAACGCTAAAATCACGCATTTGCACAGACACTTGCGGGGCTCCCTTGCGATTCGAAGAAACAAAGTCAGACACCCTAAACCTGCGGGTATCACCCTCCTTCAAGCTGGCCTTGAAGGCTGCCGCTGATAACGAGCAGCGCAGTATGGTCAACATGCTCGAGGTTCTGGTAGCCAACTACTGCGAACAGCATCAAATCGTGCTTCCAACCATGCAGCAGCGGCGACGTGAGGCCAGCAACTCCCCTGTCGAGGGGGGCAAATGAGTGAAGAAGAGGTTCTGCAAAATATGAACGCCGACCAAGGCTCTGACGTGGCCGTCTCAGTCAGCAAGTTGCAGTCAGCGTCGAAGAGCCCCGAAAAAGGAGGCAAGAAGCCTGCAGACAAGCCGGCTGCGAAGCCATTGACAAAAGCCAATCTCGCCCTGATCCCTCAGGTCGCCACCGAAGAAGCTTTCTGCGATGCCAAGTTGCGTAAGGCTGCCTACTACGCAGACGAGAACGTGTTGATCTTCAACATGGATGTCCGGGAGGCTATGGCGCACTTGGCGACAGCCGGTGTGCTTGTGAACTGCATGGTCACCTCACCCCCGTTCTACGGTCAGCGTGACTACGGAGCCAAGGGTCAGATCGGGCTTGAAGAGCATCCACAGCAATTCATTGAACAGCTAGTGGCTTGCTTTGAATCAGCCAGGCCTGTGCTTGCCGAAAACGGTAGCCTGTGGGTCAACCTCGGTGACACCTACTGGAGCGGCAAGGGTGAGCACAAGAGCGGAGAGTCGAAGCAAAGCGCGCGGCGGTTCGGCCTGCGCCCTCAGGACCGTACAGGCGACGGGCTGTTGTGCAAACCCAAGCAGCTTCTGCTCATCCCCCATCGGTTCGCAATTGCAATGCAGGATAAGGACTGGATCGTCCGCAACGACAACGTCTGGGTGAAGCCGAATCCAATCCCCGACCAGGTGCGTGACCGTTGCTCGATGTCGCACGAGTATATGTTCCACCTGGTGAAGTCGCGCTGGTACTACTTCAACAAGGACGCCGTCGGGCGCAAGTCCGAAACCGGCAGCATCCTGCCGCCGCCCGACACCTGGGAGATCCCGCCAGCTCGGTGTAGCCACAGGCACAAAGCCCGCTTTTCGGAGGAGCTCGTTCGGATTCCCATCCTCTCGACCACGCCGCAGCATGGCGTCGTGCTCGATCCGTTCGGAGGGAGTGGGACGAGTCTTCTCTTCGCAAGGAAGAACGGCTTTCGCGCGATCGGCATCGACATAAAGAAAGAGTTCTGTCAGTCGATGGTGGAGCACCTCGGAGAGCTTGGCTAAAGCATAGAAACTCCTCATAAAAGAACAACGACGGAAGATCAAATGGCCCGATACCTGACCGCAACGCGCATCAAAGCCAGCATCCAAGCCCTTGAAGACACGCGGGCCAAGAGCTCCTTAATGGAGTTCCTAATCCTCAAGCGATCGTTGCTTCTCAAGGGAGCTTCAAAGGTGCCTCTGTCACTTGGCGAGGGCGCCTACATGCAGGCGTTGCGGGAACTGGCGGCCGTTCATGACGCGCCGGATATGAAAGCGCAAAAGCAGTTCTTCAACGTCTTCGCCAGCGACGACAAGAAGGGTGGGTTTCGCGCGGGCAAATACATGTCCAACGGGCCGGGAACGACGGTTAACAGCAATCCGTGGCAGACCATCGTCGAGTTCTCCAACACCAAGCCACGTGGCGTCGGCTTCAAGGACGGCTACGAGGCGAATCTCGCCAAGCCGCTGTTGAAGTCTGCTAACGAAGCAAAGCCAAAGCTGACTGAAGCCGCAGTCTGGGTCTTTCGCCGGTTGGACCTCGACGGAACGCTCGGCACCGAAACGGACCCGATCCGGCGCGCCGAGCTCCTGCGAGACAAGCTGATTGGTGATGTGGGTCTGACGCCTCAGGAGATCGCCACTTTGTTCGACTCGAACGCAGGGACAGGCGTTGAGGATGCCGACTTGCAAGACGCGCCGGCAAGCCCAGAGGACTACCTCGATCTCGCCGGGAGCGAGGCGCCAACCGAGCTGGAAGCAACGGGTAAGTTGTGTTCACTTGACCTCGTGGCGGCTCTCGCCGCAAAGCCCTTTGTGATTCTCACCGGTGCCTCTGGCACTGGCAAATCCCGCTCAAGCTTGCGGTTGGCCGAACAGCTTCAGGATGTCTATGAAGGACAAGTCGACGGAAGCATCTTCCAGTTGGTGCCAATCGGTCCAGACTGGACCTCCCCGAAGCGCTTGATCGGATTTCGTACCCCCTTCGGGCAATCTCGGAAGACGCCTGACGGCAAGGACACCAACGAGAGCTACGAGATTACCGACACGCTCCGGATCATCCTGCGCGCGTGCAATCCCACCTCGACTTCCATTCCGCACTTCCTCATCTTCGACGAGATGAACCTCTCGCATGTCGAGCGATATTTCGCCCCCTTCTTGTCGCTCATGGAAGCCTCGACCATCGTGGAAGACAGCGACAACGCGGCGTTGATTGATCCGCGCTCACTTCGAGTCATCAGCGAGCTGCTGGATCTCGAAGACCCTGACAGTTCGGAGGCAAAGTCAGCAAAGATTCTGGTCACCAACGAGCAGCCCCTGAGGCTACCTCCCAACCTTTTTTACGTCGGCACCGTAAACATTGACGAGACCACCTACATGTTCTCGCCTAAGGTGCTCGATCGGGCTCATGTCCTTGAGGTGCGCGCGCTCCGGCCGTCCGAATACGCAGCCGGGGCAACGCCCGACGAGACAGTGGACATTGCTGTGGCCAACCAGCTTCTGCGAGAGGCCATTGACGACCGAGAGGCCGGGGAAGGCCGCGACTCCGATCCAGTCAAGGTTCTCTACCCTCTGGTAGTTAAGCATGGCATAGACGCCGTTGAGTTCGACGTCTGCCGGAACTTCACCCTCAAGGTCCTGGAAGGCTGCTTCAAGCTGCTCGCGCCTGTTGGCTTCGAGTTCGCCTTCCGGATCAACAAAGAGATCTACGCCTACATGCTGGTCTGGACCAAAGCCCAGATCGCCAACGGCGCCACCTCTGAGGAGGCCGTGCAGCGTTGGGTCGATGGCCTCGATCGGGCTCTATTCCAGAAGGTTCTTCCCAAGATCCACGGCAGCCGCTCGGCTCTGGGAGACAGCCTGAAGGCGCTGCACGCGTTCCTGGGCGGCTCGCATGCGGACAGCGCTCCCCCAGCCAAGTACACGCTTGGTGCTGAGGCCCCGACACGCATTGAGCCAGCTGAAGCCATCGCGCTGCCGGCAGGTAAGGAGTTCGGACGGTGCCGGACGAAGCTGCTGGAAATGCACGCTCGGCTGCTCTCGCGCAACTACGTCTCCTTCGTGAAGTGATATGAGCTTCGTTCCTCTGCATCGCGCGCGATTCGACCTAGGCGCGGGCTGCTGGATCGACATCGAAGCCGACCTCGGCGAAGGCAAGCCGCTCTCCGAGGGAGCTATCCAGTCGGACTGCCTGCTGTCCGCCGAGGAGGAAGCCAGGGCCGATGAGGTCTCGTCGGGCGGCATACCGCCAATGTGCTGGCGCGACGCTGGAGAACTGTTCGAGAAGTTCCAGCTCCGCGAGGACACCGACTACTTCGTCGACGTGGCCACGCCGTCTTCCATGGACGAGGCCGTTAAACAGTGCAAAGCGAATCCTGCATGGCCGTTCGAGGATAGGGTCGCGAGCGCCTTCACGAGGGAGCCGCCCAGGCGCTGGCGGCAAGAGGACGGCAAAACGGTGATCACAGGTCAAATCCGGCTGCGCTCTCACGCCGGCGTCCTGAACCTATCGCCAGTGTTCGGCGGGGAGCTCCGAGCCGAGGTCGCCTGCCGCAAGCTGCGCTACTTCGATGAGTTCAAGCGCCTGCTGGATGAGCTGGCAGCGAAGGCTGCAGAGCTACTGCTCTCCTATGACAGCCCAGTATCCCTGAACTTTCAGACGACTGACGGTCTCGCTGCCAACGAAGCCGCCCTGCATTTCCTGATGCGTCACGTGATGTCAAGAGCCAGACTGCCGACATCCATCGAGGAAATCGTGGAGCGGCCACATGCGCGTCTGGTGGAACGCGTTGAATCGACGTCGATTGAGGAGATCCTAGAGGTCGACCCAGAGCTAGTCGCAGACGGACTTGATTACGCTGAACTACGGGCTGGCGGCCCACTGGCACGCCTCTTCCGAGGTTTCACGCCCGCCTCGTTGCCACAGCGCGAGATCTACGAGTCCCGCGACACGCCCGAGAACCGATACGCCAAAGCCTTCTTGGAGCATTGCAGCCTTGTCGCGCGGCGGCTTGAAGGCGCCTTGGAAGCGCAGGGGCGAAGAGCGTCAGCGCGCGAAGCGCGCGCCTGGGCGGTATCAATCGACGAAGCGTTGCAGCACGGAATGTGGCGAGAGGTGGGCGCCCTCACGCAAATCCCAGCGAACTCGCAGACACTCCTGCGAAAGCGAGGCTACAAGGACTTACTCCGATACGACCTGTCGCTGCGCATGGCTATGGATCTTGCGTGGAATGACGGCGCACAGCTGTCAGACGGACTCTCCGGTGACATCCGTCCAGTGAACCAGATCTACGAGTATTGGTGCTTCTTTTGCCTTCGGGAGATATTACTTTCACTTTGTACCGAAGTCGGCGGTGGCAATTTCCTGACCGTCAGTAAAGACGGGCTGAAGGTGCGGCTTACCAAGGGAGCGCGAAGCGAGTGCCGCTTCGAGTTCACAGGGACCAATGGCGCCAGGGTCCTTGTCTCTCTTTTCTTCAATCGCCGCTTTCGCCGCCCGAAAACACCGCAATCTGCTTGGGAGGGCAGCTACACCGCATTTTTCGATCCGGATTTCAGCATCCGTATGACCAAGGTCGCCGCCGAAGCGCCGTCGCACTGGTTTCACTTCGACGCAAAGTATCGTCTAGAGAGGCAACTGTCGGAGACAGTTTTCGAGGAGCCCCCTGATGGCGAACCGGACGCTGGAGCCGCTGATTACGAAGCCGAAGTAGCGCGCGTCCACAAGCTCGAAGACCTATTCAAGATGCACACGTACCGAGATGGCATCCTTGGAACGCGAGGAGCCTACGTTCTCTTTCCTGGTGATGGCGTCGGAGGCGTTGTCAATCTGCCAAAGCCCAACCTCTTTGTTCGGAACCCTGGTGCTTTTGGGGGGTCGGGCACGCACCGAATCCCCAGTGTCGGCGCCTTCGACTTGGCGCCTGGTGGCGACGCAGCGCAGACACAGGCCATCGCCTCACTTCTGGCTGTCGCGCTCGAAGCGGTTGCCGGACCATCCAACTATGAAGAAGAGCGCGGCCATTGGGTCCTGTAGCTCTACTCTGGCTCCAGCGCATTTACTTGATACTCGCCACCATCCTGACCCACACCTGCAGCGCCCTCAGTTGCTCGGCATTCTCGTGGCAGGTCTGGTAGTTGGCGGCAACGGTTCCGGCGACGGCAGAGAGCGCAATGCCTGCGGCGGCCGCATCAGCATCTCGGGCGGACTCGGGCAACTCACCGGTGGCGGCAGCGTCGTGCAGGCGCACAAAGCCACGGTTGATAGTGCAAGCAGCATCAGCTTGAACGGGCACATAGACGGGAACCTCCTTGATGATGGTGTCGCCCTTCTCGCGGACGATGCGGACGCGATCGACGTACTGCGTAACGACCTTGACGGTGGCTTGCGCCTGCCGCTCGCGGACGGCGGCGGCTTGCAGGGTTTGTTGCTGGATGGCGGCATCCCATTGCGCTTGAACGTGGCTCGCACCCTTGATCCAGCCGAATCCGATCAGTGCAGCGGCGAGCAGGACAAGGGCCAGCCAGCGGTACGGCCACGAGATCAGGCTCATGGCGCTTCCCCGATGCACTGGCGGTACTCGGCCTCGCGCCGTGTGGCCAGCCCGCCGCACAGGCGCGCATTGGCAGGCAGCGCGCAGTCCTTGCGCTGGAAGAAGCGCCAGCGCAGCAGCTCGGCACAGGCTCCGGCGTAGTCCTCGGCGTTGAGTTTCCTGACCAGCGTGGACTGGCAGAACGCGCGGCTGCCGACGTTGTAGGAGAAGCTCACCAGCGCGTCATACTCGTGCTGGGCCAGCGGCACGGTCACGCACGTTTTCAATGCGCCCTCGAACTGCTGCACATCGGTGAGCGCCCGAGCCAGCGCCTTCGGCGGCGTGGTGGTGTCACCCAGCTTCACCCCAGTGGTGGTGCCAAAACCAATGGTCGGCACATCGCCCTTGACCGGGATCACTGCGCGATCGGTGTAGCCCTCGTGCAGCACGATGCCGACCAGGGCGGCGGCGGACAGCGCCAGCGCAGCCACGGTGCGTCTTTGCGGTGGCCGGATCATCGGTGCATCTCCGGTTGCGCCACGATGCGGGCCACGGTCGCGCCGATGCTGGCGGCGAAGGCCAGCAGCACGAATGCGCCACGCGGCAGCACGTCGCCAAACAGCGGCACCACCACTTCCGCCGCCGTGAAAGTCGCGGCCAGCAGCGAGAAGCGGATGCTCCAGGCACGACGCAGCACGCGCCGCCAGTCGTCCAGCAGCCAGAGCTTGGGATTCATTGCGCGCCTCCCATCAGCTTCAACTTGATGGCAGCGCCGACCAGCAGCGCGGCCAGGATGCAGGTGGTGATGACCTTCACCGTGGTCTGCCATGCCGTGCGACGGGCATCGCGCCACGCTTCCAGCAGGTCGCGCAGCTCGCGGATGTCCTTCGCGGCACTGCCGTTTTCTAGGCCGAGATGGGCGAGGCAACGCTCGGCTCCGCGTTCGGCGGCACGGTCGAGCAGATCGTCGAAATCCTCCTTGCGCAGAAGCAGCATGTTCTCCACGAGGGCGGCGGGCGCTTGTTGTTCGGGTTCGGTCATTGCAGGTCTCCAGAAATGCAGAACCCGCCTCGTGGGCGGGTTCAGGGGTTGATCGGAAAGTTGGATTTCAGATTTCGATGATTTCCAGCGTCAGGCTGGGCGCGACGCCCTCGATGACGTCATCGCGCACGAACACCTTCTGGCCGATGGCGGCGCTGCCACGTGCGCGGATCAGACCCCCACCGGGTAAGGCGACGGTCACCACGCCTGCGCCGACGCTCACCACCGTGCCAGCCTGCAGCGGCGGGTCGGGTATGAGCTGGCGGAACTGTTCGTAGAGGTTATGCATGGCTCTGCACCCCCAAGGTCTGCCAGACCTCCGGCATCCCGGCCTCGATCTGCGTCGAGCGCACCAGCCCAAGCCGGGCGCTGTTGCCGTCCTGGTACTCGACGAATGCACCCGGCTGGATGATCCCGGTCTCGGCCAGCACCGGCAGGCGCAGGCTCACCTCGATCTGTTGGCCGGTATCGGCCAGTACAGCGATGCCGCGTTGGCGCGCTGCAGCGGCCTCCGTGATCAGCGCATCGACCACCATCGGGGCCAGAACATCTCCGGCAGTCCCGGCTCGGGTCACCTGGCCGAGCACGCCGACGTCTTGCCCTGACACGAACACGCGGTTGTACGCGGGCTTCTCCACCCAGCGCAGCGACTCGCGGGCCACGGCATCGACGGGCAGCACGAAGTCGGGCGTGACGGTGCCCCAGTCCCACGGCGCGGCCGGATAGCGGTGGCGCACACGGATGCTCTGGTCGGACGGATTCGGGATCAGGTAGCCCCCGGCGGCGCTGGCGATGGCGACCAGCGCTTCCATCCACGTACCCTGCTGTGTGAACACCCCAGCCGGAACGTTCCAGTCCGTCAGGCCCCAATCGATGTTCCAGCCCAGCGGGATGCCGTTGAGCGTCAGCACGTCGTCCATCAACTGCCGAGCCGTGCGCGCCTGCGGTTGCTGGAAGCTCATCACCGGCGCGTAGGGAGCAGCCAGCACGGCGTTGCGTCCACGGCCCGAGATGCGGATGCTTGCGTCGCCAAACAACCGCTCGCGGCTGATGCTCTCGGCCAGCACGCGGAAGGCCGTGCCGTTGACGCTGGCCACCAGTTCGACCGGGCCGCCGTTGCTGCCGGGCGCGACGAGGCTTTCTGCAGCGGCGGGGAGCAGTGCCTCGAAGCCCCAGGTCCAGGACGCGGCGTCGAGCGACAGCGAGAGATTGAACACCGGCACGGGCAATCCATCGGGAAGCCGGTGCAGGGTCGCGTTGTTGATCACGAAATAGACCCTCCGAACGGGAACGACCACCGGCTCGCCATCGGGCGGGTCGGTGTGGTTTTCGCAGAAGAACAGCAGATGGGCACTGGCAGGAGCCAGCGCAGCGAACAGCAGGTGGCCGCTCGGCGTGTAGCAACGCGGCGGCTCGGGCGGCTCGGGGATCACCCACACGCTGATGCCGGGTGGTGGCCGCATCGCTTCCTGGTACCGCCCGCGCCAGCCCACCGGTCGGCGGCTTGCGCTCTGGAAGTCCGTGCCCTGGCGCTGCGTCAGCGCTCGGGCGCTTTGCCAGAGGACGAGCCGACCGGCGCGCTTGCTACGGTCACCGTCCTGATGCGCGAAGCGCGTGGCGTCGCGCAAACGGGTGGCGTTCTGGAACACGCCCATCCGAATCGGCGCGATGGGCGCCGCGTTCTCGTGGGTGAACCCGGTTGCACCGTACAAGCGCTTCGCCTGCTGCTGGCCGGTGCGCCGCAGCAGCGGCGCGGCCACCAAGACCGGCGGCAACCGGTGCGCGATGCCGTGCACCGACACAGCCCCCCGCTGCCACGCCGCACCCCAGCCTGCGGGCTTGGCCGTCGCATCCTGCTGGCGCTGCGCTGCGCCGCCCTCGTGCTGCACGGCCTGCTGCCACTCGTGCGCCGTTTGGCCGATCGTCGGTCGCTGGGTGCGCGAGGCGTAGCGCACCTCGCCGGTGAACGCCACGCCGGGCAGGCTGGCCACGCCGACATTGAGCGGCACGCTCGGGCGCAGGATGAGCGTGCTGACTGTCAGGCCCGGCAGCTCGGCCAACACCTCCAGCCGTGCGGGCGGGATGAAGGCGACGCTGGCCACCGGAAGCGGCAGCGTGGCCTGCACCACCACATCGTTGCGCGGCGGCACGTAGTCCGCGCCGAAGATCAGATCGGCGGCGGTGGCGGCGGCGGCGGCGGCGGGTCGGTCGTACAGCAGGTCGACGTTCTGCCCAGAGTGCGCAGGCATCGTTCACCCCCGATCCTTCAGCCCAAGATGGCCGATACCATCCGGGCGTCCCCGCCCAAATAGAGGTTGGTGCTGGCGAGCTTCACATCGCCCGCGCCATCGGTGCCGCTGCAATCCAGATCGAGTGCCGTCACCTCACTGCCGTTGACCAGCCGCGCCCAGGTGGCGATGCCGGTGGCAGCGATCAGGCCGTCCTCCTGCTGGGTCAGCGTCAGGAGTCCGCCCGCAATCGTTCCTGCAGGTTTGGTGAGCGCGATCTCCACCAGCATCGCACTGGTGGGCGTCGCCGCCGGATTGGGTGGACGCGTGCCGCCGTAGATGCGCAGCCGCGCCGGGTTGGTTCCCGCATCGAGGAAGGACAGCGTGCCCGCCAGCCGTGCCTCGTTGTGTTCCTGCGTGATGGCGACGGTCATGGCATCGGCTCCGGCCTGAGGTTGTCCGCGATCACTGCGCGGTACATCTGTCGGTAGTCCGTGCAGATCACCGTGTAGCGCTGTTGAGGGTCGATGCGCTCGAATCGGTAGGTGCCGTCAGCCTGAGACCACGTGCTCGCCACCAGGACGTGGGTGTTTTCGCTGTAGAGCAGAACTTGGCGAACGAGGGGTTGGTCGGGCTGCCCCTTCTCCTTGACGGTGCCGGTGATCTGGCCGTTGCCGCCGAAATAGATGTCTCGGCGCGCGCTGGCCACAGCTCGAACCCGGGGCGGGTAGCTGCCTGGCTGGCTCCACAGTTCAGTGTTCGGGCTGTGCCAGCGGGCCAAGGCAGCGGAATGCACGCCGACCGGCGGTCCCGCGAGCGCGGCACGGCAGGCGGATTCGAGCGCGCGCACGTCGGCAAGACTTGCGACACCAGACCACAACCCGGCCGCGAAGAAGCGCTCGCTGCCGCCGATGTTGTATTCGTTGCCGTCGGCGTAGTAGCCGATGCCGCCCACGCTGTCTGCCACCCACGAGCGCGCGAAAGCCGCGCCCGCCCAGTCGTCGTTGATGTACACGCGGGCACTGGCCGGGCTGACGACCAGCGCCATGAACTTGGGCGCGCCCCACGCGGGCCCGCTGCCCACCTGACCGCCACTGCCATTGGCGTACTGGTAGATTGCGCCGTTGGACTCCTGATCCAAAAAGTAGCTATTGCTGTCGCCGAGGGTCTTGTAGAACACCAGCCCTCGGCTGACGTGCATCACGAAGCCCGCCAGCACGAAGTCGCCGGACAAGGACATCGGCGTGGCCAACGGCCAGGGCTTGTCCTGGCCGTACAACCCGTAGAGCGGAAATGGCGTGGCCACACCGCCCTGCACGGTGATGGCATTGCTGCCGACCTGATCCTGCAGTTGCCCGTTCGCGAAGTGCAGCGCATCCCACGCCGCGACCGGCGTCAACGACGCCACGCTGTCCCACCACGCCATGGCTTACCTCCACGGCCCGGTGATATCGAAGGCGATCTGCGCGCCCTCGGTTTCCGAGCTGTACTGAGTCCTGACCAGCAGGAACTTCTTGCCCGCCTGACCGACCACGTTATCGACGATGGTCTGATCGCTGTAGGGGAGGTACTGCGGCATCCACAGCATCCCCGGCATCAGGCCGCGCATATGCCCCGACTCCTCCCGCACGTAGGTCGGCAGCAGCCAGAGGCTGTAGTCCGGGCCATTGGGGAACGGCATCGGGCCACGGCCGCAGATCTGCTGGCCATTGTTGGTGTTCAGCGATGTGAGGCCAAAGCGCACTGGGTGGCCGAGTTGGGTGTGGCTGCGCAGCAGAACCTTGCCCGCGAAGTCGAGCGACGAGGCCATCCCGTATCCGTTGTATTGGCCTGGGTAGCTGAGGTAGTGGTTGTTGTTGCTCCAGTACAGATCGTCGGCGCACAGCACAGTGGCGTAGTTGTCACCCAGCTTAAAGCTTTCGATATCGCCAAAGCAGTAGCTGTTGCGCCCGTACCAGCCGTACCCGGCAGCGTTGGAGACGAACAGGAAGAACAACCGGTCGTCGCCTACAAGTACCCAGTTGCGGCCGCCGCCGCCGCTGTCGCCGTAAGTGTCATAGCCGGTCTGGCGCGCGTGATACCACTTGTGCCAGCCCCACTGGTTGGCCTGTACCTGCTTCCAGTTCTGCGTCGGGTTGTTCGGATCGAACGGAGCCTGCGCGCCGACGATGGTGTCGATGTCCGTCAGGTCTTCGACGATGCCGACGTTGGCCCATTTGGCCCACGTCGTCGTATAGCCCGGCGTCTTGAGGCTGTCGTCGATCAGCAGCAGGTTCTGCGGCGAGGCGGGATTCTTGCTGCGGTACGCCGCCTTGTTCGTGCTCGCGAACGCCTTCTCCCACCCCAGCGGCGCAACCTTGGCCGACAGGCTGGTGGCGCTGGTCGCGGGCGACACGGGCGTGCCGGTCACTGCGAAGGTGAACGTAGTTGCGGTGGTAGCGATGACCCGGAACTGCCCGTTGTACGCGGGCTGGTCGGCCCCGGCGATCTCGACTACCTGCTCGGGCCGGTAGGCGTGGCCCGCGCTGATGGTGGCGGTGGCCAAGCCATCAACACAGGTCAGCGTGTCGATGGCCTTGAGAGCGAAGCCGTTGACAAGGCAGGCGTCGAGCATCGTCACCAGATCGCCCCAGTTGTTGGCGATCTGGGGCGCGCCGGTCATGCCGCTGCTGAAGTATTTGACGGTCAGGTCGGTCATAGGAATTCCTGCGAGAAGGGTTCAAAGATCAGGGGCACCCACACCATCAGGGCGTGTCGACATCCCCGCGAATCAGCAACGTGAAGTGGTCGTCGGGCACGGACTCCGGTCCCTGCTGGACGGTGCGCACCACCCAGACCGGGAACTGGCTGCCGATGGTGTTGAAGCGCAGCACGTTGCCGGTGGCCCAGCCGTTGCCCCAGCCGAGCGCGGGCAGACGGAAGTACGGCACGCCGGTCGCCGGGTTGTTGGGGGCGCAGTCGGCGCTGGTATTGCCGGTAGCGATCACGCCCACGTTCTCGCCGATGACCTCGAACGAGGTGCTGTTGGTCATCCGCACCACCCAGCGCTCGGTGAGCGCCCCGCGATTGGTGACCATGATCGGGTACTGGGTGTGGTTAAAGGTGGCGGTGGCAGCGCTGCCAACGAGTTCATCCGACCAGCTGCCGTTCCAGGTGCTCTGATCGAACACGAGGTTCACGCGGGCGAACAGGTCACCGGCCACCAGCGCACTGGAGACAAAACTGCCGGAGACGGGATCGCCGGGACTGGCCAGCGGATAGGCGTGCGTCAGCGGGCGCGTGAAGCTGATCTCGCCGTTGATCTGCACGTCGCGCACCACGGCCATGTCCTCGATGCGGTGCTCGATGGTCACCGGCTGGCTGTAGCCAGTCACGTCGGTGAACGTGACGGTGCCTGCTTCCAGATCGGTAACGTAGCCTGTGTGGATCACCACGCCGTTGTGGCCGACCACACGCACGCGCGACAGACGCACGCGGGCACAGTCGATGGTCTGGCCGTTGCTGACCGAGGCAGTGATGCGACCGGTGTGGCCGACGACGGAGAAACCACCTGGACGGAAGATCGGCACACGCCCGTCGCTGGGAAGGCGTACCGGGTCGATGCCCAGCAACGCCGCATCCAGGGGCAGATAGCTGTAGGCCACGGCGCTGTAACGCAGGCTGGAGGCCGCGACCGGCTCTGGCCGGAAGATCTTGCCGTCTGGCCGCACGTTCTCGGCGTCGAACCACGGCTCGCTCTCGTTGCCCGCCGCCGTGACCACGGTGCCAAACCTCACTCGCACAAGGCCAGTGTCGTAATCGACGCTGCCGATGACGCCAGACGCGGTGATCGTGCCGTCGATGCCTGCCGTCACGGTCTGGGTTCCACCCTCCGCGCGGGCGAACTGGATGGAGAGCGATCCTGGGCGAAGTGGCGCAGCACCGCTGCGGAACACGTACTCGCTGGAGATGTTCTCGCCCACAGTGGTCACGCAACTGGCGCGCGTGATGCTGTTGGTCGCGCCCGCCGACCACGAGGTGAGGGTCACCGCGCCCGAGAGGTAGTTGATGCTGCCGCGCGTGACCCAGCCGCTGGGCGTGAATTCACGGAGCGTTCCCTGACCGTTGTCGCCCCAGGGCTGGCTGCCCGCAATGGCCAGCAATACCGTTCCGGTCACCACCTGCGCGTTGACGCCGGGCACCAGCCGAAACGACGGGCTGAACGCGAACGTCTCGCTGTGGTTGCTGGTCGAGCCCGCGCTGTTGTAGCGCAGCTTGACGTAGCCGGACTCGTCGTTCGGGTACATCGACGGCGCGTCCACGTAGCTGATGCCGCCGTAGTTGAGGCGAAACATCTGGCCCACGCCCGAGGCCCAACCAAGGCGCTGTTCGGTATACACCGGGCTTGGAATCTTGATCGTCACATCCGGCTGAAACTGCACCGCGCCCGTGGCGTAGTTGACGCTGCCGATGACTTGGCCTGCGCGCAGCACGTTGCCCGCCCCATCGTCGCGGGCGTACTGCGTGGGATCGACGAGATTCCACAGCCCCAGCCCCATCGCCTGAATCTGCTGCAGCGTATAGACCCCGAGTACGGCGGTGTCCGTCAGGGTGTTCCACTCGATCTCCAATGAACCCGGCTCGATGGAGCCAAGGGTTGCAGTCACGGGCACCTTGCCCTGGCCGTCCCGCGAGGGGTGCGCGAAGCTGTCTTCCTGCTTGGGGCCCGCAACGTAGTCCACCGTCAGCAGCGCGCCGACCGGCGGCAAGACGTTCGGTGCGAAGCTCAAGAGGTTTTGCGCGACGTTCAGGTTGCCGGTGGCAGCACCACTGAGCTCGCCAAACGTGGTGGCGGAAGCCGTGCGCGTGCCCGTGCCGCTCTCGTGTGGCCAGGTGATGGTGAGCGTGCCCGGCTGAACGCTTTTGCCTTCGGGCGGGGCAAGCTGCAGGGCCTGCGATGCCTTCAGAGCGGCGGTTGGCTGCTGCGTTTCCTGGGTCGGCACGTTCCACGTCAGGATCAGCGATGAGCCCACGTCGGGCAGTGCCCCCAAGGTCACGACGAAGGCGCCGGTGTTCTTGTTGAAAGTGCCCGCGCCGTAGCTGGCATCCAGCCCTTTGAGGGAGCCATTGCCGCCATCCGAAAGCACGTACCAACGGCCCTGCGCCATGTAGCTGATGGCAAGCGTGGCGGGTTGCGGCACCGGGTTCACGGAGCCGACGTAGGACTGGCTGCGCGATTCCGGCGTGACCGCGATCTCCGCGCTTTGCGGCGCGCGCTGCAGTTGTGCAGCAGGTGTGTAGGTGATGGCCTTGCTGTTGGACATCGAGCCGGAGTTCAGGCTCAGGATGCCGTTGGCGTAGTCGATGGTGCCCAGCGTGCCGCTGGCGGTCTTGAGCAGGCCCGCGTCGTCGAAGATCGTGACGCCGTCGGTGACGATGGACAGCGATCCGGGCAGGCAGCCGCCCGGCAGGTTGAATTTGATGCTGGTGTTCCAGGCATGGCTGGCCGTGTAGCTCACGGGTGCAGCGCCCGGTACCGGCAAACCTGCTGCGGCGTAGGGGGGCACGAAGGAGATCGGCGTCTCGGTCTGGGCGCTGGGCACGAGCTGCGTGTAGATGGACGCGCCCTTGATGGTGAAGTCGCCCACATTGGCAGCCTGCGTCAGTGGAACCACGCCGACGTAGGTGCCCGCGTCGGCCACCACCGTGTCGCGTACCTTGGTGCTGTTGGTTGCACGCGTGAAAGTTCGGCTGGCAGGCGAGCCCGTGAAATCAAAGCGCAGCGCGTCGCTGATGGCGACTGTGACGACCGCCGCCTTGTAGTCTTGGTCGGTGTTGTAAGTGAAACTGCGCTCGACCACCGACACGGCGGTGGCGCGGATGTACTGCTCCTTCTGCGTGGGCAGTCCTTCGTTCTCGATCAGGACGAGGGTCTGGCCGACGTTGGGCACGGCGTCGCTGAGGCGTTGGAAGAGCTGGATCACCCGCTGGCCAGCAATGTGGTTCTCGAACAGGTAGCCCGCCCACTCCGGCCCTTTGTTGAGGTAGGCCTCGATGCGGGTCTGCGCCTGCTCACGGGTGTCGAAGGTCTTGCGGGTGGAAAACAGCGTGACGCTGACGCGCTCGTCCTGCGGCGGCTCGGCCACGATGACGTTGGCCCCGAAGTAGGTGTCGGTGTCATCCGTGGCCACTTGCACGAAGCTCTTGCGCAGGTTGACACGGCCTCCGGCGCGATCCAGCTCGGAGATGTCGGGGAAGATGGCGTTCGATACGCCATCGGCAATCACGAGGCCCGTGGGCGCGCCGCCGCCTTCGGGCACGTCCGCCATCACGGCGGACTTGAGCAGCTTCACGTCGCCAGATTGGATGGGCATCAGGCAATCTCCAAGAATCGAAGGGTCAGTCGGTAGAAATCGGTGCTCGCGCGCGCCGGGAAACCCATCACCGGCTCGGCCTCAATGGCGGCGTCCTGGTGACGGAACGCAACCGTGAAGACCCGGCCATCGGTGACACTCAGTTCGAAGCGGCCCGTGGCTTCACTCACCGCCAGCGCAGCCCACGCACGCAGTTGCTCCACGGCGGCGCGCGTCACCCACGCCATGTCGGGCGCACCCACCAAGGTGATCGGGCGTCCTGCCTGCCGCGTCGCTGACTGAATCAGCAAGGCTCCGGTAATCAGGTAGGAAGTGCTGGCCACCGCAGGTGACCACGCGTGTTCGTCTGCCCACAGCAAGTCGTCGGGCAATGGCAAAGCCACCCCGGTGGCGAGGTTCTTCAGTTGCATCAGGGAATCTCAGACAGTGCGGGCGCGGGCGGCGTCTAGCAGTTGCAAGAGGCGCGCTTCATCGCGCGCATCGACGGTGGCGTTGACCTTCTGCTGTCCCGCAGACAGTTCCACGCGCACGGTGCGGGTGGGCGTGCTTTCGGACAACGACGGACGTGGCAGGCTGCGGCTTGCGGGCTGCACCAGACCGCCCGAGGCAAAGCCTTGGATGCCCGCCAGCGCACGCCCGGCCAGTGCCTGCGCCGGAGCGCTCAGGTTGTTGATGGCTTCGAAGAAGCCAGCGCCGTAGCGGGCGACGGCCTGCCGGTTCACGACGAACTCGCCCGGGGTGAGCATCGCAGGGACGGTGTCGGACTTGGCTAAACCCCCACGGGCAAAGAACTGACCGTCTAGAGACTCCATGTAGTCGATCAGGTCGCGTTCGAAGTCCTTGCCGTACATGATGACCGTTGACATGGCGTAGCGCCAACGCTGGCGGATGCCCTCGAGTTGGGCTTTTTCGTTGGCGGTCAGGGTCTTACGGTCGACCAGTTTCTCCAGATCCCGCCGATCGGTACGTGCCATCGGCATCCAGTAGGCAAAGGTCTTGTCCTTGGCGTCCAGGCTTCCGCTGTAGTTGATCTGTCCGAGTGCCTTGATGCCCAGTTCGATCATCTTCTCGGTTTCAACCACCTCGCGATTGCGCTTGGGTGGTTGCGGGCCGACCGCGCCGCCGCGTGCAAAACGAGCGACGGAATTGGAAACTTGCGCCAGGCGCGCCAAATTGCCCGCGCCGTACTTACGCACCGCCGCCTTGCGAAGCACAAAGGCGCCCGCCTCCAGGGTCCGTGGCACAGTGTCGTGGTGACCCGAGCCCGGCACATTCCCGCCAGCCATCCGGGGGAACGCAGGCGCTACCGCACCGCCACCAGAGAAGTTCAGCACCCGGCCGACCATGCCGCCGGTAGCGTTCTGCTCCACCTTTTTGACGTAGATGGTGTGCGTGCTGCTGGTATTGGCACCGTTGAGGCTCATGATTTCTGAACGGGCCGCATCGGCATTGGTGCTGACCTGGTGGCGCGACTCGGTCTGGATGCGATCAAGGGCTTTGATCATTCCGTCCACGTTGGTAATCGCGGCTTGGGCTTTTTCTGTTGCCACCTTGAGCTCGAACTGCGCGTTCTGATCGGCGTAGGTCTTGAGCTTGTCCAGTGCCTCCCGGGCCTTGGATACATCGGCATCGACCGGCAGCGTCTTGCCCTCTTTGAGCAGCTGCTCGTATTCCTTGAGTTTCTTTTCCGCCTCCTGCAGATCGGCCTGGATTTGCAGCAGGTATTCCTTCTCGGCCAGCGCCTTGTCCAGCTCAGCGATGGCCTGGTCGAAGCGCGTGGTGTCGGCATCGAGCGTGAGTTTCAGACCCTCTTGAAGCTGGGATGTGATCTGGTCGATCTGGGTTTGCGTCTGCTCCAGCGTCTGGCGGATCTGGTCTCGGGCCGTCAAGGCCGACTGGGCCGCCGTCTGGTGGGCTTTGGCCTCCGCATCCAGGGTCTGGTTGAGCAGTTCCTCGGACTCCCGGATGCGCTGGATAGCCTGGTTGACGCCATCTTTGCCCTGGGCAATCTGCGCGTCGGCCTCCCGGGTCTTTTGCGCCAACTGGGTACGGAGTTCATCGGCCTGACGCATCAGTGCATTGGCCTTCTCGTACTCCTGGTTGCGAAAGGCCTGGCGCGACTGTGCTTCGAGTTGTGTGACCTGCGATACCGCCTGTTCTGACTGTTTGCGAGCATCCTCGCCGCGCTTGGCCTCGCTGGTCTGGCTGCTGGCCACCTGTGCGGCCAAATCCATCGCTTTCTGCGCGAGCTGCCGCGCTTGCTCGAATTCACCATTGGCCAGCTGCTCACGGGCCTTGGTCTGGTACTCCGCGATCTGGCGTTTCCGGTCCTCCGTGGCCTCGTACTCCGTCATGCCCTGGCGCCGAATGTCGCGCACGCGCTCCTCCGTGGACATGGACAGCTGTCGCTTGGCCTCCTCGATGCGCTGGACTTCCGCCAGATGCCGGTTGGCCTCGGCGTTGAGGGCGTCGATGTGCTGGCGGTACTCAGAGAGCGCCTGGGTCAGCGTCTGGCGCTTGGTGGCCAGGATGTCGTTCTCGACACGCTGCACGTTGGCACGGCGATCTTCCTCGGTCTGGCCTTGCCGGGCGGCGGCGTCCTTGCGCGCCTGCGTTTCCTGATCGATCAGGCCAAGTGTCTCGGTCGTCGCCTGACGGCGCAGCGTGGTTTGCTGGGTGAGCGCCTCGGTGAGCAGTTGGGTGGACTGGGTGATTTGCGCCGCCTCGGACTGCTTGGAGAGCTCGAGGGCAGATTTTTCTTGGTCGTAGCGGGCTTTGACGGCCTGGATCTGTTGCTGAAGGTTGGCCTCCACGATGGAGGTAAGCCCTTTGTAGGCTTCGGCCATTTTGGCGGTGGCGTCGTTGACCTGCCCCTGCGCCTTACCGACCGCCTGTTCGACCTCGCCCAGCCGGGACTTGAGCTTCTCCAACGCAGCATGTACCGCCTCGATGCCACGTCCGACCGCTTCCTGAGTGCCTTGGCGCACGGCTTCGAGCCGCTTGGCGATTTCCTCGACAGCGGTGGCCGCCGTATTCATCGCACCCTTGGCAGCCTCCGTCCCCTTGCCCGCGTCGGCGTACATCTGCGCAAAGATCTGGTTCATCTCGGCGAGGCGCTGCTGGTGGCGCTGGGTGGCCTGGGCAATAGTGTCCGAAGTGAAGATGGCTGCGAAGGCTTCCCAGCGGTACTGAAGTTGCTCCACGCCCTTGACCAGCATTTCCACCATGAAAATGCCCGCCTTGCGCACGATCTCGAATTTCTCGGACAGCCAGGTACCGATTTCCCAACCCACGAGGAAAGCGCCCAGCACGGCAAACGCCGTCTTGAGCAAGCCCACGCTGGCCACAGCCGCCGACACCGACAGGTTGGCGGTTGCCCAGGCCGCCGATGTGGCGCTGGCGGCTGTCACTGCAGCCGCACCTGCCGTCTGCCAGGCCGTGATCAGGGCTGGGATCAGGCGGTAGATGAGCACGGCCAGACCCACCTCGGCGATGCGCTGCAGCCAATGCATCACCAACTCCAGGTTCTGCGATAGCCAGGTCAGCGCCTCGGCAAGCTTCTTCGTGAAGCCTGTCGATTCGTCCAGACGGCTGATCCACTGGCCGAAGGCATTGGACAAGCGCGTGAACGCCTGGCTCACGGTGGCGGGCAATTGGGCGTATTCAGCCGCCAGCTTGTCCTTTTGGCCCATCAACGCATTGACCACCACGTCGGCAGTGAGCCGACCCTCCTCAGCCAGCTTGCGCAGCCGTCCGATCGGCACATTCAGTCCGTCAGCCAAGGCTTGCGCCAGACGGGGGCTGTTCTCAACGACAGAATTGAACTCCTCACCGCGAAGCACTCCGGATGCCAGGGCCTGGCCAAACTGCAGCAGGGACGACTGCGCCTCGGTGGCCGAAGCGCCCGAGATGCGCAGTGCCTGCGAGATGCTCTCGGTAAGGGTGAGCGCGTCCTTTTGCTCACCGCCGAGCATCCGCACCGCCTGCTGTAGCTTTCCGTACAGCGTGGCGGTTTCCTGGATCGGAACGCCAATACGCTGGGCGATGTCGAAAAGCTCCTTCTGGGCAACGGCGTACTCGCGCTGGCCAGCGGTGGCGAGCTTAAGGCGAGCGGACATCATGTTCCAGGCGTCCGCGATCTGGACGATCTCCTGCACCTTGCCGCTGGCCCAGTTGATGGTCAGGAAGGCCAGCAGTTGCGTCTTGGCACGGTTGATCTGTTCGCCAAAAGCGGAGACCCCCGCATTGACCTCGGCCATTCCGGCAGATGCCTTCTGGCCGGCAGTCTTAGCGCTGCCCGAGAGTTCGCCCAGCGACTTCTCCGCCGAATCAACGGCGCGCTTGAGCCCCTCATCAACGCCTTCGAGGGCAACGAGGACAGAGATGCGATTGGCCATTGCTCAATCCACACGTCGTAGCTGTTTTTCGATGGCTGCTGCCAGTCGCGGAACACGTCCAGCGACCAGGCGCTCGACATTCAAGCGTTTTTTGAGCTGCACGCGTGGCACCAGCACTGCAATAGGAATGTCTGCCCCGCGCTTCAATTTCTTGATCCCCTCGGCCTTGCGGTATCGGCGCTTGAAGCCCCCCAACGGCCGGTCGTGTTCCTTGATGTTCTCAGCCATCAGCACGATGTTCCCCTTGGCGTTCTTGATGAAATAGGCGTTGCCGCCGCGCATCAGCTCGGCGATCTGGGCCTTGAAGCGTTTGCGGCCGACACGCCCGTGCAGCGGGATCAGCATCCGGCCGGAAATAGAGCCACCACGCTCGTGGATGCCCGACCACGGGATGCGCGAGCCGACGTAGAGCGCAGGCAGCCGGTTCTTGTCCTTGTCGAGCACCTTGGCAGTGAAGCCCTTGACGAAGGACTTCTTGGCCACCGTCATCTGGCCCGCGACGTGGCTGCGCACGTCCTGCTTGAGTTCGGCGGCCTCACTGGCGATGCCGCGCGCGACTACTTTCTGGACCTTCTCGCGGAACTCGCCGCCCCAGCGGCGCAACTGCGCCTGCGCGGCCTTGCTATCGATGCGAACCGAGATGCGCATGGTTTTGGAGCCTGTCGAGGGTCTGGTCGAGGTGACGCGAGTCGCCGCGTGCGCCGATGGCGATCAGCGAGAGCAGCCGCGCATCGCGTGCGGCGTCCTCCCGCGCGGTGGCGGCGGCGAAGCCACGCACCTGCGCCAAGGTGTAGTCGAGGATGTCCGGCAGCCGGTGGCCGTGGGCAATCAGGTGCTGGACGGTGTCGAACCAGCCGTGGCCGCTGTGGCCGCCACTGCGCTGGTCTGTGCGATCAGACCGCCCATTTCTCCGTTCAGGCGCGGCATCACCGTCCGGGTAAAAAAATCCGCGTTCACCTCGATCACCTTCGCTGCCAGCAGGATGGCCTGGTCGGCGGCCAACTCATCGACCCATGCGCGGGGCTTGCCGACGGCGATGGACACTGCCGTCAGCAGGTCGTCGCCGCGCTCGCCGAACAGTGCCAGCCAGTCGATGCCATCGCCGCCGATCTGCTGCATCACCGGGGTGATAGCGCGCAGGAAGGCGGGCATCTGGCCGACCTTGAGTGGCTTGATCGCCAGCGGCTCGCCATCGATGACCAGCTCCACCGCCTGCGGGATGAGGGTTTCCA
The DNA here is from genome assembly GCF_958405655.1 of Ralstonia condita. NCBI lineage: Bacteria > Pseudomonadati > Pseudomonadota > Betaproteobacteria > Burkholderiales > Burkholderiaceae > Ralstonia > Ralstonia condita. Next base: position 111,919 of record NZ_CATYWO010000004.1, on the reverse strand, counting down.
GATCACTCATGGCAGTCCCCATCACAGTTGCACGATGCGGCCAAACTGGCCGAGCACCGCGTCGTAGGGCTTGGTGGTGTCGGCCAGGAGCGAGCCTTCCAGCTCGAATTTGTTGTACTCGTCCGAGATGAAGGAGATTTCCTTCAAGGGATCGAAGGCCACGCGGTACAGCTCGACCAGCACCTTGGCGTTGCCCTGCGCGGTGTTGATGCCTTCCAGGCGCAGGTAACGCTCGGGCAGCGCCTGCGTGAAGATGCCGATCTCGGTGGCGACGCCGTAGCTGTAGGCCGCCTTGAACGGTGCGGTAAAGCCGGTGGTATCCAGAAACTGGAGGGCACCGAAGTCGGTGTCGGCGGTGTAGTGCGTGCCTGCGGTCAGCGTCGCGGGCGTGCCTGCCGAATCGGTCACCACCAGTGCCGAGACCTTGGGGTGCGCGAGGAAGTAGCGGTCGCCGACCACCGGAGCCGCGCCGCCAATGGGTTCAGCCGTCACAGTGCCCGTGCTGCCGGTGACGTGGTTGCCGTACAGCGCCAGCGCGAGGTTTTCCTTGGTGAACTCCTCGATGGTGAGGTTCACAGTGGCCGATTTCTGCTTGACCATCCGGTGATCCAGCGAACGCTGACCGGTCTGGCTCTCGTAGTGCTCCAGCACGTCGGTCTTGAGGGAGAGCTTCAGCTCGGCGACGTTGCCGGGCGAGCGCACTTCGACGGGCAGGCCGTCGATGTCGCGCTTGCCGAGGAAGACGCGCCCTTGGAAACTGGCGTAGGTGCTCATTGCTTGGGTTCCTTGCGTTGGGTGGTGATGGGTCGGATGGGCTCAATGGGTGTGCCGTCGCCTTGCGGCTGGGGCTCGGGCTCGGGTACGCGCTGGCGGTCGTGGCGGGCGATGCCGTTGGCGATGAGCCAGTCGGCAGTGCTGCCATCCACATCGAGCCGTTCGCCCGCCTTGTGGGCCTGGCCCGCGTGGGTGTGCGGTTGGGTCAGAACGATGGAAGTCATGGATGTCATCCCTTGGTTGAAAGATCGGTGTCGAGCGTCCGGTAGGTGATCGCGTAGCGCGCGGGAATAGCGGCGGCCACCGCGTCGGCGTCCTCGACGTCCCACTCGCATTCCTGCTCGCGGATGCCAAGGCTCAAGCCGCCCAGATTCCGGTCGGCCAGCAGCGCGGCGTGGGCGGCGGTGATCAGCCGGTCGGCTTCGGTTTCCGGAATGGCGGGAGGTACCGCGCGGGCCAGCGCGACCAGGCGCACCGTGAGCTCGCGCGTGACACGGTCGTTGGCGCGCTCGGTGATCGATTCGGACTCGGGGAACACCACCAGCGCCGGGCATTGCTCCCGGCTGATGGCCACCGTGGGCGAGCGGTGCAAGGTCGCCCCAAGCGACTCCACCGGCGTGCGGACCGCCGCCATCACCGCGAGCAGGATCTGTTCGCGGATCGAGTTGCTGGACACGGCACTACACCCGGGTGAGCTGTGCGCGCATCTCCGAGCCGTCGCCCACGGCCCGGGTGCTACGCACCTGATAGATCACGCCATCGATCTCGACCGCCTCGCGTGGGGACAGCCCCACGAACACCGACGCCGGGTACGACATCTGATAGTCGGTGGTCGAGGCCAGCCCGTCGAATACGGAATCATCCGGTGCCGTGAAGCCGACCGCGTGCGTCTGCGACGGAGATCCACCGGCTGGCTGCCACCGGCAATCACGCAGCAGGCCCGCGTTCAAAGCGGCGGCATAAACCTGCTCGACGAGACCCATCATGCAGCCACCAGCTTCACGAGCACACCAGGGCGATGGCACATCGGCAGCGGGTTGGACTGCGTGTGCAGGTCGGTGCCCCGGTCAAACTTGCGCGGCTCCTGCTTGGCGTACAGCGATAGGCCGAGCGTATTCACCGTCTCGTTGAAGTCGGCTGGTGCAAAGTAGGTGCCGAAGGTGTCGATGGTGCCGGTCGGGAAGGCGTGGGCATCGCCTGCCTCGATGAAACGGCGCACGACAACGGTCTCGCCGATTCTCGCAACAGCTTTACCCCGGTACTCCTCGAAGGTAATGCCGCCATAGGTGAAGCCCTTGCGCACATCGTTGATCAAGATGGCACCGTTTTGCCAATTGGCATAGGCCGTTTTTACCGTCGGGTGGGCAATCAGCGCTGCAAAGAACTCCTGCGAGCACAGCACGTGGATTCCGGTTGAGAACTCACCACCGAGACCTTCTTCGATAGCTGCTGCCGTAGCGATACAGGCGCCTTTGACGTCACCTTTCTCGTTGGAAAACGGAAACTCGACAACGGTCTGATCGATCTCGAAGGCATCAAACAAATCCACCAACTCCGACCCATCGGCGTCGAGGATCACACCCTTGAGCGCCCCCATGCGCAGGTGCTCCAGCGTGATGGCGTGCTTGTTGCGCATGGTCTCCAAGTGACGTGCGACGACGTTGGCGATGGATTCGGTTTCCGTTTCCGAACCGAAGGCACGCAGACCTTGCACTTCTTCCGGCAGCACCACGTCGTCGTGTGGGATGTGCGGTACCACGAAGGAGCGCAGCTTGCGCTTGCCGCGTACGCCAACCGTACCAGGCGAACCCGGTGGCAAGGTGGGCAACAGGTTGAGTACACCGTTCATCTCCTCCACGATGATCTGGCGCTGACGCACTGGCTTGGGCGGCATCAGGTTCAGTTCTTCCAGTCGCCCATAGCGGTTGGGCAGGATGTTGATGGCGGCGGTGAGCGCTGCCATCGAGAACGCAGGATTGCTGAAAGGGTTGTTCATGATCAGGCTCCTTGACGGACGAGCACGCCCAGCGCCTTCAGTTGCGCGATGGCTGCGAGTTTTTCGGCGGTGGTGATGGCGTCGGGCCACGCGAGCGCATGGTGGGCGACGATGGCGTGGCGCGCGACGACGAGACCGTCGTCACGGTCGATCAAGGTGGCGTCGCAGGCCTGTAGCAGCACGCCAGCGGCGACCTGCGTGCCGTCTTCTGCGGACGGATCAAGCTGTTTGAACTTGGCCGTTGCGGTGACGATGCCGACCACCGTGCCCAGCGGCAGGTTCTGGCCCGAAGCGACCGTGACGCGGTCGCGCGAGTAAAGGTTTGGGGCTTCGTACTTGAGCAGGTCGCCCAGGTTCAGAGGTTCGGCGAGAGAGGGCATCTCAGATCTCCTTCTTGGTGGATTGCGCCGCGATCTGCTTGGCGGCGTCGATCAGCGGATTGCTGGCCACAGGGCGCGCGGCGTCGGGGGCGATGCGGCTGGTGATTTCGGGACTGGCTTCGGCCTGCGCCGCAAGCAGTTGGCTGCGCACCTTGGAGGGCGAGGACTGCGCTTCGAGAAAGCCCGCAATCAGGTCGGTTCGCCCGGCCAGCGTGCAGGTCTGGGCGATTTCGACGGCGTCGGCCACGCTCAGCGCGGTGGCGGTGGCGGACGGTTGAGGATGACTGCCAGCAGGATCAGCAAGAGGCCGATCAGAAGCAGCGGGGTCGGTTCGATCATTCATGAAAGACTCCATCTGGTGGTTGCGAAGAAAGCCCGCTTGGCTGGCCGTAGCCACCTGAGTCGGGAGTGGGGAAAGCGATTGCGTGAGTTGTGTAAGCGCGTCGTCAAGGCTGCCGACGGCGTCGGCCAAACCGGTGGCGACGGCGTCCGGGCCGAAGAACAGACCCGCTTCCGTGGCGCGCACGGCGTCCGCATCGAGGCCGCGATGGCGCGCGACCGTCTCGACGAACAGGTCATAGATGCGATCCACCTCGGCCTTGAGGACGGCGTGGGCTTCGTTGGAGATCGGTTCGTGCGGGTTGAGGTCGTTCTTGCGTTCGCCCGCGAACACGGCGGTGTAGCGAACGCCGTCATGAGCGTCCTTCACCGACTGATCGACGTGCATCGCGATGACGCCGATCGAGCCGACGCCGCCGGTGCGCGCGACAAACACGCGGGCGGCGGCGGACGCGAGCGCATAGGCTGCAGAGAACGCCATGTCGTTGGCCACAGCCCAGATGGGCTTCACTTCCGACGCCGCTCGGATACGGTCGGCCAGATCGAACACGCCGCCCGACTCGCCACCGGGCGAATCAATGTCGAGCAGGATCGCGGCGATTTCAGGGCTGGCCAGCGCCGCATCCAGTTGCGCGGCGATGCCGGTGTAGCTGGCGAGGCCCGACTCGGCTTCGATGCCCGAGGTTCGGCGCACCAGCGTGCCGTGGATCGGAATGACGGCGACCTTGCCGCTCGGAGGCCCAAGCGCGCGGGCCGCAGGCGTGTAGCCCACGGGCGCAGCGAGGTCGGCGAGGCCGACGCGTGCACCGAGCACGGAGAGGATGACGTCGAGTTTCGGGCGATGGATCGCCAGCGGCACGCCGAACAGGCGCGCCGCCAGATGGGGTAGCACGGTCATGGGAATCCTTGTGGAAGGCGGTCTGGCGGCCGGTCAGGAAGACGTTTGGCTGCCGGTGGCGTCAGGCACGCTGGCGCTGCGGTTGGGTTCCGCGCTGCCGCCGTCCTTCGACGTGTAGCGAGGGTCGGAATCGAAGATCAGGCCAAGGTCGTCGGCGCGCTGGTTGTCGGCGGCGATCTCCCGGTCGACGTCTTCGGCGTCGTAGCCGTTGGCCGAGATGGCTTCCGAGCGACTCATCAGGCCCGCGCGGATAGCCAGCAACATCGCCTTGAATTCCTTCTCGGGATCGACCCACTGCCAGCCCTGGGGAATCCACTTCACCGCGAGGTACTGGCGGCGACGGGCTGGCCCGCCACGATCGAAGCCCGGGGCATCCAGGGCCCCGGCGAGCACCGCCTGCTTCATCCAGGCCGCCCACACCGGACGGCACATCTGATGCACGAGCACCCCGTGCTGCACCATCTCGCAGCGACGCCGGAACTCCAGCATCCCGGCGCGGATGGACGAGTAGTTCACGCCGGTCAGATCACCGGTCAGCTGCTCGTAGGTGATGCCAATGGCGGCGGCAACCGCGCGGAACTGTGTGCGCAGGAATTCGGAGTACGAACCGCCAACGTCGGCAGGATCGGAGAACTTGATGTCCTCTCCGGGCTCCAGGATCTGCAGCGTGCCCGGCTCCAGTCCGGCAAGCGCAATACCGTCGGCGTCCGATGCGCCTTCGCCCATCAGGTTGTCCTCGGGGTTGGCGCGCGTGACGAAACCCGCGAACATCGCGGCGGTCTTCTTGCGCACCAGCTCAGCATCGTCGTACTGGTCAAGCTCGTTGAGCTTGACCAGGGCCCGCGACAGCCACGGCTCGCCCCGGATCTGGCCTGGGCGCAGTACGCGGAACAGGTGAATGATCTCCTTGGCATCGATGCGCACCGTGTCCATCCCGCCCTGGCCCGACATCGGGGCCAAACGCCCGTCCTCCGGGTGCGAGCGGTACAGATGGTAGGCCACGCGACGCCCCAGGCTGTCGAACTCGATGCCGGAGCGCACGACGTTGCCGGACGGCAGATCGGTGTTCAGGTTGATGGGCAGGTGCTCGGGCTCCAGCAACTGGAGCTGCAGGGGTACCGACAGGCCATCCTCCGGACGGCGTGGCCGCAGTCGGATCAGGCATTCGCCACCTTCGAGCATCGCCCGACACGCCAGGGCCTGCAGGCCATAGAAGTCGGTCTGTCCGGCCGCGTCGGCTTCCTCGACCCAATCGCGCCACAGTGCCTGCACCTCGGCCTTGAACCGTTCGTCGCCAGACAGGCTTTGCGGCTTGATGCCGGTGCCGACCGCATTGGCTACGAAGGCTTCGATACCGGCCTGCGCCCATGCATTGCGCCGAACAAGGTCCCGGCTCTTACCGCGCAGTTCGGCGTTGGTCGCCAGCATCGCGGCGACCGCGCCGGGGTTGCCGGGCATCCACGCCAGCGAGCGGCGGCCACGCCCCGCCGCCTCGTGGACGGGAGGCTGACCAAAAAGGCTACGGAGTTTGGAGTACCAGGCCATCAGAACCCCTTCGACGTCGTGACACGGATCTGGCGCGGTGCACCGGGCAGCAACCCGGTTTCAGCCGCCTGCTGCAGCAGTCCGCGCCTGACCTCGCGGATAGCGGCCATCAGTTCGTCAACCGAGCGGTACTCGACCGTCTTGTCGGCAAAGGTCACACGCCGTTCGCCCTTGGCGAGCGCGGATTCCAGGGCCTGGAGCTGGGTTTCTGTGTAGGCCATCAGCGGTACACCACGAGATTGATTTCGGAGGAGTCGTCGAACGACGTTGCTGTCGTCGCGCAAGAGATGTCGACGTACTGGGCCGTTTTCAGGTCGGAGCTGGCGCGAATGACAGCCACACGCTGCTGGCCGCTGTTGGTGCTGCTCCGCGCGAGCGCCGTCCAGCAGTAGTTCGCATCCGGCATCGCCGCTGCGAAATGCACGCGGTACCGGCCCGCCGCCGTGCGCACGACGCTGGCAACGTTGCGCGCGCTGCCGATCACGATCTGACCGCCCACGTAGCCAAAACTCACCCACACCCGAGCAAGTCCAGGGTGCGTGGCGTCGATCTTGGCCTTGACCTCGAAGCCGATGCGCGCAGCCAGGGCGGCGATGCTGGACGCGAGGCTCATCAGGCCAGCGCCCCGTCGAAGATCACGACGAAATCCGTGTCGGTGTTGCCAACATCGACGGCCGCAACCGCGCCAATGTTGGTGCGCGCCTGAAGTTGCTCGGCGACCGTCAGGGTCTGCGCCGCGTCGAAGCGCACACGCAGATTGACGGCGGCCAGGAGCGCGTCCAGACCCGTGCTGCCGTTCTGCAGGAGCTGCTGGATCTCGACCAAAGTGTCGTAAGCGGCGTCCGCGCCACCGAGGATGTCGGCCTTGAGCGCGTCGAGTAGCGACACGATCTTGTTCGACGAGTAGGTGGTGGAGGTGGCGATCTGGTTGTCGTCGATGGCGGTGGCGGAAAGCACCGCCGCCTTCAGCTCGTTGATCGCCGCGACCAGACTTGACTTGTCGGTGGTGGACAGGCTGGCGAGATTGCCTGCGGTCGCCCGGACGTCGTTGAACTCTTGGGCGACCCGGATGACCAGGCTCTCGATACGGGTGGCAAGACTCATGTGTTCTCCTTGGTTTGAAGGCGACGGCCATCAGCGAAGCCAACGGCTTCGGATGACGCGTCGACCGGTATTGCGGGTTCCAGAAGCAGCGAGGCCACCGCTGGGGGTGGCCTCGTTCAATTCGATGTCGTGGATGGGCGGTGGCTCATCCGGTGGGGGTGCTACCCCCAGTTGCCGCTCCAGTTCGCGCCAGTGGCGTTCCTCGAAGCGATCCAGTCCCGCGCTGGATGCGGCCGCGCGGGCGTAGACATAGCAGTCCAGGGCCTCGTTGCGCTCTCGCATCTTTTGCCACTCGCGCACCGGGAAGCCGTTGCGGTCGCGGCGGGTGATCAATTGCTCCGCGCAGAGCTGCTGGATGAACTCGGCGTCGATCTTCGGCAGATGGACGAACCCGGCAGGAAACTCCGGGGTCAAGCCGTCCTCGCCGACGTCCGCGCCCTTGCGCAGGTTGTTGTAGAACTCCAGCTTGGCGATGCCGCCCGCCACCGTGAACACCTTGATGCCCCGGCGCAGCTTCTTGCCGCCCTGCGAGACATCGATGGCCGTGGGCGTGCCGATCAGGGCCGCGCCGCGCGGCACGCCCTTGACCGCCATCACGCGCGCATCGTGGCAGGCACGCACGAAGGCGTAGGCTTCCTGCGTGGCAAAACCGGTGTCCAGCGCGAAGCGCGCCAGCGGCATTGCCGCGCCCGATGCGTGCGTCCACTGCTCGGCCAGCATCGCGGCCAGGGCTTTCCACACCGCGTCGCGGGCGGTGTCACCCATCAGCACGCGATGCTCGACCAGCCACGATTCCTTGCCGCGCCCGAAGGCCCAGACCGAGGCCTCGATGCGATCCTTCTGCACGTCCGCGCCGCCAACCAGCAGCAGACCGCCTTGCGGCACGCTGCCGATGCGGTACTCCTCGCGGCGCTCGACCAGACGTTGCCAGTCGGGCGCTTCGCCTTCCTCGACCCAGGTTTCGCCCAGCTCGGTGTTCTTGAAGGTCTTGATCGCGGCGGCCGATCCCGACTCCTTGTTGACGGCGGCTTCCCACGCGGCAGCGATGTCACGCCAGGAGCGCCAGCCCACCGGGCTGTACAGCGACGACAGGTGAAAGCCTGCCGTCTTGCCCTGTGCCATCGAACGCCATTCGCCACGCTCCAGCATCCACGTCTTGTGGTGCTCGGAAATCGCGGTGTCGCAGGACTCGCAGATGTATGCGGCGGTTTCCGGTTGCCCCTTATCCCAGCGCAGTTGCTCGAAGCGCAACCACTGCGGGTGGTTGCAGTGTGGGCACGGCACGAAGTAGCGGCGTTGGTCGCTGGCCTCGTATTCGCGTTCGATGGCCGAGGCCCCCGAGATCGTCGGCGTCGACACGATAAAGATCTTGCGCCGGGCAAAGGTGCGCGTGCGCGCCTCGGCCAGCGAGATCGCATCGCCTTCACCCTCGACGTCCAGCGGATACCCGTCAACCTCGTCAAGGAACAGGTAGCGCACCGGCATCGAGCGCAAGCCTACCGCGCTGTTCGCGCCGGTCATCACCAGCACGCCACCCCGGAACTCCTTGGCCAGAATCGTGTTGCCCGAATCCCGGCTGCGCGCGGGTGCGATCAGTTCCGCCAGCGCCGCAGACTCCTCGATCAGCGGGTCGATCCGCTGCTTGGAGTTGCGCTTGGCCATCTCCACCGTCGGCCAGACCGCCATCATCGGTCCCGGCGCGTGGTGAATGACGTAGCCGATCCAGTTCGACCCCATCTCGGTCGCACCGAGCTGCGCTGCCTTCATGAACACCACACGCTCGACCGACGAGGTCGGCGACAGGCAATCCATGATCGCCTTCAGGTAGGGCGTGCGGCTGGTGCGCCAGCGCCCCGGCTCGGCAGACGCCTTGCTGGAGAGCATCCTGTGGCGATCTGACCATTCCGATACCGTGAGCAGCGGGTCGGGAGTGAGCCCATCGCGCCACGCCCGTTCGATTTCCTGCGCGCCTTCGTAGTCCATCGTCATCAATCAACGCGCGGACGCAACTCGCCCAACTCAATCAAGTGCTCGCGCACGGCAGATTCGAGCGCCACGTGCATCTGGTGCGCGTCGATGCCGAGCGTGGACGCCATCTGGCCGGAGACGCGCGCAGGCCAGTTCAACCACGCATCACGCTCGATGCGCGCGAGCTTGAAAACGTGTGCCACGGCCTGCGCCCGATCCACCAGTTCCTTCTTGCGGTGCGCCAGCTCCAGGTTGTTGAGCTTGGCTTTGAGCACCTCGTTGACCGTGCGCGCTTGCAAGAGCGAGGTGCCACTGGCCGACATCGGCGCTGTGCTGGCGTCGACGGCATCGCGCTGCGTTGCTGCTTCGTCCGTCGCGGCCACGCGCCGCGCTTTCGCAGTGCTGACCTTCTCTGGCGCAGCGGCGCTGCGCGGCTGCAATGTGTTTTGTGCCCACTGGGCGTCCGCCGTGTCCGGATCAATCGTGCCGTCAGGCAGCGGTGTGATCCGCCCGGTGTCGATGGCCTTTTTCACGGCCACGTGCGACACGCCACGGTGGCGCGCGTAGGCGCGAATCGAGAGTCCCATCGTCACCTTCACTCATTTGTTCGTCATGTCGGCAGATTGAGCTTGGCTTCCATCGGGAACAGCGCGTTCATCACGTCACGCCAACCAACCCCGAAAGGAAAACGCCATGAGCCAGATCGACACCATCCTCACCCTCATCGCCCAGAAGCATCTCGGCATCGAAACCCTGCAAACCCGCAACGCCGACAGCCTCGACTTCCACGACACGGCGGTTTGGTGCCTCAAGGACGCGTTGGAAGCGGCCTTCAAGGCGGGCGTCGAATTTGGCGTATCGAGCCCGAAGGCCTCGGACGCAGAAATCGCCAAGGACTGATTGGAAACCGACGAAGCCAAGCAGAAAGCGCTTGGCTTCAGTCCCAGACAGCGCGTTCATCACATCGTCATCCACCCCCCGAAGGAGCAGCCCATGACCACCACCAACCTGACCCCGGCCCAACACGCCATCCTGGCAAAAGCCATCAACACCAGCGCAGGCAAGATCGACTGGTTCCCCGACAACATCAAAGGCGGCGCGCGCAAGAAGGTGCTCGACGGGTTGTTCAACCGTGCCCTGATCACCACCGACGGCACTGACTGGTTCGTCGCCGCCGAGGGCTACGACGCCCTGGGTATGCCGCGCCCCGGCGTAAACAGGAACAGCATCGGTCCGTTCGAAGCCCATCTCGACCAGATCATCGCCAACGCTGAAGGCGCGCAAGCCGCCGCGAGTGATCCCGAACTGGAAGCCGCCGTAACCGCCGCCGAAGCAACGTGGGCCAAGCCGCGCACCCGCGACAACAGCAAGCAAGCCGAAGTGATCCGGATGCTGCAACGCCCCGAAGGCGCAACCATCGGCCAGATCTGCACCGCCACCGGTTGGCAGGCACACACGGTGCGCGGCACCTTTGCCGGGGCCTTCAAGAAGAAGCTGGGCCTGACCATCGTGTCGGACAAGCCGCAGGGCGGCGAGCGGGTCTACCGCATCGCCTGATCAGAATGATCGAAAAAGAGGCCAAGCGGCGCTTGGCTTCTCAATCGAACAGCGCGTTACTACGGGTGTCGCAACGATCAACCCGAAGGAGCCAGAAATGAACACCACCACGCAGATCCCCGCCACCCAGAACGAAGCCTGGGGCTTTTGGGGCACGATGAACGAACACGCCAGCGCCGCATGGCCCCTGGCGATGACCGCCATCTCGGACGCCACCAGCCAGCCCCTCGAATCGGTTCAGGTCTTCCTCGACAGCCGCCACGGACGCCATTTTGCAGACGACGTCCAGAACGGGCTCTATCAGGGCCAGCCCCTGGCGGGCGCGATCAACGCCGCCACCCAACGCTGGATGGGCTGGACGATTGGCCGCCAGACCAGCAAGCAATACGGCATCCCGCGCGGCCTGCCTTACCTGACGGGCTTTGTGATTCACTGCGAGATCGTCGACGAGTCGCTCGCCGCCTGATCAAGCAACGCGCCATCCGCCTCGCGGGTAGCCTGCTTCCCGGTGAAATCTTCCCACCGACGCACGATCACATCAACGTACTTCGGATCGAGTTCGATCAGCCGCGCGATGCGGCCTGACTTTTCCGCCGCGATCAGCGTCGTGCCAGAGCCACCGAAGGGATCGAGCACCACGTTGCCGGGGCGGCTCGAATTGCGGATCGCGCGCTCGACCAGCTCGACCGGTTTCATCGTCGGGTGCAGGTCGTTCTTCTGCGGCTTCTTGATGTTCCAGACGTCGCCCTGGTCGCGGTCACCACACCAGTGGCGTGTCGCCCCCTCGGGCCATCCATAGAGGATCGGCTCGTACTGGCGCTGGTAGTCGGCACGACCCAGCGTGAAGGTGTTCTTGGCCCAGATGATGAAAGTCGACCATTTGCCACCGGCGGCGCGGAAGGCAGCCTGCAGCACATCCAGCTCGCTGGAGGACATCGCCACGTAAATGCCGCCCCGGCAATGCGCCACTGTGGGCGTCAGCGCTGCCAGCAGGAAGTCGTAGAAGCCATCCCCCAGGTTGTCGTTCAGGATCGCGCGATCCTTACCGCGCATCTTGTCCTTGGCGCTGTTGGCGTAGTTCACGTTGTACGGCGGGTCGGTGAAGACCATATCCGCCAACGCGCCTTGCATCAGGCGGTCGTAGCTCTCGGCCACGGTTGAGTCGCCGCAAAGCAGCCGGTGCTGGCCCATGATCCAGACATCGCCCGGACGCGAGATGGGCGTCTCGCTGACTTCGGGCACCGCATCCTCAGCGGTCTGCCCCTCGTTGTCCGGCTCGTCACCCGCGATCAGTTCGGCCAGTGCGTCGGCGTCGAACCCGGTGATGTCCAGATCGAAACCATCGAGCTGCAAGGCTTCGAGTTCGATCCGCAGCATCGTGTCGTCCCAGCCCGCGTTCTCGGCGATGCGGTTGTCTGCAATGACTAGGGCCCGGCGCTGCGTCGGGCTCAGATGATCCAGTACGACGACCGGCACCCGCTCCAGACCCAGCTTCTGGGCGGCGGCGAGCCGTCCGTGGCCAGCGACGATGATGCCGTCACTGCCCGCCAGGATCGGATTGGTGAATCCAAACTCCGCGATGCTGGCAGCGATCTGCGCCACCTGCTCCTCGGAATGGGTGCGCGCGTTGCGGGCGTAGGGCAGCAACTTGCCGGTGGGCCACTGTTCGATCTTGTCGGCCAGCCAGTTCATGCCATCACCTCGGCATCCAGGGTGGTGGCGCGCTCAGCAGCCACCTGCCCGAAGGACTGGCCGGTGGCGATCAAGGTGACCGGCACGCCGGGGTGGTTCTGCTGGAAGCGTTTGATGGCGACGTCCACGTACTCCGGAGCGATTTCAACGCTTCGGCAGATGCGGCCTGTGCGCTCGGCGGCCAGCATCGTCGTGCCGCTGCCGCCGAAGGGCTCGAACACGACATCGCCCGCATCCGTGTAGGCCTCGATCACGAACTCCGGCAGCGCCACCGGGAACACGGCTGGGTGGTCGATGTCCTGGCCGATCTTGCCCTTGTGGCGCATCACGCGGATCACCGAGTCGGGGATGCGGGTGTCTTGCGTGGGCAGCCCCTTGTGCGTCCAGCCGCCCACCTCGCCATCCTTGCCGCGCATCGCGGTGGACGACCCGTCGGCGCGCAGGTGGGATTCCTGGCCGGCGTGCTTGCAGGGGACGATCTTGTTCGGCTTGCGGCTCTCCCGGTTGAAGTGGAAGACGAACTCGAAGCTCGGCGCGAAGCGGCCTGCCCAATCGCCGGGCATCCCCGGCCCCTGATCCCAGACGTACCATGCAAAGCGCCGCCAGCCCTGCTGGCGCATCCAGGATAGCCAAGCGTCCCAGTACGGGATCACTTCGTTATCGCGGTGGATCAGACCCAGGTTGACCAGCACCTGACCGTCGCCTGCCATCGGCAGGTGCGCGAACACGCCGCGCATCAGGCCGTCCCAATCGGAGATGCCACCTGAGGTGTAGTCGCGCTGGTTGCCGTAGGGTGGCGAGGTGAAGCACAGGCGAGAGACTTCACCCTGCATCAGCGAAGCGACCACGTCCCGGTCGGTGGCGTCGCCACAGATCAGGCGGTGCGCGCCGATGGCCCAGACATCGCCGGGGCGAGACACCGCCACGACGGGTGCTTCCGGCACGTCGTCTGCGGCATCCGGTTCCTCGGTGTCCGGCTCTGCGTCGGCATCGGCATCGGCATCGGCGTCGGCGTCGGTCACGTCACCGGTGAGCAGTGCCTCGATCTCGGCATCCTCGCAACCGGTCAGAGCGAGGTCGTATCCGGCCTCGGACAGATCGGCCAGTTCCAGGGCCAGCATCTCCTCGTCCCAGCCCGCATCCAGTGCCAGCCGGTTGTCGGCGATCACCAGTGCCCGCTTCTGCGCGACGGTCAGATGGGCCAGTTCAATCACCGGCACCTGATCCAGCCCGAGCTTGCGCGCAGCGGCCAGACGCCCGTGCCCGGCGATGATGCCGTTGTCGCCATCGACCAGGATCGGGTTCGTCCAGCCGTACTCGACGATGCTGGCCGCGATCTTGGCGATCTGGCTCTCGGCGTGCGTGCGCGGATTGCGGGCGTAGGGAATCAGCGCCTCGACCTTGCGGTACTCGACGTTGAGCGTGTTCAAAGTGGAAGTCCCAAAAGCAAAACCCGCCGAGCGTTGCCGCCGGGCGGGTTGGGTGAATAAAGATTCTGGTGGCGTGGTAACTGCGCCTGGGGGTGGTAACCGGGGCCGGTAACCTGGCCGACTGGTAACCTTGCCCGCGCCCTGACGCTAAAAAAGCGTCGCGCTCGCGCCCCCCGCATTGCGATTTGGGAAGGAAGGACCCCTTTTGCCTGGGCCTATTGCCAAGCGCTCGGCCTCAACCGTCACCGCTGTCCAGAAGATAGCCGAAATACTACCCCCGACCGGGCTGTTTTGTTGCAGAACTGCCGGGCCTCGAAACGGACAAGCAAGGCAAAGCAGGGACAAGCGCGGCAAGCATTACCCTAAATTGCCCACGTTTTTGGAAGGCAACCGCACGCCTTCGCTGTTGAGGTTCGCCGCCACGATCTCCATTGCCCTCTGCCAACGCCGCCACGCCGTCGTCCGGTCGCAGGCAAAGCGAATCGTGATGTCCCTCCAGCCGTAGCGCTTGGCCCGCATCCACACGAGGTGGCGCTGCTCGACCTCGAGCCACTGCACCCAGCGCATCGTCTCCAGCATCCGGTCGATGGCCTCGGGGCTTGGTGGGAAGGGTCTGTACACCTTCTCGTCGGCAGCAAAGGCTTCCCACTCCTTGCGAACGAAGGCGGGCCAGCAATTGAAGTAGCCCTGCACACGTACAGGGGGCAGGCGTCGTCCGGTGGTGGCGGCCTCTTCGAAGCGTGCTGCCACGTCGTCGGTTGTCCACTCAGCCATGACGCGTCCCTCCCAGCCCGTACAGGCGTTCACCAATGCGTCGCACGATCTCGCGCTCGATGAAGTCCAGACGGTCGTCGGAGGCGTTGACCACCAGGATGTGCTGGTCACGCCAGCCACGTTCCTTGATGGCGTCCAGATCCGTGGCTTGCGGCTGCAGCCGACCAAGGGGGCAGCGGTATTGGGGTGTCGGCACCTTCACGTCACACCTCCTGCGTCTCGATGGCCCAATGCAGCAGGGCCAGCGCGTCGGCCTCGTTGTCATCGACTGGGGTGTGACCACGTTCGCGGACGGACGTGATCATTTCGTCCTTGCCCGCATTGCCTTTGCCGGTCGCGTGCTTCTTGATCGTGCCGATCGGAACGCCCTGGTACGGAATGTTGTGATGCTCACACCACGCGGTCAGGTGCCCCATGAAGCCGCCGTAGGCGTGCGCCGCATCAACGCCCGCGTGCCGCCGAACTTCCTCGAAGAACACCGCGTTGATGTGATTGCTGGCCGAGAGGAGTTCGTTGAGCCAGCGCTTGAATCGAAGGAATCGCATTCCGCCGCCTTCGAATCGCTGCGGCTTAAAGTGCTCCGTGCCGCTGGTGATGGTGCCGTCCAGGTGCTGCAGAGCCCACCCGGTGTGTGTGCCCAGATCAAGGGCCAGGATTGTCGTGTTCATCGTCTTTACTCCGTGTTGGGTGGGCGAGTGACGGATGCGACGGGTTGTCAGGACAACGTCCTTTACGTGCGCGCACGTGTAGAGCGTCAATCAGGAAACCCGTCAAATCCGTCACTCGCCCGGATTGGTCAGTCATCGCGGTAGGGGTAGGCGTTGCTGTACGGCTTGGGCCTGAGGGCGATGCCCGCGATGGCGCGAGCCCCTCCGGTCAGCCGACACTTCTCGAACTTGCGAGTCGCCATCAGCTCCGAGAACCGCTTGACCGAACCCACGTACTCGCCCGCTCGCTCGGCCCATTCGCGCCAGTCGGCGAACAGTTCGGAGACGCCTTCGCGGTGGGACTTGGCCAGCAGACAGCGTTCTTCGATCCACTGCCCGAGCGCATCCTCGGCCTCGAAATACTCCTCGGTCGCCGACACCACGCTGGCGGGCGGCTTCAAGCCCTGGCGCTGCCAGCGGCTGCAGCCCTCGACGGCCCACGCCAAAATCCCATCGCGCTCCTTGAGCAACTTCTCGGTCAGCCTGCCGTCGCGGCGCTCGGGCGGGATCGTCACCGTGAACGGGATCAGGTGCAGTCGGCGCTTCATGGCCTCGTCGACATTGCGGATCGACGGCTTGTGATTGCCCGCGATCACCAACTTGAACTGCGGCAGGTACTCGAAGAAGTCCTGGCGCATAAAGCGCGCGGACACCTTGTCGCCACCGGTGATGGCCTTGACCTTGGACTCGTTCCAGCGCCGCCCTTGCTCGGTTTCGATGGATGACACGAAGCGTGCGCCGCGCAGCCCTGCGAGATCGGTGGGGTGCCGGTCGTTTCGCGCCTCCATGAACGTGTCCATCGGCGCGTTGGCCGCGTAGTCGCCCAGGATGGTGGTCAGCACGTTGACGAACACCGACTTGCCGTTCGCGCCCGTGCCGTACAAGAAGAACAGCGCGTGTTCGCTGGTGACGCCCGTCAGGCAGTAGCCAACCATCAGCTGCAGGTAGGCCATCAGATCGGCGTCGCCACCGGTGACATCCGTGAGGAAGGCTCGCCACGTCGGGCAAGCGCTGTCCGGATTGCCCTGCGGAGTAGCCGTGGTCACCTTGGTCATTCGGTCGTCCCGCCGGTGCGGGCGCATCCGGCCGGTGCGTAGATCGACCACGCCACCGGGGGTGTTCAGCGCCCAGACATCGGCGTCCCATTCCTCGGCGGTGGATGCGTGCTTCGGGTCAGAGCGCGCGATCTTTTCAACCGACGAAATCGTGGCGGAACTGGCCAGCTTGCCCTTGAGCCTCGGCGTGTCCGCTTTCAGCGAGGCGTTGCGGCAGATGCCCCTGGAAAGATGCGACACGTAGAGCACCTGATCGGGATTCCAGCGCACACCCGTCCAGACCAGCCACTTGCCCCACAGGGCACAGTAGCGCCAGTCTTCGCCATAGCGGCGGGTGAAAGCGCTGGACAGGCCATCCTCGGTCGTCCAATCAATGCCCGTCAGCAAGTCTGGCGAAGGCGCTTCCTCCACCGAGCGCATCACCGGCATCCGCTCGCCGACGGCCAGAAAGCCACCGACATCGAAACCTTCGGGAATGGCATCTGCAGCGTCCCACCCCTCCGGCTTGTCGTCGGGTGGCATGAGGATGGCGACCGAGGTCGCGCCTGCCTGCAAGATCGCCTGCGACGCGCGGTCGGCGTAGTCCCACCCTGGCGCATCGCGGTCGGGCCAGATCAGCACCGTCTTGCCAGCCAGTGGCGACCAGTCGGTCTTGTCGACCGGGGCATTGGCACCGTGCATGGCGGTGGTGGCCACCACGCCGCTGGCGATCAAGGCCTGCGCGCACTTCTCGCCCTCGACCAGGACGACGTGGCTGGCCGCAGCGACGCCCGGCTGGTTGAACAGCGGGCGCGGCTCAGGCGGGGCCATCTTGCGGCGCTTCGCGTCCCACGGTCGGAATTCCTTCTTGCCTCCCGGTGGGTCATAGCGGTAGACGACGGCGATCAGCTTGCCACCGGCATCGAAGTAGTCCCACTTCGCCGTAGCCGGGCCGAGGTCGTCGACAGGCGCTTCCTTCTTCGCCTTGCGCACTGGCACCGACCGCGACCGCCCGAGCAGATCGGCAGCTTCATCCAGCACGCGAGGGAAATCGGTGTGGACGTTCGCACCGAGATAGGCCGCGATCAGGGCGAAGATGTCGCCGCCATCGCCGGTGGCACGATCCGTCCACAGACCGGCCTTCTCACCTTCCAGCACCACCTCGAGGCTGTCACCTGGACTGCCGAGGATGTCGCCGATCAGGAACTTGCCACGGCGCTTCTTGCCAGCCGGAAACATCGTGGTCAGCACCGACTCCAGACGCGCAAGCAAGTCGGCGCGAATCTCGTCTCGTTCAGATTCCCTGTTGTGCTCCGCAGGTTGGGTGGTGTCGTTGAAGTCGATCATTCGGCTCCCTCGACAGGTGCGTCCGCATCATGGGAATCACGGCCCTGAACGGCGGTGGTACGCGTGGCCCACGCAGAGAGTTCGGACAGCCGGTAGCGCACCAGACCACCCATCAGGTAGTGCGGAATCCGGTACTTGGTGCGCATCGCGTGGTCGGCGAACCAGTAGTACGGCAGGCGCAACGCGGCGGCCGCCTGCTTGGCATCGATCATCGGCTCGATGCCGGTGGCCGGGGTGTTGTTGTCGGTCATGCTTGTGTTCTCCAGCAGCGGTCTTGCCACGCGCACATCCGGCACTCGAAGTGGGTCGGGTCATTGAAGGCGCGCGGCAGGAGATCTCCCGCTTCGGTCGCCGTGATGACCTTCACCGCCCGATCAGACATTCGCTGGGCCAGGGCTGCGTCAAAGGGCACGGCCTCGGTGTAGATCTCCATCGTGTCGGCGTTGAGCGCCGTGAAGATCGCCGGGTGCTCGTGCAGTTCGAGATAGGCTTGGTAGATCGCCACTTGCGCGGCGTATACGGGCTTGGCCAC
Organism: Ralstonia condita; assembly: GCF_958405655.1. Classification (NCBI taxonomy): domain Bacteria; kingdom Pseudomonadati; phylum Pseudomonadota; class Betaproteobacteria; order Burkholderiales; family Burkholderiaceae; genus Ralstonia; species Ralstonia condita. The sequence continues at coordinate 93,842 of NZ_CATYWO010000004.1, read as the reverse complement.
GGCGAGCCGGTTCTTCTCCAGCTCGCGCCAGGACTTCATGCCGAGGCACTTGTTTTCCCAGAGCGCCGGGTAGGCAAAGCCCTCCGGGCCATCGACGATGACGCCGTCGATGTGGCCCTGCAGACGGCCATCAGCCACGGAGAAGCCAAACTGCTCGCCATCGGCCCTGCGGGTACGCAAGTCGAAACCGGCGTCGCGCAGCCACGCGACCATGCAGTCCTCCATGACGTGGCCGCGCTCGAAGATGCGCAGCATCCGGCCCGGGGTGTCCCGGCCGTGATCGACGGGAGCCTTGGCGTACTCAAACTGCAGCGCACGCTCGCAGGCAGCGCCCAACCGCGAGGCACCAAGGTACTGGCGCTCGGACTGCTGGGCTCGCGCCCGCTGCATCCCGGCGTCGACCAGCGCAGTGATCTGGCCCGAGATGCTCGAAGTGGAGTTGAAGTCCATCATGGCTTCTTCCCCTTCGGTTCTTCCCAAGGCAGGTCGTCCTCCAGATCCGCGAACGGATTGGCTGCACTCGGTGTCATGGGGTCGGGCGTCGGCGTCATGCCGCGCACGGGCGGGTACTTGCTCGCCTCGTGGTGCTCAACCATCGCCTTGGTGTAGCACGTGACGATGGCGTCGATCACCTGCAGCGCCTCGGCTTCTGAGTAGTTGCCCAGCGGTTTGGTGAAGCCGATCTCTCCTGCCGCCTCGCCGAAGGACTTGAGGCACTTGCGCATTGCGGCCAGCTCGATATCAGAGGGATCGATCATGGCGACCCCCTTGATGTCGCTGCGACCATCCTTGGCGCGCAGCCAGTTGCCGTACATCGCGTGGAACGCGGATTGGCAGCGCTGCGAGCAGAACACCCAGTCGATGGGGTAGCGCCGGGGATCGCCGACACCGTGTCGGTTGTCGGTGTGACCGAATCCCCGGGCCTGTCGTTTGCAGACCCAGCATTTCACGCCCCCTCCTCAAAGTCTTCGGCCAGCAGCGCCAGCTGCAGCGCGCCGCCAGCGAAGGCCGCTTCACAGCGGCGGTCGAAGTCGCGGTAGCAGGTCGAGCTGCGCGCAATGGCGGTGACCGCGTGAATCTGCGTTTCCAGACGGGCGAGGCCCTGATCGGACAGCCACTGGTGGTGCTTCTGCGAGATGCCCTTGCGGGCGCGAATCTCGTCGATCAGCGTGGCGGGCAGCACCGGGCCGTAGACCCAGCGCTGCGTGATCTGACCGACAACGTGGGGCGGGTTCTGGTCGTGGCCCTGGTACTTCCAGCCGAACAGCCGGTAGAGGGCGCGGTAGTAGTCCGGGTGGAAGCGGCGCTCCCACGAAGAGCACGACTGGCGCAGCAGCTTGGAGATCAGTTCCTGCAGCGCGTCAGGCGCGCGGTGGTACTGGTAGCCCGTCGCCTCGTCGATCAGCGCGACCTCGCCGGTGGTGGCCAGCGCGCGCATGATCTTCATGCAATTGGGCACGATGCCCTGGCGGGCCTTGTGCAGCGTGCCGTTGATGGCCGCGCTGACCACCGCCGACGCGACGTCGGCAATGATCCCGGCCGGGAAGAACTGCGCCTGCCGACCTGACGGCAACAGAATCGGCTCACGAGTTTTCTCCAATGCCGACAAGGAGTTAGGAGCGAAGTCGGCAAGAAACCGGGCAAATCGGCCACCCTTGTGCGTTTCGTGGAAGCCCAGCAGCTTGGCCAGTTGACGACGAACGTAGCCACGCTCGCCGCCCTTGAGGACGACGGCCTCGCATTGCAGATCGCCGAAGCGCACGACGCCGTAGTGACTGGCAGTGAGGACGGATGCATTCATAGCCGTCTCCTCACTGAGCCCAGGACGGTTTGCCCGTCACTGGTGCGCGTTGCGGGGTGGGCGCGGAATAGGCCGGGGCCGCCTGCGCGGGAGCGCCGGAGTTGCCACCGCCCGGACTGCCCTTCGGCGGCACACCTTTCAACTTGGCGTAGTCGGGGTGGTCGGGCTCGACTGCCAGCTTCACCACGTTGCGGTCTTGACCCTTGGCGTCCTTCTCGATGTCGACGCGCGCCAAGAACTCCAGACCGTCCAGTTCGGCGAAGCCATTGATGCGGCGCGCGGCGGCGGCCTGTGGGCTGTTGTCTTGCGGGTGGACGTTGCGGGCGCTGTTGAGCGCGGCCCGGATGAAGCTGCGCCCCATCTGGCCCCAGGTCGGGCCTTTCTTGGAGAGCAGGCCGACGTTGCTCCACATCTTGCGCTTGGCATGATCGCCAGCGGTGACCACAAACTCGGCGGCCAGATAGATGGAACCGGTCTCGAACGATTCGGTGGCGTAGCCGCCACCCCAGCCTTGCTCGGGGTCGTCATAGCCACCCGGCTTGATGGTCATTCGCACCGGCACGACGGTGCCCTTGGGGATCAGATCGAAGCCGGATTGCTGAGAGTCGGCGTCGTTGAAGTCATTCCATGCGGTCATTGCGATTACTCCTGAGATTCGATGTGTGCGGGGTTGGCGGCGCTGGCTAGCGCGGGGACAGCGCCCGCGCACTTGGCGATCAGCGCGCCGAGATGCGGCGGCTCCAGCAGGTCGAGACGACCGCTGCGGTCTTTGGCCGGGAAGCCGTAGGGATTGACGGTGTGCGTGATGAAGGCGCGGTAGGAACTGCCGTCCTCGGCCTTGATCTCGGCCAGCGTCACGACCTCATCGACGATGCCGGGCAGCTCCAGGCTGGTCTTGCTGCCTTCGATCTGCGGGACGAACACCTTGCGATTGAAGTCATCCAGTCGCTCATCGAGGATCGCCACGAACACAACGTTCTTGCCACGGGCGTGCTGCAGGTGGGTCAACGCGCCGATCATTTCCTGGCCGAGCAGCCCGTAGGCCGCGCGCAGATCGGGCTTGCCGGAACGATCACTGACCGCCCCGGGCTGCGTCTTGCACCACGCAAAGCACTGGCGAGACAGTTGCGTGATCGAGTCAAGGAAGAAGGTCTGGTAGCGACCGAGCTGCGTCGCATCGCCAAACTTCTCGATGACGTGGTCGTAGTGCGCCTGCGAGAACGCGCTCTCCGGCGGCAGCGACTTGTCCGGGCCCGCAAGGAACACGAAGAAGTCGCGGCTCTCGGGCCAGGACGCCGGGCGGATGGTGTCGCCCGGCCAGTCGGCGACCGCCAAGTCGCCTGCCTCGATGTCAAGGAACAGTGTGGTGGCGGGGTCGAGGTCTTTGAGCCGAGACGTCTTGCCGATGCCGGACTTGCCCAGCATCAGCAGCTTCACGCCCTTGCGCTCGGCCATCCGCTCGACGGCGGACACGATGGGTAGCCGCTTCATGCCTCACCCCCATCGGTGCTCAGGGTGAAGGACGGCTTGCCGGAATCGACCGTGCGGGCGGCCGCGAATTGCTGCTGCAATGCGGGCGGCCAGTTGATGTACCGGGACTCGGACACTGAGAGCTTGACGTCGAGGTAGCCCTCGACCTTCTCGCCTGAGGCCACGATGCGCTCGGCGATTTCGCCCAACTGTTTCTGGTTCCAGCTGACCTTTTTGGGCAGCTCGAACTTGATGTGCAGCGGGCCGTCGCTGATGTGGGCGGTACCAAAGTCACGGCCGGATTCACGCAGTGCGACACGGGCCTGCTCGCCGTAGCACTGTTCCAGCGCCGCATCGAACTTGGTGCGAGCCTTCTTTAGCCAGTCGATGGCAGCATCAAGGTTCTTGTCGACCTCGCACTTCTGCTCGGGCGGCAGCGCGGCCAGTTGGCTCACAGACATCTCAGCGATGTCGACGGGGAAGATGGTCAGATCGCTCATGGCCGTCCTCCTCACTGGTACGCACGAGTGAAGCTCGAGTAGCGCGAGACGCGGCGCTCGAAGGCTTCGATTTCGTGCAGGAGGTAGGTGACCCGGCGACCGAGCTTGCAGTAGATGGGGCCGAGCTGCTCTTGACGCCAGCGGCGCAGCGTCTTGACGGAGAGCCCCCAGCGGATGGCGAGCTCGTTTTCGTCGAGGGCGATGCAGGTTGCACCGCCGGGATTCATCCGGCGCGGATTCCGACCGGATTCGATTGATGGAACTTGGGTTTGCATTTCGATGTGCCTCCTAGATGAAATGGGCACATCGAAGTCTCCGCACGGGTTTATGGCCCGTGTCTGGTTTGATTTATGGGCGCGTTTATGGGTTGCGTCGCAGGCGGTATTTGCCGCGCTTGACCAATGCGATCACGTCCTCGCGCTCAGCCTTTCCGCCGAAGGCGTCATCGAACGACTGGTAGCCGGTATTGGCGATCCTGTTGACCTCGGCCCAGGAAACTTCGGGCGCGTTCTTTCCGTCGGCACTCCACATCTGCTTGACGATCTTGGCCCGCTCCGCAGACAGCTCGCGTGATTCGGAGAAGTGCGGCAACTTCAAACGATTGCCTTGGAAGAACTGCTCTGGCTCCGGCGCACCGGTGGGGGTGATGAAGCCACGCAGCACCCTGTCGAATGCGCTCGCGTCGAAAGCGTCCTGACCGTCGTCCACGCGAACGAACTCGTCCAGACCGCGCATGACATGGTCGCGGGGCAGCTCAACTGGATCTCGCTGATGCCGCAACACGATGCCGCCACGCGGCCAGATCGGATCACTCAAAACCGAGGTCATCGCGGCAACAGGAGCACGCTCCCACGCTCGGGCAACGAACACCGGGGCGAAGTCGTGGGTGCCCGCGATTCGCACTTCCCCGAGGTGCCACAGGTGGCCCGGCACGCGATGTCGGCGGTCGGAACGCTGTCGATCTTCGATGCCGATCAAGGACGCCAAGTCGGCGAGCCACGCATCCACCTGGAGGGCGTACAACGCGATGTCGGCAAGAGGTCGCTCAACTGTTCGTGATCGCTGCTGCGGGCTGCGGTACCGGTACACCGCCGCATCCTGATCGATCTCAACCTCGACTTCCTGCTCCGAATCCCGGACGGGGACCATCACATGGCTGAGGTAGTCCTCTTCCGTGACCCATCGTCGTTGCAGGAACGTTGGTCTGCATCGTCCGAGCGCCGCCGCCATGACGCGGGACTCAACCCGGGGCAGCCGCTCCAGCACTGCCAGAAAGCTCAGATGCGCCGACATTGCGGTAGCGCCTTCAGAACTCACGGAGCACCCCAATTCGCGTGAGCTGTTCCAGAACGCGCTTTCGGTCATCTTCGGTCTTGCTCTTGTCGTTCAGACCGTTCGGCGACGTGATTTGGACGGCGACGTTGTGGGCCTTGCGGTGCGGCTGTTTGGCCATCCTGACTACCAACTTCACCTGCGCCAGCGTGTATTCCGTCAAGTCGTCGATGCCATAGTCGTCATAGGCGACCTGATAAATCTGCCGGGTGTCGCGCCGATCCTTGCCGATCAGCATCGTGCTCGACAGATGCTGGATCAACTCACGTCCGTTGGCCGCGTCGGTGGTTTGCTGCTCGAACGGCCGCGCCACCTTGATCTGCAAGATCGAAATCTTTTCGATGCCCGCCACTCGCTCCTGCTCGATGCGCTTGAGCATCGCCGGTGTCGAGAATCCGAACAGGTCGAATTCGCGCATCGGCATGTCGTTGATCTCCCCGTCGCACGCCAAGACGACATCGCGGAAGATGGTCGCCAGTTCACGGCGCACCTCACGGTCTTCGCAGAACACGCCGAGCGCACCGGTGCCGGGCTCCCACGAAAAGCTGGCCGACATCGCTGCAGGTTCTTCGTGCTCGACCACCTCGCCGTTGGCAACCTGCCGAAAGTGCGCCGTCGACCCGTTGAAGGTTGCAGTCAGGGTGTGCAGGAGCACGGGCGTGACCTCGTCAGAGTCCTTGCCGCCGCAGCGGTCGGCATGCGCGAGATCACGGCGCGTGAACTGCTCGATGATGATTTGGTCGGGAGCCACTTGCGGGAACAGCGCCGAAATGCGCCCGCGCAATACACCCTCAACGTCGGCATCAATGCTCGGCACCACGCCCTTCGGGCCGAGGTAGTGGCTGGAGTAGTTCTCGCTCTTCCATTGCCGATGCATCACTTGCACGCGCTCGGCATTGTCGAAGCGCTGATCGCGCGTGGCACCGGTCTCCGGAAAGTCCTGCAGCAGGCAGAGAAATAGGGCCCGGCTGTAGCGATCACTCGGCGCGGCCATGATCGCTGCGTCATTGATGTCCTCGTCGTCAAGGAGAGACTGGACGGCCTGCGCACCGTACTCGTCATCGAGCAGCACCACGCGCTCGGCCGCCCGCTCAATGCGCTGCTGGACGTCCGAGCCGAGCTTGGCGACGGCGTGGAACATCGCCTTGCGCGACTGCACCGCCAGGATGCCTTTGGCAGCGTCTGTCAGCGCCGCCACTTCCGGCAGCGACGTAGCGCTGGCGCGCTCGACCAGGAGCAAGGCGAGGCCGGGGCGCTTGGCTTTGCGCACCAGGGTCACGAAGTGCTCCATACACGGCAGGATTTCCGGGCCATCGTCCGATTGGCGGGATCGCGCCTGCTTCGCGGACTGCTGCGGCGCGGCGGTCGGCTGGTTGTGTTCTTGAGCGATGATTTGTTCGTCCGCTGGCATAGGCAATTTCCTTTTCTAAACGAAGTGCGCGATTGCGCGAGTGGTTAACTGAGCGGTTCAAAAAAAGCCGACACGCAGTCGGCGGCGGGACGAAGGCTTTGATCAGAAGATCTTGGCCCCCGGCTTGAGAAGGCCATAGCGCTCCATCCGCACCTGGATGAACCGCCGGTTGACGCCGAAGCGCTTGGCCACGGCCTTCTGCAAACATTCGATGTCGCCATCAGCCGTCAGGTAAAGACTGGTGCCGGGCAACTCGGGGTCGAGCGACGGGCTACGATGGATCGTCACGCCGTGTTGCGCAGCCATCTCTTCGACAGCCAGATTCAACCGCTGGCGCGGCACCAGCAGCGACCCCATGAACTCGTTGGCACGCAGCTCGGCGAAGTATTCTTCCTTGGTGGTGTGGCCCGGAATCGCCAGGGAGGGCGTCGCAGCCGCCTCGGCGACGGGCGTGACTTTCGCCAAGTGCTCGACGTCGCGTGTGGTCGTGCGGTAGGCGCGCCGCGCCGCGTCGCTGGGTTCATCGAACAGACCCGGCCCCTTGCTGGCATCGACGATCCATCCTGGCGCATCGAAAATGGCGTGGCCGAGTTCGTGGCCGAGGGTGCTCAGTACCAGTTCCTCGCTGGCGTTCACGCCAACCGGCGACACCGACACCATCGCCGTGTCCGGCACGCCGGGGTCGTACTCACAGATGCCCAGAACAGGGTTGCCGCATTCGTCATGCACAACATTCCCGGTGCCGACGAACAGGTCGAAGACCACGCCGTTGATCTTCAGGCCGGAGATGGCGCTCAGGGTTGCGAGCGGGATGGCATCGGCAGCCGCCTCCACCAGTTGCTGGCGGGCCAAAACGGCGATGCCCTCAATCTCGGAATTCTTGATGTAGCTGGGGCGTTTTCGGTCGCAATGCCGGTAGCCAAGAGTCAACACCGGCATTCACTTGTCCCCCGTCGCTTGCTTGCGATACATCCGTACCAGGCCCCCCACGTCGTCGCGCATGTCTGGCGGAAGGCGGCTGGCCTCAACAAAGGCGTCGTCGACATTCTCGCCAAGGATTTCTGCCGCCTTGCGGATCAGCTCGTCCTTGGGCGGCTTCTCGATGTCGCGCTCTATGCGCGACCAGTAGGCAGGCGAGATGTCCAGCTGCCGGGCGAAGTCATTCATCTGAATGCCCTTCGCCTCCCTCTTCAGTCTGATGTAGGCACCAAATGCCATTTTGTGACCCAATTGCGTGATTAGTTAATTGACGCCATCGTATCGAGCAGATCGGCACCTGTCAACTGTTTCGTTAACGCGCAATCCGGTTCCCTGCTAGACAGGCGCCGCTGGCCTGCCGGGGCATCGAGGCCGGGCCACCAGATGAGCCCGATTACCCGGAATTGCCATCCGCTTCGGAACATCGCGCACATCATCTGAGACGGTTGCAATTCCTCGGAGCCGTCATGAAGAACCTCGAACTCGCATCTCCCTCAGAGATGTCCGCCAGCGCCCGCGCTGGTGAAATCACCGCCATCCTTGCGGCCGCCATCGTCCGCACCGTCGTCGCAGAAGCGCCAAAACAGAGAGAAGTTGGCCTTGGCTTCCTGCCCGACCAGCGCGTTCATACAACCCCCTATCAAGAGGAGAAGTTGTGATGAACGAGAAACAAGCATCCGTCGCCGCGCGGATTGCGGAGCTGGCTTGCCTGCCGATGTCCGAGCTCTGGACGGTGTGGGATCAGTATTTCCCGCGTCGCCCGGACTACCCCAACCGCACGCACGTCGAGTCCCGTCTCGCCTACAAGCTGCAGGAGGAAGCCTTCGGTGGCCTTGCGCCCGAGACCAAGCAGCGCCTGGAAGCCATCGGCGCAAAACACTCCAAGATCAAGCTGCGGGCCAAGCCGCGCGAGTTCGATTTCGCGCCGGGCACGATCCTGCTGCGCGAATGGGGCGAGCGCGAACATCGGGTGACAGTCACCGCCGAGGGGCTGTTTGAGTACCAGGGGCGCAACTTCAGGAGCCTGACGGCGGTGGCCCGCCACATCACGGGCGCGCACTGGTCGGGGCCGCTGTTCTTTGGCCTGAGCAAGGGAGGTGCGCGATGAGCGATATTGCCAGCACCAAGGCCCGCAAGCGCTGCGCCGTCTACTGCCGGGTGTCCTCGGATGAACGACTTGACCAGGAGTTCAACTCCATCGACGCGCAGAAGGAGGCGGGCCACGCCTACGTCGCCAGTCAGCGATCCGAGGGCTGGATTCCGGTGGCCGACGACTACGATGACCCCGGCTTCTCTGGCGGCAACACGGATCGGCCGGGGCTGAAACGCCTGATGGCGGACATCGAGCGCGGCCAGATCGACATCGTGGTGGTCTACAAGATCGACCGCCTGACGCGCAGCTTGGCCGACTTCTCCAAGATGGTTGAAGTGTTCGAACGCCACGGGGTGTCCTTTGTGTCGGTCACCCAGCAGTTCAACACCACCACCTCGATGGGTCGGCTGATGCTCAACGTCCTGCTGTCCTTCGCCCAGTTTGAGCGCGAGGTCACCGGCGAGCGCATCCGCGACAAGATCGCCGCCGCCAAGCGCAAGGGGATGTGGATGGGTGGCGTCCCGCCCCTGGGCTACGACGTCGACAACCGCCTGCTGGTCATCAACGAGGCCGAGGCGGCGGTGGTGCGTCGCATTTTCGAGGAGATGCTGACCATTGGTTCTCCAACCCAGATCGCCGTCAATCTCACCGCCGACGGCATCACTACCAAGGCCTGGACGACGCAGGAGGGCCAGACCCGCAAGGGCACGCGCATCGACAAAAAGTACCTGCACAAGCTGCTGCGCAACCGCATCTACCTGGGCGAGTTGTCGCACAAGGGGAACTGGTACCCCGGCGCTCACCCGCCGATCATCGACCAGGAGCTTTGGGACAAGGTCCACACGGTGCTGGCCAGGGATGGACACGCCCGGTCGGTGGAAACCAAGATCCGGTCGCGCACCGACGCCTTGCTGCGCGGCCTGCTGTACGCCCCCTCGGGCGAACGGATGTACCCGACCTACTCACGCAAGAACGGGCGCAAGTACCACTACTACGTGTCCAAGTCGGAAAGCCGGTTCGGAGCACCGGGCAAGAGCTACGAACGCCTGCCTGCACCGGAGATTGAGGCGGCAGTGGTGGCCCAAATCCGCACCGTGCTGACCAGCCCGGAATCCATCGCATCGGTGGTGCGCCACATCCAGCAGAACCAGAAAACAAAGGGCGGACAGATCGACGAGGCCACCACGGTGATGGCGATGGGACGGCTCAACGACGTGTGGGATCAGTTGTTCCCGGTGGAGCGCCACCGCATCGCCAACCTGATGATCGAGCGCATCGACCTCGTCCACGTCGGCGAGGTGCAGGGCATCAAGGTGAAGTGGCGGGAACTGGGCTGGGACGCCCTGATCGGCGAGTTCGCCCGGAGAGGCATCGGCGCGGAACTGGTGGAGGTGGAGGCCTGATGAACGACACACTGGAAACCTTCGTGCCACTGACATTCCGCCGCCGGGGCGCGCGGCGCGTGGCCGCCGACGACCGCCATGTTCACGATGTGACGTTGCTGGAGGGGGTGGCACGCGGTTTCTACTGGCAGCACCTCGTGGACACCGGCGAGATGAAGAGTGGCTCGGAGATCGCCCGGGCCGAAGGCTTACACCCATCGGTCACCAACGAACTGATGCGCCTGAGCCTGCTCGCGCCCGACATCCTCGAACTGCTGATGGCCGGGCGGCAGCCTCGCCGGATGAACCTGATCTGGTTCCAGCGCAACCCGCTGCCGGTGGATTGGGAGGCGCAACGCCAGATCGTGAAGCGCTTTGAGGAGGACGCATGAGCAAGAAGCACCGGGGCCGGTTCAAGGGTGATCCGGTCACCTATCAACTGCCGAGTCCAGCAGGCGGCGTGCAACTGGAAACCTTCGTGCCCTGGACGCTGGTGAAGCGGGGGCTGAAGAAGCAGGTCATCACGCCCCTGGACGCTCCACAGGAATTCCTGTCCGAGGCCACCCGGGAGCGGGAAGCCCGGTCGGCCGCGCAGGACACCGCGTTGATGCGGGCGCTCGGACTGGCGCACCACTGGCAACGCCTTCTGGATGAGCAGCGGGCGGCATCAGTAGCCGAGATCGCCGAGGCCGAAGGCATGGACGTGACGCAGGTGCGCCGGGTCATGCGGCTGACGCTCCTGGCCCCGGAGGTCGTGGAACGGCTGGTGGGCTCGCCCGATGCCGTGCTGGAGAAGGTGATGCGCCGCCCCTTGCCCAACGGCTGGGCTGCCCAGAAACTAGTACTGCACGATACTGTCCAAAGTTGAACTAACACTTTCGACCCAATGCCGCCAGCGAGTTGCGTGATTTGACCTCCCGGAAGCACTCACGCGCGCATGAGGAGGCTGGGTCATCCAAATGGGACTACTTCAGCTTGATGTGCAAGTGATTGAAGCCTGCAGCATCTGTGGTCTCCTTGACTTCCAGGTAGTGGTGTTGCTTGCGCACCAGGTCGCTGAGCTTGCTGAAGCCGTAGTTCCGCGGATCAAATGATGCGTGGTTTTTGCTGATGAAGGAGCCTACGGCTGAGAGCGACGACCAGCCCGTGTCACGCTGTGTCTCTTTCACTGCGTGCGACAGCAGACCGTGAAGGGGCGGAACGTCTTTCACCTGTACGGGTAACCCAGGGTCTACGCCTGTGGCAGGTTGTTTCAACACCTCAACGAAGACGAACTTGTCGCAAGCCGCGATGAAAGCGTCTGGAGTCTTGCGTTCCCCGAACCCATAAACGACCTTGCCGGCCTCCCGTAGGCGAGTGGCAAGTCGAGTGAAATCGCTGTCGCTGCTGACGAGACAGAAGCCATCTACATTGCCTCCGTACAACAAGTCCATGGCGTCGATGATGCAGGCGCTGTCCGTGCTGTTCTTGCCCTTGGTGTAGGCGAACTGCTGCATCGGTTGGATTGCATGGCGGTGGAGGTGATCCTTCCAACCCACCAGGTTTTGCGTAGTCCAGTCACCGTAGGAGCGCTTCACAGTCGCGACCCCGTACTTCGCGACCTCCTCCAGCAGCTCCTTGATAACCGCTGCGCTGGCGTTGTCCGCGTCGATGAGTACAGCGAGCCGAAGTGCGTCTTGTGCCATTGTCTTGTTTTCTCCTTCCGACAGCCTACCCGATAGCTGTCGTAAGCAAACGACCGGTCGTGGCCGATAGCAGACGTCTATATTTGGCATAGATAGCACAACTTATTTCCCTCACAGGCACCCGCGACCATGTCACAAAAATGACATCAACGAGTCATCAGGGTGTCATATCACGACATTACCATCGCTGCAATTCAGATTCGTAATCAGGTCATCATTTTTGATTACGAATTCAAATCTGCCGGAGGTGTCATGATCGAACTACAGAATGTCTCAGTCAGTTATGGTGATGCGATTGCACTGTATCCCACCACTCTCAAACTCCATCAGGGACAGTTCACCGTATTGCTCGGATCTTCCGGCGCTGGAAAATCCACGCTACTTCGCTGTATTAATTCGCTGCATGCGTCGCAGCGCGGCACCACCATTGTCGCCGGCTTAGGAAATTTGGCGAACTCGCGTGCATTGCGCATGCATCGCCGACAGACTGGCATGGTGTTTCAACAGCATCAATTGATTGGCCGACTGACGGCTTTGCAAAACGTTTCGATGGGCCGAATGGGCTACCACACGGCATTACGCAGTCTATTCCCCCTCCCGGCGAAGGATCAATCCATATGCCTGCAAAGTCTGGACCGAGTCGGCTTATTGCACAAAGCCTTAAGCCGTGTCGACGCATTGAGCGGCGGCCAGCAGCAACGCATCGGTATTGCCCGGGCTCTGGCTCAGCAACCTAAACTGGTGTTGGCTGATGAACCGGTAGCCAGCCTCGATCCTGCTACTGCAGAGCGAGTGCTAAGTCTGCTGCACCGCATTTGTAAAGAGGACGGGATTTCGGCGGTCGTCAGCCTGCATCAGGTAGACCTCGCTCAACGTTATGCCGACCGTATTATTGGCCTGTCCCATGGCCGAGTCATTTTTGATGCCGCACCGCAGACTTTGGATCAAGCCAGTTACGACACGCTGTATGAACAAGTACCCCGTTCTTCTTTGAGCGTTCCACAAGACGCTCGAGAGGAACGGCTTATCGATACTTCATTTCCCATGCAACTTGCTACCGTAAAGGATTGATTATGAAAAAACTCGCATCCGCATTAATGTCTGTCTTGCTTGCCGCCGTCTGCAGCATTGGCCATGCATCATCCAATCCCGATCCAGAAACGCTCAAAGTTGCGCTACTGCCGGACGAAAACGCATCGACCGTAATTAAAAACAACAAGCCGCTCGAAATCTATCTGGAAAAAGAGCTGGGAAAGAAAATTGAGCTGGTGGTTACCACTGATTACTCGTCAATGATCGAAGCCATGCGTCACGGCCGTATCGACATGGCATATTTTGGCCCCTTGTCGTATGTGCTGGCTAAGCAAAAGAGCGACATCGAGCCATTCGCAGCGATGAAGCAAAAGGGTAGCACTACCTACCAGTCCGTATTGATCGCCAATACTGGCGCCGGCATCGCCAAAATCAGTGATATCGTCAACAAGAATGTCGCTTACGGTGATAAGGCATCCACCTCCAGCCATTTGATTCCGAAGTCGATATTGGCGGAAAACGGTTTGAAAGCCGGCGAAAACTATCGCGAACACTTTGTCGGTGCGCATGACGCGGTGGCCATGGCCGTGCAAAACGGTCACGCGCAGGCTGGCGGCTTGAGTAAGCCGATTTTTGAATCCCTGGTTCAGCGCGGACTGGTCGATCCCAACAAAGTAAAAGTTCTTGCCGAATCGAAGCCATATCCGCAATACCCGTGGACCATGCGCAGCAATCTGAAGCCGGAACTGAAGGAAAAGATCCGTGCAGCCTTCTTGAATCTCAAAGATCCGGAAGTCCTGAAACCTTTCAAAGCCGATGGTTTCGGCCCGATCAGCGACAAAGACTATGACGTGGTGCGCAGCCTTGGCACACTGCTCAAGCTCGATCTGTCGAAGTTCTAAGTGAGCGACAGCATGCAAGCTGATTTTGGTTTGATTCTGGCCGAGCGCCAGCGCGTATGGAACCGCACGATACTGCAGTTTGCCGTTGTGCTGGCGATTGTGATCGGTTGCTGGTATTACGTCGGCCTATTTGATGCCGAGCGATTGAAGGATGGCATGCCAAGCCTGGTAAAAATTGCCGGCGAGATGTTCCCACCGAACTTCTCGCAGGCTGGCACCTGGGTCAAACCGGTACTGGATACCTTGGCCATGAGTATCGCCGGCACGGCAATCGCGGTATTGCTATCCATTCCCTTAGGAGTGCTCGCCGCGCGGAATACTAGCCCTCATCCACTCGTGTATCAAGCCACACGCGGCCTGTTAAACGCTTTGCGATCGATACCCGAACTGATCATGGGCATCCTGTTCGTGGCAGCCGTTGGCTTCGGCGCATTGCCGGGTGTTTTAGCCCTAGGCTTACATTCGGTTGGCATGATCGCCAAATTTTTTTCGGAATCGATCGAACATGCCGATCCGGCACCGGTAGAAGCCGCGCATGCAGCGGGCTGCACGCCATTGCAGGTGATTTTTCATGGGATCTTTCCCCAAGTGCTTCCGCAAATGGCCGATACCGCGATCTATCGATGGGAATACAACTTCCGTGCTTCGACCGTGATGGGCATGGTCGGCGCCGGTGGAATCGGGTTCGAGCTGATGGGCTCTCTGCGCATCATGCAATACCAGGATGTCTCGGCTATTTTGCTGGTTATTTTAGGCATGGTTACCCTCGTCGACGCCTTCAGCTCCTTCCTGCGTCGCAAGTTCAAATAACTCCCAAAGCTTACAAAGGTTTTTATGAAGCCCAAAGTCGTCCTCACCCACTGGGTGCACCCGGAAATCATCGAATTGTTGTCCGCTAGCGCCGATGTTATCCCCAACACCACACGGGAAACCTTGCCGCGTTCTGAGGTAATTGCGCGAGCCAAAGATGCGGATGCACTCATGGCTTTCATGCCGGACAGCATCGACAGCGCGTTTCTCGAGGAATGTCCAAAGCTGCGTGTCATCGGCGCCGCGCTTAAAGGCTATGATAACTTCGATGTCAACGCCTGCACACGCCACGGTGTATGGCTTACGATTGTGCCGGATTTGCTTACGATCCCGACCGCTGAACTGACTATCGGCCTTCTTCTCGGTTTGACAAGGCATATGCTGGAAGGCGATAGGCAAATCCGTAGCGGACACTTCCAAGGCTGGCGGCCGACACTATATGGCTCTGGTTTGACAGGAAAAACGCTTGGCATCATTGGTATGGGGGCGGTCGGCCGTGCAATCGCCCAGCGCTTGGCTGGCTTTGAAATGAATCTCTTGTATTGCGATCCGATTCCGCTCAATGCCGAACAAGAAAAGGCTTGGCACGTACAGCGCGTCACGCTCGATGAACTGCTCGAAAAATGTGATTATGTCGTGCCGATGGTTCCGATGGCCGCAGAGACACTGCATCTGATCGATGCCACCGCGTTGGCCAAGATGAAAACCGGTAGCTACCTGATCAATGCATGTCGCGGCTCGGTCGTGGATGAGAATGCGGTGATAGCAGCACTGGCGTCTGGAAAACTAGCTGGATATGCAGCCGATGTCTTCGAGATGGAAGAATGGATACGCGCTGATCGCCCGCAGGCTATCCCCAAGGCGCTGCTCGACAATACGGCACAAACGTTTTTTACGCCGCATTTGGGATCGGCGGTCAAGGAAGTTCGGCTTGAAATCGAGCGGCAGGCAGCGATGAACATCATCCAGGCACTCGCTGGTGAAAAACCGATGGGCGCGATTAATCAGCCGTATCCGGGAGTAAAGGCGGCGTGATAGATCTGGAGCGTGTGGCGACGTTCATTGCCGTCGTCAAATGCGGGGGCTTTCGCGAAGCGGCGAAGCAAACTGGATTGTCCCAGCCAACAGTAACGCAGCATATCAAGCGGCTGGAGCAGTCTTTGCAGGCCCGGCTGATTGACCGCGCAACAATGCCGCAAAGCCTGACATTGGAGGGAAAGATTTTTTTCCCCTATGCGGAACAATTGCTCCGTACTAGCCATAAGGCTACGGCAGCCCTCCACAATAAAAGCCTGGTCGTTGGTGCAAGCTCCAATATCGGCATTTATCTTTTACAACCCTATATCAAGGCGCTCCAAGATAAATTAGCAAACAAGATCGATGTGAGGATCGGCAAAAATATCGAGATTGCCGCTTTGCTGGAAACGCTTGAAGTGGATGTAGCGGTAATGGAGTGGTGGGACTCACGTCCTGGGTTCGTCTCAACAGTATGGCGGCGCGAGAGGATGGTTGTCATTGTTCGCCCCGGCCATCCTTGGGCTGCCGAGTCGACCATTCCACTTAAGTGGTTAAAATCCCAGAACTTGCTTGGAGGCGAAGCGGCTACCGGAACTGGGCGCCTACTACAACAATATGCCGGTGCCGACTCGGCAGAGTTCACAGTGGGTATGCAGTTAGGTAGCACCGAGGCGGTCAAACACGCGGTCCACGCAGGGCTAGGAATCTCGCTTGTGATGGAAAGCGCGGTCAAGCATGAACAGGCAAGCGGATGGTTACATGCAATTCCGATTGAAGAAGATGTTTACAAAGATCTTTATCTCGTACATCGCTCAGAAACTTCGTTAAGCGGTCCGGTGGCAAGCCTTGCAGATTTGATTCTCCATTCTCCGGATTTAGGCTCAATAGAATATAAATAGCAAAACGAATGCCTGCTTCTGGCCGGGAGTAGCCTACCGCGTAGCGGTGCATATCGTCACCCTCAGTCGCCACCCCTACAGGAGTTGCCGACTACAACCGACCGCATCTAAACCCGCGCCAGCAAAGGAAATGACCTCGAGAACGCTCGCGTGGCCACCAGAGAAAACGGAGAACAGAGATGCGTCGGCGGGGGCGGAAAGGCCGCCTTTGCAGAGGTGGCGCTCGTGAGACCAGGCCTGGAAACCACGCCAACACTGGGGGGAACAGACGAAAAAAAACCAACCGAGAACGGTTGGTTTTTCAAATAGTGGTGGAGCCGGCGGGAATCGAACCCGCGTCC
Organism: Ralstonia condita; assembly: GCF_958405655.1. Lineage (NCBI taxonomy): Bacteria > Pseudomonadati > Pseudomonadota > Betaproteobacteria > Burkholderiales > Burkholderiaceae > Ralstonia > Ralstonia condita. The sequence continues at coordinate 77,189 of NZ_CATYWO010000004.1, read as the reverse complement.
GCAAGCCCTCCACAGAGAGTTCTACATACTTAGTTCTGTCATTTGATTTAACCGCCGCATCGCGGACGAACACGCTCTACGACGGCGATTCACTAAGTTTTCGTCTCTAGGCCCGTGACTCACCTAGAGCTTATCTGACGTAGATGACCTCGCTAGTCTTTCGACCCTAGCCCGTCAGCGAGCCAGTGCGAGGACGGCGGCCCTTAGGCTGCCAGTGCGTAACGTTCGTCGTTAGCAGTTATTGCATTCCCATTGATTAACGAGGTGACGGGTCCTCGGTATGCCCTCCACTGCTTCGCAACCCACGTCGAAACCAGGTCGGCCCCAGTAAGGAAGAATCGATTATCCCATAGATGGGTTACTTCAGCGAGAAATCAACCCGCGTCGTCTTGCCTTTGTCCTTGATGCCCTCGGCTGTCAGCTTGGGCGCGACCACGAAGAGACGCTCCGGATCCACGCGTTCCGCCAGCGCCACATGGACGGCGTTGGCACGACGCTGGGCCAGTTCGCGAAGGTCCGCTTCCGTCACTTGAACGTTGGTCTCCATCAGCTTTCGCATCTCGTCGGGCGGAAGGGATTTCGCCAGGCCGATCACGTTGCGCGGCTTCGGGAATTTGGCGGCTTTATAGGCGCGTTCAAGGTACTTGTTTTCCTCCTCGGGCTTGACAGTGGTGTCTGCCTCGGCAGCGTCGCCTGCGTCCTTGAGCTTCTGTTCGCGGATCGAGCGCTCAACGGCCTCCCGCCGCAGGCCGTCGCGGTCGAATTCCGGGTCGACGCGGCCGATGATGTCGAGCTTCAGGCCTGGACGGTCTTTGAGTGCGGTGGCCAGCTTGTCGAGCTTGGCTTGCGACGCCTGGCTGATGCTCGACGTGCCGGGGTCGAACTCGATGTAGCCGAGTTCTTCGCCGCCGCCGCCGAAAGCGCTGGCAAGCAGTGAGAAAGGCGCCGTGACCGCGCGCGCGATCAGGTTGACGAACGCGCGCAGGATCACGCCGCCAATGCTGAATTGCGGGTCATCAAGCGAGCCGGATACAGGCACGCGCACGTCGATCTCGCCGCGCGAGTTCTTGAGCAGCGCCACCGCCAGCCTGACCGGCAGGTTGGTCGCATCCTTGCTCTCCACGCGGTCTCCAAAGGTGAGCTGATCGATGAAGATGTGGTTGTCCGCCGTCAGCTTGCCCTGGTCCAGCAGATAGTGGAGATCCATCGTCAGCTTGCCCTTGGTGATGGGGTAGCCGGCGTACTTGGCCGAATAGGGCGTGAGATTGGTCAGCTCCACGCCGTCGGCCTTGGCTGTCAGATCGACAAAGGCCGTGGGTGCGAGCGGATTGACCTTGCCATGGATATCGACGGGTGCCGTGCCGTCGACGCTGCCGCGCAACGTCACGTCGGCCGGTACCTGGCTGGCGGCGGTGCTGATCGTTCCCACCGCGCCGCCGATTGCTGTCAGGTTGGCGGTGTAGTTCGGCTTGATGAAGTTGTCGGTGAAGCGGATGTTGCCGTCCTGCAGCGTGATGGCATCGACGCGCAGATCGGCTCCGTCGGCCTTGGGTGCGGGTGCTGCAGTGGCGACGGCAGATGCCGGGGCAACGGCCTGTGCAGCGGCAGGCGCGGAGGCGGCCGCCGGCTCGGATTGGGTCAGAGAGCGGCGCGCCTCTTCCGGCTGCACGCGGATGTCCTGCAGGTTCAGGCGTCCGTTCGGATTGATGATGATCCGCGCATAGAACGTCGACAGTGCCACTGCGCCCACGCGCACGTGTGGAGTATCACCGTCGTAGCGGACCTGGATTCGGTTGAGCGCGAGAGAGCGCCAGCGCAGGAAATCGTCTGAAGTGACGCGATCCTGCAGACGCACGTTGCCCAGCGTCGCATTGCCCTGGTAGTTGACCGTCAGCGCCTTGGACTGATTGAGCGTCAGGCGGCCGTCCATCGTCAGCAAAGCGCTGGTGATGGCCGCGTTGAGCGACTTGTCGAGATACGGATCGAAGCCAGCCAGCGACAGGTTTTGCGTGGCGACGCGCAGGTCTGCCTTGAGCGGCTGCGGGACCACGTCGCCGCGCACGTCGATCTTGCCCTTGGCGCCCAGGCCCGCGCCAACTTGCACGCTGACCGGTTTGCCGAGGTCGGTCGAAGCGTTCTGCACAACGACGTTCAGTGGCTCGACCCGCACCTTCACCGGCCGCGCGTTCGACTGATCTTCAAAGCCGACGGCGCTGTTGTCCAACCGCAGGGTCTGCACCGTCACGGCCCAGGGTTTCTCGCCCGATGTGCCGGCTCGCGCGGGGGCGGCACCGGCTTTGCCAGTCGCGGCAGCTTGCGGCCCATTGAGTAGTGTGAGCGTCGTGGTGCCATCTTTCTTGCGCAGGGCATCCACCTGCAGGCCGTCGGTACGCACGTCGCTCAAGGCGATGCTGCGTGCATCCAGATCGAAATGCTTCACGTCGGCGCGGATCAGCTTGGCACGCAGCGCCGTCTCCTTGCCGGACGCAGGCGCCATCGACAGATCGGCGAGGCTGGCGGTCAAGGGTTCGGCTTGCACATTGAACTTGTCGGGGCCGAAATCGAGGACGACCTTGCCGTCCGCCGACAATGCGCCGCTCTGCAGTTGAGGCGCGCCCGCTTGCCGCAGGTACGGCCCAATGCCGGCGAGCTTGACGCCATCGAGCTTCAGTTCCAGTTCGGCGTTGTGCTTCTCCAGAGACGTCGTCCCTTTGATGTTCAGCGTGCCGCCCTGCGCCTGCCTGGCGGTGACATCGAGCGCGGTCGGGCCGCCCAGCGTCCGGACGGCCGCGTCGCCGTGGAGGTCTTCCAGCGCCAGATCGGCAGCCGGCTGCGTGGTTGCGTCGTGCCAATGCACGCCGCTGTTGGTCACCTGGAGCTTGCTGACCAGCAAGTCCAGTGGTTTTGGCTGGGTGCCGGGGGCAGGCTCGGGTTTGGCTGTTTTTGCATCGGCCGGCACGGATTGGCTGCCGAGCTGCGCGAAATTGAGCGCGCCATCGTGACCGCGCGCGACATCGACGCGTACGCCATCCAGCGTGAGCGTTTCGAGGTGGAACACGTTGTCGAGCGGGCGTACGTCGGTAAGCGCGGCTCGTACCTGTTTGGCGGTGACGAGCGGCGATTTCTTGGCGTCGATCACTTCGAGGTTGTCGAGGCCAGCGGTACCGCGCAGGCGCAGCACCGGCGTACCGCCTTTGGGTTTCTGGAAGTCGATCGTCAGGTCGGTTGTCAGCTTGCCTTGGGGCACCGCCACCGGCAAGGGGCCCGGTACGTAGCCGACGTAGCGGGGGAGATCCAGGCCTTCGACCTTGAGATTGAGGCTCGATTCGAGCGAATCGGCGAAGGGCTTGGTCTTGCCGGCAAAGTGCAGCGGCGCGCCGTCGATGCGCGCGGCCAGTAACGGCTGCACGAAGATATCGACGTCGGCCGGCAGGTTGGCCAGAAACGGCACGCCAATCTGCAGGTTGTCCACCCTGTGCTGCGTGCCGAGCGGCTGATCGATGAACTCGACCGTACCGTTGGTCAGCTGGAGATTGGCGAAGACAAAGCGGGCAGGTTCGGCCGATTTGGGCTTGGGCGGATTCTCGGGCTGGCTCAGCTTGTCGATGATGTCGGAGAAATTGAAGCGCTGCTCCGCGGTACGCACGATGCGCACATGCGGTGCTTCGATGCTCAATTCCTCAATGACGGGTGCCCGGCGGAAAATCGAACTCCATGCTGCATTGACATGCAGATGGCCGATGTCGACGAACGGCGTCTTTCCATCGCGCTCGGCAATGTGGATCTGGTCAACCTCCAGTCGCAGGGTATATGGGTTGATGCGAACCTTGCCCACGGATACCGGACGCTCCAGCACTTTGCTGAGTTGCGTTTCTGCCAGATGGCGCAGCAGCGGGGGGCCGCCCACGGCGCCCAGCAGTCCGAATACCGCCAGAAAGATCAGCACACCCAACCCGACGCGCCTGGTGCGCCTCGAAGCCCGCATCTGCTGGCCAAACTGCACGGTGCGTTGCCATCCGGCAGTGTTGCGGGCACGGCTCAGCCATGCGCGCCAGCCGTTGGCATGCGATTGCAGATCAGGACGCGAATCGGGGGAGGTGCTCATGCGAGTGTCCGGCGATAGCTGCCGTGTTGTGTCAGTGGGTCGACCGCCGCGTCCAGAGGGGAGGCAGCGGTCTTGAAGGGCGCCGGGCTTCGGCCCAGGCAACCTGCCTATACACGCTGTGATTCGAGCAGCAGTGGAACCAGTTCGGCGGCACCCGCGATGAGGGCATCTGCCTGCCAGGCTTCAGGCGCCGGTCCATTACCACAATAGCCGTAACTGGCCGCAATGGTAGGCATGCCGGCGGCCCTGCCGGCCTCGATGTCGCGCAGGTCATCCCCCACGTAAACGATTTGCCGGGCGTCAATCCCAATCGACTGGGCGGCGTGCAGCAAGGGAGCGGGGTGGGGTTTGGCGTGCGGCGTGGTGTCACCCGCGACAACACAGGCGGGCGCCACTGGAAAAGCGAGTTGTGCCACCAGCGGCATGGTCAGCCGCGCCGATTTGTTGGTGACGATGCCCCAAGGGATGCCCGCCCGGCCGAGTTCGGCCAGCACGTGGGTCATGCCCGGAAAGAGCCGCGTGCGGACGCAGATTTCCGCCGCATAGTTGGCCAGGAAGGCCAGCCGCAACGACTCGAATTCCGCATCTTGCGGCCCGACTCCGAAGGCCACGCCAATCAACCCGCGTGCGCCATGTGAGGCGACGGGGCGCAATGCTTCATAGGCCAACGGCTCAAGCCCGCGGTCAGTACGGACTTTGTTGGCCGCGGCGGCCAGGTCCGGAGCGGTATCTGCCAGCGTGCCGTCGAGGTCAAACAGCACCGCACCCAGCGGGTTTGGAAACTTGCGGACCATCATGCGTCGATCGGCCGGCGCGTCGCCATCAGGTAGTTGACGCTGGTGTCATACGTCAGGGCGTACCGGCCGGTGAGCGGGTTGTATTCCAGGCCGCGCATCTGGTCGGGTTCCAGTCCCGCCTGACGCGCGAAGGACGCAAGCTCGGACGGGCGGATGAACTTGGCGTAATCGTGCGTGCCGCGCGGCAGCATGTTCAGCACGTACTCCGCCCCGATCACTGCCAGCAGGTAGGCCTTGGCGTTGCGGTTGATGGTCGAGAAGAATACGTGACCGCCCGGTTTGACCAACGTCGCACAAGCTCGCACAACAGAGGCTGGATCGGGGACATGTTCCAGCATCTCCATGCAAGTCACAACATCGAAGCTGGCCGGCTCGCGCGCGGCGAGGGCTTCTGCGGCGATCTCTTCGTAATCCACCGCCACACCGGCCTCCAGGCCATGCAAGTCGGCCACCCGCAATGCTTTGCGCGACAGGTCAATTCCTTTGACGACGGCGCCGGCACGGGCCATGCTCTCAGACAGGATGCCTCCGCCGCAACCGATGTCGAGGACACGCTTGCCGCTCAACGGCGCGAGCGACTGGATCCAGTCCAGGCGCAGCGGGTTGATTTCGTGGAGCGGTTTGAACTCGCTGTTCGGATCCCACCAGCGGTGGGCGAGTTCGCTGAATTTTTCGAGTTCGCCGGGATCGGCGTTCGCGTGAGTGGTGGTCATGTTGCGCTGCGCCTGGGTGTGTCGGCTAGGTGAGGAAATGTACCAAAAAGCATCGCCCCAACCAAATGACGCGCGTCAGGGATAAAAGGTTTCACATTGAAACAGAGGTGAACGAACGCGCATGCGTTGTCTCCAACTGTCACATTCCTTCAAGGAGAGATCAATGAAATCCAAACAATTTCTGGCAGGGCTCGGCATCGCGAGCCTGACTGTACTGGCGGGCTGTGCGGCGCCTGGCTATGGCGGCGGATACGGCGGAGGTTATGGGGGAGGCTACGCTCCTGCTCCCGCCTATGGTAGTCAGCCGCAACAGCAACCCGGCGCTTTATATGGCCGCGTCGAGTCCATTCAGCCGATGCAGGCGCCAGCAAATAGCCCGGGCATTCTGGGCACGATCATCGGCGGCGTGGCTGGCGGTATCCTGGGCCATCAGGTTGGCGGTGGCACGGGTAACACAGTTGCAACCATTGGCGGCGCGGCACTCGGTGCATATGCTGGAAACCAGGTCGAGCAACGCGCGGGTGCTGGCGGGCAGACCGTGTATCGCATCACGGTTCGTCTGGACGATGGCCGCGTCGCGACCGTCACGCAGCGTAACCCGAACAACCTGCGCGTGGGTGACCGCGCCATGGTTGCGAATGACCAGGCAACGCCAGCCTACTGATGAGAGGGTGAGGGGCGCTGCCTCGTTGAATGCAACAAAAAAGCGGTGGCGCATTCCTGCGTCACCGCTTTTTTTTGCCTGATGTTCCTGCGTGCAGCGGACGAAAAAGAGCCCAGCTTGCGCTGGGCTCTTTTTTAGGCAGATACCGAATTACTGAGCCTTGCGGGTACCGACCACTTCCACGTCCACGCGGCGGTTCGGCTGCTGGCAGGCGATTTGTGCCTTGCGCGAGCCCTTGCACGACTTCGGATCAACCTTCAGCTGGCGCTTGCCCTTGCCTTCCGTGTACACGCGGTTGGCTTCGATGCCCTTGCTGACCAGGTAACCCTTGACGGCTTCAGCACGACGGACCGACAGGCGGTCGTTGTACTTGTCCGAACCGAACGAGTCGGTGTGGCCAACGGCGATCACGACTTCCAGGTTGATGCCTTGCAGCTTCGAGACCAGGTCGTTCAGCTTGGCCTTGCCTTCCGGCTTCAGCACGGCTTTGTCGAAGTCGAACAGCGTGTCAGCAGCGAATGTGACCTTTTCCGAGCTAACAACCGGCTTGGCTGCCGGGGTCGGCTGGGCTTGCGGGGCAGCAGCCGGAGCCAGAGCGCCGTCGCACTGAGCGTTGGCGGTTGCCGGCGTCCAGAAGCCATTGCGCCAGCACAGTTCATTCGTGCCGTTCTTCCAGACCCACTCGCTCGTGCCGTTACCCCAGTTGTCGTTGACGGCCTTCTTTTCGTAGGGCACCGACTGAGCGTAAGCGGACGCAGCCATGGCTACCGCAGCTGCAGCGAACGCGAGCTTGGCAAATTTTTTCATATTTCTCCTCTCAGGATGAGATCACCGCAGAAGACTGCGAGCAGATGGGACGAAAACAAGTCATACATTCTTCGGAGTATAACATTCTCGGTGTGGTGAAGGCTCCACTTCGAACAATGTCTGCCTCTTCGCTGGGGGATTGTGCCACAAGCACGCACTCCTAAAAAGCAAATATAAGCGATTCAGACGGGGCGCCTGGGCCTTGTGGTGTGTACGCAACAAGGCAGGAAATGGCTCGCAAACCCTTATGGGGACTAGGTCCTCGGTTTTGCTCCCGCTCGCAGGGAACGTGCCCGGGGTTGAGAATGCGCCGCACGCCATCGCGGCGGGAGGGGGCTTGCGGCATGGTAAAATGTCTTGTTATTCGCGCAACCGCAGCGTCCCATAGTGCTCACTACGGGACCTCCAATCGTTCGCCCAATGGATCAATTCGCCAAAGAGACACTCCCGGTATCGCTCGAAGAAGAAATGCGCAGTTCGTACCTCGCTTACGCGATGAGCGTGATCGTGGGCCGCGCCCTTCCTGATGTACGGGATGGTCTCAAGCCGGTGCATCGCCGTGCGCTTTATTCGATGCACGAGCTCAACAACGACTGGAATCGTCCCTATAAGAAGTCCGCCCGTATCGTCGGGGATGTGATTGGTAAATATCACCCGCACGGCGATACGGCTGTATACGACACCATCGTGCGGATGGCTCAGGATTTCTCCCTGCGTTACATGCTTGTGGACGGTCAGGGCAACTTCGGCTCGGTCGACGGCGACAACGCGGCGGCGATGCGTTACACGGAAATCCGCCTCTCTAAAATCGCACACGAGCTGCTGGCCGATATCGACAAGGAAACGGTCAACTTCGAGCCCAACTACGACGGCTCCGAAACCGAGCCCTCGATTCTGCCGGCGCGCATTCCCAACTTGCTCATCAACGGCTCGTCCGGGATTGCGGTGGGTATGGCGACGAACATTCCGCCGCATAACCTGAATGAAGTGGTCGACGGCTGCCTCCATTTGCTGCGGAATCCGGAAGCCACTGTCGACGAACTGATCGAACTGATCCCGGCCCCCGACTTCCCGACGGCCGGCATCATTTACGGCATCTCGGGGGTGCGTGAGGGTTATCGCACGGGGCGCGGCCGCGTGGTGATGCGTGCCAAGACGCACTTCGAGGATATCGACCGGGGCCAGCGCCAAGCAATCATCGTCGACGAGCTGCCTTATCAAGTTAACAAGCGCACGCTGCTCGAGCGCATCGCCGAGCTTGTCACCGAAAAGCGTGTGGAAGGCATTTCGGACATTCGCGACGAGTCGGACAAATCCGGCATGCGCGTGGTCATCGAGCTCAAGCGCGGCGAAGTGCCGGAGGTCGTCCTCAACAACCTCTATAAGAATACGCAGTTGCAGGACACGTTCGGTATGAACATGGTGGCGCTGGTCGACGGCCAGCCGCGCCTGCTGAACCTGCGCCAGATGCTGGAGTGCTTCCTGCTGCACCGTCGCGAAGTGGTGACGCGTCGCACGGTATTCGATCTGCGCAAGGCGCGGGAGCGCGGCCACATTCTCGAGGGCCTGGCCGTTGCACTGGCCAACATCGATGAGTTCATCGCCATCATCAAGGCTGCGCCGACGCCGCCCGTCGCCAAGGCGGAACTGATGAATCGCAGTTGGGATTCGGGTCTGGTGCGCGACATGCTCTCCCGCGCCGAAAGCGAAACCGCTGGCGGTCGCTCTGCGTATCGGCCGGAGGGGCTTCTGCCGGCCTTCGGCATGCAGGGCGATGGCCTTTACAAACTGTCCGACACGCAAGCGCAGGAAATTCTGCAGATGCGCCTGCAGCGCCTTACCGGACTGGAGCAGGACAAGATCGTCCAGGAGTATCGCGAGGTCATGGCGCAGATCGCCGACCTGCTCGACATTCTGGCGCGTCCAGAGCGCATTACTGCCATCATCGTCGACGAACTCACTGCCATCCGTGCGGAATTCGGCGACGAGCGTCGCTCGCAGATCGAGCACAATGCGACAGAGTTGGACACAGAAGACCTCATTACGCCGCAAGATCTGGTGGTGACGCTATCCCATAGCGGCTATATGAAGAGCCAGCCGATTTCCGAGTACCGTGCCCAGAAGCGCGGCGGTCGCGGCAAACAGGCCGCTGCCACCAAGGAAGACGACTGGATCGACACGCTGTTCGTCGCCAACACGCATGACTACATCCTGTGCTTCTCGAACCGGGGACGCCTGTATTGGCTCAAGGTCTGGGAAGTGCCCCAGGGCAGCCGCAACTCGCGCGGGCGCCCGATCGTCAACATGTTCCCGCTCTCGCCGGGCGAGAAGATCAACGTGATCCTGCCGGTCAAGCAGTTTGACGAGCAGCACTTTGTCTTCATGGCAACTTCCAAGGGCACCGTCAAGAAGACGGCGCTCACAGAGTTTTCCAACCCCCGCAAGGCCGGCATCATCGCCGTGGACCTGGACGAGGGCGATTTCCTGATCGGCGCGGACATCACCGATGGCCAGCACGACGTCATGCTGTTTTCGGATGCGGGCAAGGCAGTCCGTTTTGACGAGAACGACGTGCGCCCGATGGGGCGCCAGGCTCGTGGCGTGCGCGGCATGAATCTGGAAGAGGGGCAGCAGGTCATCGCCATGCTGGTGGCACCGGCGGAGACCGAAGGCGAGGGCGCGCAGGCGGGCGCCGGCAGCGTGCTGACCGCGACTGAGAACGGCTACGGCAAGCGCACCCCGATCTCCGAGTACACCCGTCATGGCCGCGGCACGAAGGGCATGATTGCCATTCAGACGTCCGAGCGCAATGGCAAGGTTGTGGCGGCCGCTTTGGTTGCGCCCGAAGACGAAATCATGCTGATTACCACCGGCGGCGTGTTGATCCGCACCCGCGTGGACGAAATCCGCGAAATGGGCCGGGCCACGCAGGGTGTGACGCTCATCTCGGTGGGCGAGGGCAACAAGTTGTCCGGCTTGCAGCGTGTTGTGGAGTCCGATGCGGAAGGGTCCGATGGCGCCGACGCGGCAGATGCCGCACCGGACGCGGATGCGCAGCCGGATGACAGCGCCGAGACATAATTGGAAACATCTTTTGCTTGCCGTTGGACACAGTTCTGGTCATGATGCCGGACCTGTGCGCGGCAAGGGCAGGAACTTCTACGTCACGTGGCCCGCCTAAACGCAACGCTTATCTCAAGGGAGCAACAATGCACAAGAGTCTGAAACATCTGATCGTGGTAGCCGGTTTCGCACCGCTGTTTGCCCTGGCACAGACCGCCGGCGGCGATGCCGAGAAGACGGCTGCCATCAAGGACCTGCTGACGACCATGAACGTCGATCAGGCAATCCGCGGTCAGGGGGAAGTGCTGGAAAACGGCGCCAAGCAGGAAGCCCCTCTGGTGCTGGAACAAGCGCTGGTCGAGAACAAGACGCTGAATGACAAGCAAAAGCAGGCTGCTGTCGACAAGCTGAAGAAGAATGGCGCCGTGCAGCGCATGACGGACGGCGCAGGCAAGGCATTTGAGACCGAGGCCTTCCGCAAGGACGCCCTGCAAGCTCACTACGACTCGCTCGGCAAGTACTACACGGCGCAGGAACTCAAGGATCTGACGGCATTCCTGAAGACGCCGAGCGGCCAGAAGTTCATGGCCAACCAGGGTAAGGCCATGCAGGAAGTGTGGGGCAACGTGATGCAAAAGTACGGCCCGCAAGTTGGCAAGGCGATGCGTGACATGGCTGACAAGGAAATTTCCGCAGCTTCGAAGTAATTGGCCGGCGTAGGCGGGCGAATGGGTGTGTAATCCCCGTCGCCCCGCCAGTTGGTGGATAATGGCTGTTTGGGTTTGCGCCCAGACAGCCATTTTTCTTTTGTCTTTCGCCTCATGAACCAAGCGGATCGAGCTCTCCAGGCCAGCCAGGCACGCGTGTACAACTTTTCAGCGGGGCCGGCCGTGTTGCCGACCGAAGTGCTGGAGCAGGCAAGGGACGAGATGCTCTCCTGGCACGGCTGCGGGATGAGCGTCATGGAAATGAGCCATCGCGGCCGCGAATTCGAAAGCATCATGGCGCAGGCTTTCTCCGATCTGCGCGAATTGCTGGCGGTGCCCGAAAACTACGAAATCCTGTTCCTCCAGGGCGGCGCGATTGCTGAAAACGCGATCGTGCCGTTGAACTTGATGCGTCGCCTGTCGGTGGATGCGCCTCGTGCGGATTACGTCGTAACCGGCACGTGGTCAGTCAAGTCACAGCAGGAGGCGCGCAGGTACGGCGAAGTCGACATCGCGGCCACCAGCGAAGCCGAGCGTTTCCATAAGATTCCGGATGTCTCGACATGGCGATTGTCGAGCGACGCAGCATACGTGCACCTCTGCACCAATGAGACGATCGTTGGGGTCGAATACCAGGAGACACCGGATATCGGGCAGGCCCACGGGCGCGTGGTGGTGGCCGATGTGTCGAGCCACATCCTCTCACGGTCGATTGACTGGAATGGCTACCAGGTACTGTACGGCGGCGCGCAGAAGAATATAGGCCCGGCAGGCCTCACCATCGCCATTGTCCGCAAGGACCTGCTGGGCCACGCACATCCGCTCTGCCCATCGGCGTTCAATTGGCGCCTCGTAGCCGAGAACGGCTCGATGTACAACACGCCCCCCACTTACGCGATCTATGTCGCCGGGCTGGTGTTCCAGTGGATCAAGCGCCAGGGCGGCGTGGAGGCACTGGAGACCCGCAACATCATCAAGGCAAAGCTGCTGTACGACTTCATCGACGCGAGCAGTCTCTATCGCAACGAAATCCATCCGACGTGCCGTTCGCGCATGAACGTGCCGTTCTTCCTGAATGACGAGTCCCGTAACGATGCGTTTCTTGCGCAGGCACGCGAGCGCGGGCTGGTGCAGCTCAAGGGCCACAAGTCCGTGGGCGGTATGCGGGCGAGCATCTACAACGCGATGCCGCTGGAGGGCGTGGAAGCATTGGTCGATTTCATGCGCGAGTTCGAGCGGACCGCCGCTTAAGCTGCGCGCTCAACCCCGGCAGAACATTGCGCGAAGCGGTTGCTTCGCGTGGCAATTCGCAATCCGCTGCCGAACCCGATTCCTACAATGACCAGTCAGTCAGACGAAACGAACCAGAAGCCGGATGCCGCATTGGCGGCGGAGTTGGCGCCGTTGCGCTTGAAGATCGACGCGATCGATAGCCAGCTCCTGCAACTGCTCTCCGACCGCGCCAGGGTGGCGCAGGAAGTGGGCGAAGTGAAGAAGCGCTATTCGTCGCCGGCATTCCGGCCGGACCGCGAACTGCAGGTCATCCGGAAGATGCAGGCGGGCAATGCGGGCCCGCTGCACGATGAGAGCATTGCCGCCATCTGGCGCGAGGTGATGTCTGCTTGCCGCGGCCTGGAGCAGGCGCTGCGCATCGGTTACCTCGGCCCGGCGGGCACGTTCTCGGAGCAGGCCGTGATCGCGCATTTCGGGCATGAGATCCAGGCGGTGCCGTGCCCGAGCATCGACGAGGTGTTCCGCGCGGCTGAATCCGGCACGGTGGATTGTGGCGTGGTGCCGGTCGAGAACTCGACCGAGGGCGTGGTGTCGCGCACGCTCGACCTGTTCTTGCAGACGTCATTGAAGATCAGCGGCGAGATCGCACTGCGTGTGCACCACAACCTGCTTCACAAGACCGGCGACATGTCGGGCGTGAAGGTGGTGAGGGCGCACGCGCAGGCGCTGGCACAGTGCCAACGGTGGCTGAACACGAACTACCCGCACCTCGCGCGCGAGGCAGTGTCGAGCAACGCCGAAGCTGCGCGCATGGCGGGTGAGGACGAAACCGTCGCGGCGCTGGCAAGCGTGCAGGCGGCCAACCGCTACGGCTTGCACGTGGTACGCGCGAACGTGGAAGACGACCCGCATAACCGCACGCGTTTTGTTGTCATCGGCAACTACGAGACGGAGCCGAGCGGACGCGATCAGACCTCGCTGATCCTATCGGTGCCGAACGAGGCCGGCGCGGTCTACCGGTTGCTGGCACCGCTGGCCGAGAACGGCGTGTCGATGTGCCGCTTTGAATCGCGGCCGGCGCGCAGCGGCGCGTGGGAATACTACTTCTACGTCGACGTGGAGGGCCACCAGCGCGACCCGCAAGTGGCGCGTGCGCTGGAAAAGCTGCGGCACGATGCAGCGTATTTCAAAGTCTTGGGGTCTTACCCCTCGGCACACTGACGGGGACGAGGCAAGCCGGTGCCGGTTTGCGGCGCTCCCGAGGGATCCAAACGCGCTTCGCTTGGGCGAGGCGCCGATAACAGAGGAGCACCTGATGTCTTTGCAGTTCGGCCCCGAATACGTCCGCGCCATCGCACCTTATGTGGCTGGCAAACCGATCGCCGACGTCGCGCGCGAGTTCGGCCTGGATGCTGCGCGCATCGTCAAGCTGGCATCCAATGAAAACCCGCTGGGTATGCCGCAGTCGGCCAAGGACGCCATGGCTGCGGCGATTGATGAGCTGGCACGCTACCCGGATGCCAACGGGTTCAGCCTGAAGGCCGCACTGCACGCCAAGTTTGGCGTGCCCGAAGCGTGGATCACGCTCGGTAACGGCAGCAACGACATCCTTGAACTGGCGGCCCGCGCACTGGTGGCGCCGGGGCAGGGCGTGATCTACGCCCAGCACTCCTTCGCCGTGTACGCACTGGCAGCGCAGGAAGTCGGCGCGCGCGCCATCGAAGTGCCGGCCCGCGAATACGGCCACGACCTGGATGCGATGGCCGCTGCCATCACGTCGACGACCCGCCTCATCTACATCGCTAACCCAAACAACCCGACGGGGACCTTCCTGCTGGCAGACGAGATTGCTGCGTTCTTGGCCAAGGTGCCCCCAACAGTCGTCGTTGTGCTCGACGAGGCTTACAACGAATTCCTGAAACTGGCGCAGCAATACGACTCGGTCAGTTGGGTGCGGCAGTATCCGAATCTGTTGGTGTCGCGCACCTTCTCGAAGGCGTATGGGCTGGCTGGCCTGCGCGTGGGTTACGGCATCGCGCAGCCGCAGCTCACCGATTTGCTCAACCGCATCCGACAGCCATTCAATGTGAACAGCCTGGCGCAAGCCGCTGCCGTGGCCGCGCTCGATGACACGGCATTCCTCCGGCAGTCTGCCGAACTGAACGCTGCCGGCTACCTGCAGCTGACGGAGGCGTTCGATCGGCTCGGCCTGCAATACGTGCCGTCGTCAGGCAACTTCGTTCTGGTGCGGGTGGGTGACGACGATGACGCGGGTGCGCGTGTGAACCTCGCGCTGCTTAAACAGGGCGTGATCGTTCGCCCTGTCGGCAACTATGGCTTGCCGCAATGGCTGCGCGTCAGTATCGGGCTTCCGGAAGAGAACGCCGCTTTCCTCGATGCGCTGGAGGTCGCGCTGGCGCAGGAATCGGCCGCCGCCTAAGTCAGGCGCAGCGTCTGCCGCGGGCCCGATCGGGCATCGGGTGTCGGACACATCGGGCTACAATGCCGCTTTGCTTTTTTTTTGGCAGGGCGGTGTTGTGGCCTCTTCTTTTTCTTGTTCCCGATTGGTGATCGTCGGCGTCGGCCTGATTGGCGGTTCGCTCGCGCTTGGGTTGCGCCGCGCGGGCGTGGTCGGGCATATCGTCGGCGTCGGGCGGTCGCAGGCGTCGCTCGACGCGGCGATCCGCCTGGGCGTGATCGACGAGGCGCTGCCGATGGACGAGGCCGTACGCGACGCAGACATCGTCGTGCTGTGCGCGCCAGTGGCGCAGACGCTGCCGCTGCTGCTCGCCATGCAGCCGCACCTGGGCGCGGACACCATCGTGACGGATGCCGGGAGCACCAAGTCCGACGTCATCATCGCGGCCAAGACGGCGCTGGGCGATCAGGTCAGCCAGTTCGTGCCGGCGCACCCCATCGCCGGCCGTGAACTCAACGGCGTGGAGGCAGCGCTGGCCGATCTGTACGTCGGCAAGAAGACCGTGCTGTGTCCGCTGCAGGAAAACCGCCGCGCCGATGTCGCCCGCGTACAGGCGATGTGGGAAGCCGCTGGGGCGCATTGCCACGTGATGTCTGCCGTCCAGCACGATGCGGTATTTGCAGCTGTCAGCCACCTCCCGCACGTGCTGTCGTATGCATTGGTCGCGCAGATCATCAACGCAGAAGACGCTTCGCTCAAACTGGACTTCGCAGGTGGCGGCTTCCGCGATTTCACGCGCATCGCCGCGTCGTCGCCCGAGATGTGGCGTGACATCTGCTTGTCGAACCGCGAAGCGCTGTTGCGGGAGCTGACGACGTACGAGGCCGTGGTTGGCCGCTTGAAGACGATGATTGCCGAGCGCGATGGCGCCTCGCTGGAGCGCGTGTTCCGCCGCGCGAGTGAAGCGCGCCTGGCCTGGCCGCAGCGGGTGGCCCCCACCACACCATCCGAATGACGCTTTTTAACTGACTGGATTCATGGAATACCTTGACGTTGGTCCGCTGAAGGCAGCCCGCGGCACCATCAAGCTGCCGGGCTCGAAGAGCATTTCCAACCGCGTGCTGCTGCTGGCCGCACTCGCGCAGGGCGACACCACCGTGCGCGACTTGCTCGACTCCGACGACACACGTGTCATGCTGGCTGCGCTGGACAAGCTGGGTGTCGAGGTCGAATCCGTTGGACCCAACGATTACCGTGTCGCCGGCACGGGCGGTCGCTTCCCGGTCAAATCGGCCGACCTGTTCATGGGGAATGCCGGTACCGCCATCCGCCCGCTGACCGCTGCGCTTGCATTGCAGGGTGGTGAATACACGTTGCACGGCGTGCCGCGCATGCACGAGCGCCCGATCGGCGATCTGGTCGACGGTCTGCGCCAGGTCGGCGCTCATATCGATTACACGGGCAACGCGGGCTACCCACCGCTGGCGATCCATGCCGCGTCCGTCAAGCTCGATGCGCCGATCCGCGTGCGCGGCGACGTTTCGAGCCAGTTTCTGACTGCGTTGCTCATGGCGCTCCCTCTGGTGGAGCGGGCCGGTCACGTCACGATCGAGGTCGTCGGAGAGCTGATATCCAAGCCTTACATCGAGATCACGCTGAACCTGATGGCGCGCTTCGGTGTGCAGGTTGCGCGTGACGGCTGGGTGTCCTTTACGGTGCCGACGGGCGTGGCGTATAGGGCGCCGGGCGAAATCTTCGTCGAAGGCGATGCCTCGTCCGCTTCGTACTTCCTCGCGGCGGGTGCGCTCGGCGGCGGGCCGGTGCGCGTGGAAGGCGTGGGGATGTCCAGTATTCAGGGCGACGTCCGGTTTGCCGACGCGCTCAACCGCATGGGCGCCAACGTCATGGCGGGCGACAACTGGATTGAAGTGCGTGGCGTCGAGCGCGACGACGGCAAGCTTCACGCGCTGGAGTTGGACTGCAACCACATCCCCGATGCTGCAATGACGTTGGCCGTGGCCGCCCTGTTTGCCGATGGCACCACCACGCTCACCAATATCGGAAGCTGGCGGGTCAAGGAAACTGATCGCCTGACAGCCATGGCCACCGAGCTTCGCAAACTGGGCGCCGCAGTGGAGGAGGGCGCTGATTTCATCCGCGTGACGCCTCCGTCGCAATGGACGCCTCCCGCTGGCGGCATCGATACCTACGACGACCATCGAATGGCGATGGCATTCTCGCTCGCCGCCTTCGGCCCGGTGCCCGTGCGTATCAACGACCCGCGCTGTGTCGCAAAGACCTTCCCGGAATACTTCACAGCCTTCAGCCGTATTGCTGCCTGAAACGCAATTAACCGCCAACGAAAACCATGTCAGACGCTGCTGCCTCCACGCCTTACCCCGTCATCACCATCGACGGCCCCACTGCGTCTGGCAAGGGCACTGTCGCGCATCAGGTGGCGGATTTGCTCGGTTTTCATCTCTTGGATAGCGGGTCCCTGTACCGACTGGTGGCGCTGGTCAGCATGCGGGAGAACGTCGATGACCACGACGTGAGCAGTCTCGTCCGCCTGGCGAGTGAGCTGGATGTGCGCTTCAAGGCGGACCACATCTGGCTCCGGGGTGAGGACGTGAGCGTGGCCCTTCGCCATGAATCGGTGGGCAACCAGGCTTCGGCGATCGCCGTGCATGCGCCTGTGCGTGATGCCTTGCGAGCACGTCAGCGGGCGTTTCTCGAGGCTCCCGGCCTTGTGGCCGATGGCCGGGACATGGGCACCGTGATTTTTCCCGAAGCGGTGCTGAAGGTGTTCCTGACTGCGAGCGTCCAGGCTCGCGCCGAGAGGCGCTATAAACAATTGATTGCAAAGGGATTTTCTGCTACAGTGGAAAGTCTTTCGCAGGACTTGGAAGCGCGTGATTTGCGGGATCGCACCCGCAGCGTCGCGCCGCTGCGTCCCGCGCAAGAAGCGCGGTTGCTGGATTCGTCCGACATGACGGTCGATGAGGTGGTCGCGCAGGTGCTGGACTGGTATCGGCAGGTGCAGGGCGCCAAGGCGAACTGAACCGTCTGTGCTGGTCCGATCGGTGCCGGTAGCGTCTGCTGCCGGCGGATGTTCAACTCGTAACCCCGCATGCGTGTCTTCGCCCATCTGAGCGAAAGCATTGCGAGGCATGTTCTGCGGATGCCTATTTTTTATGTCCCAAACTAACGAATCTTTTGCCGCCCTGTTCGAAGAGTCGATCGCCAAGTCCAATATGAAGGCTGGCGAAGTGATCTCTGCGGAAGTTGTGCGTATCGACCACAACTTCGTCGTTGTGAACGCGGGCCTGAAGTCTGAAGCGTTTGTTCCGGTCGAAGAGTTCCTGAACGATCAGGGCGAGCTGGAAGTGCAAGTCGGCGACTACGTTTCGGTCGCAATCGACGCGCTCGAAAACGGCTATGGCGACACCATCCTGTCGCGCGATAAGGCCAAGCGTCTGGCTTCGTGGCTGAACCTTGAAAAGGCACTGGAATCCGGCGAGATCATCTCCGGTACCGTGACTGGCAAGGTCAAGGGCGGCCTGACCGTCATGGTCAACGGTATTCGTGCATTCCTGCCGGGTTCGCTCGTCGACGTGCGTCCGATCAAGGACACCACGCCGTACGAAGGCAAGACCCTCGAATTCAAGGTCATCAAGCTGGACCGCAAGCGCAACAACGTTGTGCTGTCGCGCCGCGCCGTGGTTGAAGCCACGCTGGGCGAAGAGCGTCAGAAGCTGATGGAAACGCTCAAGGAAGGCGCGATCGTCAACGGTATCGTCAAGAACATCACCGACTACGGCGCGTTCGTGGATCTGGGTGGCATCGACGGTCTGCTGCACATCACCGACCTGGCATGGCGTCGTGTGCGTCACCCGAGCGAAGTGCTGTCGGTTGGCCAGGAAATCACCGCCAAGATCCTCAAGTTCGACCAAGAGAAGAACCGCGTTTCGCTGGGCGTCAAGCAACTGGGTGAAGATCCGTGGGTCGGCATCTCGCGCCGCTATCCGCAAGGCACCCGTCTGTTCGGCAAGGTGACGAACCTGACCGACTACGGCGCATTCGTCGAGATCGAAGCTGGTATCGAAGGCCTGGTCCACGTGTCGGAAATGGACTGGACCAACAAGAACGTGGCTCCGTCGAAGGTTGTCCAGCTGGGCGACGAAGTGGAAGTCATGGTGTTGGATATCGACGAAGACAAGCGTCGTATCAGCCTGGGCATGAAGCAGTGCAAGGCCAACCCGTGGGACGATTTCGCTCGCAACCACAAGAAGGGCGACAAGCTGGCCGGTCAGATCAAGTCGATCACCGACTTCGGCGTGTTCATCGGTCTGCCTGGCGGTATCGACGGCCTGGTGCACCTGTCGGACCTGTCGTGGCAAGAAACCGGCGAAGAAGCCGTTCGCAAGTACAAGAAGGGCGACGAAGTGGAAGCCGTGGTACTGGCCATCGACGTCGACAAGGAACGCATCTCGCTGGGTATCAAGCAACTGTCGGGCGACCCGTTCAACAACTTCATCTCGGCCAACGACAAGGGCTCGATCGTGTCCGTCACGATCAAGGCCGTTGATCCGAAGGGCGCCGTGGTGCAGCTGGCGGACGACGTGGAAGGCTACCTGCGTGCCTCGGAAATCTCGAGCGACCGCGTGGAAGACGCCCGCAACGTGCTGAAGGAAGGCGAAACGATGACCGCGATGATCGTCAACATCGATCGCAAGTCGCGCAACATCAACGTTTCGATCAAGGCCAAGGACAGCGCCGACCAACAGGAAGCCATGCAGAAGTTCGCGGCTGACACCGGCACCGCTGGCACCACGAACCTCGGCGCGCTGCTGAAGGCCAAGCTGAACGAAACCAACCAGTAAGCATCCACCGGGTCGACCTGAAAGGACGCGCGCAAGATGCCCATGACCAAGTCCGAACTCGTGGAAAAGCTGGCCGCCCGCTTTCCGCAGCTGTTGTTGCGGGACGCGGACATCGCGGTCAAGACGATCCTGGATGCGATGTCCGACGCCTTGGCGGACGGCCACCGCATCGAGATTCGCGGGTTCGGTAGTTTCGGTTTGAATCGTCGTCCGCCGCGCGTCGGGCGCAATCCCAAGTCCGGCGAGAAAGTACTGGTTCCCGAAAAACGGGTTCCGCATTTCAAGGCGGGCAAGGAGTTGCGCGAGCGGGTCGATCGTAGCCTGGAGCGACAGGGCGAGTCCTCTTCGGAGGGCGAGCCAGCCGTGTCGCTGATGGCCGTGAAGGCAGCGAGGCAAGCTGAAGGCGGTCGCCAGGCGGCTGGGTTCTTGACGGATCCGATTGTTCCCCTGGCAATGACGCGTTAGCCTCGGTTGCACATGGTAGTTTCAGGAACGCCCCGGTTTTACCGGGGCGTTTTTTTGTTGTCGCGGCGCCTTTGTGGGTGTCCCCTTGCGTGGCTGGCCGACAGGTGAATCCGCTACAATGCGGCACAACCCGGCAATCGCGCTCAGTCGCCGCACCGCCGCCCGTTTCCGAATCCGCATGAAATTTCTCGTCTGGGTCGTCCGCATTCTGTTGTTTGTGCTGCTCTTTGTGCTGGCACTGCACAACACGGCGGAAGTCTCGCTGGTGCTGCCGTTCGGCGTGGCTTGGCACGCGCCGTTGATTCTGATTGCGCTGGCATTCTTTGTGGCCGGCATCTTGCTCGCCATGCTCGCGATGGCGCCTCGCGTGATGCGTCATCGCTTTACCGCGAGCCGCTTGCGGCGGCAGATCGGACGCATGAAGAAGGCGGAAGAGGTGACCGAGCCGCCCGCACCGGTGGTTGCCGATTCCCCCTATCACGTTCCTGGCCCCAAGGTCTGACGCATGGACTTCGATCTCTGGTGGCTGCTGGCCATCCCGTTGGTGTTTGGCTTGGGTTGGGTCGCAGCGCGCCTGGACGCTCGCCAGTTGCGTACCGAGCAGTCCTCACTGCCACGCTCGTATTTCAAAGGGTTGAATTTCCTGCTCAACGAACAGCCGGACAAGGCCATCGATGCCTTCATCGAGGTCGCGCGCCTTGACCCCGAAACCACCGAGTTGCACTTCGCGCTCGGCAGCCTGTTCCGTCGTCGCGGCGAAACCGAACGTGCCATTCGGGTGCACCAGAATCTCGTCAATCGCCCCGATTTGCCGTCCAACGAGCGCGATCACGCAGTGTATGAGCTGGGTCAGGATTTTCTACGCGCCGGCTTGCTGGACCGGGCTGAAGAATCCCTGCGCATGCTCATGGAGGGCGCGTTCGCCGAGCCGGGCAAGCGTGTGCTGCTGGAACTCTACGAGGTCGAGAAGGAGTGGCGTAAGGCCATCGACGCCGCACGCGAACTGCAGGCCTTACAGGGTCAGGACTATTCCGTCCAGATCGCACAGTTCTGCTGCGAGTTGGCGCAGGAGGCGCTGCAACGCAAGGACGTACCGACGGCTATCGAGTGGCTGGAGCGCGCGCTGCACGAGAACCCCAAGAACGTGCGCGCCACCATCCAGCTGGGCGATGTTGCGCAGGGGCAGAGTGACATCGAAGGCGCCATCAAGCGTTGGCGCAGCATCGAACAGCAGAACCCGGCATTTCTGCCGCTGGTGTCCGAGCGATTGATGAAGGCCTACGCACAGCTCGGTCGTGCCGCCGAAGGGCTGGCGTGGTTGCGTTCCAAGATGGATGCGCGGCTGGGGCCGGAGCTGCTCGACACCGTGTACAAATACGAGCTTGAGGTGCACGGCATTGATGATGCGGTGGCGCTGATGCGCGATCAGATCCGTCGCCAGCCGTCGCTCATGGCACTGACGCGACTGGTGGAAGCCGAAGCCACGCGCGCGTCCGAGGCCGTGAGCCATGAGCCGGTGGTCGCGGCCGGTCAAGCGGAAAGCGCGCTGGCGGATCCGGTCGAGGCGGGCGCCAACGCCGACATTCAGCGCGCCCAGGATCTGGGGGCGATCCGCGATCTGCTCCAGAGCCGTACGCGCAATCTGGCGCGCTACACCTGCCAGGAGTGCGGTTTCCGCGCGCGCCTGTTCTATTGGCAGTGCCCCGGCTGCAACCGCTGGGAGACGTATGCCCCGCGCCGCACCGAGACGCTTGGCGGCAGCAGCGGGCCCAGCATGTGATTCAGTCCGGTGCGGTTCGGTTGTCGGCCGCGTCGGCGCCTTTTCAATTTTTGAAGTGTACGTATGAAAATCACCATCATCGGTAGCGGTTATGTCGGGCTGGTCACAGGCGCCTGTCTGGCGGAGCTGGGCAACGACGTCTTCTGCCTCGACGTCGACCAGAAGAAGATCGACCTGCTCAACGCTGGCGGGGTGCCCATTTACGAACCGGGGCTGAAGGAGCTGATCGACCGCAATCGCGCGGCGGGTCGCATCCGGTTCTCCACCGATGTGGCGGCAAGCGTGGCGCATGGTGACGTGCAATTCATCGCCGTGGGAACGCCGCCCGATGAAGACGGCTCGGCCGACCTGAAGTATGTGCTGGCAGCGGCCCGCAACATCGCCGAGCACATGACGGGCTTCAAGGTCATCGTCGACAAGTCCACTGTGCCCGTCGGCACCGGGGACAAGGTGCGCGCTGCTGTGTCCGCGGTACTGGCCGCGCGCGGCAAGTCCGACGTGGGTTTTTCGGTCGTGTCGAATCCGGAATTTTTGAAGGAAGGCGCGGCCGTGGACGACTTCATGCGCCC
The DNA here is from genome assembly GCF_958405655.1 of Ralstonia condita. NCBI lineage: Bacteria > Pseudomonadati > Pseudomonadota > Betaproteobacteria > Burkholderiales > Burkholderiaceae > Ralstonia > Ralstonia condita. Next base: position 54,984 of record NZ_CATYWO010000004.1, on the reverse strand, counting down.
GGACCGTATCGTGCTCGGTACCTATGCCGATACGGACGGCCTGCGCGCGAAGGCCATCATGCGGACGCTGTATGCACCGTTCAACCGCAACCACGAACGCACTTTCTACATGGACGTTCGTTCGGCCGAATTCACCAAGTACGCTGCCAACTCGATGCTCGCCACGCGCATCTCGTTCATGAACGAGATGGCCAATCTGGCCGACAAGGTGGGCGCCGATATCGAGCTGGTGCGCCTTGGAATTGGCTCGGACCCCCGTATCGGTTACAGCTTCCTGTATGCCGGGACAGGCTACGGCGGCTCGTGCTTTCCGAAGGACGTGCAGGCTCTGGTGCGGACCGCGCAGGAATATGGGCAGACGCTGCACGTGCTGGAGGCTGTCGAGGCTGTCAACGACAAGCAAAAGGAAGTGCTCGTGGACAAGATCGAAGACCGCATGGGCGCCGATCTGACCGGCCGGACGTTTGCCATCTGGGGCCTCGCGTTCAAGCCGAACACCGATGACATGCGCGAGGCGCCGAGCCGTATCCTGATCGCCGCCCTGCTGTCGCGCGGCGCACGCGTGCAGGTGTACGACCCGGTGGCAATGGAGGAGGCCCGCCGCGCGCTGGCGCTCGATCTTTCCGTTGAACAATTGGAACGTGTGACGTTCTGCGCTGGTCAGATGGACGCGCTCAAGAACGCCGACGCGCTTGCCATCGTGACCGAGTGGAAGGCGTTCCGCAGTCCTGATTTCAATGCCGTGAAGGCGCTGCTGAAGACGCCGTTGGTGTTCGACGGCCGCAACCTGTTCGAGCCGCAAGCCATGCGCGAGGCGGGCTTCGAATATCACGCCATCGGACGTTCCACCCACCCGCAATCGTAGTTTCCTCGGCCGCAGCCGACGCCCATGATCAAGACCACGCCCGCCTCTGAACAGATCCACGCCGCCCGCATCCTTGTCGTGGGTGACATGATGCTCGACCGGTACTGGTTCGGTGATGTTGAACGGATTTCGCCCGAGGCCCCTGTGCCAGTGGTGCAGATCAAGCGCTCGGACGAGCGCCTTGGCGGCGCCGCCAATGTGGCGCGCAACGTCGCGGCGCTGGGTGCGCAAGCCGGCATGCTGGGCGTGATCGGTGACGATGAGCCTGGCCGGAGTATCGAAAAACTGCTGGGCGAGAGCCACGTGACGGGTCACCTCCATCGGGATCCGGCCGTCAACACGACGATCAAGCTGCGCGTGCTGGCGCGTCAGCAGCAATTGATTCGCGTGGATTTCGAGAATCCGCCCACGCATGAAGTGTTGATGTCGGTGCTCGATCGCTTCGGTGCGCTGGTGGCGCAGCATGACGTGGTGGTCCTGTCCGACTATGGCAAGGGCGGCCTCACGCACGTGGCCAAGATGATCGAGACCTCACGCCACGCAGGTCGCCGCGTGCTGGTCGACCCGAAAGGCGAAGACTACTCGCGCTACAAGGGGGCCACCATGATCACGCCCAATCGCGCCGAGATGCGTCAGGTGGTCGGCTCATGGAAGACCGAGTCGGACCTGACCATCCGCGCGCAGAACCTGCGTCGGGATCTGCAGTTGGAGGCGCTGCTGCTCACGCGCTCGGAAGAGGGCATGACGCTCTATACCGAGCACGAAGTGCTGCACGTGTCGGCGCAGGCGCGTGAGGTGTTCGACGTCTCGGGCGCGGGCGATACCGTGATCGCCACGCTGGCCACGCTGCTGGGCGCAGGCGCCAACATCAAGGAAGCCGTGCAGTACGCGAATCGCGCTGGCGGCATCGTGGTCGGCAAGCTGGGCACGGCGGTCGTCACCCACGCAGAACTCTTCAACTGATCACCTGATCAACGGATCATGACCATCATCGTCACCGGCGCGGCAGGCTTTATCGGCGCCAACATCGTCAAGGGCCTGAACGAGCGCGGCGAGACCGACATCATCGCGGTCGACAACCTCACGCGGGCCGACAAGTTCAAGAACATCGTCGACTGCCAGATCAGCGACTACCTCGATAAGACCGATTTTGTCGAACGCTTTGCGCGCGGCGAATTCGGCAAGGTCCGCGCGATCTTCCATGAGGGCGCCTGCTCCGACACCATGGAGACCGATGGCCGCTACATGATGGACAACAATTACCGCTACTCGCTGGCGGTGATGCGCGCGTGCCTGGACCAGGGCGTGCAGTTCCTCTATGCCTCGTCGGCGGCCACGTACGGCGCGTCGGAAACCTTCCGCGAAGCGCCTGAGTTCGAGCGGCCGCTCAACGTGTACGGCTATTCCAAGCTGCTGTTTGACCAGGTCGTGCGCCGTGTCATGCCGACCGCGCTGTCGCAGATCGTCGGCTTCCGTTACTTCAACGTCTATGGGCCGCGTGAGCAGCACAAGGGGCGCATGGCATCGGTGGCGTTCCACAACTTCAACCAGTTCCGCGCCGAAGGCACCGTCAAGCTGTTCGGCGAGTACAACGGCTACCCGCAGGGCGGCCAGATGCGCGATTTCGTATCGGTGGAAGACGTGGTGAAGGTCAACCTGTTCTTCTTCGATCATCCAGACAAGTCGGGCATCTTCAACCTCGGCACCGGACGCGCGCAGCCGTTCAACGATATCGCGACAACGGTGGTGAACACCCTGCGCGAAGCCGAAGGCAAGCCCGTGCTCTCCACCGATGAACTGGCCCAGGAAGGTCTGATTGAATACGTCAAGTTTCCGGATGCTCTGCATGGAAAATACCAATGTTTCACACAGGCTGACCAATCACGCCTGCGCGCTGCCGGCTACACCGCACCGTTCCTCACGGTCCAGGAAGGTGTCGCGCGCTACTGTCAGTGGCTGCTGAAACAGGCGACCTGAACGCAGCCGATCAGACGGTGCGTGACTTTTTGTGCGCGCACCACAGCATTGCGACGATGCTCCTTAAGATGTGTTGGAGCCGCCACTCAAAGGTGGCGGCTTTTTCATCTTGAACCCCAAACGCAGGAGGAGCATATGTTGAAGAAACTGTTGGCTGTGGCGTTGATGTCGCTGTCCATGCTGTCGGCCTCTGCGGCCGTTGACGTAAATACCGCAGATCAGGCTTCGCTGGAGAGCTTGTCCGGCATCGGCCCGAAGCGCTCCAAGGTCATCCTGGAAGAACGCGCCAAGAACGGTCCGTACAAGGATGCCGCAGACTTCAAGGCCCGCGTGTCGGGCATCGGCGACAAGACGCTTGCCAAGCTGCAGAATGACGGGCTGACGTTCGGAAAGGCATCTCCCGCACCTGCCGTCGCCAAGAAGGACATCAAGAAGAAGTGAGTCCTCCATCGACAAACTTCACGCCCCGCCATGCGGGGCGTTTTGCCATGGGCGCGGCAGGGTTGTCGGGTCGCTTGCCCGGCTGCATTACAATGGCCGGACACCACCTTCAACGCACCATGGCTTATCCCACTATCGAAGACACCATCGGTAATACACCGCTGGTTCAGTTGCAGCGCATTCCCGGCGAAGGCAATGCGCGGCGCGGCAACGTCATCCTAGGCAAGCTTGAGGGCAACAACCCCGCCGGCTCCGTCAAGGATCGTCCGGCGCTCTCCATGATCAAGCACGCCGAAGCGCGCGGCCGCATCAAGCCGGGCGACACGCTCATCGAGGCAACTTCGGGCAACACGGGGATCGCGCTGGCCATGGCTGCCGCGATCCGTGGTTACAAGATGGTGCTGATCATGCCGGAAGACTTGTCGGTCGAGCGTCGCCAAAGCATGGCTGCCTACGGTGCCGAGATCATCCTCACGCCTGTCAAAGGCGGCATGGAATATGCCCGCGATCTGGCCGATGCGATGGAGAAGGAAGGCAAGGGTGTCATCCTCGATCAGTTCGCCAACCCGGATAATCCGCTCGCGCACTACGAGACCACCGGCCCTGAGCTGTGGCGTGACACAGCGGGCCGCATCACGCACTTCGTCTCCGCCATGGGCACGACCGGCACGATCACCGGCGTCTCCCGCTTCCTGAAGGAGAAGAATCCGGCGATCCAAATCATCGGTGCGCAGCCGGCTGAGGGGTCACGCATCCCGGGCATCCGCAAATGGCCGGAAGCCTACATGCCGAAGATCTACGATCCCAAGTTCATCGACCGGACCGAAGCCGTCAGCCAGTCCGACGCCGAGCACATGGCGCGGCGCATGGCTCGCGAAGAGGGCATCTTTTGTGGCATCTCGGCGGCGGGCGCATTGTGTGTCGCCCTGCGGATTGCCGAAGAGGTGGAAAACGCCACCATCGCGTTCGTGGTGTGTGACCGTGGTGATCGCTATCTGTCGACGGGTGTGTTCCCCGCCTGACGATTCGCCAGACCGCAATGAAAAAAGCGCAGCCGAGGCTGCGCTTTTTGTTTTGCGGCAAATGCGGTCAACCTCGCATGGCTTGCCGGACAGCTTGCCCCAATTCGTACACAGCCGCGGCGTAGAAGAAACTGCGGTTGTAGCGCGTGAGCACATAGAAGTTGCGCAAGCCGACCCGGTATTCGGTCGGCTGGTTAGGCGTCGGCAGGTCGACCACCAGCACATCGGTCTCTTGTTCGCGCGCCGTATCAACACCGGGTGCCAGTGCAAGGCCCGCGCGCGTCAGCCTGGAGAGCGTCATGCGCGGATATGGCTGACCATCGGCGGCCGCTCCCGCGATGCCCAGGCTGTCCGCGTCGCTGGCAATGTTCCACATCACCGGACGATGCGGCTCCCAGCCGTGCATTTGCAGAAAATGGGCGACGCTGCCGATGGCATCGACGGCACTGTTGCGCAGGTCGACATGCCCATCGCGGTCGTAGTCGACGGCGTACTCGCGGATGCTGGTCGGCATGAACTGCGGAATACCGACCGCTCCCGCGTATGAACCGAGTACGGAGAACGCGTCGGTGCCCGTGTCTCGGCACCAGAGCAGGTAATCCTTGAGCTGCTTGCGGAACATCGCGCTGCGGTCTTCGCGATTGGGCGTATCGGGATAATCGAACGCCAGCGTGGAGAGCGCATCCATGACGCGGAAGTTGCCCATATCCCGACCGTAGATCGTTTCCACGCCAAGGATGCCGACGATGACGTCGGCCGGCACGCCAAATTCGGTTTCCGCGCGGCGCAGCGTGTCGCCGTACTGCTGCCAGAACTGGACGCCGGCATTGATGCGGATGGGCTCGATGAAGCGGCCGCGATAAGCCGTCCAGCTTCGACGTCCGGGCGTGGCGGGCGGCAGGATCAGTCGCGCCACCGTAGCGGAATACGCCGTGCCGGCAAACAGGGCATCCAGCGAGGCGCGGTCGAAGTTGTACTGGCCAACCAGTTCGCTGATGAAGGCCTGCGTCTGGGGGTTATTGCGATAGCGGTCGGGGTCGATCTCTTCTTCATGCACCGCGACACGGCGCTTGGACGCTCGGGCGGCCTTCGTGGCCGCCAGAGAGAGGGCCGGGAAGGAGAACGCCGAGAGCGCGGCGCCCGCCACCAGGGCGCGCAATACGGGACGACGGGAGGGGGATGATTGGCTCATGGACAGGCTTCAGAGGGGACCGCGGCATTGTAGCGGATGCTCCCTTCGGAACATCTTGGCGTGCGGCACCGTGCCGCCGTGCTAACGTAGCGGCTGGAGACACCGAAGTCCCCCGGATTACAACATCAACATGGCGACCGGCCTTTATACGCATCCTGAATTCCTCCGGCACGAGATGGGGCCGCACCATCCCGAATGCCCGGACCGCCTGCGCGCGATCGAAGACCAACTGATTGCCAGCCGCATTGACCAGTTTCTGGTGCCCTGCGAGGCGCCGCCCGCCACCGAGGCGCACCTGTGCCGGGTGCACCGCCCAGAATACGTGCGCGAACTGGTAGCCAGCGTGCCCATCGCAGGCTACATGCCGATCGACCCCGATACGTCGATGAATCCCCACACCTACATGGCCGCGCTGCTGGCCGCAGGTGCTGCGGTGGACGCCACCGATAAAGTCATCGCGGGCGAGCTGGAAAATGCCTTCTGCAGCATCCGCCCGCCTGGCCATCACGCCGAGCCCGGCCGTGCAATGGGCTTCTGCTTCTTCAACAACGTGGCGGTGGCTGCCCGTCATGCGCTGGAGCAACATGGCCTGCAGCGCGTGGCAATCGTCGACTTCGACGTGCACCACGGCAATGGCACGGAAGCCGCTTTCCGCGACGAGCCGCGTGTGTTGATGTGCAGCATCTTTCAGCACCCGTTCTATCCGTATTCGGGCTCCGAGACGGTCACGCCCAACATGGTCAACATCCCTCTGCCGGCGTACACGACCGGACTGACCGTGCGGGAGGTCGTGGAAACGATTTGGCTGCCGCGTCTGGAGGCGTTCCGTCCCGAGATGTTGTTCATTTCCGCCGGCTTTGATGCACATCGTGAGGATGACCTGGGTCAGATGGGCCTCGTCGAGGCCGATTACACCTGGATCACGCAGCAACTCATGCAGGTGGCCCGTACGCATGCGGGCGGCCGCATCGTGAGTTGTCTGGAGGGGGGGTACAACCTGAGCGCACTGGGCCGCAGCGTGGTCGCGCACATCAAGGCGCTGGCGGAGTTGTAGGCGCCTGATCAAAAATTGTCTGCAAAATTCGAAAAAGTAATAAAGACATCGTCAAAGAATCGTTCCTCGCATGTAGCCTCTGCCTTACACTAGCGCCTCATTCAAACAAGAAGAGACGGCAACGGCCCGGGACCAGGGCGGTTGCCGTTTTTGTCTGTCGAGCATGATCGAACTCAAGGGGATTTCACAGCGCTTTCAGGGGGCGGGCGGCAACGACGTCCACGCGCTGCGCGACGTCGACCTGACCATCCAGCGCGGCGAGATTTTCGGCATCATCGGCCGCAGCGGGGCGGGCAAGAGCACGCTCGTTCGCGTGATCAACCTGCTGAACAGGCCAACGTCGGGCACCGTGACGGTGGCGGGCCAGGACCTCATGGCATTGAACGCCGAAGGGCTGCGCCAGGCGCGCCGCAAGATCGGCATGATCTTCCAGCACTTCAATCTGCTGTCTTCACGCACGGTGTATGACAACGTTGCGCTGCCGCTGGAGCTTGCAGACACCCCGCGCGAGCGCATCCGCGAGATCGTCCTGCCGCTGCTGGACCTCGTCGGACTGGCGGCGCATAAGGACCGCTACCCGGCACAGATCTCAGGTGGGCAGAAGCAGCGCGTGGGCATTGCCCGCGCACTGGCAAGCCAGCCGGATGTGTTGCTGTCCGACGAAGCCACTTCCGCACTGGACCCGGAGACCACGCGTTCGATCCTGGACCTGCTGCGCAAGATCAACCGCGAACTGGGCCTGACGATCGTCCTGATTACGCATCAGATGGAAGTGATCAAGCAGGTGTGTGACCGCGTGGCGGTGCTGGATGCAGGCAGCGTCGTGGAGCTCGGCCGCGTCATCGACGTTTTCCTGAAGCCGCAGCACGATGTGACGCGCGCGCTCATTGGCGAAGTGATCTCGCAGGACTTGCCGCCCTCCGTGCTGGCGCGCGTGGAAAGCAGGCTTGTCGCGCGTGAGCACGGCGGCCGCGACCACCTGTTCCGGTTGGCCTTCACCGGCGCAGGCGTGGATCAGCCGGTGCTGGCCCAGGCGATCCGCCATTACGGGCTCGATTTCAATATCCTGCACGGCCATATCGACGAGATCCAGGGTCAGGCATTCGGCTCGCTCGCCATCCTGGCTTCGGGCGAAACCGCCGACATCAGCAACGCGATGAACTTCCTGCGTGAACAAGGCGTGGTGGTCGAGGAGATCAATCATGTGGTCTGACCTGACCGACCTGTTTTTGCCCGCTTTCTGGGAGACGCTCGCCATGGTTGGCGTGTCCGGGGGCATCGGCGCGCTGTTCGGCGTGCCGCTGGGCGTGCTGTTGTATCTGACGGCGTCCGGCGGTGTACTGTCAGCGCCGGTGTTCAACCGCGTGGCAGGCCTCGTCGTCAATGCCGTGCGCTCGGTGCCGTTCATCATCCTGCTGGTCGCGGTGATCCCGTTCACGCGCCTGTTGGCCGGGTCCTCCATCGGCACGGCTGCGGCCATCGTGCCACTGACGATTGCCGCGATTCCATTTGTCGCGCGTCTGGTGGAAACCGCACTGCGCGAGGTGGACCGCGGTCTCATCGAAGCCGCGCAGTCGATGGGAGCCACCACGGGCCAGCTCGTCTATAAAGTGCTGCTGCCCGAGGCGATGCCGGGCATCCTTGCTGGGCTGACCATCACCTTCGTCAGTCTGGTTGGCTATTCGGCCATGGCTGGCACCATCGGCGGCGGCGGCCTCGGGGATCTGGGCATCCGCTACGGTTATCAGCGCTATGAATCGGACATCATGCTGGCGGTGGTCGTCATCCTGATCGTCTTTGTGCAGGCGGTGCAATCGACGGGGGACTGGCTGGTCCGCCGCCTGAGCCATCGCTAATCATTCAACCGACAGACAACACGAGGAAACGTAATGAATCGTCGTCAACTGCTGCAATGGTCCGCAAGCCTGGGTGCTGCGCTGGCATTCGTTGCCGGGAGCGCCCTGGCACAGACCAAGCCGATCAAGGTCGGTGTCACCGCCGGCCCGCACGCCGAGATCATGGAAGAGGTGAAGAAGGTTGCCGAGAAGAATGGCCTGAAGATCCAGATCGTCGAATTCAACGACTACATCCAGCCGAATGCCGCACTGGCCGCAGGCGATCTCGATGCCAACAGCTACCAGCATCAGCCGTACCTCGACGACCAGGTCGCGACGCGCGGCTACAAGTTCGTGAGCGTGGGCCAGACCATCACGTTCCCGATGGGCATCTACTCGAAGAAGATCAAGTCGCTGAAAGACCTGAAGGATGGCGCCCGCTTCGGCCTGCCGAACGACCCGACCAACGGCGGCCGCGCGCTGCTGCTGCTGCAATCGCAAGGCGTGATCAAACTCAAGCCGAACGCTGGTTTCAAGGCGTCGCCGCGCGACGTGGCCGACAACCCGAAAAAGCTGAAGTTTGTCGAGCTGGACGCCGCCCAGTTGCCGCGCTCGCTGGATGACCTGGACGCCGCTGCCGTCAACGGCAACTACGCCGAGAAGGCCGGCCTGGACCCGACCAAGGACGGCATCGCCATCGAAAGCCCCAAGGGCCCGTACGCCAACGTGATTGCCGTGCGTGCCGCTGACAAGGATCAGCCGTGGGTCGCCAAGCTGGTCAAGGCCTACCACTCGGATGCGGTGAAGGCGTTTGTGAAAGCCAAGTACAAAGACGCTGTGATCGTGGCTTGGTAAGCACTTCTACACACGGTTAGAGGGTTTTCCCCAACTCGTTGCCGGACGTTTGACTGGCGTCCGGCAAATTTTCGCGGTTAAAATAGCACGACCGTTCGGAAAAATTACGCGAGCGACCGGCCCCCCTTATAATGGCCGGCGTTTTGCAAAATCGTCTTATCAATTAGTGGAGTGAGCGCATGAAAGTCCTGGTCGCAGTCAAGCGCGTGATCGATTACAACGTGAAGGTTCGCGTGAAGACGGACGGCAGCGGTGTCGATCTTGCCAACGTCAAGATGAGCATGAACCCGTTCGACGAGATCGCCGTGGAAGAAGCCGTCCGCCTGAAGGAGGCTGGCGTCGCTACCGAAGTGATCGCCGTGTCGTGCGGCGTGACGCAGTGCCAGGAAACGCTGCGCACCGCCATGGCCATCGGCGCCGATCGCGGCATTCTGGTCGAGACGGCCGAAGAGCTCCAGCCGCTGGCTGTCGCCAAGCTGCTCAAGGCGCTGGTCGACAAGGAACAGCCGCAACTGATCATCCTGGGCAAGCAGGCGATTGACGATGACGCCAACCAGACCGGCCAGATGCTGGCTGCGCTGGCCGGCCTGCCGCAAGCTACGTTTGCCTCGAAGGTGCAGATTGCCGACGGCAAGGCTTCGGTCACGCGTGAAGTGGACGGTGGCCTGGAAACCCTGTCGGTCAAGCTGCCGGCCGTGGTCACCACCGACCTGCGCCTGAACGAGCCGCGCTATGTGACGCTGCCGAACATCATGAAGGCGAAGAAAAAGCCGCTCGACACGGTCAAGCCCGAAGACCTGGGCGTGGACGTTGCCCCGCGCCTGAAGACGCTGAAGGTGGTTGAGCCCGCCAAGCGCAGCGCCGGCGTGATGGTGCCCGATGTGGCCACGCTGGTGTCCAAGCTCAAGACGGAAGCCAAGGTGCTGTAAGCGGTCACGCTACTTGCACGCAACTTCAAGCACACCGAATAGGCAGATCAAGATGACCGCACTCGTTATTGCTGAACACGACAATCAATCCATCAAGGCCGCCACGCTGAACACCGTGGCTGCAGCCGTCCAATGCGGCGGCGACGTCCACGTGCTGGTGGCCGGCGCTGGCTGCGGGGCCGCTGCACAGGCCGCCGCGCAGATCGCTGGCGTGACCAAGGTGCTGGTGGCCGACGCGCCCCAGTTTGCCGATGGCCTGGCCGAGAACGTCGCCGAGCAGGCCTTGGCCATCGCCGGCAACTACAGCCACATCCTGGCGCCCGCCACCGCCTACGGTAAGAACATCCTGCCGCGCGTGGCCGCCAAGCTGGACGTGGCCCAACTGTCCGACATCACCAAGGTCGACGGTCCGGACACCTTCGAGCGCCCGATCTACGCCGGTAACGCGATTGCCACCGTGCAATCGGCCGACAAGGTGAAGGTGATCACCGTGCGCGGCACGGCATTCGACCCGGCTGCCGCTACCGATGGTTCGGCGGCTACCGAAAACCTGACCGCCGTGGCGGACGCCGGTATCTCGCAATTCGTCTCCCGCGAAGTGACGAAGAGCGACCGCCCGGAACTCACCGCCGCGAAGATCATCGTGTCGGGCGGCCGTGGCGTGGGCTCGGGCGAGAACTACACCAAGGTGCTGACGCCGCTGGCCGACAAGCTGGGCGCTGCACTCGGTGCCTCGCGTGCGGCAGTCGACGCCGGCTTCGTGCCGAACGACTACCAGGTCGGCCAGACCGGCAAGATCGTCGCGCCACAGCTGTACATCGCCGTCGGTATCTCGGGCGCGATCCAACACCTGGCCGGCATGAAGGATTCCAAGGTGATCGTGGCGATCAACAAGGATCCGGAAGCGCCGATCTTCCAGGTGGCGGACTACGGACTGGTTGGCGACCTGAACACTGTGGTGCCGGAGCTGGTGACCGCACTGGGTTGATTGCACCGCGCGGCGCGCATCATCTGACGCACGCTGCACTACTGCCCGACGCAAAGCCGTTTCCGACCCGTTTGGAAGCGGCTTTTTTGTACGCGAGCGCGATCAGGATGGAGCCTACGACTGACGCAGTGCCCTGATTGTGCTGAACGAGATTGGAGAAAGACATGACCTATCAAGCCCCTGTCAAGGACATGCTGTTCGTGATGAACGAACTCGCGGGCCTGGATAACGTTGCCAAGCTGCCCGGCTTCGAAGAGGCCACTGCCGACACGGCGCAAGCCGTCCTTGAAGAAAGCGCGCGTTTTACCGGCGAGGTTGTTGCGCCGCTCAATGTCGCAGGCGATCGGAACCCGAGCAGTTGGAAGGACGGCGTTGTGACAGCGACCGCCGGTTTCAAGGACGCTTTCCAACAATTTGGCCAGGGTGGTTGGCAGGGCGTGCAGCACCCGCTGGAATATGGCGGCCAGGGCCTGCCCAAACTGATTGCCACCGCATGCATCGAGATGTTGAATGCGGCCAACCTGTCGTTTGCGCTGTGCCCGCTGCTGACCGATGGCGCCATCGAGGCGCTGCTGACGGCTGGCAGCGAAGCGCAGAAGCAACGCTTCGTGCCCAAGCTCATTTCAGGTGAATGGACCGGTACGATGAACCTGACGGAGCCGCAGGCCGGCTCTGATCTGGCGCTGGTGCGCACGCGTGCCGAGCCCGTGGGTGACGGCACGTTCAAGATCTTTGGTACGAAGATCTACATCACCTGGGGCGAACACGACATGGCCGAGAACATCGTCCATCTGGTGCTTGCGCGTACCCCGAATGCCCCCGAAGGCGTGAAGGGGATCTCGTTGTTCGTGGTGCCGAAGTTCATGGTCAATGACGACGGCTCGCTGGGCGCGCGCAACGATGTGCATTGCGTATCGATCGAGCACAAGCTCGGCATCAAGGCGAGCCCGACCGCCGTGCTGCAGTTCGGCGACCACGGTGGCGCGATTGGCACGCTCGTCGGCGAGGAGAACCGTGGCCTTGAATACATGTTCATCATGATGAACGCCGCGCGTTACGCCGTGGGTATGCAGGGTATCGGTGTGTCCGAGCGCGCGTACCAGAAAGCCGTGGCCTATGCGCGCGATCGCGTGCAGAGCCGCCCTGTGGATGGCTCGGTCGCCAAGCCGGTGCCGATCATCCATCACCCGGATGTCAAGCGCATGCTGCTGACGATGCGTGCGATGACCGAAGGCGCACGCGCGCTGGCCTTTGTGGCAGCCGCTGCCAGTGACGCCGGCCATCATGCAGCCGACGAGGCTGTGCGCAAGCAGAACGCCGCGTTGTACGAGTTCCTGGTGCCGATCGTAAAGGGCTGGAGCACCGAGATGTCGATCGACGTGACGAGCCTCGGCATACAGGTGCATGGCGGCATGGGCTTCATCGAGGAGACGGGCGCAGCGCAGTATTACCGCGATGCGCGCATTCTGCCGATCTACGAAGGCACCACCGCCATCCAGGCCAATGATCTGATCGGTCGCAAGACGGTGCGTGATGGTGGCGCGGTGGCACTGGGCATCTGCGCCGAGATCGCAAAGGTGGAAGCCGCGCTCGCCGCCAAGGGCGGTGCGCATTGCGAGGCGATGCGCACGCGTCTGGCCGCCGGCCGCGAGGCGATGGAATCGGTGGTGCGCTTTGTCGTGGAGCAGACCAAGGCGCAGCCGAACGCCGTGTTCGCGGGCAGCGTGCCTTATCTGCGCCTGTGCGGCATCGTGCTGTCGGGGTGGCAGATGGCGCGCGCGCTACTCGTGGCCATCGACCGTGAGGCCGAAGACCCGAACTTCTATGGCGCCAAGATCGCAACGGCCCGCGTGTTTGCCGATGTGCTGCTCACGCAGGCACCCGGCATTGCACAGTCGGTTCTGACCGGTGGCGAGACGATCGGGACCATGCCCGAAGTGCAATTCTGACCGACATCTGCCGGCATCAGAAAAGGGAGGCTTCGGCCTCCCTTTCTGTTTGGCGCGGCGTGAGAGATCAGGCCAACGCGGGTTGCGTCGCGGGTTGCCGTGCTCCACCAAGGTAGCGATAGACCGACAGATCATCCGAGCGGATGGCGGGCGACCGGCCCGATACCAGATCCGCCAACAACCTGCCCGAGCCACACGCCATCGTCCAACCCAGCGTGCCGTGGCCGGTGTTGAGCCAGAGACCGCGCACGGGCGTCGGTCCGACAATCGGCGTGCCGTCCGGCGTCATCGGTCGCAGGCCGGTCCAGAACGAGGCGCGTGAGACATCGCCCCCGCCCGGAAAGAGATCGTTGACGACGAATTCCAGGGTCTTGCGCTTGGCCGGGTCCAGCCGCTTGTCGTAGCCGACGATCTGTGCCATGCCACCCACGCGAATGCGGTCATCGAAACGCGTGACGGCCACCTTGTACGTTTCGTCGAGCACGGTGGACACCGGGCTCTTGCTGGCGTCCGTCATGGGTACCGTGATCGAGAAGCCCTTGAGCGGATACACCGGCACGCCCACCAGATGCTTCAGGAAGGGGGTGCTGTAGCTGCCGAGTGCCACGACCACAAGGTCGGCTTCGACCGGTTGGCCATCCACCAGCGCGCCGCGTACGGCGTCGTTCCTGATGATCAGGCTGTTGATATTGCTGTTGAAACGGAAGCGCACGCCCATCGCCTCAGCCATCGCCGCGAGGCGTGTGGTGAAGAGCTGGCAGTCGCCCGTTTCGTCGTTGGGCAGGCGTAGACCGCCAGCCAGCTTGTGGCGGGTGGCGGCCAGGCCCGGTTCACTGCGCACGAGGTCATCGCGCGAAAGCAGTTCGTACGGCACGCCAGCGCGTTCGAGCACGGCGATATCTTTCGCGGCGCTGTCGAGTTGTTGCTGGGTGCGGAAGACTTGAAGCGTGCCTTGCTGGCGCCCTTCGTAGGCGATGCTGGTCTCGGCGCGCAGATCGCGGATGCAGTCGCGGCTGTATTCCGCCAGGCGAACCATCCGTTCCTTGTTCTGCGCATAGCTGGCCGCGTCGCAATTGCGCAGCATCTGCCACATCCACTTCAGTTGGAAGAGGGTGCCGTCAGGGCGAATGGACAGCGGCGCATGCTGTTGGAACATCCATTTGATGGCCTTGAGCGGCACGCCCGGCGCGGCCCACGGCGACGCATAGCCCGGCGAAATCTGCCCCGCATTGGCAAAGCTCGTATCCAGGGCCGGCCCGGCTTCGCGGTCGACCACGGTGACTTCATGGCCAGCGCGGGCCAGGTAATAGGCGCTGGTCACGCCGATAACGCCGCTGCCAAGAACAAGCACGCGCATGGTCATACTCCCCGGAGATGCAATCACGATAGATGTCGCTATCGTATTCGTACAACTCTAGTAATTGTTTCTGTATATTTGACAGAAACAGAAACTATTGCGATTTTGAGGTGTTTGATCATGCGAACCCAGCGCAAGCCCGTCCGCGCCCTTGATAAGCTCGATCGCCGCATCCTTGACCTCCTGCAAAAGGACGGGCGGCTGTCGATGAAGGAGCTGTCCGAGGCAGTCGGCTTGACCATCACGCCGTGCATCGAGCGTGTCAAACGCCTGGAGCGCGAAGGCTTCATCCTCGGTTACTACGCGCGGTTGAATCCCGCCATGCTGGGTGCTTCGCTGCTGGTGTTCGTCGAGATCAGCCTGGGCAGCAAGTCCGGCAACATGTTCGAGCAATTCCGTCGCGAGGTGCTGCGGATCCCCGAAGTGCTTGAGTGCCACCTCGTTTCGGGTGATTTCGATTACCTCATCAAGGCACGCATCCGCGAAATGAGCGAGTACCGCCGGCTGCTCGGCGACATCCTGTTGCAGTTGCCGGGCGCCGTGCAGTCCAAGAGCTACATCGTGATGGAAGAAATCAAGGAGACCCTCGCCATCGACGTGACGGAAGGAGGGCAGTGACGTGGGGATGCCCTTCAAATCGCCTGGATCCCGGGGCAGTCGTAGCCAACGCCAAGCACTGCGCAGCGCGGGCCGATGCGATACGATCGGAAAGCCCCGGATCCCGGTCCTCCCGTCCTCTCGTCCTACTGATCGCTGTGCCCGACATGTCCGATCGCCATGCCCTACGCAAGGGGCGCGGCGCCACTTCCAACCTGCCAGGCCGCTTTGAACGCGAGGAACGCGCGCGCGTTGACGACGGCTGGCAACCGCTGGTCGGCCAGACGGACCCGGAGGACATGCCACCGCGCGTTGACACCAGTGTCTGCGTGGAGCGTGCGCGTTCGATTCTCAGCCACAATCAGTCGCCCGACGTTCCGTTTAGCGTTTCTTTAAACCCGTATCGTGGGTGTGAGCACGGTTGCGTGTATTGCTTTGCCCGGCCGACACACGCTTACCTGGAACTGTCACCTGGTCTGGATTTCGAGACCAGGCTATTCGCCAAGACAAACGCTGCCCAGGTGCTGCGCGAGACGCTGGCCAAGCCCGGCTATCGCTGCGAAGCGATCGCGCTGGGCGTGAACACGGACGCCTATCAGCCCATCGAGCGCGACCTGCGGATTACGCGTGAGGTGTTGCAGGTGCTTCACGATTGCGACCATCCGGTGGGACTGATCACCAAGTCATCCTTGATTGAGCGCGATATCGATCTGCTCGCGCCGATGGCGGCGAAGCATCTCGCCGTCGCGGCCGTCACGATCACCACGCTCGACGCCGATCTCGCGCGCAAGCTGGAGCCGCGTGCCGCCGCACCCTCGCGCCGCCTGCGCACGATCCGCACGCTGGCCGAAGCGGGCATTCCGGTTGGCGTGAGCGTCGCGCCGATGATCCCCTTCATCACCGATGGTCACATGGAGCAGATACTGGAGGCTTCGCGGGAGGCAGGCGCTACCTATGCCAGTTACATCGTGTTGCGCTTACCGAACGAGCTGAACATCGTGTTCCAGGATTGGCTGATGGCGCATTTTCCCGACCGCGCGCAACGCGTGATGAACCGCGTGCGCGACCTGCACGGCGGTCAGGACTACAAGGCTGATTTTGCAACGCGCATGCATGGCACGGGCATTTGGGCCGACCTGCTGCGCCAACGTTTCTACAAGGCGGCCGACAGGCTGGGCTTCCATTTCCAGCGTTACAACGATCTGGTCCTCGACACGTCGCAGTTCAAGCCGCCCGCGCGGTCCGTCAAACCGGGGATGCCGGTCGACGAGCGCCAGGGCAGCTTGTTTTGACTACTGCGACAGTTCTTTCGCAGCCTGTACCTGTGTTTCGAAGTATGTCTGGAAAGTGATGGCGAGCCCGGCCATCAGTAGAGCGGTGCCGATCATGAGCGTCAGGATGCTCAACAGCACAACGGGCCACCCGGAGCGGGTAGGCGTGCCGTCGGCGTTGAATTGGGCATCCCATTTTTCATCGGCGCGCAGCCCATAGACGAGGGCAGACAGATAGCCCGCCAGCACGGAGGTCCCGCCGACAATCGCGCAGATCCAACCCGGCGTGCTGGCACGCTGCGTCGTCCATAGCAGCGTCACGCCGATCGCTCCGAGGACCATGGCGATCACTTGTGTCCACGCCCAGAAGTCTCGCCGGCCCTTGAGGTAAAAGCGATGCGCTCCCACGCTGCCGAGCAGGAAGGCGAGCAGCACGGTAAGCAGCTTGGATTTTCTCTGAAGAGCAGTTGTCGGCATGGCGGGCGCAGAAGAAACGGCAGGGCAACATCGCGCCGCGCATTCTACGCCCAACCTGAATCCCGGCGCATTCGCGACCGTCACCAGGAACGGATTCAATCTGTCTCGGCAGGGTGCGGTGCGGGCCGTCCATCCGGCGTGACGTGCGCAACACTGCGATGCAGTGCTGGCGGAAGAGGCCCGGTCACTCAACCCGCACGGGCCGCAGAGAGGGCACGCTCATCGACGCGGTGAAATCTTGCAGCAGCCTGGGACGCTATGAGGCAAAAATGGGGTGGCCCGGTCGCCTTAGCCCCGGCGTGAGCCGCGCCAATTGCCGCCCTGGTCGCCGGTGCCGCGCTCCTGCCGGAAGCGTTCCTGTTGCTGCTGCCAGTCTCCGCGGCCACCACCCTCATGGGGTTGCACGCGGCCGTTGAGGCGGTCGTCGGGGGGGGCCCGCGCCTCCATGCGCTCCATTTGCTCACGGATGCGCGCTGCCTGTGCACCGCGGGCATCAACGAAGAAAACCTGCGCGACCATCGATCGTCCGTATGGCGCAGCCGCGGAGGCTTCGGTCCAG
This sequence comes from Ralstonia condita, assembly GCF_958405655.1. Classification (NCBI taxonomy): domain Bacteria; kingdom Pseudomonadati; phylum Pseudomonadota; class Betaproteobacteria; order Burkholderiales; family Burkholderiaceae; genus Ralstonia; species Ralstonia condita. The sequence continues at coordinate 37,616 of NZ_CATYWO010000004.1, read as the reverse complement.
GCGGGCATCGTCGGTTCTGGAAAAGCGGCGGCAGCCTGACGCGCCGATGCGTTGGCAGCCAAAGCGCCCGCGGAGGCGACGATCAGAACACCCGCCGCCAAGGGGCGAAGCAATGCGCGGATCTGCATGGCTATCTCCTGTCGGACAAGGGTTCGAAAGTGCCACGCACCCCATGCATGTCTCGTACCGGAGAGAGCCGGAGGCGCGTGTTCATGGCTACCAATGTAAGGCTTCACTCATGCCGCATCCACTGTCCGAACGTTACCCATGTAACGAGATGTTTCCCTCGTGCATGGCTCGGACGCCGGACGATGGGTGTCATTTTCCCGTGTAGCGGATGCGATACACAGCGCCTGCGTAATCGTCGGTCACGAGCAGGCTGCCGTCGGGTGCGACCAGCACATCGGTGGGGCGCCCCCAGGCGCGTTCGCCTTGCAGCCAGCCCTGCACGAAGGGCTCCTGCTTGATGACGTTGCCCGCCTGGTCAAGCGCGACACGCACGATCCGGTAGCCCACCTTCGACGAGCGGTTCCACGAGCCGTGCTCGGCGATGAAGATGTTGTTGCGGTAGTCCGCCGGAAAGCGGTTGCCCGTATAGAAGCGCATGCCCAACGCAGCCACGTGAGCGCCAAGTTTGGCTACGGGCGGGACATAGTTGCTGCAAGGGTGTCCTGCGCCGAATTCGGGGTCGGAGACGTTGCCGGCGTGACAGAACGGATAGCCAAAGTGTGGATTGGGAGCGGTGACGCGGTTCAGTTCGTCGTCGGGTACGTCGTCGCCCATGAGGTCACGTCCGTTGTCGGTGAACCACAGCGCGTGTGTGACGGGATGCCAATCGAAGCCAACCGTGTTGCGGATGCCGCGCGCAACCAGCTCCTTGCCGCTGCCGTCGGCGTTCATCCGGAGGATGTTGGCGTACCGGTTTTCGTCGGGGCGGCAGATGTTGCATGGCGCGCCGATCGGCACATACAGCTTGCCGTCGGGGCCAAAGGCAATGAATCTCGCGCCGTGGTGGGTCTCGGCGGGCAGCTTGTCGGTCACGACGACGGGCTGGGGTGGGTTGTCCAGGCGTTTGTCGATGTCATCGAGCCTCACTACGCGTGACACGGCCGACACATAGAGGCTGCCGCCGTGCCACGCCACGCCGACCGGCAACAGCAACCCTGAAGCCACCACGCGCACGCGCGCGCCAGCCGTCTGTAGCGGCAGCGCGTACACGTTGCCCGCCTTGCTTCCCACATACAGGATGCCGGCCGGAGAGAGCGCCATCTCCCGCGCGGCAGGCGTCTCGGCGGTCAGTACGTCGACGTGGAAGCCGGGCGGCACGCGCAGGGTCTCGATCGGCAATGTTGCCTGCGCGGGCGACGCGGTGACCAGCCACGCCAGGCACATCAGGGCGGCTCCAGCGTGCTGCCCGCACCACGCCTGCATGCCGCAGTGCTGTCGCACTGAGTCTAAGTGTTTGTTTGGTCTGGAAAATTGGGCTATACTTTCGCGTTTCTCTGTACGCATACCCAGTTTTTCAAGGAAAAGATCCATGGTCGTGATCCGTCTGGCCCGCGGTGGCTCCAAGAAGCGCCCGTTCTTCAATATCGTTGCGACCGACTCGCGTAACCGCCGTGACGGCCGTTTCATCGAGCGCGTCGGTTTCTACAATCCTCTCGCCACTGACGGCGAAGAAGGTCTGCGCATTGCCCAAGACCGCCTGACCTACTGGCAAGGCGTGGGCGCGCAACTGTCGCCGACGGTTGCTCGTCTGGTGAAGGAAGGCGCGAAGAAAGTCGCTGCCTAAGTTTTAGCATGCGTCGATCGACGGTGCCGTCCGCGCACATCCTGCCGTGACGCGCCCAACATCGACGCGCCCCGGCCCCGCTGCCAAAGCTGCAGAGGCTGCCTCACAAAAGGTGACGGAGCGCTTGCAGGCCATGCGGCCGGGCTCGCGCGCCAATCCGTCACTGCCCGATGATCTGGTCGAGGTCGGTTTTGTGGGCGGCGCCTACGGAATTCGCGGCTGGATCAAAGTCCAGCCGCATGGCGATGCCGACGCACTCCTGAACGCCCGGATCTGGTGGCTGAAGCCTGCAGCTGGCGCGCCGGGAGCATCGACGGACTGGCGGGTATTTCCTGTCAATACGTCGCGCGAGCACAGTGGCACGGTGGTCGCCGGATCGTCGGCGGTACCCGATCGCAATGTCGCCGAGGCGCTGCGCGGTTGTGCGGTGTGGGTCAGTCGGGCTGATTTTCCCGAGCCAGAGGACGATGAGTTCTATTGGGTCGATCTGATTGGCGCCACCGTGGTCAACGAGCAGCAGGAAACGCTCGGGACAGTGGCTGGCCTGATCGACAACGGCGCGCATCAGATTCTGCGCATCGTGGATGAGGATGGCGCCGAGCGGTTGGTGCCGTTTGTCGAGGTGTACGTGAAGTCGGTGGATGTGGCGGGTAAGCGCATCGTCGTCGACTGGGGTCTGGATTACTGAACATGCGGCCGGAGAATTCGGCGATGCAGTTCGATGTCATCTCGCTGTTCCCAGAGATGTTTCGGGCGCTGACGGACTGGGGCATTACCAGCCGGGCAGCCAAGCAGCAGGTGTACACGTTGCGCACCTGGAACCCACGCGATTTCACGTCCGACAACTACCGGACGGTGGACGATCGCCCGTATGGCGGCGGCCCTGGAATGGTGATGCTCGCCAAGCCGATGGAGGCTGCGCTCGATGCCATCCGTGAGGCACAGGCGCCGGCAGCTTCACATGTTGTGCTGTTGTCGCCGCAGGGGCGGCCCCTCACGCATCGGCGGGTGATGGAGCTGGCGCAGTTGCCAGCCCTCACGCTGATGTGCGGCCGTTACGAGGCGATTGATCAGCGCCTGGTTGATCGCCGCGTCGACGAGGAGATCAGCCTCGGTGATTTCGTCCTTTCCGGCGGTGAGATCGCAGCAATGGCCGTCATTGACGCGGTGGTGCGGCAGTTGCCCGGTGTGCTGGGCGATGCGCAATCGGCGGTGCAGGACAGTTTCGTCAACGGTTTGCTCGACTGCCCGCACTACACGCGGCCGGAAGAGTATGAAGGCATGCGTGTGCCCGATGTGCTGCTGGCTGGCCACCATGCCGAGATAGAGAAGTGGCGTCGCCAGCAGGCGCTGTTGAATACGATGCGCAAGCGGCCCGATCTGATCGAGGCGGCACGCAAGCAGGGTTTGTTGTCCCGCAGCGATGAGGTCTTCCTCGCTGCCGCGGCGATGACGGCAAAGGGGTCGTAGCTTCCACACCGGGAGCCTCGTCCAAGTGAAGTTCCCATCCTCTACCGGGGCCGCGGTCAGTCGACCGGGCAAAACGCCGGCATGATGGTCAAGGAGAAAAAGATGAATCTCATCGAGCAAATCGAGCAGGAAGAAATCAAGCGCCTGACGGCCAACAAGACGATCCCCCCGTTCGCCCCCGGCGACACCGTGATCGTCAACGTGAACGTCGTTGAAGGCAACCGCAAGCGTGTGCAGGCGTATGAAGGCGTCGTGATTGCCAAGCGCAATCGTGGCCTGAACTCGTCGTTCATCGTTCGCAAGATTTCTTCGGGTGAAGGCGTGGAGCGTACGTTCCAGCTGTACTCGCCGCTGCTGGCCAGCATCGAAGTGAAGCGTCGCGGTGATGTGCGCCGTGCGAAGCTGTACTACCTGCGCGAGCGCTCGGGCAAGTCGGCTCGTATCAAGGAGAAGCTGACCTTCAAGCGCAAGGAAGCCGCTGCAGAGTAATCTGCGCGCGTTGCGAAAAGGCACCTTCGGGTGCCTTTTTTCTCTTTTGCGGCGGAAGATTGTCCTCACATGTCTTCCGTCCACGATTGGTCCCACATTACGCCATGCGCCGTCCCGTATTCGATCCAGAGCAGTTGCCAGTGATGCCTTCCGATGCATCGCTACCCGCGCTCGACGAGGCGCGGTTGACGGCTCGCTTCGTGCGTGAGCGGCTGCAGGCCCAGCCGGATTGGCGTCCTGAACTTACCGACGAATCGCGCCTGATCGACGCATCGCTCAAGCTGCGGGAGGCCGCCGTACTCGTACCGCTGGTGCAGCGCGAGGCAGGTCTGACGGTGCTTCTGACACAGCGCAATGCGTCGCTCAGCCAGCATGCGGGGCAGATCAGTTTTCCCGGCGGTGGACGAGAGACGATCGACCGCGACATGACGGCCACCGCACTGCGCGAGACGGTGGAGGAGGTGGGCATCAGCGCGGACTTCATCGAGGTCGTAGGCCGTCTGCCGGACTACATCACCGGTACAGGCTTTCATGTGAGTCCCGTCGTCGGTTTGCTGACCCCGCATTTCACCGTCCAACCCGATCCCAGCGAAGTGGCCGAGGTATTTGAGGTGCCGCTCGCCTTTCTGATGGACCCAGCCAACCATGAAGTGCGGGAATTGCGCTGGGAAGATCGTGTGCGGCGTTTCTATGCCATGCCGTATCGCCGGTCGGACGGCGGCTACCACTTTATCTGGGGCGCCACCGCTGGCATGCTGCGCAACCTGTACCACCTGCTGGCGGCGTAGCGTTGGCGTCACGATGCGCTGTGGCGCGCACGCCGTGTGCTATCGTCTTGCACATCGCACTCATGGCGTGACCTGCGCCTTCGCACTGCCCTCCAATGACCTTTTTCTCCGTACTCTGCGCGCTGATTCTTGAGCAGTTCCGTGCGCTCAGCCGGGACAACCCGATCTACGACATCGTGCGCGCCTTGGCTGCGCGGGCGGAAGAATGGTTCGATACCGGCAATCGCCGCGATGCCGTGTTGGCCTGGTGCGTGGTGACGCTGCCCGCTGTGGTGGTGGTGGCGCTGGTGCACTACCTCCTGTCCTCGATCAGCATTGGGCTGGCCTTCTTGTGGAACGTGCTGATGGTTTATCTGACGCTCGGGTTCCGCCAGTTCAGCCATTACTTTACGGATATCCACGAGGCGCTGCGCCGTGACGATGTCACCGGCGCGCGGTTGATCCTCAATGAGTGGTCTGGGTATGACACGACCGACATGCCGGTCAACGAGATCGTCCGTCACACGCTCGAGTGCGCGATCGTGGCGGTCCATCGGCACGTCTTTGGGGTGTTCTTCTGGTTTCTGGTTCCGATCGGGCCGGCCGGCGTGGTCTTGTATCGCGGGGCGGAATACCTGGCTCGCCACTGGAGCGAACCGTCGATGGAGCGCAGCCCGGCGCTGGGGCTGTTCGCACGCCAGGCTTTCCACGTGATCGACTATATCCCGGCACGTCTGACGGCCATCGGCTTCGCCATCGTTGGTAATTTCGAGGATGCGGTGTACGCGTGGCGCAACCGTGCGGCCAAGTGGAGCGATGAGGTCAACGGCATTCTGATGGCGGCTGGCGGCGGTGCGTTGGGGGTGCGCCTGGGTGCACCGATCCCGCAGCGTGACTCAGCCGAAAGCCTCGCCGACGAGGACGGTGCGTACCCGATCGAAGTGGGGCAGGAGCCCAACGTACGCACGCTTCAATCCGCGGTCGGCCTGGTGTGGCGCGCCGTGGTGCTCTGGATGCTGCTGCTGGCAATGCTGTCGATTGCCGTATGGCTCGGCTGACGTCGCCGCGAGCCTGAGTCAGGCGGCATCCTCGCGGTCTTTGCCGCAGCGCCAGCACTGCGCAAACTGCGGCTCGTGCGTTTCGCCACAGTGCGCGCAGCACCAAGCCGGGCCGCTGGGCGGATGGCGGGCCTGCTCGAGCAACGCTTGCGCTTGCGTTTCCTGGGCAGGGTTCACCAGCCAAACCTGCGCTGCGCAATCCTGGGGCGGTATATCGCCGGCGACGCTGCTCAGGTAGATGTTGCGAAGCTCCGTACGGATGCCGGCGGCAGACAGCACGTTCTGCCAATGCGCCGCCATGCCGAGCGACGGACTGCTGATCAACAACTTCATCCCACAGTCTCCCCGAACGTATCTCGCCTGCTACCAGGGCTTCTGCTGCTCCGATTCGTGCAGCAACTGCGCATAGAGCTGGTGCCGGCGTGGATCGATCGTTCCCTTGGCCATCGCGTCCAGGATGCCGCAGCCTGGTTCTTGCAGGTGGCGACAGTTATAAAAGCGGCATTCGGTGAGTCGCTGACGGAATTCGGGAAAGGCGCGCTCGAGCATACCCTCCGACAGATGGTGCAGACCGAACTCCTGGAAACCGGGCGAATCGATCAGCATGCCGCCCCGACCCCATTCAGCGGGGAGGTGATAGAGCCGCGTGAATGTGGTCGTGTGCTTGCCGGAATCGAGTTTTTCAGAAATCTCGCGTGTTTGCGCGTCGACGCCCGGAATCAGCAGATTCAACAGTGACGACTTGCCCATACCCGACTGCCCGATGAGGATCGACGCGCGGCCGGCGACATGCGGCTCCAGCGCGGCATGCGCGGCGTCCGGCGCGCCATGCACGGTCAACTCCAGCACCGTGTAACCGAGTTGCCGATACAGCGCCAGACGCGAGCGAGCCGTTTCCAATCGAGCAGTCAGATCGATCTTGTTCAGCAGGATCAATGGCGTGATGCCCAGCGCCTCCGCAGCAACGAGCGCGCGGCCAAGCAAATCTTCGGAGAAGCTCGGCTCGGTGCCGAGCATGATGATCACCTGGTCCAGATTCGCGGCCAGCATCTTGGATTTGAACTGGTCGGAGCGGTAGAGCAGGTTGCGGCGCCCGTCGACGCGCACGACCACGCCCTGATCGACGGCAGTGGCTTCATAGACGACGCGATCGCCCACTGCACATTCGCTCCGCTTGCCGCGTGGGAAGCACTGCACATAGCCACCACCTTCGCGTTCGACCAGATAGTGGCGTCCGTGTGCAGCAATGACCAACCCGTGCTCTCCGGTGGCAGCCTGCCTGGCCCCCCGGACCGGATTGCCGCGCGTCATGCGCCGGCCTGCACGAGGCGCGCCACGCGTTGCGATGCGGTCGGGTGCGAGTAGTAGAACGTCGAATACACAGGGTCGGGCGTGAGCGTTGACGCGTTATCCTGAAACAGCTTGACCAGCGCCGAGACCAGTTGCTTGGCATCGGCGTGCTCTGCAGCGAAGGCGTCCGCCTCGTACTCGTCCTTGCGCGACGACAGGCTTGCCAGCGGTGACACGAAGAACGTGAACACGGGCAGCACGATGAAGAACAGCATCAGCGCGAGCGCGTGGTTATCGGAGAGCAGGTTGGGCGCCACGCCCAGGCCGAGATAGAACCACGTGCGCGTCATCAGCCAGCCGAGCAGGGCAAGCGCGCCAAGACTCAGCACAAACGTCACCGCGATGCGCTTGGTGATGTGGTGTCGCTTGAAGTGTCCAAGCTCATGAGCGAGCACGGCTTCCATCTCGGATGGGTTCAGGCGTGCCAGCAGCGTGTCAAAGAACACGATGCGCTTGGTGGCGCCGAAGCCGCTGAAGTAGGCGTTGCCGTGGGCGCTGCGGCGGCTGCCGTCCATGACGAACAGACCCTTGCTGGCGAAGCCGCAACGCTTGAGCAGGCTTTCAATGCGTGCGCGCATCTCGTCATCCTGCAGCGGGGTGAACTTGTTGTAGAGCGGCGCAATGACGTTCGGATAGATCGCCTGGACGAACAGCATGAACGCCATCCATACGATCCACGTGTAGAGCCACCAATGCGCGCCCATCTTGTTCATCAACCACAGCACCGCCAGCAGAAGGGGTAAGCCCAGCACGGTGCCAATGCCGATACCCTTGACGAGGTCCAGCGCCCAGAGCTTCCAGGTCATGCGGTTGAAGCCGAACCGCTCTTCCACGACAAATTGGGCGTACAGCGAAAACGGTAGCTCGATCACACTGCTGATGACAATGACGGAGGCAATGAGCGCGACGCCGTAGGCGTAACCGGGGCCGAACACACCCAGCCATGCCTGATTGATCCAGTTCAGCCCGCCGAGCAGCGTCAGCGCGATCAGCAGTGCCGCCTGGACCGGCACTTCCAGCATCGCCAGACGGGTCCGGGCGATGGTGTAGTCGGCGGCCTTGCGGTGCATGTCGAGCGTGATCGACTCGGCAAACTCCGAAGGCACGGCGTCGCGATGCCGTGCTACGTGACGGATCTGCCGTGCGGCCAACCACAGGCGGGTGGCGGCCATCAGAACGAGTGCGACCAGGAAGACAAGAGTAAAGGCGGGCATGTGGGGAAACACCTATCGAATATGCGAAAATTATAGCCTTCAGTCATTTTCTCAAGGCCTTCGCGTGAGCACCCCAGTTTCCCAGTCCGCCGCTTCCCCTTCGATGACCAGCCGCGTCGCTGCCAAGAGCGACAACAATCTGGTGTGGGTCGACATGGAAATGACCGGCCTGAGCCCCGAGAACGACCGCATCATCGAAGTGGCCGTGGTGGTGACGGATTCTGAGCTGAACGTGCTGGCCGAAGGCCCGGTGCTGGTCGTTCATCAGTCCGACGAACTGCTCGACGGAATGGACGCCTGGAACAAGGGCACGCATGGCCGCTCAGGCCTGATCGACAAGGTCAAGGCGTCGACCATGACGGAAGCGGAGGCGGAAGCCGAGCTGCTCGCCTTCCTCAAGAAATGGGTGCCGAAGAGCAAGTCTCCGATGTGCGGTAACTCGATCTGCCAGGATCGCCGTTTCATGGCGCGCTACATGCCCAAGCTGGAGGAGTACTTCCACTACCGCAACCTGGATGTTTCCACGCTCAAGGAACTGTGCAAGCGCTGGCAGCCGGCCATCGCCAAGGGTTTCGTGAAGCGCCAGCAGCACACGGCTTACGCAGACATCATCGAGTCGATCGAGGAGCTGCGCTACTACCGCCAGCACTTCATTCGTGACGTGCCGCAGACGCCCGAGGCCGAGGCCCTGGCGTCGTCAGTCGCGCCCTAAACCTGCAGCGGCTTGGCGCGCACGGCGTGCTTGGGGCGCCAGGCCTTGACCACGCTGTCGTGCGTCTCGACGTACGGGCCGCCGATGAGGTCGATGCAATACGGGACCGCGGCAAAGATACCCGGCACGGTGGTACGACCCTCCACATCCTTCAGTCCTTCCAGCGTTTCCTTGATGGCGCGCGGCTGGCCGGGCAGGTTGATGATCAGCGTGGCGCGTGACGGCGTTTCACGAATCACCGCCACCTGACGCGACAGAATCGCGGTCGGCACGAAGTTCAGGCTGATCTGGCGCATCTGCTCGCCAAATCCGGGCATCTCCTTGGTGGCGACGGCCAGCGTGGCCTCGGGCGTGACGTCACGGCGCGTTGGGCCTGTGCCGCCGGTGGTCAGCACCAGGTCGCAGCCGGCATGGTCGACGAGGTCGATCAGCGTTTCCGCAATGGTCGCCTGGTCGTCGGGAATCAGCCGCTCCACTGCTTGCCACGGCGACGACAGCGCGGCGCCAAACCAGTCGAGCAGCGCCGGAATGCCTTCATCCTGGTAAGTGCCTGCAGAGGCGCGGTCCGAAATCGACACAAAGCCGACGATCAGCTCGTCGGGATGGCGGCGGGTCAGCGGGGCGGAGGCGGTCATGCTTCGTCGTCTTCGGCTTCAGGTTGATCGGATTCGTTTTCGCGGTCGTTGCCTGCCAGGGCCTGCTTGACCATCTGGAAGAGTTCACGCGACGACTTGGGCGGCTTGGCGAGCTGCGCTTCCTTGCGTGCGTTGCGCACGAGCGTGCGCAGGGCCTGCACATCGCACGCCGGATGGGCAGCAATGAACTCGGTGACGGCGTCGTCGCCGCCGATGAGGCGGTCGCGCCAGCGCTCAATGGCGTGCAGGCGTGCCGTTTCAGCCTTGGATGCGCCCACGAACGTGGCCAGCACGCGGCGGATGGCTTCGACGTCTTCGTCGGTCAGGGCGCGCATCAGCTTGCCGATGTACTGCATCTGGCGGCGCTTGCCTTCGTGACTCGTGATGCGCTTGGCGTCACGCAGGGCGTCGGCCAGCTTCTCGGGCAGCGGCACCTTGGCGAGTTTGTCCTTGGGCAGGGCTTCAAGGGCGGTGCCCAGATCCTGCAAGGCGTTGACCTCGCGTTTGCGCTGCGATTTGCTCTTGGGCGTATCCGGGTCGTCTTCGTCACCGATGTCGGTGCGCACGACAGGTTGCAGATACGTGGGGTTGTGTCGGGATGCTCGGCTCATGGCGCGCATTGTATCTTGCTATGATGGGCGCTTCCGCCCGCTTTTGGCAAAATCGCGGCAGCCGTTTCTCCCCCTTTCTTGCTTATGTCCCAAACGCTCGATTCCAAGACCAGCAACGTGACCGACAGCGTGTTCGCCTATCGCCGCGAGCAGCTCGAAGCGATGGCGCGCGATGTGCTGCGCATTGCACGCGATCTCGGCGCCACCGATGCCGCAACGGAAATCTCCGAGGGGCAAGGTCTCTCTGTCACGGTGCGCAAGGGCGAAATCGAGACGATCGAGCAGAACCGCGACAAGGTCGTCGGCGTGACGGTCATGCTGGGCAAGAAGCGCGGCAACGCCAGTACCTCGGATTTTTCACCGGCGGCACTGCGCTCGACGGTTGAGGCAGCCTACAACATCGCGCGCTTCACGGCGGATGACGACTGCGCCGGCCTTGCCGAAGAGGCATTGCTGGAAAAGCATCCGCAGGACCTGCAGCTCTATCACCCGTGGACGATCGACGCCGAAGCGGCCGTCGAAATCGCCCGCGCTGCCGAGGCCGCAGCGTTTGCCGTGAGCCCGAAGATCCGCAACAGCGACGGCGCCAGCATCTCGGCACAGCATTCGCACTTCGTGTTGGCCACGTCGCGCGGTTTCCTGGCTGGCTACCCGTATTCGCGCCACTTCATTTCGTGCGCGCCGATCGCCGGTTCAGGCGCGCACATGCAGCGCGACGACTGGTATTCGTCCAAGCGCTCGCCCAGCGATCTCGCTGCGCCCGAGGCCATCGGCAAGTACGCTGCGGAGCGCGCGCTGGCACGCCTGTCCGCACGCCGTCTGACCACGCGCAAGTGCCCCGTGCTGTTCGAGGCGCCGTTGGCGGCCGGTTTGCTCGGCGCATTCGTGCAGGCGGTCTCGGGCGGGGCGCTGTATCGCAAGTCGACGTTCCTGCTGGATGCGCTGGGCAAGGAAATCTTCTCGCCGCATGTGCAGATCAAGGAAGACCCGCACGTGCCGGGCGGGATGGGCAGCGCGCCGTTTGACGAGGAAGGCGTGCGCACGACGCGTCGGGATGTGGTCAAGAACGGTGTCGTGGAAGGCTATTTCCTCTCCACCTATTCCGCGCGCAAGCTCGGCATGCAGACCACGGGCAACGCGGGCGGCTCCCACAACCTGACACTGTTCTCCAGCCAGACCAAGCCGGAGGACGACTTTGCCGGCATGCTGCGCCGCATGGGTACGGGCCTGCTGGTGACCGAGCTGATGGGGCAGGGCGTGAACTACGTCACGGGCGATTATTCGCGCGGCGCGTCGGGCTACTGGGTGGAAAACGGCGTGATCCAGTATCCGGTGGAAGAGATCACCATTGCCGGCAACCTGCGCGACATGTTCCGTCAGATCGTTGCCGTGGGTGCAGATGCACTGGTCCGCGGCACGAAGGAAACCGGTTCGATCCTGATCGAGCAGATGACGATCGCTGGCGAATAAGCGTGCTCGTCCAAACAAAAAACGCGCTCGGTTTCGAGCGCGTTTTTTGTTGCCCGCTGGGCGCTTACTGCTCGTCCGAAGGCGGCCGTTCGTACGTGACGAACGCGTAGTCGAAATCGTTGGGCGCGGCGGCGTGATGCGTTTCGCGTGCGACCTCACGCCAGACCGTCGGGTCCGGCGCCGGGAAATGGGCGTCGCCATCGAAATCAGCGTCGATCTCGGTAACGATCAGCCGGTCGGCGCTGGGCAGGGCATCCGCATACAGCTGCGCGCCGCCGATCAGGAAGATCTGTTCCGCGCCCACGCACAGCCGCTGTGCATCTTCCAGCGAGTAGGCGATCTCACAGCCAGGCAGCTCCAGCTTGGCGTTGCGCGTGACGACGATGTTGCGCCGACCCGGCAGCGGGCGGCCGATCGATTCGTACGTCTTGCGGCCCATGACGATGGGGGCGCCCATGGTGGTGCGCTTGAAGTGCGCGAGGTCTTCGGGCAGGCGCCACGGCAGGGTGTTGTCGCGGCCAATGACGCCGTTGCGCGCGCGGGCGACGATGAGAGTCAGGATCGTCATGCGTTATACCGCCACGGGCGCCTTGATGGCGGGATGGCTCTGGTAGCCGACGATTTCAAAGTCTTCGTACTGGTAATCGAAGATGCTCTCGGGCTTGCGCTTGATCTGCAGCCTGGGCAGCGGCAGCGGTTCGCGCGCGAGTTGCGTCTCGACCTGTTCGAAGTGATTGTTGTAGAGATGGCAGTCGCCGCCGGTCCACACGAAGTCGCCGACATCCAGATCGGTCTGCTGCGCGATCATGTGCGTGAGCAGTGCGTAGCTGGCGATATTGAACGGCACGCCGAGGAAGATGTCGGCGCTGCGCTGGTAGAGCTGGCACGAGAGCTTGCCGTCGGCCACGTAGAACTGGAAGAACGCGTGGCAGGGCGGCAGCTTCATGCGTGGGATGTCGGCCACGTTCCAGGCGGAAACGATCAGGCGGCGGGAATCCGGATTGCGCTTGATCTGGGCGATGAGTTCGGCGATCTGGTCGATGTGCTCACCGGTAGGCGAGGGCCAGGAGCGCCATTGGTAGCCGTAGATGGGGCCGAGTTCGCCGTCGGCGTCCGCCCATTCATCCCAGATCGTCACCCCATTGTCTTGCAGCCAGCGCACATTGGTGGCGCCTTGGAGGAACCACAGCAGTTCATAGACGATGGACTTGATGTGCACCTTCTTGGTGGTCACCAGCGGAAACCCGTCTTGCAGGTTGAAACGCATCTGGTGCCCGAATACGGAGCGCGTGCCCGTGCCGGTGCGGTCGGCTTTGTCGGTGCCATGCTCGTAGACATGGCGCATCAGGTCGAGGTAGGGCTGCATTGCGGCAGGGGTGGAAGCGGCGTCAAAAATCGGGTGAGCCGCATTGTAACGTGTGCGACGCGGCGCCGACTGTACTGGTGCTGTCAGCGAACTGGCCCGGTGAAACGGGCGAAACAGTTTGAGCGGCAAATCGCCGAACTGTCGATGTTCGCGGGTGGGGAGGGCGGCGAATATAGCGTCATCGCTGCAAACTGTCTGACGGAGTTCGCCATGTCGCCCCTTACCACCGCCGCTTCGCTCCATCGTGCCGCCGAACTACGCCATCTGCGTGCTGCCGCCAGCGTCGTCAACGCAGTGATACCGCCGACGCCGCAGTACTGCTGGCCATTGCTGTCGCAGGCCGTTGGTGCGGCAGTGTGGGTCAAGCACGAGAACCACACGCAAGTGGGCGCATTCAAGGTGCGCGGCGGTTTGACGTATCTTCATGCGCTGCGCCGTCGCGAGCGCGCGTTTGGCGGGGTGATCGCGGCGACGCGGGGCAACCATGGGCAGTCGATCGCGCTGGCGGCGCAGCGAAATGCCGTGACGGCCACGATCGTCGTGCCGCAAGGCAATAGCGTCGAGAAGAATGCGGCCATGCGCGCCCTGGGCGCGGAACTGATCGAGGCCGGCGACGATTTTCAGGCCAGCCGTGAAGTGGCCGCGCAATTGGCTGCAGAACGCGGATTGCACCTCGTGCCCTCCTACCACGACGACCTGGTCGCGGGCGTGGCGAGTTACTGGCTTGAGCTTTTCGAGGCTGCACCGCTCGATGTGGTCTATGTGCCGATCGGCATGGGGTCCGGTGCGTGTGCAGCGGTGCGGGCACGTGATGCGCTCGGCCTGTCGACGCGCATTGTCGGGGTCGTGTCCGCGCACGCGCGATGTTATGAACACTCGTTTGCAAGCGGTTCCGTCATATCGGCACCGGTGTCGACCCTGTTGGCAGACGGCCTCGCCTGTCGTACCCCGGATGCGGCTGCGCTCGGGGTGATCCGTAGCGGTGTCGACGAGATGGTCGCGGTGACGGACGATGAAGTGGCGGATGCCATCCGGCTGTATTTTTCGACAACGCACAACGTAGCCGAAGGCGCCGCCGCCGCCGCACTGGCGGCTGCGTGGCAGCAGCGCGACCAGGTGGCCGGCCTGCGCATAGGCCTGCCGCTGACCGGCGGCAACATCGACCGCGCCATGCTGGCGCGGGTGTTGGCCGGTCAACCCATCGCAGCTTAAGCCGGTTGTTGGCGGCGACGCTGCGCCAGCCAGCCGCCGCCCAGCACCACCACAAACACCAGCACATACACGGCCCACGCCAGCGGCGGCTGCTCGGCAAGGAACGGCTTGAGCACGGGTTCCGCCACGATCATGTGCGCAGCCGTATAAGCCAGCACGGCCGCACCACCGTAGATGATGATCGGGAAGCGCTCGATCAGCCGCAGCACCACACCGCTGCCCCACACGACCACAGGCACGCTAATCAGCAAGCCCAGCACCACTAGCAGGAAGTTGCCGTGCGAGGCGCCGGCAATGGCCAGCACGTTGTCGATCCCCATCACCGCGTCAGCGATGATGATCGTCTTCATCGCGCCCATGAGGGTTGTGCTGGCCGCGCCGTGTTCGTCGCCGCCTTCGCCGTCGTCGGCAAGCAGCTTCCACGCGATCCAGACCAGCGCCAGGCCGCCCACCAGCATCAGGCCCGGAATCTTCAGCAGCCACACGACCGCGAGCGTCATGAGCGCCCGCACGACGATTGCGCCCGCGGCACCCCATAGGATGGCCTTCTTCTGCAGCTCGGGCGGCAGGTTGCGCGCGGCAAGCGCGATCAGGATGGCGTTATCGCCCGCAAGCACGAGGTCGATCACGATGATCGAGGCCAGCGCGGCAGCAAACTGCATGGTGAAGATGTCAGACAACCATTCCATGGTGGCTCCAAGCGTCAAACAAACAAAATCGGTTGACCGAACAACATGGAATGCAGGGGCGTGACGCTTTGCAGACCATGAATCCGGTTGCAAAGGTCTTGCTCGACACGAACAGGTTGGGAACCTGCCGGTGCCGGCACGACCGGAAGCGCGAGCTTCGTCTTGACGATCGTGCCTGGGGCTGAAGAGCCCCCGAGCTACTCCCCTTTGAGGAAGCCTCGATTGTATCGCAGGCGGCGATTGCTGCGCCGCAAAAACCTGACGATCCGCATCGGAGCGGCCGATACGCCGTTTTTTTCAGCGGTGCCGGCGATTTTTACGCGGGGCGTCATGTGGCATTCCCGCCCACTCGGATGAAAGAACGGTGGCGGTGTCACAAAGCGGCGTCTACGCTGCAAACTCGCCCATGCGTCACGCGTGCGGAGCCGATGGCACATTTCTCGCTGGCATCGGGCTTCATGACCCGGCAGTACCGTTCCATTCACAACGGAGACACCATGCAGGCCACCAAGCCGTCCGCCGATACCTATGCCCGCCGCGCGCTGGCCCGTCTGATCCAGCCGCAGCCCACTGTTGACGCTGTCGGTGCAGGCCTGACCTTCTACCAGCTCTTTACCGAAGACGACGCGGCACTGCGTGCCGAGGCAGAGGCCGGTCTCATGGCTCAGGCCGCCAGCGTCAGCCCGAAGTTCTTCTATGACACGCTTGGTTCACGGCTGTTTGAGGCCATCACCGATCTGCCCGAGTACTACCCGACACGTACCGAAGCCGCAATCTTCAGCCTGCACGCCGCCGAAATTGCCCTGCGCGTGGGGCGCGGCGCGACGTTGATCGATCTTGGGGCCGGCAACTGCGAGAAGGCTGCGCGCCTGTTTCGCACATTGGCGCCGTCGCGGTATGTCGCCATCGACATTTCGGCGGATTTTCTGCGCGACACGCTGCGGGCACTTGCACGCCAGCACCCCCAACTGCCGATGGTGGGCATCGGCGCGGATCTGTGCGCCCCCTTGGCGCTGCCCGATGCCGTGGGCGATGGGCGCCGGGTGTGGTTCTATCCGGGTTCGAGTCTGGGTAATTTCGCGCCGGATGAGGCGCTTGCGTTCCTCACCCGCCTGCGCGAAGCGTCGGTGCCGGGGGACAGCGTGTTGATCGGCATCGACCTCATCAAGGAGGCTCGACGCCTGGAAGCCGCCTACGATGACCCGCTCGGGGTGACTGCGGCCTTCAACCTCAACGTGCTGCGCAACCTGAATCGCTTGCTGGGCGCTGATTTCGACGTGTGCGACTGGCGCCATGTTGCGCTGTATCGCACCGAAGCTCACCGCATCGAAATGCACCTCGAGGCGCGGCGCGATGTGACGGTGCGATGGGGCAGCCACGTGCGCGCCTTTGCTACCGGCGAGCGCCTGCACACGGAGAATTCGGTCAAGTACGACCTGCCGCGCCTGCAAACGATGTTTGCGGATGCTGGATTTGAAGACCTGTATGCCTGGACCGACAGTGACTGTGACTTTGCGGTCTGCCACGCCAGCGTCGGCCGGTAGCCGCGCGGGTGCGGCGGCGGAGAGGCGTTCCGGGCTGGTGCGATAATGGATCGATTCCCGCCCGAGGTTTGCCGCGATGGCTGAATTCTTCATGCTCCCCGATCCGACCTTCATCGGATCGATTCCCGACTGGACCGACGGCCGCCGCTTGCCGCGCCAGGGCATCGCGCACAGCCTCGTCGATGCACGCAACCGCACATTGGCGCTGCTTGCCGCGTTTGGCGACACCCAGCGCGGCTGGCAGATCGAACGTGTGCCGCACCATGCCCCACCATTGTGGACGCTCGGCCAGCTCGCCTGGTTTGCCGAGTTCTGGTGCCTGCGCGAGCCGCGTCGTGTCAAGAACGAAACCATTGAAGACGGCGGAGGAGCCGAGTGGGCCGTTCCGCGCTGGCAGGCCACGCTCCCCGCCGCGCTCGAAGGCGCCGACAACTTCTTCGACATGGACCGCATGCCGCCCGACGCGTGCTGGGAATTGACGTTGCCCGGCATCGCGCCCATCAAGCAGTATGCGCATGACGTGCTTGATCGCGTGCTGCGCAAGCTGGCGACGCTCGGCACCGATGACGATGGGGCACTGGAGCCGTTTCGATGGGCGGTCTTTCATGAAGACTTGCGCGCGGAACATCTGCACGGCCTTCTGCAGGTAGTGGGCCTGCCACCCGCTGGACAACCGCCGCTCGCCGCTGTGGCTGTGCCCGCGGCGCAGACGCTGTCGCTGCCGGGCGGCCGTTTCCAGATGGGCTGGCCGGATGCGGATGGCTTTGCCTTCGATAACGAACGGCCTCCGCACCGTGTCTATGTGCCGGCGTTTGAAATCGACGCGCAGCCTGTCAGCAACGGGCAATACCTCGAATTCATTGAAGATGGCGGTTATGACCATCCGCAGTGGTGGACTCCGGCGGGCATGGACTGGCTGATGATGCAGGAGCGCTCGGCACCGTTGGGCTGGCAGCGGGATCCGGCCGCCCGCGTCTGGCAAGCGCTGCGTTACGGCGAGGCCCGTACGATCAATCGCGACGAGCCGGTGCGGCATGTGAGCCTGTACGAAGCGCAGGCTTGGTGCCGCTGGGCCGGCCGCCGTCTGCCCACCGAGGACGAATGGGAAATGGCGGCGGTACAGGGTCGCGCAGGCTTTCATTGGGGACAGGTGTGGGAGTGGACGTCATCGCCATTCGAGCCGTACCCCGATTTTGTGCCGGGGGCTCCGCACGGGCGCGTTGCCCGCTTGTCGGCACCCCATTTCGTGGCGATGCAGACGGTGCGCGGCGCGGCTGCGCACACGCCGCAGCGCGCGCGCCACGTGCGTTTCCGGGGTTTCCTCCTGCCGGAGCGGGACGACATCTTTGTCGGCTTCCGCACCTGCGCCCTGTAACTCGGCGCGTCAGCAAAAAGAAAAGGCCCCTTGCGGGGCCTGTTTCATTAGGGCGATGCGCTGAACCGATCAACGATCGAAGTCGCGCGAGCGGCCCTTGCTGCCGTAGCTGTCGCGGTTACCGTCACGATTGCCATAGCTGCGGCGGGGCGCGCCGGTGCCATTGCTGTCGCCGAAGCGGCTGCCGTTGTTGTCACCGAAGCGACGGGGCGCGCCTTCGCGATTGCCGTAGCCTTCGCGGTTGGCGTCACGGTTGCCGTAGCCGCTGCCACTGCTGTTGCCGAAACCGCGGTTGCCATCCTGCGTGCGGGCCGGGCGCTGTTGCGCGTCGCCGCGGTTTTGCTGGCTGTACGATGGGCGCGGGGCACGGTCATCTCGGTTCCATTCACGCTGGCCCTGGCCACCTTGGTAGCCGCCGCCGGTGCTGCGATCGCCACGGTCGTCACGGCGGGGGGCGAAACCTTCGCGGTCACCGCCGAAGCTGCGCTGGAAGCGGCCTTCGTTGCCGCCACCGTTACCGCCCTGACGTGCGGCATAGCCGTCACGCTGGCCGCGCCAGTTGCCGCCGCCGTTGCTACCGTTTCCGCGATAGCCGCCGCGTTCGCCACCGGCACGCGGGCCGCCGCTGCGCGGCTTCGGCGTACGCTTGGGCTCCAGTCCTTCGATGACGCTCGCGTCGATGCGGCGGTCAACAAAGCGCTCGATGCGGCGCCATTGGAACGTGTCGTTGTGGTTCACCAGGTTAATCGCGATCCCGCTGCGGCCGGCACGGCCTGTCCGGCCGA
This sequence comes from Ralstonia condita, assembly GCF_958405655.1. NCBI lineage: Bacteria > Pseudomonadati > Pseudomonadota > Betaproteobacteria > Burkholderiales > Burkholderiaceae > Ralstonia > Ralstonia condita. The sequence continues at coordinate 19,077 of NZ_CATYWO010000004.1, read as the reverse complement.
TGCGGTGCACGTAGTCCTCGGCTTGCTTGGGCAGGTCGAAGTTGACCACGTGCGTGATGTCGGGCACGTCGATGCCGCGCGCCGCCACGTCGGTAGCCACGAGCACGCGCAGGTGGCCGCGGCGCAGCGCTGTCAGCGTGCGGTTGCGCGCGCCTTGATGCATGTCGCCGTGCAGTGCGCCGGCGGAGAAGCCGTGCTCGGTCAGGCGGTCAGCCAGCGAGTCGGCGTCACGCTTGGTGGCCGTGAAGACGATCGCTTGCTTGAGCGACGCATCACGCAGCAGGTGGTCGAGCAGTTGCTGCTTGTGCGAGACGTCGTCGGTGAAGTGCAGGCGCTCTTCGATGTTGCTCTGGTCGATCTTTGCGGCTGCGATCTCGATGCGCTGCGGGTCGCGCATCATGCGCTCGGCCAGTTGCTCGATGCGGCGGTCCATGGTGGCCGAGAACATCAGCATCTGGCGCGTGGCAGGCGTGGCCCCGACGATGGCTTCGATGTCGTCGGCAAAGCCCATGTCGAGCATGCGGTCGGCTTCGTCGAACACCAGCATGTTCAGCGCCGAGAGGTCAATGCGGCCAGAGTCGATGTGATCGAGCAGGCGGCCCGGCGTGGCGATGATGATGTCCGGCATGCGTGCCAGCATGTCGAGCTGCTTGGGGTAGGGCATGCCGCCCAGGATGCTTGCGCAGACGATGCGGCGCATGTGGCGGCCGTACTGCGATGCAGCCGTCGTCACCTGCAGCGCGAGTTCGCGCGTGGGGGTCAGCACCAGCAGCGACGGCTTGGCAGGTGCCGGGCGCGGACGACGGCCCTTCATGCGTTGCGGCGGGCCGTCCATGCGCGGACGCTGCGGCTCAGGCTGCTCGCTGATGCGCTGGATGGCGGGCAGCATGAAGGCTGCCGTCTTGCCCGAGCCGGTCTGGCTCGTCACCAGCAGGTCGCGGCCCAGCAGGCAGGCCGGAATGGCTTGCGCCTGCACGGGCGTCGGGGTGGTGTAGTTCACCTCGCCCAGTGCGCGGACGATGCGTTCGTCCAGGCCCAGCTCAGCAAAAGCGCTGGCACGCGTGGCGACGTCGGCGATGAGGTCGTTGGTGTTCGAGGTTGTTTCAGCGTGCGCAATGGCGCCGCTGCCGTCTTGAGGCTGCGTCATGTCGAATAGGTAGTAGGGCTGCCGCGCCAGCCGCATCAAGCGATGCGAACGGCGGAAATGGGATACGGCGACCGGTTAATCACGGGGCGTCGGCGCCAATCGGATAAGGCCGGTTCGACAGACGGGGCTGCAAAACGGACAAAGGCGGGGGAGTGGCCGGCCTCAAGCTGTATCAATCAGCGAGGTGGGGCGGCGGTCCCTTCGGCGTGATGTGAATCCACGCGGGAGATCGGAGACGATGCCAAGCACAATGGCAATCGGCTGCACATGCTTTACTAGGCGGGATAGTGAACGATGGACGCTGGTACTGAAACCTGCACATCGGCCAACCGCAATCAGGGCAGTAAGCAACCAAGCCCGGAACTGTAGCACGATTTTTTGCAGTGCGTCAAAGTAATCTCTCGATGGTTGCCGGATCGGGGATGCGACCTATACTCGAAACACCGGCCATACGCGGCCGAAAGGGGCGGATGATGGAATTCCCGATGGCCTTCTCCAACTTGTACTTGTTGCTTGCCGTCTGCGTGGCAGGCGTGATCGGCCTGGCGTCGGCGCCACTGGTGATCCGAGGCACACAGGTGGGTATCCGTGTGCTGTTGACGATCATTGGGGTACTGATCGGGCTGCTCTTGCTCGAAGCGCTGCCGGCGCTGACCTAGACGGCCCCGGGCCATCCGCAGCCATAGGCCCGCCCAGGACGGCGGGCCTCGTTGTTTCTGGGCAGAAAAAACAAAAGCCAGGCGGTGTGCCTGGCTTTGCTTTGTTTGGTCCCGCCGACAGGAATCGAACCTGTATCTCACGCTTAGGAGGCGCGTGCACTATCCATTGTGCTACGGCGAGTGACCCGTCCGGGTGGCGCGGGAGGCCGCCCGGAGCGATCGGCGATTCTACGCAATTTGCGCAGCCAAGGCCAGCCGGCCTAAGCCCTGGAGGCGTTTGCCGATGAGGCTTCGACGGCCAGGGCTTCACGCCGGAATCCGCGCGAGGCCGCGTGATAGAACGGCCGTGGACAGAACTGCCGCGCCACGAACGACGCCAGCAAAGTCGCCGCCAGCAAGTGAAACATCATGTCCTGGCTGCGGGTCATTTCCATGACGATTACGCTGGCTGTGATGGGTGCCTGCGTGGCGGCTGCCAGAAAGGCGGCCATCGAGATGAGGACGAGCATGCGTTCGTCGGCCAGGCCTGACGTGAGCTGCCACAGGTGTTGCCCCAGCCCCGCGCCAATCGCCAGCGAGGGCGTAAAGATGCCGCCCGGGATGCCCGCAAAGTACGAGGCTACCGTGGCGACCAATTTGGACACGCCAAACCAATGGGTCTCGATGGGGTGACCGTTGAGCAGCGCGGCGACCTGTGTGTAGCCGGTGCCGTATGTATCCCCCTGGGTGGCAGCGCCGATGCAGGCAATGACGACGCCGCAGCCAAAGGCCGTCCATACCGGATGACGCTGCACCCGTTGGCCGATCGGGCCGGGGAGGAGTCCAGCGACGCCGACCAGCAGCAGTTTGGCGAACAGCCCACCGAAGACCCCGCACACCAGCGCGGCCAGCATGATCCACGGCCACGCCTCGCGCAGGAACAGGATCGGCTCATGCACCAGAAAATAGGGATTGTTCCCGACCACCGCGAGCGACAGAAAGCCCGAAGCCAGCACACCCGCGAGGACCAGGCGGTCCCAGCGCAAGGTCGCGCCCTTGCCCAGTTCTTCGATGGCAAAGACGACGCCTGCCAGCGGGGTGTTGAAGGCCGCCGCCAGACCGCCTGCGGCACCGGCCGTGAGCAATGCCTGTGCATGGAAGCCGACACGTACCCCGGCGCGATGCTGCCACCAGTAACCCCACGCCAACATGGCGGCTGCGCCGACCTGAACCGACGGCCCTTCGCGCCCGACGGAGGCTCCGAGGAAGAGCGCCACGGCTGTCAGCGCGATCTTCCACAGCGCCTGAGGGAATGACACCAGTGTCGTCTGCGCGGTGCCAAACGGCGGCAGATGCTGTGTGGCAATGACCTGCGGAATGCCGCTGCCACGTGCCTGCGGCGCCACGCGCAATGTCATCCAGCGCAGGGCGGCCAGACCAGGGGGCAAGAGGGCGAAAGCCGCCCAGGCATGGCGTTCATGCAAGGCCCGTTGCCACGCAAGCGCGGTATCGGCCAGCCAGGAAAACACCAGCGAGAATAGGGCGACCCCCATCGCGCCGGCCAGAAAAATCGTGAAGCGCAAGCCATTGCGCGACATGCGGGATGTCTGGCGCAACTTGCGCTCGAAGGCGCGGAACAGCTGTTCGCGCAGCATGGCAAATGGGGAGGGGCGGGGAGCGTCGCTCATGGAAATGCAGGGGTCGTAGCGTGTCGTGTTATCAAAACTGCGTGAAGCCGTGATGATGACATGGCTTCTGTGGGGTACGCCCCACACTCAGTGCAGTGAGGGGGCGGTGCAAACGGTAAATAAAACGAACGATCGTTCAGAGAACCAGAATTAAGTATTCCGAACTTTGCATGATTGTTCACGGAAGTTATGCTTCCGCACCCCAACCCCAGCAATCTTCAGGCGACCATCATGCTGACATCCGAAGAACGGGACGATCCGTGGACGGTGGAGCCGTCGCTGGAAGGCCTGCTACCGCAGCATCGGTCCGGGACGCCTGCTCGCCCCATCTACTTCCGCCATACCGATACGCCCGAGGGGCACGTCATCAAGCAGTTCCCCGACGGTTCGCGCCAGCTCGTGCGCTTTGTCGGCCTGGAAGAGCAGGTCGTCAAGCACTTCCTGTAGACCCGCGGTTTCCCTCGTATTTGCTGCCCGCACGGCCGGCTTGCCTCGGCTGTGTGACATGTTGCATTGTGCTTCCTGATGATGCGTATCCCGGGCGAGCGTCCTATCATTCGTCATTATTTTATTAAGCACGCGTTGAATCAGTTCATGGCAAGCATGCAGCAAGGATTGATGCCGGCAGGGGGCTCAGCAGGAAAACAGGGCGCAGGACCCTCGATGACCGGCGCACCGCCAGCGATTGACATGGTGGTGCCCTGGCCGGTGCGAGAGTGGGCGCCCATCGTGACGCCCGATGAGGCTACGGCCATGCGGGCCGCGCTGGAGCGGGGCAACGTACTGCATTTTCCCGATCTTGGGTTTGACCTGGATGCGCGCGAACAGCGCTTCCTTGACGCCCGCTGGTCGGACGGCAAGACGAAAAACATCAACTTGCGCGCCAACGAGACGACGGTGCGCGGCGCTGTGGGCGCCCCTTCGGATCTGCGGGATCTCGCCACGCTGATCCGCCGCTATGCCGATGCCGCCGAGCGCCTCATTCTCGCGTTGTTCCCCGACTATGGGCAGTACCTCGGGCGCGCAGGCACCTCGCTGCGGCCAGCCGAGATTGCCGGAAGGCCAGTGAGCTGGCGCAAGGACGATACACGCCTGCACGTCGACGCGTTCCCATCGAACCCGCTGCACGGTCAGCGACTCCTGCGCGTCTTCCACAACGTCGATCCGAATGCCGCCCGCGTCTGGCGTGTCGGCGAACCGTTTGTGGATTTCGCGCAGCGCTTCGTGCCGAAGACGCGCGGCATGGTGCCGGGTCAATCGTGGCTCATGCACAAGCTGCACATCACCAAGCGTCCGCGTTCGGAATACGACCACCGCATGCTGCAATTGCACGATCTGGCCAAGGTCGACCTGCAGTACCAACAGAGCGCGCCGCAGCAGACCTTTGCGTTCGCGCCTGGCGCGACCTGGGTCGTCTTCAGTGACCAGACGCTGCATGCGGCCATGCGCGGGCGCGCGATGATGGAGCAGACCTTCTATCTGGACCCGGCCGCGATTGGCGACCGCACACACTCGCCCGAAGCCGTCCTCTCCCAACTGCTCGGCAGGCCGATGCTGCCTCCGCGGCGCTGACACGCGCCACCAGGAAAAACGCCGCCCTGCAGGGCGGCGTCGATAATGCGGTGTCTGGCGGTCAGTCGGCGATCTTGTCGCTCGGGTACTTGAAGGAATCCCGCAGCAGGAAGCTCATCGGAATGTCGAGTCTCGCGCCGTTGGGCGGAATCGGCTGCTGGAACCACTTCTTGTAAAGCTTGTCGGCCTCGTAGTCGAGGATGATGTTGGTCATCGCGCGATCGACCAGGTGCTTGAATTCAGCGTCGCTCTTGCTGAGCATGATCGCGTACGGTTCGACCGTCAGCATGTCGCCAACCACGGCGTAGTCCGCCGGGTTCTTGGTGTTGGCGCGAAAGCCATAGAGCAGCACATCATCCATTGGGAAGGCGTCAGCCTTGCCGGCTTCGACCATCGCGAACGACTCGGCGTGATCCTTCGCTTCGATGAACTTCATGTTCAGCACGCGAACGTCGTTCATCTTGCGCAATTCGGTCACGCTGGTGGTGCCTTTGGTGGTGACCACGGTTTTACCGCGCAGATCGTCCCACTTGTGGATGCCCGACGAACTCTTGACGATCATGCGGATGCCCGCGATGTAGTGCGGGATGGTGAATGCGACCTTCTCGCGGCGTTCCCGGTTGTTGGTGGTCGATCCGCATTCGAGATCAGCCTTGCCGTCGATGATGGCCGGCATTCGGGTGGACGGCGTGACCATGACGTACTGCACTTTCAGGTCAGGACGCTTGAGGTCGGTTCGCAGCTTGTCGACCACGCGCAGGCAAAGGTCCATTGCGTAACCGACGGGTTTCCCGTTGGCGTCGTAGAACGAAAACGGCACGGAACTCTCGCGGTACGCGATGTGAACCGTACCGGTGTCGCGGATGCGGTCGAGCACCGGCGTGGACGAGGCCAGGACGGTACCCGGCGAACAAACGGACAGCGAAATGCAGAGCAGCGCTGCGGCAGGCAGTGCGCGCTTGACGTACGGCATGGTTGTATCCCCCGGGAAAGAATGGGCGGCCCGCTTTATCGTTATGTCCGGCTTGTGGCCGGAGGGCCTGGCGCATCATACGGCTGCGATGCAGCACCGTGCAGAGCCCGAACCTTGCAGTGTTGTATGTAGGCAGCAAGACCGATCTGGTCCTGTAGATGGCTGCGCGGCGCGTCCGCCTAGTTACGGTGCGCGTCATGCACATTCCGGGCGCAGGCCGCACTTTTGCGGAGAGTGGTTGACCCGCTCGCGGTGCGTTCTGCATGGGCCTGACGCCCCATGCGTTGTCGCGGTGCAAAGCCGCTCGGCGCTTGGCGTTACGCGTTTTTCCTTACCGGGTTTGTCCCGAGTGCCTGAGAGGGAAAATGGGCGCTATCCTGCGGCCATGTCTTGTTCGCAAGGCATCGAGGAGAGACTCTTCCGGCCCGCCGAAAGCGGGCCGTTTTCTTTGGTGCGCAGGGTTTCAGCGCTGACTCGGCAGCGTACTGGTGGCGTCCGGAGACTGCCTTGGCCAGTTCGAGAAGGCAAAAACCCACAGCGCGATTAGGTTCACCACCGGCACCACCACTACCAGTGCCCACCACTGCGAAAAACCCGTTCGCAGCATGATTTGCCGTACCGGAATGCCCACGAGCATCAGGGCGATCAGCAGTCCAAACAGTTCGCGCATTGATTTTCCCCTACGGTCCAGATGGGTAGGCGCCGCTGAAGAAAGCGCGCCCGGCAGCACAAGCGTTATAGCACCGGCATGGATCAGCGCAATGACGGCGATCATACCGGTCGTACAATACGCGCCTCCTGGCCGCTCTCGGCCCGCATCCATCCCTGTCCCGCATGGCCCTGTTTTCCATTTCCGATGCGCAACTGGCGTTTGGCCACGTGGCGCTGCTCGACCACACCGATTTCTCGCTTGAAGCTGGCGAACGCGTCGGCCTGATCGGCCGTAACGGCACGGGCAAGTCGTCGCTGCTCAAGATCGTGGCGGGCATCACCGCGCCCGACGATGGCCTCATCGCACGCCAGAGCGGCGTCACTTCCGCCTATGTGCCGCAGGAGCCGGCGTTCGATCCGGACCAGACCGTGGCGGAAGCCGTGGCGATGGGCGTGCCGCATGCAGCGGGCTTGCTCGCCGAATACGAAGCGCTGATCACGTCGATGGGCGATTCCCACGATGAAGACGCGCTGCACAAGCTGCAAGCGTTGCAATCCCAACTGGAAGCGGCCGATGCGTGGCAACTGCGTACGCGCGTGGAAACGACCATCGCCCAGCTGGGCCTGCAGCCCGGCGCGCGCATCGGTTCGTTGTCTGGCGGCCTGACCAAGCGTGTGGCGCTGGCGCAGGCGCTGGTGGGCGCGCCCGACATCCTGCTGCTGGACGAGCCGACCAACCACCTCGACTACGACTCCATCCGCTGGCTCGAAGACTTGCTGTTGGCCTTCCGCGGCAGCGTGTTGTTCATTACGCACGATCGCGCGTTTCTCGACCGAGTCGCCACGCGCATCATCGAACTCGATCGCGGCAAGCTGCGCTCGTACCCCGGCAATTTCACGGCGTATCAGACGCGCAAGGCGCAGGAGCTGGAAGCTGAAGCGCTCGAAAACGCACGCTTCGATAAGCTGCTCGCGCAGGAAGAGGTGTGGATCCGCAAGGGCGTGGAAGCGCGCCGCACCCGCAGCGTGGGCCGAGTTGCGCGGCTGGAACAAATGCGTGTGGAGCGCCAGGCGCGCCGGGAGGTGCAGGGCAACGTGAAGCTGGAAGTCTCGCAGGGCGACCGCTCCGGCAAGATCGTCGCCGAGCTGATCGACGTGACCAAGCGCTATGGTGACAAAACCGTCGTCGACAACTTCACCGCGACCATCATGCGCGGCGACAAGGTCGGGATTCTCGGCGCCAACGGGGTCGGCAAGACCACGCTGCTGAAGTTGATTCTCGGCGAATTGGCGCCCGATTCGGGCACGGTGCGCAACGGCACCAACTTGCAGGTGGCGTATTTCGACCAGATGCGCGCGCAGTTGGACCTGAACCGGTCGCTCGCCGACACCATCAGTCCGGGCAGCGACTGGATCGAAGTGAACGGCCAGCGCAAGCACGTGATGAGCTACCTGGGAGACTTCCTCTTCCCGCCCGAGCGGGCGCGCTCGCCGGTGGCCTCGCTCTCTGGCGGCGAGCGCAACCGGCTGTTGCTGGCACGCCTGTTTGCGCGCCCGGCCAACGTGCTGGTGCTCGATGAGCCGACCAACGATCTGGACATCGATACGCTTGAGCTGCTGGAAGAACTGCTGCAGGAATACAGCGGCACGGTGTTCCTGGTGTCGCACGACCGCGCCTTTGTCGACAACGTCGTCACCTCCGTGATTGCCGCGGAAGGCGAGGGCCGCTGGCGCGAGTATGTGGGCGGGTTCTCCGACTGGCAGACGCAGTCGGCACGCGCCGCGCAGATGGCGCAGGCCGCCAAGCCCGTCGCGGAGGAAAAGAAGGCGGAAGCCGCCCGCCCGCGCGAGCGCGCCACGGTCAAGCTCAGCTACAAGGAGCAGCGCGAGCTGGACGCATTGCCCGCGCGCATCGAGGCGCTGGAGACCGAGCAGAAAGCGCTCGGCGCCGAGCTCGAAGACGGCACGATCTACGGCCGCGATCCGGAGCGTGCCCAGCAACTGGCCGAGCGCCACGAGGCGATCGAGCTGGAATTGCTGGAGGCGCTCGAGCGCTGGGAAGCCCTCGATGCCAAGCGCGCCGGCACGGCTTGACGCTTCGGTGGTCTGTCCATATGTCAGCGGGATGTCGACCGCGCGTCGCATCCCAAGGCTGACGATCCCTTCGCATTGGTAGGGACAGCTTCCTTTACAATGCGCGCTGCATTCCCGGCACGCAGGGACACACCCTGCGCCGGCCAGTTTTTCCGCCTTCCATGAGCAAAACTTCCCAATACAGCGAATCGTCGATCAAGGTCCTCAAGGGCCTCGAACCGGTCAAGCAACGGCCGGGCATGTACACGCGCACCGACAACCCGCTGCACATCGTGCAGGAAGTGATCGACAACGCCGCCGACGAGGCGCTGGGCGGCTACGGCAAGTTGATCGCCGTGACGCTGCACAAGGACGGCAGCGTGAGCGTGGAGGACGAGGCGCGCGGCATTCCCGTCGGCATTCACCCGGAAGAGGGTGTGCCGGTGGTCGAGATCGTCTTCACGCGCCTGCATGCTGGCGGCAAATTCGACAAGGGCCGTGGCGGTGCCTATGCATTCTCCGGCGGCCTGCATGGCGTGGGCGTTTCGGTGACGAACGCGCTGTCGACGCGGATGGAAGTGACGGTCTGGCGTGACGGCAATGTGTCGACGCTGACGTTTTCCGGTGGCGACGTCATCGAAAAACTGACCACGCGCAAGGCCGAGCGCGGCGAGAAGAAGAACGGCACGCGCGTGCGCGTGTGGCCCGACGCCAAGTATTTCGATTCCGAGAACATCCCGCAGGCCGAGCTGCAGCGCCTGCTGCGCAGCAAGGCCGTGCTGCTGCCAGGCGTGAAAGTCACGCTCACGCTGGAAAAGAGCGGTGAAACGCTCGAATGGCAATACGACCAGGGCCTGCGGGGCTACCTGGTCGAATCGCTCGCGCAGGGCAGCGGCGCCGAACCGGTGATCCCCCTGTTCGAGGGTGAGCATTTTGCCGACCCCGACAAGCCCGGCGAGGAAGGCTTTGCCTTCGGTGAAGGCGCCTCGTGGGTGGTGGCCTGGACGGAAGAGGGCTCGCCGGTGCGCGAGTCGTACGTCAACCTGATCCCCACGCCGGCGGGCGGCACGCACGAATCCGGCCTGCGTGAAGGCCTGTTCCAGGCCGTGAAGAGCTTCGTCGAGATGCACGCGCTTCAGCCGAAGGGTGTCAAGCTGATGCCGGAAGACGTGTTTGCGCGCGCTTCGTTCGTGCTGTCGGCCAAGGTGCTCGACCCGCAATTCCAGGGCCAGATCAAGGAACGCCTGAACAGCCGCGATGCGGTGCGGCTGGTGTCGACCTTCAGCCGCCCGGCGCTGGAACTGTGGCTGAACCAGCACGTTGAGCACGGCAAAAAGCTGGCCGAACTCGTCATCAAGCAGGCGCAGGCGCGCACGCGCGCAGCACAGAAGGTCGAGAAGAAGAAGGGCTCCGGCGTGGCCGTGCTGCCCGGCAAGCTGACCGATTGCGAATCCGACGACGTCACCCGCAACGAACTCTTCCTGGTGGAAGGCGACTCCGCTGGCGGCTCGGCCAAGATGGGCCGCGACAAGGAATTCCAGGCGATCCTGCCCCTGCGCGGCAAGGTGCTGAACACCTGGGAAACCGAGCGCGACCGCCTGTTCGCCAACAACGAGGTGCACGACATTGCCGTCGCCATCGGCGTGGACCCCCACGGGCCGAACGATGCGGTCGACCTGTCGGGCCTGCGCTACGGCAAGATCTGCATCCTGTCCGATGCTGACGTGGACGGCGCACACATCCAGGTGCTGCTGCTCACGCTGTTCTTCAAGCACTTCCCGCAACTGATCGCGCGCGGCAATGTGTGCGTGGCCCGCCCGCCGCTGTATCGTGTCGATGCCCCGGCGCGCGGCAAGAAGCCCGCGCAGAAGCTCTACGCACTGGACGACGGCGAGCTCGAAGCCATTGAAGACAAGCTGCGCAAGGATGGCGTGAAGGAAGGCGCCTGGCAGATCTCCCGCTTCAAGGGCCTGGGCGAAATGAGCGCCGAGCAGCTCTGGGAAACCACCATGAACCCCGACACGCGGCGCCTGCTGCCCGTGACGCTGGGCGATCTGGACGAAGAGCAGACCATCGGCGTGATGAACATGCTGATGGGCAAGGGCGAGGCAGGAGCTCGCCGCACCTGGCTGGAAGCGCGCGGCAACGAGGTGGAAGCCGATATCTGAAGCACGACCATTACACGATGACGCTGTTCCGACGTTTCGCGTTTGCGCTGACGGCGCTGGCCCTGGTGGCCAGCCAGCCGGCGCACGCCGACGTCTACGGCTACATCGATGAAAATGGACTGGCGCACTTTGCGGCTGAGCGCCTCGATGACCGCTACGTGCTGTTCATGAAGGGCGCCGCCGTCACCGCGCCTGACGACAAGGGCGAGGCAGCCATCGCGCTGCCCGCCACGGAACTGCCGGATGCCGACGCCTACCTCAACGCCAGCAAGCGCGATGCACTCGACAACGCCGGCGGCATGCGCCAGCGCCTGGTGCGTGCCGTGCTGCAGCACCCCAGCGTGCCGACGGTCGAGCCGCTGATCCGCCAGGCGGCAACCAGGCATGGCGTGGACCCTGCGCTGGTGAAGGCCGTGATTGCGGCCGAATCCGGTTTCAACCCGCAGGCCGTGTCGCCCAAGGGCGCGATCGGGCTGATGCAGGTGATTCCCGACACGGGCGCACGCTATGGCGTGACCGGCGACGCCCGCCGCACCGCCGCGCAGAAGCTGGCGGACCCGAAGACCAACATCGCCACCGGCGTGCGTTACCTGAGCGACCTGCTGCGCATGTTCTCGGGCAACCTTGAACTCGTGCTCGCGGCCTACAACGCGGGCGAGGGCGCGGTGCAGAAGCACGGCAACGACATCCCGCCGTACGCCGAGACACAGAACTACGTGAAGACGGTGCTGCAGTTCTACCGCTACTACAACCCGATGGCCGCCGTGCCGGGCCTGATGAACGTCAGCGCCCATGGCGTGATGGCAACGCGCAAGCCGGGCCGCACCGGCCGGCCTGCACGCATCGAACTCGTACTGGACCCGGCCACCGGCGTGGCCACGAACGCACCACAACATTGATCCTGGCGGCGCCGCATCGCATTGCTGCGGATGTGCGCCGCTTTCGCCTGAGCCTCCATGGAACAACAAGACATCCTCTTCGACCCCAGCGAGCCGGCCGAAGCGCTGACGCTTGGCGCGTATGCCGAGCGCGCTTACCTCGACTACGCCATCAGCGTGGTCAAGGGCCGAGCGCTGCCCGAGGTGGCCGATGGCCAGAAGCCGGTGCAGCGCCGCATCCTGTTCGCGATGCACGAGATGGGGCTGCGCGCCGATGCCAAGCCGGTCAAGTCGGCGCGCGTGGTCGGCGACGTGCTGGGCAAGTACCACCCCCACGGCGACCAATCCGCCTACGACGCGCTGGTGCGCCTGGCGCAGGATTTTTCGCTGCGCTACCCGCTGATCGACGGCCAGGGCAACTTCGGCTCGCGCGACGGTGATGGCGCGGCGGCGATGCGTTACACCGAAGCGCGCCTCACGCCCATCTCGCGCCTGCTGCTTGAGGAACTGGACCAGGGCACGGTCGACTTCATCCCGAACTACGACGGCTCGATGGACGAGCCGAAGCTCCTGCCGGCGCGCCTGCCGTTCGTGCTGCTCAACGGCGCATCGGGCATTGCGGTGGGCATGGCCACGGAGGTTCCGTCGCACAACCTGCGTGAAGTGGCCAACGCCGCGGTGGCGCTGATCCGCGACGACAAGCTCACCAGTGCCGACCTGATGCAGTACATGCCCGGGCCGGACTATCCGGGCGGCGGGCAGATCATCTCGTCGGCGGCAGACATCGCGCAGGTGTACGAGACCGGCCGCGGCAGCCTGAAGGTGCGTGCGCGCTGGAAGATCGAGGAGCTCGCGCGCGGCCAGTGGCAATTGGTGGTGACGGAGCTGCCGCCCAACACCTCGTCGCAGAAGGTGCTGGAAGAGATCGAGGAGCTGACCAATCCGAAGGTGCGCGCCGGCAAGAAATCGCTGTCGCCGGATCAGCTGCAGATGAAGCAGACCATGTTGGGCCTGCTCGATGCCGTGCGCGACGAATCGGGCAAGGATGCGCCGGTGCGCCTCGTGTTCGAGCCCAAGAGCAAGAACATCGACCAGCAGGAGTTTGCCAACGCGCTGCTGGCGCACACGTCGCTGGAATCGGGCGCGGCCATCAACCTCGTGATGATCGGCATGGACGGCCGCCCGCGCCAGAAGGGCCTGGCCGAGATCCTGCGCGAGTGGATCAGCTATCGCTTTGCCACGGTCACACGCCGTACGCGCCACCGGCTGGGCAAGGTGGAAGACCGCATCCACATTCTCGAAGGCCGGCAGATGGTGTTGCTGCGCATCGAGGACGTCATCCGCATCATTCGCGAGAGCGACGAGCCGAAGGCAGCGCTCATCCAGGCCTTCAACCTGACCGACCGTCAGGCCGAGGACATCCTGGAAATCCGTCTGCGCCAGTTGGCCCGTCTGGAAGCCATCAAGATCGAGCAGGAACTGAAGAACCTGCGTGAGGAGCAGGCTGATCTGGACGTGCTGCTGAAGTCGGAAACCATGATGCGCCGCCGCATCATCAAGGAGATCGAAACCGACGCAAAGCAATTCGGCGACGACCGCCGCACGCTCATCCAGGAGGAGCGCCGCGCCGCCGCTGAAGTCAAGGTCATCGACGAACCTGTCACGGTGGTCGTCTCGCAGAAGGGCTGGGTGCGCACGCGCCAGGGTCATGGGCATGACGCCACGCAATTCGGCTTCAAGGCCGGCGACGCGCTGTACGACACCTTCGAGTGCCGCACGACGGATACGCTCCTCATTTTCGGCTCGCGCGACGACAAGGGCACCGGCCGCGTCTATTCCGTCGCGGTCGCCAACCTGCCGGGCGGTCGTGGCGATGGCGTGCCGCTGACCACGCTGATCGAGCTGGCGCCGGGCACGCATATCGCCCACACCTTCGCTGGCCATGCCGAGCAGAACCTCGTCATCTCCACGCAAGGCGGCAACGGCTTCCTGGCCAAGGTGGGCGACATGGTCGGCCGCCAGAAAGCGGGCAAGGCATTCCTGACACTGGATGAGGGTGACCAGCCCAACAAGCCCGCGCCTGCGCCGGAAGATGCGTACGGGGTGGCTTGCCTGTCGGCCAACGGGCGCCTGCTGCTGTTCCCCATCACCGAACTGAAGACGCTCGCCAGCGGCGGCCGCGGCGTGATTCTGATGGAACTCGAGAAAAACGAGACGCTCGCCCAGGTGCTGGCTTTCGGCGCGGCGGGCTTCGTGCTGTCGGGCACTGGACCGCGGGGCGGCAAGGCTGTCGAGCAGACCATGACGACACGTGCCCAGGAACCTTTCGCCGGCAAGCGGGCCCGCAAGGGGAAGGTGCTGGAGCCCAAGCTGCGCGACCCGAGGCTCTCGCTGCCGAAACCCGCGCCAGCAGCCGGCTGATCCGATGAGCGATCTGCACACGCCGCCTGAAGCGGGTTCGCCGACAGACGCAAACGTTCCCTCGTGCCGCACGCTCTTCACCGAGTTTGCGCGCATGGGGCTGTCGGGGTTTGGTGGCGTGCTGCCGTTCGCGCGTGCCGGCATCGTGGACCGTAACCGCTGGCTGTCCAACACCGAGTTCGCCGAGTTGCTGAGTCTCGGGCAGGTGTTGCCTGGTCCGAATGTCGTCAACCTGTCGGTGATGCTCGGCTACCGCTACCACGGCGTGCGCGGTGCCGCGGCGGCAATGGCGGGGCTGGTGCTGACCCCTGCCGTGCTGCTGCTGCTGATCGTCATGCTGTACGACCACTTCAGCGCGCTGCCGCTCGTGCAGAACCTGCTCAAGGGCATGGCAGCGGTGGCGGCGGGGCTGGTGCTCTCGACGGCCGTCAAGCTGGCACAGGGACAGTCGCGCACGTGGCGTGCGGTCGGTGTCGGCCTGGCGGTCTTCCTCACCATCGGCGTGCTGCAGTGGCCGCTGCTTCCCGTCATGCTGGTGCTGATTCCGCTTGCGCTCGTGCTGGAATGGAGGGCGATGCGATGAGTCATCTCACCGCGGTCTTCGACCTCTTCTGGCACTTCCTGGTGCTGTCGTTTCTCGCCATTGGCGGGGCCAGTTCGACGCTGCCCGACATGCATCGCTTCCTGGTCGACACGCGGCATTACATGACCAGCGAGCAGTTGAGCGCGATGTATGCCATCTCGCAGGCAGCGCCCGGGCCCAACGTGCTCTTCGTCGAATTGTTCGGCTGGCAGGCCGCAGGGCTGGGCGGAGCGATCGCTTCCCTGGTGGGCATTTGCGGACCGTCATGCGTGATTGCGGCCGTGATCGCGCGCGTCATGGATCGCAAGCCCGACGCGCGCTGGATCGCGCTGGTCCGCCGTGGCCTCGCACCCCTGACGATCGGCCTGCTGTTCTCCACCGGCTGGGTTCTTGCGCACGGCGCCGACAATAGCTTCGGCACCATCGCGCTGACCGTGGCCACCGTCCTGGCCTGTACCTTCACGCGGGTGCATCCGCTGGTGCTGGTGAGCCTGGGGGCGCTGGCCGGCGGCCTGGGCTTGGTATAGACGCGTCGGACGGGCGATCTACCTGATCACCCGTCTGGAGCGCCTGCGGGCGCGTCAAGGCTGCCCGGCCGTGCAAACGCTGCGGCGTGTGTTGCGTTGGCCCAGCGGTTACCAGGATCGCGTCCAGTGCACCCGTCTACGCGCGCTGGTAAGGCGTCGATCTCCTCGGGGTGACCCGCGTTGCGAGGATTGAAACCCGACGGCTGGCGCTCGACTCACGACGGGTCGCGCGTTGTCGGTAGCCAACGGGGCGCCGCGTGTCCATCCATGAAAAAAGCCGCTCGGTCGAGCGGCTTTTTTGTACAACGGTGCAGCAGCGAGTGCTTAATGCACGACCATGCGCGTGAACGGCTCCACGTAGGCCTGCAGGGTGATCATCAAGCCCACCAGGAACGCCAGCGCGATCGAGTGGAAGAACACGTAGCGCAGGATGTCGCCCTCGTGGCCGTACCACTTGGTCGCGGTGGAGGCCACCACGATGGACTGCGCATCGATCATCTTGCCCATCACGCCACCAGCGCTGTTGGCCGCCGACATGAGGATTGGCGAGAGGCCAAGCTGTTCCGCCGTGGTCTTTTGCAGGCCGCCGAACAGCACGTTCGAAGCCGTGTCGGAACCCGTGAGCGCCACGCCCAGCCAGCCCAGCATCGTGCCGAACAGCGGGTAGAGCACGCCCGTGTGGGCGAATGCCAGACCCAGGGTTGCGTCCAGGCCCGAGTAGCGGGTCAGGTAGCCGATACCGAACATCGCGCAGATCGTCAGCAGCGAATAACGCGTGACCTTGATGGTGTTCCAGTACTCCTTGACCATGCGCGGCAACGAGTAACCCATCAGCAGCCCGCCCACAATGGCCGATACCAGGATGCCCGTGCCAGCCATCGACAGGACGTTGAAGCTGAACACAGCGCCTTCGGCGATGACCTTGGGCACCACCGGCGGGCCCTTGAGGACCATCTTGTCCAGGCCCGGAACGGCAAACTTGTACGCCCACAGGCCGTCGGCGAACGACTTGAACTGCGGCACACCCCAGATGAACACGAAGATCGTCAGGATGACCCACGGCAGCCAGGCTTGCACGCGCGTGATCTTGCCGTTGGTCGTCATGGTCGCTTCGCGCGCGTCGGCGGCGGCTTCGGGATCGACGCGGGAGTTGTCCTCGCGGTTGCGCAGGGCCGTCGACGTCCAGATGGTCTTGGGCTTCCAGACCTTCAGGAACAGCGTGAGCGAGCCCATCGAGACGAGCGCGGCAATCACGTCCACCAGCCACGGGCCATGGAAGTTCGAGACCAGGAACTGCGGAACCGCAAACGACACGCCTGCCACCAGGATCGCCGGCCAGATCTGGATCATGCCGCGGAAGCCCGCGAACGCCCAGATCAGCCAGAACGGCACCAGGACCGAGAAGAACGGCAGCTGGCGGCCGACCATCGCCGACAGATGCAGCAGGTCCAGGCCCGTGACCGATGCCAAACCGATGAGCGGTGCTCCCAGCGCGCCATAGGCCACCGGAGCGGTGTTGGCGATCAGCGCCAGGCCCGAGGCGGCCAGCGGCGAGAAGCCCAGACCGATCAGGATGGCACCCGTCACCGCCACTGGCGTACCGAAGCCGGCGGCGCCTTCGAAGAAGGCACCGAAGCTGAACGCCACCAGCAGCAGTTGCAGGCGGCGGTCTTCGGTAATGCCCGAGATCGAGCTCTGCAAGACCTTGAACGAGCCGTTCAAGGTGGTGAGCCGGTGCAGGAAGATGATGTTGAGAACGATCCAGCCGATCGGGAAGAGGCCGGAGACGATACCCAGGCCAGCGGCCTTGCCAGCCATGGCGGCGGGCATGCCGAACACGAACGAGGCGATCCCCACCCCGACAATCAGCGCCAGTCCGGCAGCCAGGTGGGCCTGCATATGGAAAAAGGCCAGCGAGCACAGCAGTACCGCTACGGGTATCCCCGCCGCGATGGTCGACCACACGGCACTGCCGAGTGGGTCATAGACTTGATTCCACATCTTGATCTCCTCCTGTTTCTGAGCGTTTCAGTTCTTCTCGATACTGAACGTCTTCTGTAGCCCCGTGCGCGGAGCAAGCGCAGATTGTAGGAACAAGCGTGCCGGGGGTTCGGCAATATTCTGTCACTTTCGACCTGAAAAGTATTCATCGGCGTGCGCGCGCCGCTTGACGCGGCGCAGGCAATTGCACCGGGTAAATCCGGGTTGTGGAATCATTGCGCCTGAAATCACCCTTGCGTCATTCGGAAATCACCTCCACTCCATGGCTTGCCAGACGGCCGTCTTTCTTCGCCGCCACGGGTCTCGACTGGCCGCTGCCGTGCTGGTCTGGTTCGCGGCACTGGTGATCTTTCCCTCTGCTGCGTACGCGCGCAGCGCCGCAGCCGCCAACCCGGAGGGCGCCGAATCGACGCGGCCGCGCATCGGCCTCGTGCTGTCGGGAGGCGGAGCACGCGGGTACGCGCATATCGGCGTGCTCAAGATGCTGGAGCGACTGCGCATTCCTGTCGACGTGATCACCGGCACCAGCATCGGGGCAGTGGTCGGCGGGTTGTACGCCAGCGGTCTGCGTGCGGATGCCCTGGAGCAACAGCTCTCGCAGGTCGACCTGAGCGATATCGCTTTCGATCGCAACGAGCGCGCCAAACTCCCTCAATCGCTGCGGGAGGATGATTTCCAGTACCCGATCGGCCTGTCGGCCGGATATGGCGACGGCAAGCTCAAGCTGCCCGCAGGGCTGGTGCAGGGCAATCGGTTGCTGGCGCTGCTCAAGAAC
Organism: Ralstonia condita; assembly: GCF_958405655.1. Classification (NCBI taxonomy): domain Bacteria; kingdom Pseudomonadati; phylum Pseudomonadota; class Betaproteobacteria; order Burkholderiales; family Burkholderiaceae; genus Ralstonia; species Ralstonia condita. Next base: position 982 of record NZ_CATYWO010000004.1, on the reverse strand, counting down.
TGGACCGCACGGTGGCCCGACAACATTGACTTTGCGCGGTTGCCGATCCCGTTCAAGGCCATGGCGACCGACCTGGCCACGGGCAACCCGGTGATCCTCGACCACGGTTCGCTGCCGCTGGCGATACGCGCGAGGTGTGGAACGTCTATCTGCAGCTCGGCCGCGTGTTCTGACCGCCGTGCGCGCGTTGTCTTTCCTGCTGGTGTTCCTGATGGCGGTACGGCGCGTGTTCAAGGGAGCGCGCAGCTGCACCGGCTGGATGCGGCGCACGAGCGCGTGGCGGCAGGGCCTGCTGCCGGATCAACATCCATCGGCACCCGGTCCATGCGTTTCGCGGCCGCAGGATCGAACCCGAAGAAGCCGAGCACTTCGGTGGCGACCTGCTCGCGGTCATTGTCCACGCAGATCATGTGATAGCTGTTCTCCAGGACGACGGTGCGCGCGAGTGACAGTGTGGCCTGCGGCGTTTCTGCCGAGCGCAGGCTGGTGAGTTCGTCTTCGCGCGCGTGGAGGATGAGCGTCTGGCAACGTGTTTGCGGTGCGGCGCATCGCGCCCAAGCTCGCAGCCGGTCGACCTGCCGGATGCAGGCTAGCGGCACCCACGGATAGTGAAAGCTGTCGCCGCGCGCAAGCTTGGCCTGGATGATCCGCCGCAGCAGCGGGTTCTTGATGCCGAACGGCTTGGCCTCTTCCACGCGCATGCGCGCTGCCATGCCGGGAATGCAATACACCGCATGGCGCAGGTCGCGATACCACGGCGTCGACCAGCCATCGCTCCAGCGCCGCCAGTGCGAGCTGTGCCACGGCAAATGCCGCACCGAGCCCGGGCCACTCGCGGTACGGCCGCAGCATGAAGGCAGCCATGGTCACGCCTGCCGGCAGCCAGAGATAGCCTGTCATGGGGGGGCGGGGCCCCGTGCCCCGCAGCCACCCCACCCCCGCCCCCACAAACAGCGCCCCCCCCCCGATGGTGGACCCGGGG
>NZ_CATYWO010000003.1:0-420967 GCF_958405655.1 Ralstonia condita | reverse complement strand
TCCGGCTCGTGGTGGATGTCGGTGCGCGGCAACTGCGGCGGCAATGCCTGGCGCTTGGGCTTGCTCTTGGCTTCAGATTTGGACGACGGCAGGAGCGCTTCCAGTTCGGTCTCAATCGCCTCGAGGTCTGCGTCAATGGCTTCGTCCAGCAGACTCGCCTGTTCAGATGTCAGTTGCTCGCTGCGCTTGCCGAACTTCCAGCGCTTGTGGATGGCCAGCTCGTGTGTGAGCTGGTCGATCTTGGCTTGCCGGTACCGCAACTCCCGGTCCTTCTCGCCGACCTGGGCCATCAACTGCGCAGCCAGTGTGCGCAGTTCGTCCGGGCTCAGGGCATCGAGGTTGGTGGGTAGGTTCATGCGGCGAGTCTGCCAGAACCCCAAGTCCTCTGGAAGGAAGCCAGTTTACGGCTTTGGGGGTATTACACGACCGTGATCGCGTGGTCGTGGGTGAGCGTCTGCCAAGGCAGCCCCGTCACCAGCGCACGCAATTGCTCGGGATTGAGCGCCGTGGCGATCGCCTGGTCGCCGTTCGTCCAGATGAAGCGCCCCTTGTTGAGGCGCCGCGCGGCCAGCCAGATGCCGAAGCCGTCGTAGACCAGCACCTTCATGCGCGTCGAACTCTTATTGGCAAACAGGTAGGCGTGGTGGGGGCGTGCCGCGCCGAACACCTTGACGACCCGCGCGAGGATCGTTTCGGTACCGGCGCGCATGTCCAGCGGCTCCACGGCCAACCAGATCGCGTCCACCCGAATCAACGCAACCACCCTTGCAGCCACTGGGCGCACTGCGCTGCGGCCGATCCCGGCCAGCGAAGACTGATCGTCGTCGCGCCACGGCGGACTTCGATCTGGATGTCCGGCACGGCAGTGGTCGGCTCGCCGATCCGCAACGGGATGAACTCGCCTTGCGGCACCCTCATCAACTCGCGGTCCTCAGGCGCGCCATTCTTTGCTTCCTGCTCGGCGACCCAGCGCCGCAGCAGATTCGCATTGAGGCGATGGTGCAGGGCTATCGCCGCGATCGAAACACCCGGCTGCATGCACTCCTGCACTGCCTTGGCCTTGAACTCGGCGCTATGCCGACGTCGGCGCCGTATTGGCGCGCTCTCTTCGATAGTGTCCACGTGTCCACCTAGAACTAGATGGACACGATGCTCCTTGCTACGCGGGTCCCCTTCAAGACGGGTTCACCGGGTGCTTACGCCAGGCCGTGGAACTGCTGAGCAACAACCCCAGCGTGCTTCCTGCCAATTTCAACCTGCAGGAAATGCGACGTGACTTGGTGGGCTTTGACACCCTGCGCCCTCGCCTCGCCCGCGTGGAGAAGTTGCTGGAACGGATGCAGGATTCGCAACTGGCGATGGGCAGTGACCTGATGACGGCCGCGCTGGAGGGTTACACGTACCTGAAGGTTGCGGGTAAGGGCGAAGGGCTGGAATCGGCGCGACGGACGTTGTCAGCGCGGTTTAGTCGGGGGCCGCGGAAGACGGTGGAGGAGGTGGCTGGGGAGTGAGGTGAGGGGCTGCTGATGGTTTGATGCGGCCAAGATGGTAGAAAGCCCGCGATGCTGAACAGCTCGCGGGCTTTTTCTTTGGCGTTGCGGGGTCGATCTGAGCGGGGGAGTTGGTGGCCGAAGGTCGCCCTAACGCGCACGGGGCGGGCGGTCGTCAGGTACCGGCTCCAACAGCCGCCTCGTTGGGCGGTTAAGCGTGTAGTAGTCGTAGTAGAGGTCACTTGCGCCGCTGATCGATAGCAGTATGCGGTTCATCAGCATCATCAAGACCTTGTTCTCGCGCACGGTCTGGATACCCCGCTCTTCAGTTATGCCGCCGCCGTGCGCCGCCCGGTTCCTGTTCATCCATACGTCTTTTTCGAGTGCACTGATTTCCAATCCGATCGCTGTGAAGAACCTGTCAGCGAGGACCGCCTGTGGCGCCGAATTCAGATGCTGCGCCTTGTTGCCCAGCATTCGCTTCTGCTCGGACGACAGAGCTGAGTCTTGGATACACCGGTCTATCTGCGCGTAGAGTCCCCGCCACGCCTCCTCGGCCACAATGCGGGTGTGGGCCTCGACGGCGGTGTTGCTGAAGTACGCTCTTTGCAGCGCCTCAATCGCCGCACCGAAGTGCGCAGCGACCATATGTACAGGTGCGGCGGCGGCATGCCAGTAGTTCCAGAAGGCAGTGCGAAGGTTGTAGGCCTCATAGGCTGCGAACAGCCCCGAAGCCATCCGGCTCAGCAACGCAGCGTTCACATCCCGATCGTATCTCAGGCCTAGCGGAGCTGGCGGCCGGCCACTGATGTCATGCGCGTTCTCGACAAGCGCATGTGCCGCCACGGCGCGGAATGAAACCGGCTTCCATTCGGCATCAAATGTAGTGCTACCGAGATAGACGAAGTAGTCGCCAAGGCAATAGGAGAGACACCCCCTGATGCGCGATCGGATCTCCTCGGTAGGCAAACCCAAGTAGAGAATAAACCCAGGGTTCTTTATATGTTCGGGTTTTGCGCGTGACTCACCGATGATGACATCCCAGCCTCCAATAGAGAGCCGAGCGCACGAGTTGCTGTGCTTCGAGGAAGTCGTCGTCAATGGAATGACAATGTCTCCACTCGCCGAGCGCAGAGTTCTGCTTTTTGCGTCCGTTTCTTCAACGTTGTCGGAATCGGGCCACAAAAAGCTGCCTGACAGGTTTTCAATCCAGTCCATCACGCACGAAGCCTCGCCGGAGTGGCTACTTTCCCAGTCCAGTGACTCGATCAGTGATGTCTGCACCCTCGTGCCCGCCGCTGCATCTGCCGTTGCAGCCACCGGAAATGTCAAGCTGTACCCTCGCGGAGTGATGCCCCGCGCAGTGACTGTGGAATCGGTATACCGGCTCTGGCAATGGACTTGACCATCCGGCCTGCGGACCGCGTTTGCCACTGGCTCACACCCGCGCGCCGGGCTATTCGCTGCCGATGTGCTTTCCAGCACCAAGTTGAGGCGGTTGTCCCGCTTGACGACAAATGAAGTCACAGGGCCATGCAATGGGCCATGGTCAACTACTGTATAGACGTCGCTTTTGACTTCAGTTTCAAAGAACTCCCACTCCTGGTAATCCATATCCGCAGCGCTCCTTGTTCGAGTTGCCTATTTTCCTTTAGAAGCGTGGCAATACCGCTGATATCTCGCGCGAAGTGTATGTCGCTCAAGGTCCCGAATTAGCCCCACCTACCCCACGGAGGGCAACGGCGATTAAGCAACGTTGGCAATAAAAAACCCGCGACGCTCAACGCTTCGCGGGTTTTTTTGGGGCATCGCTCATCAAACGCTGCCAGTAACTTGGTGGACCGAAGGAGGATCGAACTCCCGACCTCCGCATTGCGAACGCGGCGCTCTCCCAGCTGAGCTATCGGCCCGTCGTCACAAAGTTTATCCGAATTTGCCCGGGGGCTTCAATCGCGGGTCAACCCTTGTCGGTTTCCATGCCAGGATTGCCCTCCATGCCGACGATGCGCGGCGTGTTCAGCGGCCGCGCCGTCACTTCGCGCTGATCGCGCAACCAGTCGGCCAGCACGTCCCACACGGGGTGGCCGCCGGCCTTGCGGGCCTCGGGCGATACGGCGGCCCAGCCGGCCACCTTGTAGCGGCGGTCGGCGTCGATGGGCGTGTCACCCAGGCGCATGTCGGTAATACGCTGGCCAATCGGCTTCAACGGGTCGATGGTGTAGCGCAGGCCGCCGGTGCGCACCATGTCGCCGCCCTGCTGGTAATACGGGTCTGGGTTGAACAGGTTGTCGGCCACGTCTTCCAGCACGGTCTTGATGGTGGCGCCCGTCATCTCGGTGAGCGTGGTGGCCGGGTACGTGATGGCGGTCTGGGCCATCAGCGCTTCCATGGTCAGGGCCTCGCCGGGCAGCAGGGTGGTGCCCCAGCGGAAGCCGGGCGAGAAGGCAATCTCCGCGCCCTGCGCGTCCATCAGGCCATCGACGATGAGCTGGTCGAAGGTGCCGTTGAAGTTGCCGCGCCGGTACAGCAGGCCGCGGTTCGTGGCGAGCGTTTCGCCCAGCTTGTCTTTGTACGGCGCGCGCACGCGGTCAATCAGCGCGGTCATGGCCGGGTCGGGCGGCAGCAGATCGGCAAACACGGGCAGCAACGTATAGCGGATGTCGCGCACGGTGCCGCCGCGCACATCCAGATCGAGCACGCCGACAAACTTGCCGTTGGCGCCCGCGTTGGTGACGAGCGTCACGCCGCCCGCGTTGCTGACCTTGACGGGCGCGGGCACCGCATCGTGCGTATGGCCGCCCAGGATGGCGTCCAACCCGCGCACACGCGAGGCGAGCTTCAGGTCCACATCCATGCCGTTGTGCGACAGCAGCACGACCACCTTGGCGCCCTTGCCGCGCGCCTCGTCAATCATCTTCTGCAGCCGTTCTTCCTGGATGCCGAAGGTCCAGTCGGGCGTGAAATCCGCCGGGTGCGCGATGGGCGTGTACGGAAACGCCTGCCCGATGATGGCGACCGGCACGCCGTTCAGCTCGCGCAGCACGTAGGGGTCGAACACCGGGTCGCCAAAGTCGGCGGTCTGGATGTTCTGCGCGACAAAGGCGACCTTGTTCTTGAAGTCGTGATCGACCACGTGGCGCACGCGGTCGGCGCCATAGGTCATCTCCCAGTGCGGGGTCATCACGTCCACGCCCAGCGCGAGGGCCGCGTCGACCATGTCCTGGCCGTTGGTCCACAACGCAGTGGCGGAGCCCTGCCAGGTGTCGCCGCCATCCAGCAGCAGCGCATTGGGGCGCGTGGCGCGCAGGCGCTTGATAAGCGTGGCAAAGTGCGCGAAGCCGCCCATGCGGCCGTAGCGGCGGGCGGCCTCGGTAAAGTCGAGCGCGGTAAAGGCGTGCGCAGCGCGCGAGCCCGGCGCAATGCCGTAACGCTTGAGCAGCGCGTGCCCGACCAGATGCGGCGGCTGCCCGGCCCATTGCGCCACGCCCAGGTTGACGCTGGGCTCGCGGTATTCAATGGGCAGCAACTGCGCGTGGCAGTCGGTGAAGTGCAGCAGGTGGACGTTGCCAAAGCGCGGCACGTCGTAGCTGAACGTGTCGGCGTGGGCGTCGGTCAGGCGCAGGCCGGCGGCTGCGGCAATCGCCAGGGCTTGAACGAATTCGCGGCGGTTCATTGTTTGGGGCTGTTTGCGTAGCGGGCCAGGTCGGCTACGTCGTCTTCGAGCATCTCGCCAACTTCCTTGCGCACCACGCGGCCCTTGGCGTCGAGCACGAGCAGTTCGGGCAGGCCCTTGCGCGGGCCGGTGGCGGCGCACAGCGCGTCGGTTTCCATCGCCACGGGCAAGGTGAAGTTGCGCTTGGCGACGTAATCCTTCGCGAGCTGCGGGTTGGCGTCGATGCTGATGGTGAGGATGCGCAGGTCAGTGCCGCGCGTGGCGTCGTAGAGCTTTTGCAGGCGCGGGTTCTGCAGCGCGCAGAACGGGCACCACGATGCCCACGTGGCGATGATGACGGGGTGCCCGCGCCATGCATCGCCCGGCACGCGCGTGCCGTCGAGCAATTGCAGGTCGGGCAGCGCCACCACATCGCCCACTTCGACGGCCTGCGCATGATTGGCAAACTGCGTGGCGGCAAACACCATCGCCGCTGCCGCCCATGTCAGGAACCGCCGAAGCGTGCGCATGGCGTTACTGGTTCACTGGCGATGCCGGATCGAACAACAGCGCCATCACATCGCGGATCTGCTGTTCAGTCAGGATGCCCTTGTGCCCGAAGCGCGGCATGTTGGAGCACGCCGCATACGCGTTGGAGTTGTAGATCTTGCCCCAGGTGTAGCGCAGGATCGCCTCCGAATCGCCGCGCAGCTTGCCGTACTGGTACAGCGACGGGCCGATGGTGCCGTACGACACTTCGTCTTTCGAAAGGCGATGGCACGCGTAGCAATTGGCGCCGTTGACCATGCCAACCGGGTCGGAGAACTGCATGCCCCGGCCGTTCTGGGCGGTCTTCTCGCCGGCCTTCCAGTCGCCCAGCCACTTGCCGTCGGCTGGGTAGCGGATGGTCTGGAGCTGCGCGACTTCGAGCTTCCTGGCCACGGCGGCCGGCACGGCATTGCTGTTTGCGAACTGGCTGCAGACCTTCTGCACGTCGTCGCGCTCGGTCACGCCTTCCACGGTGGCCGGGCCCTTGGAGACAAAGCTCTCGTGGATGACCTTGGCGAGTGCTGCGTCAGCCTTGGCATCGGGCTTGGGCGGGGTGACGGCCTTGGCGGGTGCCGCATCGGCGGCACGGGCAGCGCCTGCAACGAGGGCCAGGGCGATGAGGGTCAGTCGGATCATGTGCGGCATGGTCGGCCTCATCGTTTGATGGACGGCGCGTCCATCTTGCCGCCGTTGGCGTTGCGGGCGAGGAACATCTCGAGCGCAGTGACCACCTCGCTGCCATAGAGCGGTTCCGGAAAGCGCTGCTGGCGCAGGCAGTCGTACAGGCGGTGCTGCATCGTGCGTACCTCGCCCTGCGAGACGCGATAACCCGGCCATGTGGAATACGCATAGCGCGCGCCGTCGGCGGTCAGCAGGTCGGGCAGGTCTTGCAGGCGGATGCGCAAACCCGGCTGGGCATGGCACGTGGCGCAGGCAAAGTCATAGGCGCCGCCACGGTAGAAGAACATGCGGCGGCCAAGTTCGTACACGCGCTTTTCTTCCGGATGCGCGAGGGGGATGTCGATGGCCGCGCCGCGCGATTCGGAGGCGACGTAGGCCATCAGCCGCTCGATCTCGGAAGGCTTGCCCGGCGAGGAAAACGGCCGCGCCGAAGCCTCATCCCTGGTCAGCCCCTGCAGCGTCATGCGGCAATACATGAGGCGCTGCTCGGCGTCCATCACGCGGCCGGTGTCTTTGAAGTAACGCGGCAGCTGGGCATACGCGCCCTTCACGACGCCCGGGCCGAGGCCCAGGTCGCACGCTTCGAGCGATACCTGCTTCGGGCCGGCGGGCTTCTTCCAGAGTTCTTCGCCAGCGGCTTCCCAGAGTTCGGCCGGATTGCCGTCAGCCAGCATCTCGCGGTACTGGGCGATGCCGGCGGCGATATTGTCCTTGGCATCCTGTGCGTGGGCGGCCATGGCCACCCCGCAGGCCAATGCACCTGCCGCCGCACGCAGCGCTGCGCCCCGCACCTTTGTCAGTGTCTTGCGTTTCACGGTCCCCTCCGCGTGTCGCCTACGGTTTGAGATAGGCGAAGCCTTCTTCCTGCTGCAGGCGGGTGATTTCCACCACGCCAGCGGGCACGACCTTGGCTTCCAGCAGCAGCTTGTCTTCCGGCACCTTGAAGGCCATCAGCGAGTTGTGGCACACGCGAAACTCCACGCCCATGCTGGCCAATGCAGCCACGGGCGCGTCAAAGGTACGGCCCTGCTCGTCCTTGGCACCTTCCACGAGAAACTCGATGCCGTGTCCGAATGCCACCACCACGATCCGGGTGCCCGGCGCGCCATTGACGTGGTTGCGCAGGTTGCCGATGGCGCGCACCGCCTGGTCGATGCCCTCGCTCAACTGATAGACCACCTTGTACCGTGCGCCGGCACCACCGGCACGCGGCATATTCTGGGCGGCCGCCTTGCCGGCCACGCCCAGCGCCGCCAGCGCGGCTGTTACCCGAAAGAAGCTGCGTCGCATGTCGGTCTCCGGGGCTTACTGGATGGATGTTTCGTCGGTGCGCTTGTCGCCATGGTTGTCGACCCAGGTGACTGTCACCTTGTCGCCCTTGGCGGCGCCCTTGAACTTGAAATTGAGGAACGGATCCTTCGATACGGCTGTGCCGAACTGCGCGTCCAGCACTGTCTTGCCGTTATGCTGCACCGTCACGTTGGTGATGTGCCAGGCGGGCACGATCTTGCCGGACGCGTCCTTGCGCTGGCCGGTCTCCATATCGTGCTTCATCAGGATCTTGACGTCGGCCGTGCCGCCGTTTTCCATTGCGCGGATGCGCATCGGGTCTGCCATGGTGTGCTCCTTGTCCTGATTGGCCGGTCAGCCGCCGCAGCCGCCGAGGGTGACCTTGACTTCCTTGCTTGCCAGGATCCATTTGCCGTTGGCGCGCACAGCGGCGTAGACCATCGACGTCTCGCTCATCTTCACGCGCGTGCTGACGAACGGTTCGGTGCCAGCCGGAATGCCAAAGGTGGCGGCCAGCGTGTTCGGGTTCTTGTCGACCAAGATGGCGATCATGTCGGTGCCGGGCAGCGTGCTCGTCACCACCAGCGGCACCACGGCGCCGTTCTCGGCGATGTCCGGGGCGGTCAGGTGAACGCCCGCGCCGCCCTTGTCGACGGCGCCGCCGCCCAATTGCTTGAGCACGTCGTTCACGCCCTTGATGCTGAACGCGGTCTTGTTCCACTCGGCCGCCTGAGCCGGCGTGGCGATGCCTGCGGACACGAGCAGCGCCATCATGGCGCCTGCGCGCAGCACGTCGCGGCGGGTCAGGTTGATTGCATCATGCATGGCCGTGCCCTCACTTGGACGGGGCGCCAGCGAGCACCCAGTCGATCACGGTCTTCAGATCAGCGTCGCTGATCTTCGGGTTGGCGGGCATCGGGATCTGGCCCCAGTTGCCCATGCCGCCTTCGCGCACTTTCTTCATGAGCCTGGCTTCGGCGCTGGCGTCGCCCTTGTACTTGGCGGCGACATCCTTGTATGCGGGGCCGACGAGCTTGTGGTCGACGGCGTGGCAGCCGAGGCAGGCGTTCTGGTTGGCGAGGGATTGCGCGCGGGCTGCATCGACGGCGGCCAGCGCAGGCGTGGCGGACAGCGCCAAGCTGGCCAGCACAGCCGCAGCGGCGAGCGTGGGGGCGAACTTCATGTGGTCTCCAGATGATGAGGCGGCCCGCATGCCGGGCGCGGGCGAATGGACCCGATATTGTGCCCCAAGTGGAGAATCGCCATGCCGGGCCAGCATGCAACGCGCCCGGCATCCGCCCCGTGCCGGGCGCGCCCGCTCGGGTAGGCGGCGGTCAGGCCATCGCCCGCCGCGCCGCCAGCCGGCCGCCGAACACGTTCAGCAGCAGCCCGGCCATCACGACCGCGCCGCCCAGCCACTGGGCCGGCACCAGCCGCTCGCCGAGCAGCGCGGCCGCGGACACGAGGCCCACCACCGGCACCAGCAGCGTCAGGGGCGCGACCTGGCTGGCCGCGTAGCGGGCCAGCAGGCGGCTCCACAGGCTGTACCCGAAGATGGTGGCGGCAAAGGCCAGATAGACGATCGCGCCAATGCTCAGCGCGCCGATGTTCGCCAGGCTGTGCGCGATCTGTTCGGGGCCTTCCATCCAATACGAAAGCAGGAAGAACGGAATCGGCGGGATCAGCGCGCCCCACACCACGAGGCTGACGACGTTCACCGGCCCGATGCGCTTGGTGACGATATTGCCGCTGGCCCACGAAAACGCCGCGCACAGTGTGAGCAGGAAACCCGCCGTGGTCATGCCCGTGGCCGCCGAGCCGCCCGCCATGCCGATGATGGCCAGCCCGCACGCCGCCACGGCCATGCCGGCCAGGTGGAACCAGCGGATCGGCTCCCGCAGCACCACGGCCGCGATCGTCAGCGTGAAGAACGCCTGCGACTGCAGCACCAGCGACGCCAGCCCCGCCGGCATGCCCACGTACATGGCCGAGAACAGAAACGCGAACTGCCCAAAGCTGATGGTCGCGCCGTAGGCGAGCAGCCACTTGAGCGGAATCTTCGGGCGCGGCACCAGCAGCACCGCCGGGAAGGCGACGAGGGCGAAACGCAGCGCGCCCAGCAGCATGGGCGGCACGCCGTGCAGCCCCACCTTGATGACGACAAAGTTGACGCCCCACACCAGCACGACGGTCAGGGCAAGCAGCAGATCCTTGGGAGACATGATGAGCGGAATATCCTGGCGGCCGCCCGCGCGGCCATATGACGCACTGTAGGCGGTTCAATCGCGCCCGACTTGCACAATCTTGCGCATTGTTCGTGCCGGACGCTGCGTGCGCCCTCAGCCGAGCATGTCCGACCAGATCGCGCGGCTCCACCCTTGTGCCAGCGTCGCTTCCGCCGCAGACGGCATGTCGGATACGCCACCCGCTCCAGGCACCGTGACCATCGTGCGCGCGATGGGGTCGAAGCGATGCACCGACGCCACGTGGATGGCCTCATCGGGCGCGGTGAAGCTGTAGCAGGTGTTGGCATACAGCGGGGAGGCATCGGGCGCGTGCCCGGCCAGCATCGCCACCACCGCGGCGGCGGCCACCTTGCCGTGCTGATTGGCCATGTGGCCCGACTTCGGCATCAGCGGCGCGGTCTGGATGGCATCACCAATCACATGCACGCCCGGCGCCACCCTGGATTCGAACGAGAGGAAATCGACCTCGCACCAGCGGCCGTTGGCGGTCGCCAGCCCCGCCTGCACGGCAATCGCGCCGGCGCGCTGCGGCGGGATCAGGTTGACCACCTCCGCCTGCACGTCGTCCTGCACGTCGAACTTGAGCACGTGGCCGGTCGGGTCGATGTCGACCGCGTTGTACTGCGGGCGGTATTCGATGTGGTTCGGATAGCGCTCCGCCCACACCCGCTTGAACAGCGTCCCCTTGGACATCACCTCGTCGTTCGCATCGAGAATCAGCACGCGCGAGTCGGGCTTGGCGCGCTGCAGCCAGTTGGCGATCAGGCACGCTCGCTCGTAGGGCGCGGGCGGGCAGCGGTACGGCGCGAGCGGAATGCTGATCGCCACTGTCCCGCCGTTGGGCATGGCCTCCAGGCGGTGGCGCAGCGCGAGCGTCTGCGTGCCGGCCTTCCATGCATGCGGAGCCCGCGCCGCCGTTGCGGGATCGGCGAGACCCGGAATCGCGCCGGGAATGAACTCGATGCCAGGCGAGAGGATGAGCCGGTCGTAATCGAGCGAGCCGCCGCCGGCCAGGCGCACTTGCCTGGCGCCAACGTCGATGGCGGATGCCCGGTCGCGCACCCAGCGCACGCCGTGGCGCGCCACCAGCGCGTCATACGGCACGGTGATCGAGGCGAGATCCCGGTCGCCGGAAAGCACGAGATTCGACAGCGGGCAGGACACGAAGGCCGCGTTGGGCTCGACCAATGTCACGTCGACGCGGCCGCCCGAAAATGCCCGCACGTACTTGGCGGCAGTCGCGCCGCCATAGCCGCCGCCGACCACCACCACGCGCGCATTGCGCATGGCCGTCCACGACGCACACGCGGCCAGCGGGCCTGCGAGCGCACCCGCACCGAGCGCACGCAGCACCGCGCGCCTGTTCTTGCGCAGCATCGAGGCGGTCATGGCGCCTCCTGCGGCTGACGCGAGAGCCAGCCGGCAATGGCGGCGATCTGCACCTCGGTGTATCCGCGCGCGAGCTGACCCATCACCGTGGAGGGGCGCGTGCCGTTGCGGAAGGCCTGCAGCGTGTCGATCAGCTCGGCCTGTGAGCGGCCCGCCAGCGAAGGCAGCGTCTGCGCCGACAGCCTGGTGCCGGGCGCCGTATCGGCATGGTGGCAACTGGCGCAGGAAGCCGCCCAGGTGCGGGCCTGCATGTTGGAGGGCGGGGCCTCACCTGCGTGGACAATGGGGGCCACGGCGAGCAAGGTGGCGGTCGCAAGACGATGGACGACGGGCATGGGGGGCAGCGAAGTCGCGGGAGCGCCATACGCTAACACGCCCGCGTTGGCGCAGCCGACCGTGCGATGCGCACGGGCCACAAAAAACGCAGCACGATGGCTGCGTTCTTTGTGGCGATGATGCGTGCGCTCAGGGCAGTTGCTTGCCCGGCGGCAGCGCCGGCGAGGTGGTCGGCGACACCGTCGCGCCCACGCCCGGCTGCCCCGGCGAGGCCGGCGAGACCGGCGCGGGCGCCTGCTTTTCGACGGGTGCCGGGGTGCCGGCGCCACTGCCCGGCGCCACCTGCGGATTGGTCGACGTCGCATTCGAGTCCAGGCGCTTGCGCTCGTCTTCGCTCACGTAATCGAACACCTTCACGACCTTGTTGACGCCGCCAACGGTCCGTACGGCCTCGGTGGCGCGGTTGCCTTCAGCCTCCGTCACCACGCCCATCAAGAAGACGGTCTGCGCTTCGGTGGTCACCTTGATGGAGTTCCAGGGCACGCCCTCCGTGCCGGCCAGCACGCTCTTCACCTTGGTCGTGATGTACGTATCGTTGGCGCGTGAGCTGAGTGTGCTGGACTCGCCCGTCACCACCAGCTCGTTGACGACCTCACGCGCGTTCTGCAGCTTCTGCGCGTACTGGCCAATTTCCTGCTTCGTCTGCTCGGTGCCGGCTTCGCCAGTCAGCAGCACCTTGCGGTTGTAGACCGTCACGTTCACGTGGGCACGACCGTCGTAGCGCGTGATGAGCGTGTTTTCGGCCTCCATCTGCAGGCCGCGGTCGATGGTCTGGGTGGCGGTCGGGCGGCGGTCGGTGGCCAGTGCCACGCCACCTGCCACGGCACCCGCAAACAGCGGGAAGCAGGCGGTCAGCTGCGTGGCGGTGATGCCGGCCAGGGCGGCCAGCACGACGATGCGCTTGGCGCGGGCAGACTTGGGCGACGGGCGTTTCATGTTGTCCTTGCAAAGAGTCCGGGAAGAATGGGAAAGAGCGCGGGAGTCATGCCTCGACGCCAAATGCGTCGCGCATCCATTCGATACGCGCGCCGTCGATGGCGATGACATCGAAACGGCAGGCGGGTACATCCTCCACCTGCCGCGCCAGGAAATCTTCGGCCGCCGCAATCAGGCGGCGCTGCTTGGCGGGCGTCACGCTCGCGGCGGCACCGCCGAAGCGCTGCGTCGAACGTGCCACGCGGGCGCGCACCTCGATGAATACCAGCGTACCCGCCGCATCACGCATCACCAGATCGATCTCGCCGCCCTTGCAGCGATAATTGCGGGTGACCATCAACAAACCGCGTGCCTGCAGATAGCGCAGGGCGCGATCTTCACCGGCCTCGCCGGTGGCTGCGGTCATGGGTTGCGGAGGTACGGGCTGTTGCGGCGCGTGCATTGGCGGTTTGAACCGACTGACTAAGAGAAGTTCTCGTGAGTGATCCTGACTGGACCCTGCTGGCGCACGACCAGCACTATCCCGCCGGCGCATTATATGTGGTGGCTACCCCCATCGGGAACGCTGCCGACGTGTCGCTGCGCGCGCGGCACGTGCTCGGCCTCGTCGATGCGGTGGCCTGCGAGGACACGCGCAACACCGGCCAGTTGCTGCATCGGCTGGGACTGTCGCGGCCCATGCTGGCGGCACACGAGCACAACGAGCGCGAGGCCGCCGCGCGCATCGTCGAACGCCTGGTGCGCGGCGAGCGTGTGGCCTATGCGTCCGATGCGGGCACGCCGGGCATCTCCGACCCCGGTGCGCGCATTGTCGAGGCGGTGCGCGCGGCGGGCCATCGTGTGATCCCGCTGCCGGGCCCGAGCGCGGTGGTGACGGCATTGTCCGCGGCGGGCGAGCTGCTGGCATCGTCGGATGGCCAGTTCACGTTTGTCGGCTTCCTGCCCGCCAAGGCGGGCGCGCGTGATGCGGCCATCCGCCAATGGGCCGCGCACGGACCGGCCTGGGTACTTTATGAAGCGCCCCATCGCATTGATGCCACGCTGGCGGCACTGGCGGAGCATCTACCCGCGCGCCGCATCCTCATCGGCCGCGAGCTGACCAAGCTGTTCGAGCAGATCGTCGTGTTGCCGGCAGCGGAGGCGCCATCGTGGCTGGCGGCCGACGCCGCGCACGGCAAGGGCGAGTTCGTCCTGGTGGTGGAAGGCGCAGGCACGCAGGGCGCGGCGCCAACCGCCATGGCAGCCGACCAGGTGTTACGGCTCCTCTTGGCCGAGCTGCCCGCCAAACGCGCGGCCAAGCTGGCCGGCGCCATCACGGGGGCTTCAGTCGATGCGCTGTATCAGAGCGCGCTGGCACTCAAGAACGATGGAAAGGATTGATGCCACGTCTGCCATGGCAGCGTGCCTGGCGGCGCTCAAAGGCGGCGCTTAATGATGGCGCTTTGCGCGGTGCCGGATCGACTTCTTCTTGACCGGCGCGGGCTCGTCGGCGCCGACATCGGCGTCGCCATCATTGCTGGCGAGGTCGGTTTGCGTGAGTTCCGGGCGCAGCGCCTCGACTTCTGCGCGCGACAGCCGTCGGATCTCCACCTGCGCTGAGCCACGCTTGACGAAATCCAGCCGCTTGGCGGCGGCATATGACATGTCGAGAATGCGCTTGCCGTGATACGGACCGCGGTCCGTCACCTTGGCCACCACCACACGATCGTTGGCAAGGTTGCGCACCAGCACCCAGCTTTGCAGCGGCAGCGACGGGTGTGCCACCGTGAAGGCATTCATGTCGAAGCGCTCACCGCTGGCGGTACGGCGGCCATGGAAGCCGCGGCCGTACCAGGACGCTACGCCGCGCTGCTCGAAGGTGCCGAGATCGGCGCGCAGGCCGGGCTCGGTGTTGGCATCGTCAAGCTTGAGGCCGCTGGATTCGGGGACGCCACGGAACGACAGCGCGCCCCAGGCATCCGGGTTGTCGCGCACGTCGGACACCGTCCGGGCGGGCGCGGCGGCCTTGCTGACCTGGCCGCCGGTCTGGGCGCCGGTCTGGGCGCCGGCGGGCGGTTCGCCAGGCACGGCGGCGCAGCCTGCCAGCACCAGCATTGCGGTGCCATGCAGCAGCCAGGCACGCAGCGAGCGGCCAGCCGGAAGGCGGGAGAACAGAGGGGGCGAACTTGGCATGGGCGCGAGTCTACCATGCAAGATTCGACCGATAATTTACATTTCCTATTAAAACAGCGCGATCATGCGGGCATCTGACGTCATTTTTGTAAAATTTTCTTTCCGCTGTAACAGCGCGTCCCGCCAGGCCAATGCTGGCGCGGCCCGGGGCCGATACAATTGCCACCACGTCTATTCGCCTTGAGTGCGCAAAAAACCACATGAAAGTCGTTGTCGTCCCCGTTACGCCGTTTGAACAGAACTGCACGCTGCTGATCGGCGACGATGGCGCCGCCGCCGTCACCGATCCCGGTGGCGATATCGAGCGCATCCTGGCCGCCGCCGAGCAGCACGGCGCGCGCATCGCAAAGATCCTGCTCACGCACGGCCATGTCGATCACTGCGCCGCCGCCGATGCCTTGCGCACACAGCTTGGCGTACCGATCGAAGGCCCCCACAAGGACGAGGCATTCTGGATCGACCAGTTGCCGATGCAGAGCCAGCGCTTCGGCTTTCCGCCGGCCAGGGCTTTCGTGCCCGATCGCTGGCTGGATGACGGCGACACCGTGGAAGCGGCCGGCCGCACGTTGCAGGTGTTCCATTGCCCGGGCCACACGCCGGGTCATGTCGTCTTCTTCAGCCCTGAAGACCGCGTTGCCATCGTCGGCGATGTCCTGTTTGCGGGCTCGATCGGTCGCACGGATTTCCCGCGCGGCAACCATGCCGACCTCATCCGCTCGATCCGCACCAAGCTCTGGCCGCTGGGCGACGACGTCACCTTCGTGCCGGGCCACGGGCCGGTGTCCACGTTCGGCGACGAACGCGCCACGAACCCCTACGTCGCCGATCGGCTGTTTGCCAACGAAGGCGCCGCATGAGCGACGACACCTCTGCCGCCCCCTCCTCCGCCGCACCAGGCAACGGGCGCCGCAAGCGCGGCAACCCGGCGCCCGACACGCGGCCCGAAATCTACGTCAGCACCGACATCGAAGCTGATGGCCCCATTCCGGGACCGCATTCGATGCTGAGCTTCGCGAGCGCCGCATATCTGGCCGACAAGACGCTCATCGGCACGTTCGAGGCGAACCTGGAAACGCTGCCCGGTGCGCAGGGCCATCCGATCCAGGTGCAGTGGTGGAAGCAGCAGCCCGAGGCCTGGGCCGCCTGCCGCAGCAATCTGGAGGCACCCGAAGTGGCCCTGCCGCGCTATGTCGAGTGGGTGGAGAGCCTGCCGGGCAAGCCGGTGTTCGTGGCGTTCCCGGCGGGCTTCGATTTCACTTTCATGTTCTGGTACATGATGCGCTTTGCGGGGCGCTCGCCTTTCGGCTGGGCGGCTCTCGACATCAAGACGCTGGCCTTTTCGCTCACGGGGCTGCCGTACCGGCGCAACGTCAAGGCGGCCTTTCCCGCCCACTGGCACGATCCCCTGCCCCACACGCATATCGCGCTCGACGACGCGAAGGAGCAAGGCGCGCTCTTCTGCAACATCCTCGCCGAATTGCGCAAGCGAGAAGCGGAACGCTCCGGTAGCCAGGAGTCTGACCAATCTGCTCAGGATTGAGCGCCGCTCACATCACGCCGCTTGCGAAGAGCCGCATGCCCGTTGCCTTTTGACGGCGTGACGCGAACACCATGCCGCGGCGCAACTTGCGGCGTCTCGAAGCCCCGTCTACGCTGGGCTTGTGCGAGGCGACCCGACGACTGCGCCACCCGGCGCCGGCAAGCAAAGCCACTCGCATACGCCATTTGCATGTCGTATCGTCATCGGGCCGCACGTACCCCCGACGCTGGTGCGTGCCAGCGTCGGCTATCGGTCCACAACGGGAGGTGAGGCGATGCGATTTTCCCGTGACGCGTTTGACACGCACCATTTGCGAGCGATGACGGAGCGCTTGCATTGGCATCGCAAACCGGCCGCCAAGGCGGTCCCGCTGGCTACGCGCACACACCTGCACCGCGCGCACGGCAGAGGGATCGACGACGCGGCATTGATGAAGGTCACCGTGGTGTCGACTGCGGTGGTGCTGGCCGTGGTGCTTGCCGCCATGCTGGCGATCGGATTCGGGTCAGAAATGGCCCGATTGATGGGCCTGGAATGATCCGGTGCCCAAGCGCGTCTTGACGGACGCAGCCCCGGCCCTCGCGCAAGGCGATACGGCCACCCCTGAACGGCCTGTCCGATGGAAATCGGCAGGCCGTTCAACATGCATGCGGCGGTCGCGCGCGTTACTGGAGAAAGGCGTCCAACGCTTCAGGCGTACGGCCGATGGTGGCCTTGCCGTTGCGGACGAGCACGGGGCGCTGCAGCAGCCTCGGATGCGCCGCGATGGCCGCCAGCAGCGCGTCGTCCGAGGCTTCCTGCAGACCCAGTTCGGCGTATTCCTCTTCGTTCTCGCGCACGAGGCTGCGCAGCGGTGAGTTCAGCTGACCTGCGAGCGTTTTCAGGTCCGCCAGCGAGGGCGGCGTCTGCAGGTACTCGATGACTTGCAGTGACTCGCCCGTCTGTTCTGCGAACGCTTGCGCCCGCTCCAGTGCGGTACGCGATTTGGAGCAGCGCGGGTTGTGATAGATCTTCATGGCGCGATGTGTGGCGAGTTGCGGACAGTGGCCATCTTAATGGGTTGGCATCGTTGCGGATTTCGCTTCTTGATAAGGGGGGCTTCTCCGCTCAGCCCCTCGCTGCGTGCCCTGCCAAGTACCACACGGGCCCAAAAGCACAAGGGCCGACATGCGCCGGCCCCAAGAAGCAAACGCGGCAGCCTTCAGGCGCCCAACAACTCGGCCACTGCGCAGCCCACCACCACAGTGGCGCCCCGCAGATCGTTCAATCGCAGGTTCTCATCCGTGTTGTGGCCACGTGCTTCCATGAGCGTGCGCGGCCCCGCGCCATACAGCACGGTCGGCACGCCGCGCGCCGTGTAGTGCCGCGCGTCGGTGTACAACGGCACGCCGTGCACCGGTACATCGCCACCGAACACGGCCAGCGCGTTGCGCCGCAGGGCGCCAATCAGCGTCTGCACACCGGGCAATTCAGCCAGCGGCTCCGCCAGCAGGATGCGCTCGACTGACACCGTGATGCCGGGCCGTTCAGCGGCAGCGCGTTCGATCACGGCACGCAGTTCGCCTTCGGCATCGCGCCCAGCCTCTTCCGGGATCATCCGACGGTCGATGCGGAAGGTCACCAGGTCGGGGACGACGTTGGTGTTGATGCCACCCTGGATCAACCCGACGTTCAGCGTTGCGTGGTCGATGCCGGAGACCGCCGATTTGCGCGTCGCCAGTTCCGCGCGGTACGCATAGACCGCCTGCAGGATGTGCGTGGCGGCCTCGATGGCGTCCACCCCGGTATGCGGCATGGCGGCGTGCGCCTGCTTGCCGCGCACCGTCACCTGCACGTGCAGGCAGCCGTTGTGCGCCGAGGTGATGCCATAGGCAAACCCGGCCGAGATGGCGTAGTCGGGCCGGGTGAGGCCCTGGTCCAGCAGCCACTTCGGGCCGAGGTCGCCGCCGGTCTCTTCGTCGTAGGTGAAATGCAGTTCGACCGTGCCGTTGAGTGTCGCCCCGCGCTTCTCGGCGTCGATCAGCGCGAGCAGCGCCCAGGTGTAGGTCGCGAAATCCGACTTGGAGACGGCCACGCCGCGGCCGAACATCGTGGGGCCGTGCTCGGTCTCGACGATCTCGCCGCCGTACGGGTCGTGCGTCCAGCCCAGGCCCGGCGGAACCACATCGCCGTGCGCGTTCATGGCGACGGTCGGGCCGCCGCGGCCGAACGCATGCCGCACGATCAGGTTGGTGGCGCTGACCATGCCGGCCGCGCGCACCTGCGCCTCCGGCACCGCATGCGCCTCGACCGTCAGGCCCTGCGCCTCCAGCAGCGCCTTGGCGCGCGCCGCGTGCGGGGCGCAGTCACCGGACGGGTTGTCCGACGGCACCTGCACCAGCTCGCGCAGGAATGCGATCTGCTGCGCGTGCGCGGCCTCGACAAAGGCGCGGATCTCCGCGTCGATGCCGGGGGAGGTGAGTTGAGCCTGGGTCATGCCGATGTCTCCTTGTCGGTTTGAAAGTGACTGAGCCCCCGTGGTGCGGGGGCTCAGGGATGACGCTCGGGGCAAGCGGATTACTGCGCGGCGCGCAGGGCCGCTTCGGTCAGCCACACCGATTCGGGCAGATCCTGCTCGTCGCAGTTGTGGCCTTCGCCACCACGGTCGACGACGATGAAGTCGCTCACCTCACCAAGGGCCAGCAGCGGGTGATGCCACACGCCGCGCGCGTAGTTGACGCCCTGCCAGCCGCGCGAGACAAATGCACGCAGCTGGCTCGGGTCCAGCTCGCCGGCCGGCGCCACCACCACCAGATACGGCTTGTCGTTCAACGGGATGAACGCCTGGCTGCCACGCGGATGGCGCTCCAGCATCGTCACCTCGAACGGCAGCGTGCGCGGCTGGCCACGGAACAGGTTGATCAGCGCCCGGCCGCCTTCGCCCACGTCCACGTTGGCGAGGTCATGAAAGCGCGTGGTCGTGCCCTGGTTGATGGGGAACTGCTTGCACCCCTCCAGCTCGATCACGTCGCCGAACGGCGCGAAGGCTTCGCGCGTGAGCGGCTCGATGGTCAATGCAACGCGAGCGACGGTGTCCTGGCTCATTCGAGCACCCCCCACAGGCGCAGGCGCGACACGCCGCCATCCGGGAACATGTTGAAACGCACGTGGGTGACGATGCCCAGGTCAGCGATCTCGGCTTCGTAGTAATGCTGCAGGTCCATCTGCAGCTTTTGCTCGGGCAGCAGCGTTTGCCAGAACATCGCTTGCGTCTTCAGCGAGCTGTCGGTGCCGCCCACCACGCGCGCGGCCTGGATGGAAACCCGGTCGGCAAAGTTGCCCTTGAAGTGCGCGGTGTCGACTTCGATCTTGCGGATGCGGCCCGGGTGCGCCAGCGCGATCACGCACCAGTCGTTGCCCGGCTCGCGGCGGCGGCGCGTTTCCCAGCCGTCGCCCATGTTCACGCCACGGCCCGGCATCAGCATGCGGGAAGCCGGCCCGAAGTGCTCGTTGTTGGCTTCGACCACGTAGGCGCCGTTTTCCATGGCGGCCAGGTCGAACAGCTGGGTGCGGTCAGCACCCTTCCAGTCGACTTGCGGCTGGCCGTACACGCGCAGGCGGGCGATGCCGCCGTCCGGGAAGATGTTCACGCGCAGGTGCGTGAAAGCGCCCGGGTTGCTCACGGCCACGTACGCGTGGCTGTTGCCCTGCAGGGTGGTCGACGGAACGATTTCGGTCCACTGCGTGGCGTCGGTCGGCTCGCCGTCCGGCAGGTAAGCGGCTTCGATCGAGGCGGCCGGCGGGAAGTTGCCGGTGAAGTGGCTGGTGTCGATGTCCACGCCCTTCACGACGCCCGGGCGTGCCAGCCGGACGATGCAGTAGTCATAACCGCCGTTGCGGCGACGGCGCGTTTCCCAGCCGTCCATCCACTTGCCGTGGTCGTCGTACTTGCCCGGAATGAAGACGGCAGGCTCGGGATTGAGCATGCGGCTTTTCGGCGCGAAGAATTCGTCGGTCGCGAACGTGGCCTCGGCGCCCAGGCGGGGGTCCGCCAGGTTCGGATAGCGGCGCGTGAAATCAGGGGCGTTCGGATCGAGCGTAGGCATCGCCATGGGGTTCTCCTTGGTATCGGTCTCGTGGATGTTATACGGCGTGCCAAGTCGGGCAAGAACAGCGCAACGGGGCGGGCCGGAGGTGCAGCGTATGAGGGCAAATGCGTAGCGCAATGCAGACTGCATGAAGGGCATGCTAGCACGCGAATTCAAAAATTGCATACAAAAAATGTATCGCCTATGATGGCGTCACCGCTCGACAATTCGCCATGACAATTTGGTGCGATGCAGCGAGTGCGACAGAGCTTTTCCGACAATCGCAGCAGACGAGAAAGGAGGCTCGAGACACGTGCAAATCCAAAGGAGGATTCACCATGCAACGCTTTACGCGCCCGCTGTTCGGGCAGGTTTTGATTGCCCTCGCATTGGGCATCGCGCTGGGCATCTGGGCGCCGGAATTCGCCCAGAAGCTGCAGCCCCTCGGCGACGCCTTTCTCAAACTCATCAAGATGCTGATCGCGCCGATCGTGTTCTCGGTGGTGGTGGTCGGCATCTGCGGGGCGGGCGAGCTGAAGAAGGTCGGACGCGTGGGCGGCAAGGCCGTCATCTACTTTGAAGTCGTCACGACGATCGCACTGGCGCTGGGTATCGCGCTGGCCTATCTCTTCGGCCCGGGGCACGGCATGAACGTGGATCCGAAGACGCTCGACCCGTCCGCGATGGCCTCGTACATGAACACGGCCAAGCAGGTGGAATCGACGGGCGTGGCGGCGTTCTTCCTCAAGCTGATCCCGGATACCTTTGTCAGCGGCTTTGTGAAGGGCGACATCCTGCAGGTGCTGCTGGTGTCGATCCTGTTCGGCTGCTCGCTGTCGCTGCTGGGTGAGCGCACCAAGCCGCTGGTCAGCCTGATCGACCAGTTCTCGCACGTGCTGTTCCGCATGATGGCCGTGATCATCCGCCTCGCGCCGCTCGGCGTGCTCGGCGCGGTGGCCTTCACGGTCGGCAAGTACGGCGCGGGGTCGCTCAAGCAACTGGGCTTCCTGGTGCTGCTGTTCTACGTGGCCGTGACGATCTTTGTGGTGGTGGTGCTGGGCAGCATCCTGCGCCTGGCGGGCTTCAACATCTTCAAACTGATCCGTTTCCTGCGTGCCGAGTTGCTGGTGGTGCTGGGCACGGCCTCGTCGGACGCGGTGCTGCCGTCCATCATGAACAAGCTGGAGAAGATGGGCATCAAGCGCTCGGTGGTGGGCCTGGTCATCCCGACCGGCTACTCGTTCAACCTCGATGCATTCTCGATCTACCTGACGCTGGCCGCCGTATTCATCGCCCAGGCGACCAACACGCCGCTGGCCTTCCAGGATCTGCTGCTCATCCTGGGCGTGGCGCTCATCACCTCCAAGGGGGCGCACGGCATTCCCGGTTCGGCCATCGTGATCCTGGCGGCCACGCTGTCGGTCATTCCGGCCATTCCGGCGATCGGCCTCGTGCTGGTGCTGTCGGTCGACTGGTTCATCGGTATCGCCCGTGCGCTGGGCAACCTGATCGGCAATTGCGTCGCCACGGTGGTGATCGCTGCCTGGGAGAAGGACATCGACCGGGCGCGCGCCCACGCGGTGCTCGACGGCAAGATCGACATCACCGAGGAAGGCGAGGTGATCGCACACAGCCACGGCGTGCCGGCAGCGGCGGCGCACACCCTGCCGCATGCCTGAAGTGGGCATCCTGTCGGACGGCGGTAAAATCGGCACCATGACCGAAACCACCGCCGCCGACATCTCCTCCGAAGGCATCGCTGACGACATCGCCCAGGCGATCGTCGCGCATCGGCTGCCGCCCGGCACCAAGCTGCGCGAAGAGGCGCTGGCGCGCGTGTACCACGTCAGCCGCACCAAGATTCGCGCGGCGCTGCTGATGCTGGCCAAGGACAAGCTGATCCGCATGGAGCCGGACCGCGGAGCGTTCGTCGCCAAGCCGGACGAGACCGAGGCGCGCGAGGTATTTGCCGTGCGCCGCGTGCTGGAGGTGGCGCTGGCGCGCGAGTTCATCGCGAAAGCCACGCCCGCCGATTACGCGCGGCTGGAAAAGCATCTGGCCGAAGAGCACCAGGTGGCGGCCAGCACCGACGTGCCGCGCCGCAACCGCCTGATGGCCGACTTCCACCTGCTGCTGGCCGACGTGGTCGGCAATAGCGTGCTCAAGGAAATGCTGCGCGAGCTGTCCGCCCGCAGCTCGGTCATCACGATGCTGTATCAATCCACCTACGACGCCGTGCGTTCGTCGGAAGAGCACACCGCCTTTCTGGAAGCCGCCAAGCGCGGTGACGTGGAAGGCGCGATTGCCCTGATGGAAGAGCACATGGCACACACCGAATCGTCACTCCGGTTTGAATCACCGGGCGGTCGCGCAACGGACCTCGTTGCCGCCCTCCTGGCCTGACCGCGCGTGCCGACATACACGCTGCGCGCGCCGGTCTCGGCCGAGCTGGAAATCAAGAAGAGCCGCTTCATCGGATGGGCCATCCCGGTGGAGGACCGGGCTGCCGCCATGGACGTGATTGCGCGCCTGCGCGCCGAGCACCCCGCCGCCACGCACGTCTGCTGGGCGCTGCTGGCGGGTGGCCAGTCCGGCATGTCCGATGATGGCGAGCCGTCAGGCACTGCCGGTCGTCCCATTCTCGAGGTGCTGCGGCACCATGACCTGGACAGCACGCTGGGTGTGGTGGTGCGCTATTTCGGCGGCGTGAAGCTTGGCGCGGGCGGCCTCGTGCGCGCCTATACCGATGCGATTGCCACCGCGCTCATGCGGGCCGAACGCGTGGAGCGCATTGCGCGCACCACATTGACCCTTGCCACCGATTACGCCGATGAAGCACGCATCCGCCGCTGGATCGACGACGGCGGCTACACGCTTGTCGATGCCGCCTACGATGCGGGCGTCACGCTGACCGTGCGCCTGCCCGTCACGGACGAGGCTGCGGCCAGGGACATGCTGCGTGACCTCACGCAAGGGCGCATCGTCATCGCAGACTGATCGACGCGTCACTTGCCGCGCGACCAGTACCCGGGCTGCCCATACACCGTCTTCAGGTGTTCGATGAAGAACCGGATCTTGGCCGGCACCGGCCGCTGCTGCGGGTAAACCGCGAGGATGTCGTAGTCGGGCAGTGCGTAGTCGTCCAGCACCGTCATCAGCGCGCCGGATTCCAGTTCGGGCTGGATCTCCCACGTCGAGCGCCAGCCCAGGCCCAGGCCTTCGCCCATCCAGCGGTGCAGCAGTTCGCCGTCGTTGCAATCAAGGTTGCCGTTCACCTTCACGGTGACGGCCTTGCCGTTCTGCTGGAAATACCAGCCGCGTTGCTGTCCCCCTTGGAGGTTGAAGGCGAGACAGTTGTGATGGGCCAGGTCGTCCAGCGTGCGGGGCACGCCGTGCTTGGCGAAATACGCGGGCGTGCCGCACACCACGCGTTTGTTCGACGCCAGGCGGATCGCCACGAAGTTCGGATCGATCGCGCCGCCAATGCGGATGCCCACGTCATAGCCTTCGCGCACGAGGTCGACCACGCGGTCGGTCAGGTTGAACGAGATGCGCACGTCCGGGTTGGCGCGCAGAAAGTCGGGCGCGTGGGGCGCGACGTGCTTGCGGCCGAACGCAGCCGGTGCAGAGACAATCAGATGCCCCGTCGCCTTGTGACGGCCTTCCGCGACGAGCAGCTCCGCGCGGTCGAGTTCACCCAGCGCCTTCTTGCACTGCTCCATGAACACGGCACCCTGCTCCGTGACGGCGATCCTGCGCGTCGACCGGTGCAGCAGCTTCACGCCCAGCCGGGCCTCGAGCGCGTTGATGCGCCGGCCGATCATCACGGGCGTCACGTCCTGGGTGAGCGCGGCGGCCGCCATGCTGCCGTGTTCCACCACGGCGATGAACGCTTCGATCTGCTTGAGCTTGTCCATTCCATCATTCCAGTCTGCAATGTCCATACATTGTAGGGAGAATTCGGTACGCGGATTGCAGCATTCCAACGCACATCACCTGTGACGAATGTCTGAAATGATGCGAGGTGATGTGATCGGTGCTCGTTCAACGCGCTGAATTTTTGCGTCGCACAAACTGGCTGCGAAGTGGCGTAAACAAACGATTCATCGCGGTGAAAGGCGTCGCCCGCTGCTGCGGCACAGAAACCAATTCGATACACTTGGTTCGCAATCAACTAACGAAAGCAGCGTTTATCGATATCGGCATGCGGGAATAGGATCCGTTCAAAGCCATTCCCACCTTCCCCTTCCTGGAGACACCCATGCCGAAGATGAGAGCGATTGATGCCGCCGTTGCGGTGATGGAAAAAGAAGGCATCACCACGGCCTTCGGCGTGCCTGGTGCCGCCATCAACCCGTTGTACTCGGCGCTGCGCCGCGCCGGCAACATTGACCACGTGCTGGCCCGCCACGTTGAAGGCGCCTCGCACATGGCCGAGGGCTACACCCGTGCGGAGCCGGGCAACATCGGCGTGTGCATCGGCACGTCGGGCCCCGCCGGCACCGACATGATCACCGGCCTGTACTCGGCCTGGGCGGACTCGATTCCCATCCTCTGCATCACGGGCCAGGCACCGCGCGCCCGCCTGTACAAGGAAGACTTCCAGGCCGTTGACATCGAGTCGATCGCCAAGCCGGTCACGAAGTGGGCCGTCACCGTGCGTGAGCCAGCGCTGGTGCCGCGCGTGTTCCAGCAAGCCTTCCATCTGATGCGCTCGGGCCGCCCGGGTCCGGTGCTGATCGACCTGCCGTTCGACGTGCAAGTCGCCGAAATCGAATTCGACCCCGACACGTACAGCCCGCTGCCGGTCTACAAGCCCGCGGCAACGCGTGCGCAGGCCGAGCGCGCCATCGAGATGTTGTGCGAAGCCGAGCGCCCGCTGCTGGTGTGCGGCGGCGGCGTGATTAACGCCGATGCGGCCAAGCTGATGGTCGAGTTTGCCGAGCTGGTGAACGTGCCTGTGGTCCCGACGTTGATGGGCTGGGGCGTGCTGGCCGACGACCACCCGCTCAACGCCGGCATGGTCGGCCTGCAAACGTCGCACCGTTACGGCAACGCCACGCTGCTGGCGTCGGACTTCGTGTTCGGCATCGGCAACCGCTGGGCCAACCGCCACACCGGCAGCGTCGACGTGTACACCAAGGGCCGCAAGTTCATCCACGTCGATATCGAACCGACCCAGATCGGCCGCGTGTTCGGGCCGGACCTGGGCATCGTGTCGGACGCCAAGGCGGCACTGGAGAAGTTCATTGAAGTCGCGCGCGAGCTGAAGGCCGCCGGCAAGCTGCCGTGCCGCAAGCGCTGGAACGCCGACGTGCAGAAGCGCAAGCGCACGATGCAGCGTCGCTCGGACTTCGACAACGTGCCCATCAAGCCGCAGCGCGTGTACCGCGAGATGAACCAGTACTTCCCGCGCGACGTTCGCTATGTGTCGACCATTGGCCTGTCGCAGATCGCTGCCGCGCAGTTCCTGTCGGTCAACCAGCCGCGCCACTGGATCAACTGCGGCCAGGCAGGCCCGCTGGGCTGGACGATTCCCGCCGCCATCGGCGTGAAGGTGGCCTCGCCCAACAGCGACGTGGTGGCCATCTCGGGTGACTACGACTTCCAGTTCATGATCGAAGAGATGGCGGTGGCCGCGCAGTTCAAGGTGCCGTACATCCACGTGGTGGTGAACAACTCGTACCTGGGGCTGATCCGCCAGGCGCAGCGCAACTTCGACATGGACTACTGCGTCCAGCTCGCCTTCGACAACGTCAACGCACCCGAGCTGAACGGCTACGGCGTCGACCACGTGAAGGTGGTGGAAGGCCTGGGCTGCAAGGCAATCCGTGTGTTCAAGCCCGAAGACATCGAACCCGCCTTCGCGCAGGCCCGCCTGCTGATGGCCGAGTTCTCGGTGCCGGTGATGGTGGAAGTGATTCTCGAGCGCGTGACCAACATCGCAATGGGCACGGAGATCGACAACGTGGTCGAGTTTGAAGAGGTGCTCGACCTGGAAGACACCCTCACGGAAGCCGAAGGCGTCACCGCATAAAGACGGCGCGTCGTTCCCTCACCGTCCGATAACAGGAGAAACCATGACAAAGCTGGCAGCCAACCTGACCATGCTCTTCAACGAACAGGCCTTCCTCGACCGCTTCGAAGCCGCCGCGCGTGCGGGCTTTCGCGGTGTGGAGTTCCTGTTCCCCTACGCGTTTCATGCCGACCAGATTGCCGATCGCCTGAACCGCTTCCAGCTCGACCTCGTCCTGCACAACCTGCCGGCCGGCAACTGGGACGGCGGCGAGCGCGGCATCGCCATCCTGCCGGATCGCGTGAGCGAGTTTCAGGACGGCGTGGGCGAAGCCATCAAGTACGCGAAGGTGCTCGGCGTGAAACAGCTCAACTGCCTGGTGGGCATTCGCCCCGAAGGCGTGAGCGAAGACGCTGCGCGCAAGACGCTGGTGGAGAACCTGAAGTTTGCGGCGAAGGCACTGAAGGCCGAGAAGATCGACCTGCTGATCGAGCCGATCAACACGTTCGATATTCCGGGCTTCTACCTGAACCGCACGCAGCAGGCGCTGGACCTGATCAACGACGTGGACGCGTCCAACCTGTACGTGCAGTACGACATCTATCACATGCAACGGATGGAAGGCGAAGTGGCTAGCACGCTGAAGCGCCATCTGGACAAGATCAAGCATGTGCAGTTGGCCGACAACCCTGGGCGCAATGAGCCGGGGACTGGGGAGATCAATTACCAGTTCTTGTTCCGTTGGTTGGATGAGATTGGGTACACCGGGTGGGTTGGGTGTGAGTACAAGCCTAAGGCTGGGACGGTTGAAGGTCTTGGTTGGCGGGCGGCGCACAACGTTGCTTGAGCTTTTGTTCGGTTTGGTTTTGCTCCGGTGGTGCATCCCTTGTTTCATCCCCTGCCGGGGCTGACTCACTTTTCTTTGTCTTGCCAAAGAAAGTAAGCAAAGAAAGGCGCGCCCGAGATGGCGAAGGATTCCTTGAATTTATGTCGCAGGGAGGGGAAGGGAAAAACTCGCTTCGCTCAGACAGTTTCCCTTCCTTTTTCCTCCCTGCAACAGAAATTCAAGGCGCCATCTAGGGCAACAAAGTCAACGGCCAAACCATCGACCACGAGTGCAGTAGGAATCAGCAGCACAACGCGAAGCAAAGCGAGCAACACAGCAACAAACAAGGGCCACTAGGGCCCGCACACCAACGGTTCGGCCGTTGACGTTCCTGCCCTAGATGGCGCCTTGAATTTGTGTAAGCGGGCGGAAGCAAGACGGGGAACTGTCTGAGCGAAGCGAGTTTTCCCCGTCTCCGCCCGGTTACACAAATTCAAGGAAGGGGTCGCCATCTCGGGCGCGCCTTTCTTTGCTTACTTTCTTTGGCAAGACAAAGAAAGTGAGTCGCCCCCGGCAGGGGGTGAAAAGGGGGCGGACCACCAAGGCCCAAACCACAAACCACGAACCACCAACACATTCAAACCAAGGAGATCCCTCACCATGGCAAACAATCTCAACCTCGGTTTCATCGGCCTCGGCATCATGGGCGCCCCCATGGCAGGCCACCTGCGCGCCGCCGGCCACACGCTGTTCGTGCACGACGTCAACCCGGCCCCGGCCGCGCTGGTGGAAGCCGGCGTGACGGTCTGCACGAGCGCGGAAGAAGTCGCCAAGCGCGCCGACATCATCTTCATCATGGTGCCGGACACCCCGCACGTTGAAGCCGTGCTGTTCAGCGAGAAGGGCGTCGCCAAGGCGCTGAAGGATGCCGGCAAGGACGCTGCTGCCAACAAGATCGTCGTCGACATGAGCTCGATCTCGCCGATCGCGACGAAGGACTTTGCAGCCCGCATCAACAAGACCGGCGCGCAATACCTGGACGCTCCGGTGTCGGGTGGCGAAGTGGGCGCGAAGGCCGCATCGCTGACGATCATGGTGGGCGGTGAGCAGGCTGCGTTCGATCGCGTGGCTCCGCTGTTCAACCTGATGGGCAAGAACATCACGCTGGTCGGCGGCAACGGCGACGGCCAAACCACCAAGGTGGCCAACCAGATCATCGTGGCGCTGAACATCCAGGCCGTGTCGGAAGCGCTGCTGTTCGCATCGAAGGCCGGCGCCGACCCCGCAAAGGTGCGTCAGGCACTGATGGGCGGTTTCGCTGCCTCGCGCATTCTTGAGGTGCATGGCGAGCGCATGGTCAAGCGTACGTTCGAGCCGGGCTTCCGCATCGAGCTGCACCAGAAGGATCTGAACCTGGCCTTGCAAGGTGCGAAGACGCTGGGCGTGGCGCTGCCGAACACGGCCACCGCGCAGGAGCTGTTCAACACCTGCGCCGCCAACGGCATGGGCAAGCAAGACCACTCGGCGCTGTGCCGCGCGATCGAGATCATGTCGAACCACGACATCGCCTGAATGCGTGCCTAAGTTGTGTGCACTGTCGCAGCCTTCGGGCGGCGGCAGTTCTTTTTGCTGTCTCCCCGCCTTCTGCCATGCACCACGACCAGTCTGCCCAGGCCGCCCTGCGCGCCGCCTTGCCCAATCCGTCGCCGCGCGCGTTGCTGCACGGCCTGTTTGATACCGCGGTGGCTGCGGTCAGCGCTGCGCAATGCCTGCCTGCATTCCTGCCCGAACCGCCGCGTGGCCGCACCATCGTCATCGGTGCGGGCAAGGGCGCAGCGGCGATGGCCGAGGCGGTGGAGCAGCACTGGAAGGGCGAGCTGTCTGGCCTGGTCGTCACGCGTTACGAGCACGGCCGCGCGCCCGGCACGCAAGGCCGCATTGAAGTGGTGGAAGCCTCGCACCCCGTGCCCGATGCCGCCGGCCAACGTGCCGCGCAACGCATGGTCGGCCTGCTCGAAGGTTTGACGAAAGACGACCTCGTGCTGTGCCTGATCTCGGGCGGCGGCTCTGCCCTGCTGGCCGCTCCGGCCGAAGGCCTGACGCTGGCCGACAAGCAGTCCGTCAACCGTGCGCTGCTCAAAAGCGGCGCGAGCATCGGCGAGATGAACTGCGTGCGCAAGCACCTCTCATCGATCAAGGGCGGGCGCCTGGCGCTGGCGTGCGCACCGGCGCGCGTGGAGACGCTGCTGATCTCCGATATTCCCGGCGATGACCCGACGCTCATCGCCAGCGGCCCGACGCTGCCCGACGCCACCACCTGCGCGGATGCCCTGGCCGTGATCGACAAATACGGCATCGACGTGCCCGAAGCGGTGCGCCGTCATCTGGAAACCGGCGCGGGCGAAACACCCAAGCCCGGCGATGCACGTTTCGAAGGCCATCGCAGCCATGTCATTGCGACGGCGCAGCACGCGCTGGAAGCCGCCGCAGCACAGGCACGCTCGCTCGGTTACGAGGCGCACATCCTGTCGGACAGCATTGAAGGCGAAGCGCGCGATGTGGCCGAAGTCCACGCCGGCATCGTGCGGCAGATCGTGGCGCGCAACCAGCCGTTCACCAAACCGTGCGTGATTCTGTCGGGTGGTGAAACCACGGTGACCGTGCGCGGCAACGGCCGCGGTGGGCGCAATGCCGAGTTCCTGTTAGCCCTGGGTGTGGCGTTGGATGGCCTGCCCGGTGTGTACGCGATTGCCTGCGATACCGATGGCATTGATGGCTCGGAAGACAACGCGGGTGCGATGTTGACGCCGGATAGTTTGGCGCGTGCTGAAGCGCTTGGGTTGAAGCCGAAGCAGTTGCTCGACAACAACGATGGGTATGGGTTTTTTGATGCGTTGGGCGATTTGATTGTGACTGGGCCTACGCGGACGAATGTGAATGATTTTCGGGCGGTTTTGATTACTGGCTGATGTTGGATTGGGGGGATGGATTGATTGATGTTTGTGGTTCATCCCTTGTTTCATCCCCTGCCGGGGCTGACTCACTTTTCTTTGTCTTGCCAAAGAAAAGTAAGCAAAAGAAAGGCGCGCCCGAGATGGCGAAAGACTCCTTGAATTTATGTCGCAGGGAGGGGAAGGGAAAAACTCGCTTCGCTCAGACAGTTTCCCTTCCTTTTTCCTCCCTGCAACAGAAATTCAAGGCGCCATCAAGGGCAGGAACGTCAAGGGCCAAACCGTCGATCACGAGTGCAGTAGGAACCAGCAGCACAACGCGAAGCAAGGCGAGCAACACAGCAACAAACGGAGCCAACTAGGACAGCACACAGATTGTGTGGCCGTACCCTGCCCTAGATGGCGCCTTGAATTTGTGTAAGCGGGCGGAACAAAGACGGGGAACTGTTTGAGCGCAGCGAGTTTTCCCCGTCTCCGCCCGGTTACACAAATTCAAGGAAGGGGTCGCCATCTCGGGCGCGCCTTTCTTTGCTTACTTTCTTTGGCAAGACAAAGAAAGTGAGTCGCCCCCGGCAGGGGGTGAAAAGGGAGTGGACCGCCAAGGCCCAACCAAGCAAACAAACAACCCCACCCGGAGCAACAAAGTGCGCCGCTTCCGCAACACCAAAATCCTCGCCACCCTTGGCCCCGCCAGCAGCGACAAAGACACCATCCGCGCCCTCTTCGACGCGGGCGCAGACGTCTTCCGCCTGAACTTCAGCCACGGCTCGCACGACGACCACCGCAAGCGCTACGACACCGTGCGCGCGGTGGAGGCCGAGACCGGCCGCCCGATCGGCATCCTCGCTGACATGCAGGGCCCGAAGCTGCGCATCGGCACGTTCGCCGACGGCCGTGTCGTGCTCAAGAACGGCGATCGCTTTGTGCTCGACCGGGACCCGACGCCGGGCGATGTCACGCGCGTGCACCTGCCGCATCCGGAGCTGTACGCGGCTGCCGCGCCGGGGCAATCGCTGTTGCTCGATGACGGCAAGATCCGCCTGGCGGTGGAAGCCGCCGACCCGACGGCTATCGTCACGCGCGTGGTCGATGGCGGCCCGCTGTCGGACCGCAAGGGCGTGAACGTGCCGGACGCGGTGATCCCCATCCCCGCGCTCACCGAGAAAGACCTGCGCGATCTGGACTTCGCGCTGTCGTTGGGCGTGGACTGGATTGCGCTGTCATTCGTGCAGCGCGCCGAAGACGTGATCGCCGCGCGCGAGATCATCGGCGACCGCGCCGGCCTGCTCTCCAAGATCGAGAAGCCCGCAGCGCTGCTGCATCTGGAAGACATCGTGCAGGCGTCCGATGCGCTGATGGTCGCACGCGGCGACTTGGGTGTGGAGCTGCCGCCCGAGCGCGTGCCCGGCGTGCAGAAGCGCATCCTGCGCATGGCGCGCCACCACGGCAAGCCGGTGGTCGTGGCCACGCAGATGCTGGAATCGATGATCGAGGCGCCGGTACCGACGCGCGCCGAAGCGTCGGACGTGGCCAGCGCCGTGTACGACGGCACCGATGCCGTGATGCTGTCGGCCGAGTCGGCCAGCGGCAAGCATCCGGTGGCGGCGGTCAGCATCATGAACCGCATCATTGCCGAGACGGAGCGCGACCCGCTGTACCGCAACCTGATCGACGCGCAACACCTGGCACCGCTGCCCACGCGCCAGGACGCCATCTGCGCGGCGCTGCGAGACGTGACGCACATCCTGGGCGCGGTGGCCACCGTCACGTACACGTCCAGCGGCAAGACGAGCCTGCGCGCCGCACGCGAGCGGCCGCTGGCGCCCATCGTCAGCATCACGCCGCGCCTGGACACCGCCCGTCGCCTGGCGATTGCCTGGGGCGTGCACAGCACCGTCAGCGCCGATGTGGCGAGCGTGGATGAAATGGTGGATGCAGCCTGCCGTGCCGCCGCGCGCGAGGGCTTTGCCGTGCCGGGCGATCAGATCGCCATCACGGCGGGCATGCCGTTCGGTCAGGCCGGTTCAACCAACCTGCTGCGCCTGGCGGAAATCTGGCCCCAGACGGCGACCGGCACGCTGCCGGCCATGGCCGCGCAGCAGCCCGAGCCCGTGTCGGCATAGGACGGCGGGCTACACCACCTTGGAGTAGCGCGGCACGAAGCTGATGGGCTTGCCCTCGGCTTCGACCGCGCGCTCGGTGCCGCCGGCACGCAGATGCGCGTCGAACACCATGGCGATGCGCCGCACCAGCAGCCGGCCTTGTGGCGTGATGACGATGCGCTCGTCGCCCACCTTCACCAGCCCACCCTCTTCCAGCGGTGCGAGCGCCTTCAGCTCGTCAGCGAAACTACGCTTGAAGTCGATGCCGTGCCGCGCCCCGAACGCGCGCATGTCCAGCTCGAACCCACACATCAGCTCGCCGATCAATGCGCGGCGCACGTGGTCGTCCGGCGTCAGCGACAGGCCCCGCAGAACGGGCAGCTCGTTGGCATCGACACGCGCATAGTACGCATCGAGATCCTTTTCGTTCTGCGCATACACATCGCCCACGCGGCTGATGGCGGAGACGCCGAAGGCCAGCAGGTCGCAGTCGGCGTGCGTGGAGTAACCCTGGAAATTGCGCTGCAGCCGCCCTTCCCGTTGCGCAATGGCCAGCGCATCATCCGGCCGCGCGAAGTGGTCCATGCCGATGTAGACATAGCCCGCCGACACGAGGCGTTCCACCGTCATGCCCAGCAGGTCGAGCTTGTCGTCGGCGGTCGGCAGGGTGAGCGGATCGATGCGGCGCTGCGCCTTGAACAGATGCGGCATGTGCGCATAGCTGTAGACGGACAGCCGGTCAGGCGCCATCTCCAGCACGCGATCGAGCGTGGCGTTGAACGTCTCGGTGCGCTGATACGGCAGGCCGTAGATCAGGTCGAAGCTGATCGACTCGAAGCCAAGGCGGCGGGCGGTATCGACCACGCGGCGCGTATCTTCCACGCTCTGAATCCGATGGACGGCACGCTGCACGTCGGGATCGAAATCCTGGATGCCGAGACTCGCGCGATTGAAGCCGATCTCGGCCAACACCTCGAGCGTGGCGTCATCTGCGTGGCGCGGATCCAGTTCGACGGAGATTTCCGCGTCCGCTGCCAGGCTGAAGTGTTCGCGCGCGGCGGCCATGACGGCGCGCATTTCGTCGTGGGCAAGGAACGTGGGCGTGCCGCCACCCCAGTGCAGTTGCGTGACGCGGCGCAGCGGTCCGACATGCCGGGCCACCATCGCCATTTCGTGGGCGAGCGCGCGGATATACCGGGCGCTGCGCGAATGGTCTTTCGTGATGACCTTGTTGCAGCCGCAGTAGTAGCAAAGGTTGGCGCAGAACGGCAGGTGCATGTACAGCGACAGCGGTGCGTGCAAGGCCGGCGCAATGGCGGCGCGGCGGTGCAACGCATCGAGGTAATCAGCGTTGCCGAAGCCATTGTGGAAGCGATCCGCCGTGGGGTACGACGTATAGCGCGGGCCGTGCGTGTCGAAGCGTTGGGCCAGCGCGCGCACTTGCGGCGCAGACCAGCGGAAGGCGGTGTCAGCGGCAGCCGGATCCGCGGCAGCCGGTTGGGCAAAGGGGAACATGGGGCGTGGATTGCGAGGGCGATGGCTCATGCTATGCCCGGCCCCATCGCCGCGCGTTGATGTGTATCAACGTGGTGCAAAGGGTGTTCAAACACGCCTCCCCCTCCCATGGGAGGGGTCGAACTTCACCGATCTGTCACGCTTCCCTATCTAACATCGCCGATCCGCGCACGCCTGCGCTGTCTGCAGATAACAACAACGCGTGCGCTCGGTTCGACCTTTGGGGGAAGCACCATGTGGCAGAAAATCGCACGCCGCTACGCGTGCGCCCTGGCCTGCGCGGCCGCCGTTGTGACGTTGCCCGCGCATGCGCAAGGCGACGCCGCGTTTGTCGTCGGTCAACTGCTGGAGCGGGGCGGCGCGCAGGCCGATTACGCACGCGATTTCATGGCTGGAGCCAAGGTGGCTTTCGACGCCGCCAACCAGGGTGGCGGCATCAAGGGCAGGCGTATCACCCTGGTGAGGCGCGAGGTCGACCAGACCGCGGCCGTGCCGCAAGCAGTCGACATGATCGAGCGCGATCACGCGGAGGTGCTCTTCGGCGTGAGCGAGCGATTACTGCCTGCGCTGGCCGCCTCACCGGACATTGCCCGGCGTAACGTCCCGCTGCTGGCACCGCTGTCGGGGGCGACGTCGCACTCCGACAACGTCTGGTTCATCCGCCCGGATGACGACCACGAGATCGTCGCGGCACACAACCGGCTGCGCCAGTTCGGCATGCGACGCATTGCGCTCGTCACCACCGCGGGCTTCGACCCGCAAGTCGGTGCGCATCTGCGTGAGACCCTGGCCGCCGCCGCAACAGGCAAAGGCGACGCGGCGGAGACGCTCGAGGTATACACACTGGCGGACGACCCGGGCGGACTCGCCGCGCGCATCGCCCCGACCAAGCCGACCGCCGTCATCGTCGCGGGCGACACCCTCGCCTACTCGACCGTGGGCCGCGCGCTGGCGCAGCACGGCTGGTATGGCTTTCTGGTCGGGCTGTCGTCGGTGAACCCACAGGTGGCACGCGAGATCCTCGGCGCAGGCTACAGCGGTGGCATGTTGCTCGCGCAGACCGTGCCAAACCCTGCCAGCGCCGGCACGAAGATCGCACGCGAGCACATGGCGCGCATGAAACAGTTTCTGGATGAACCGCCATCGGCCGCAACGCTGTCGGGCTACATCGCGGCAACCTATCTCGTGCAGGCGATGAACGCGGCAGGCGGCAAGGTTGCGGGCGCGGAGTTGCGGCGAGCGCTGCGGACACGCATCGACCTCGGCGGCTTCACGCTCGATTTCACGCGCGGCAATCGCGGCAGCGACTTCGTGGATCTGAACTACATCCAAGGCAGCGGCAACTAGGCAGGCCGACGCGGCATACGCGCCGCTCGCCGTGACGCTATTGCTCGCGGCCCGACTGGACGTCCGTCGAGGCGTGCCACAGCCGGTAGCGCACCTCGAACGCATGCGGGACGTAGACCACCAGCGGCAGGCGGCTGTTGTATCGCAGCAGGTAGCCCTCGCCTTGCACGGGCACGAACGCTTCGCGTTCCGCCTGGCCGGGGCACGCCATCATGGTGGCAGCAGGCCCCTTGGCGCCAGCGAGCCGGTAATACCCATAGCCCCAGCCCTGCACGGTCTCCTGGTTCAGGTTGCCCATGAACCAGTGGCGGTTGCAGTCCACGCGCATGGTCTTGCCGACGATGAGTTCGACGCGGATGTCGTCTTCGTGCGCGGTGGCCGGCAATGCAATGACGACGCGCTTCTGGCCGTCGGGGGCCTTGGGAAACATCTTGATGTCGTCGGCGCTCAACGCCGCGCCCGGGGCAGCCGCTGGCGCGGCACCTGCAACGCAGCACAACGTCGCGAATACGGCGGGCAGCAAAGATTCGGGGTCAGCTTCATGTGCGCTCCTGGGCGGTTCTTCGTGAGCGTCACTTTAGACAGGAATACGGCGTCCGGCCAATCCTGGTGCATCAGGCAACGGACTTCTTCGACGCCAGCAGGCCCTTCAGGGCGCCCAGCCGGTCCTTCGGCGACATCGCCGGCATGGTGTCCTCCGGCGTCGGCCCCGCGTCTTCGCCAAGCTTCATCTCGGCGATATAGCGCGACGGCTCACACACCACCGTCTCGCGCGCACGCTTGCGCTTCTTGCACCAGCTGATATGCAGGCTGCGCTGTGCCCGCGTAATGCCCACATACATCAGCCGCCGCTCTTCTTCGATCTTCTCGTCGGTCAGGTCGTCGTCTTCGCGGCAATGCGGGAGGATGCCTTCCTCCACGCCCACCAGGAACACGTGCGGATACTCCAGCCCCTTGCTCGCATGCAGCGTGGACAGGCGCACCGCATCCGGGTCTTCTTCCTTGCCTTCGAGCATGCTGATCAGCGCGATGGTCTGCGTGAGTTCCAGCAGGTTCTTGCCAGTGTCCATCAGGCCATCGGCATTATCGAAACCGGTGGCCTCTTCGTCATCGTCCTTCTCGGGCTTGGTGCCCTTGCGCTTGAGCCAGTCGAGGAACTCCAGCACGTTGGTCCACTTGTTCTGCGCCTGGCGCTCGTCGTAGGTGTCGTACAGGTAGGCCTCGTAGTGGATGCCTTCCATCATCTCGTCGAGCAGCGTGGCGGCCGGCTCCTTCGCAGCGCGGTCGGACAAGCGCACGATGAATTCGCAGAACACCCGCAGCGGCTCCAGCTGGCGCGGCGCGAGCTGCGCCTCGATACCGCCCATCATCGCCGCCTCGAACAGCGACACCTTGGCCTGCCCCGCGAACGAACCCAGCGTTTCGAGCGTCGCATTGCCCACGCCGCGCTTGGGCGTGGTGATGGCGCGGATGAACGCAGGATCGTCATCCGCATTGGCAATCAGCCGCAGGTAGGCGCACAGGTCCTTGATCTCGGCCTTGTCGAAAAAGCTCTGCCCGCCCGAGAGCACATACGGAATGCGCTCGCGGCGCAGGATCTGCTCGAACAGGCGCGCCTGGAAGTTGCCGCGATACAGGATCGCGTAATCGCGAAACTGCGCGCGACGCTCGAACTTGTGGGCAGAGAGCTTGAAGACAACGCTCTCGGCTTCGTGCTCTTCGTCATTGGCGCTCGTCACGTTGATCGCGTCGCCCATGCCGTGCTCGCTCCACAACGTCTTCTCAAACAGCTTGGGGTTCTGCGCGATCACGGCGTTGGCCGCGTTCAGGATGCGCACCGTGGAGCGGTAGTTCTGCTCCAGCTTGATGACCTTCAGGTTCGGGAAATCCGTCTGCAGCAGCTTGAGGTTGTCGAGCGTGGCGCCGCGCCAGCCGTAGATGGCCTGATCGTCGTCGCCCACCGCCGTGAAGGCCGGCGCCCGCAGGTGCGAACCGCCCGCCAGCAGCTTCAGCAGCTGGTACTGGCAGGCGTTGGTGTCCTGGTATTCATCCACGAGGAAGTAGCGCAGGCGGTTCTGCCACTTCAGCCGCACCTCTTCATTGCGAGCGAATAGCTCGGCAGGAATGCGGATCAGGTCGTCAAAGTCCACCGCCTGATACGCATGCAGCGTCGCCACGTAGTTGCGGTAGACGAGCGCCGCCTGGTGGTCATCGACGTTGTTGTTGGCGAGCGCCTCGGCAATCGCGGTGTCCGGGTCGACGAGACCGTTCTTCCACAGCGAGATCGTGCTCTGCACGCGGCGGATCAACTGCTTGTCGGTCGTCGCGAGCTGCTCCTGGATCATCCCGAAGCAATCGTCCGAATCCATGATCGAGAAACGCGGCTTGAGGCCGACATGCTCGGCCTCAGCCCGCAGGATCTGCACGCCCAGCGAGTGGAAGGTACACACCGTCAACTGCTTGATGGGAATGCGCTTGCCGTCTTCGCGTGTCTTGCCGTCCATCAGCTTGGCCACGCGCTCCTGCATTTCCTTGGCGGCCTTGTTGGTAAAAGTGACGGCAGCGATGTGCTTCGGTTCGAAGCCCTTGTCGAGGATCAGGTGCGCGATCTTCTGCGTGATCACGCGCGTCTTGCCTGAGCCCGCCCCGGCCAGCACCAGGCACGGGCCATCGAGGTAATGCACACCTTCGGATTGGGCAGCATTGAGCCCGTGGGCGAGACCGGAAGACATGGGAACAGGCAGAAGAAAAAGCAGGCGGGAAGGTACAGCGGGAGGTGATGGTAGCACGCGCGATATGAACCGATTGGGCGATCTGCAGGGCACATACCCCCCCTTTTTGCCCAGCCGGGTTACACCGCTTACGCCTCGTTACACGAAGCCCGTAAGCGAAGCGCTGCGACACGCCGTTATGGATGGGACAGCGGCTGAATCGGTCGGCCGCCCACCGGAGGAAGCACCATGAATCGCATCGTCAAAGCCCTCGCCATCAGCGCCGTCGCCCTGTCTGCCACCACCGGCGCCTTCGCCCAAACGCAGTGGCAAAAGGACCACCCGCGCCGCGCCGAGGTCAACCACCGCCTTGCCAACCAGAACAGGCGCATCCACAACGAAGTGAAGGAAGGCGAGATCACCAAGGGCCAGGCGCGCCAGCTGCACCGGGAAGACCACCAGATTCGCCAGGAAGAGCGCGACATGGCGGCTCAGAATGGCGGCGGCATCACCAAGCAGGAGCAGCGGACGCTGAACCAGCAGGAAAACCAGGTCAGCCGCCAGATCGGCAAGTAAGCCAGAGCACCACCCGCCAACACCCGCACTCCGGCCACACCCTTGGAGCTTGGCGATCCCGCCAGCGCCCCGAGGGTGTGGCCGTTGTCTTTGGCATTTGGCCTTTGACGTACCTGCCCTTGATGGCGCCTTGAATTTTCGTAACCGGGCGGAGGCGGGGAAAACTCGCTGCGCTCAGACAGTTCCCCGCCTTTTTTCCGCCCGCTTACGAAAATTCAAGGAGGCTTTCGCCATCTCGGGCGCGCCTTTCTTTTGCTTACTTTTCTTTGGCAAGACAAAGAAAAGTGAGTCGGTCCCGGCAGGGAACGAAAGGGGGGATGGACCCAAAGCATAAAACCGGCCCTCCTCTCAAAAACCGTCGAATCCCCCCCCAATTGACAATCCCATCCCCCTTCCGTACATTCGCGCCATCCATCCGGGAGAGCGTGCCCGCCGTATACGGCAAGGCGCCGCCGAAGGGGTAGCACCCGAAAACTCTCAGGCATCCAGGACCGGGCGGATCGGCGGACATGCGTCCGACCGCACTCTGGAGAGCTGGCGCCGCACGACCACTGCGGGCGCCCACCGAAGGGGCTCACGAACGGCGCGCACCGCTATGCGCCCCGCTTCGCAATCTCTCAGGTACCAAGGACAGAGGGGCCATCTGCGCAGCTTGTTGATCTTCATGGCGTCACCATGAGGGATCAGGCTGCGCGGGTGGCCTTTTTGCTTTTCTGGTTCCCGATCCATGCGCCGCGCCCAAGCCGCGGCGGCGCGCTCAGCCGAGAGATTCCATGACGCTCCAACACACGCCGCTCAATGCCATCCACCGCTCGCTGGGCGCCCGCATGGTCGACTTTGGCGGCTGGGACATGCCCGTCAACTACGGCTCCCAAATCGAAGAGCACCACGCCGTGCGCCAAGATGCCGGCATCTTCGACGTCTCGCACATGTGCGTGGTCGACCTCACCGGCGCGCGCGTGCGCGACTTCCTGCGTGGGCTGCTCGCCAACAACGTCGACAAGCTGCAGACGCCGGGCAAGGCGCTCTACAGCTGCATGCTCAACCCCAAGGGCGGCGTGATCGACGACCTGATCGTCTACTTCTTCCGGGAAGACTGGTTCCGCCTGGTGGTCAACGCCGGCACCGCTCCGACGGACCTGGAATGGATCGTCGCGCAGAACGCGGCCGCCGGCACCGACGTGACCATCACGCCGCGCCGCTCCGACAACAACGCTGGCGCCGAGCCGCTGGGCATCCTGGCCGTGCAGGGCCCGAACGCGCGTGCCAAGACCTACGCCGCGCTGCCCGGCACGCAGGCCGTGGGCGAGGCGCTCAAGCCGTTCAACGCCGGCTTCGTCACCGTGGAAAACGTGGGCGAAATCATGGTGGCCCGCACCGGCTACACCGGTGAAGACGGTTTCGAACTGGTCGTGCCGGCCGCGCAGATTGCGGGCGTGTGGGAGCGCCTCCTGCAAGCCGGCGTGCGCCCGGCAGGCCTGGGCGCGCGCGACACGCTGCGCCTGGAAGCCGGCATGAACCTCTACGGCCAGGACATGGACGAGCACGTGTCGCCGCTCGACGCCGGCCTCGCCTGGACGGTCGACCTGCAAAGCGAACGCGACTTCACCGGCAAGGCCGCGCTGCAAGCCGGCGGCCAGCGCGAACAGTTCGTCGGCCTGATCCTGCGCGACAAGGGCGGCGTGCTGCGCGCCCACCAGAAGGTCATCACCGCTGCCGGTGACGGCGAGATCACCAGCGGCACGTTCAGCCCGAGCCTGTCGCTCTCCATTGCACTGGCGCGCCTGCCCAAGGACGTGTCCATCGGCACCGACGTGCAGGTCGAAATTCGCGACCGCAAGTTGACCGCGACTGTGGTTAAACTGCCGTTCGTGCGCAATGGCAAGGCGCTGGTCAGCTGAACACCGAATCTGCATTCCCCCAATACCCATCTTCCGGAGAAACCTTTCATGAGCAACGTCCCCGCCGATCTGAAGTACACCGAACACGACGAGTGGATCCGCGTTGAAGCCGACGGCACGCTGACCATCGGCATCACCGACTTCGCGCAGGACGCGCTGGGCGACATCGTCTTCCTGGAACTGCCGGACGCTGGTCGCGCAGTCGCCAAGGACGAGGCGATTGCCGTGGTCGAATCGGTCAAGGCCGCCTCCGACATCTACGCCCCGGTCTCGGGCGAGATCATCGCCAACAACGCCGACGCCGCGGGCGCGCCCGAGTCGGTCAACGCCGGCGCCTACGAGGCCTGGCTGTTCAAGATCAAGCCGACCAACGCCGACGATGTGAACGCGCTGATGTCGGCCGAGCAGTACGCCGCCAAGATCGGCTAAGCCGGTCACCGAAGCCGATGTGCCTGACCCGCACATCGGCGCTTTGCCTGAATTTCGAGCCCTTGCCATGAACGCTCCGCACCCCGCTTCCTCGGCGCTTGCTGCCGAACGCCCCACCCTCGCCGCCCTGGAGGCGTGCGACGCCTTCGCGCACCGCCACATCGGCCCGTCGCCGGAAGAGCAAGCGCAGATGCTTGCTGCACTTGGTTTTGATAGCCGCGCCAAGCTGATCGACGCCGTGATCCCGCCCGCCATCCGCCGCCAGGACGGCATGCCGCTGGGTGAATTCACGCAGCCGCTGACCGAAGAAGCGGCGCTCGCCAAGCTGCGCGGCATCGCCGGGCAGAACCGCGTGGTCAAGAGCTTGATCGGCCAGGGCTACTACGGCACGCACACGCCGGGCGTCATCCTGCGCAACATCCTCGAGAACCCGGCCTGGTACACGGCCTACACGCCGTACCAGCCAGAGATCTCGCAGGGCCGCCTGGAAGCGATGCTGAATTTCCAGCAGATGGTGATCGACCTGACAGCCATGGACATCGCCAATGCGTCGATGCTGGACGAAGCGACCGCCGCCGCTGAAGCCATGACGCTGCTGCAGCGCATCGGCAAATCGAAATCGACCGTGTTCTTCGTGGCCGACGACGTGCTGCCACAAACGCTGGAAGTCATTCGCACGCGCGCCGAGCCGATCGGCGTGCAGGTGGTGACCGGCCCGGCGGCCGACGCTGCCAAGCACGATGCGTTCGGCGTGCTGCTGCAATACCCGGGCGCCAACGGTGCGCTGCTGGGCGATCTGGCGACGTACCAGGCGCTGACCGATGCCGTGCACGCCGCCGGCGGTCTGGTCGTGGCCGCCGCCGACCTGCTGGCGCTCACGCTGCTGGCTGCGCCGGGTGAATGGGGTGCCGACGTGGTGATCGGCAACACGCAGCGCTTTGGCGTGCCGTTTGGCTTCGGCGGCCCGCACGCCGGTTACATGGCCGTGCGCGATGCGTTCAAGCGCTCGATGCCGGGCCGCTTGGTTGGCGTGACGATCGATGCG
Source organism: Ralstonia condita (assembly GCF_958405655.1). Lineage (NCBI taxonomy): Bacteria > Pseudomonadati > Pseudomonadota > Betaproteobacteria > Burkholderiales > Burkholderiaceae > Ralstonia > Ralstonia condita. The sequence continues at coordinate 379,200 of NZ_CATYWO010000003.1, read as the reverse complement.
CAGGGCAACCCGGCCTACCGTCTCGCACTGCAGACGCGCGAGCAGCACATCCGCCGCGAGAAGGCCACCTCGAACATCTGTACCGCACAGGTGCTGCTGGGCGTGATGGCATCGATGTACGCCGTCTACCACGGCCCGCAAGGCCTGAAGCGCATCGCCCAGCGCGTGCACCGCCTGACCGCCACGCTGGCCGCCGGCCTGCGCGCGATCGGCTACACGCTGGAATCCGACGCCTTCTTCGACACGCTGACCGTCGCCACCGGCGCGCGCACCGCCAACCTGCACATCGCCGCGCAGGCGCACGGCATCAACCTGCGCCAGATCGACGACACCCGCCTGGGCATCTCGCTGGACGAGACGGTCACGCGCGCCGATGTCGTGGCGCTGTGGGAAGTCTTCGCGCACGCCGCCCACGCCGCCGCGCCGGACTTCGACCAGACCGAAGCGGGCGTGGCCGATGCGTATCCGGCATCGCTGGTGCGCCAGAGCGCGTACCTGACGCACCCGGTGTTCAACGCACACCACTCCGAGCACGAAATGCTGCGCTACCTGCGCAGCTTGGCCGACAAGGACCTTGCGCTGGACCGCACGATGATCCCGCTGGGCTCGTGCACGATGAAGCTCAACGCCACCGCAGAAATGCTGCCGGTGACGTGGCCCGAGTTTTCGAACATCCACCCCTTCGCACCGGCCGACCAGACCGTCGGCTACCGCGAGATGATCGACCAGCTCGAGCAGATGCTGTGCGCAGCCACCGGCTACGCCGCCGTGAGCCTGCAGCCGAATGCCGGCTCGCAAGGTGAGTACGCTGGCCTGCTGATCATCCACGCCTACCACGCCAGCCGTGGCGAAGCGCACCGCAACGTGTGCCTGATCCCGTCGTCGGCGCACGGCACGAACCCGGCATCGGCGCAGATGGCCGGCATGCAGGTCGTCGTCGTGGCGTGCGATGAGCGCGGCAACGTCGACCTGGCCGATCTTGAGAAGAAGGCCGCCGAGCACAGCAAGAACCTGGCGGCGATCATGATCACCTACCCGTCCACGCACGGCGTGTTCGAGGAAGGCGTGAAGCGTGTCTGCGAAATCGTGCACAGCCACGGCGGTCAGGTGTACGTGGACGGCGCCAACATGAACGCCATGGTCGGCACGGCCGCACCGGGCCACTTCGGCGGCGACGTCTCACACCTGAACCTGCACAAGACGTTCTGCATTCCGCACGGCGGCGGCGGTCCGGGCGTGGGTCCGGTGGCCGTGGGCGCGCACCTCGCGCCGTTCCTGCCCGGCCGCGCGGCTTCGGGTGAAGACGCCAGCCAGAACATCGGCAACGTGTCGGCTGCGGCATTCGGCTCGGCGTCGATCCTGCCGATCTCGTGGATGTACATCGCGATGATGGGCGCCGCGGGCCTGACCGCCGCCACCGAGACGGCCATCCTGTCGGCCAACTACGTGGCCAAGCGTCTCGCGCCGTACTATCCGGTGCTGTACACGGGCGCGCACGGCCTGGTGGCACACGAGTGCATTCTCGACATCCGTCCGCTGCAGAAGGAATCGGGCATCAGCAACGAAGACATCGCCAAGCGTCTGATGGACTTCGGCTTCCACGCACCGACGATGAGCTTCCCGGTGCCGGGCACGCTGATGATCGAGCCGACCGAAAGCGAGCCGAAGGTGGAGCTCGACCGCTTCATCGACGCGATGATCGCCATCCGTGGCGAAGTCGACAAGGTGATCTCAGGCGAATTCGACCGCGAAGACAACCCGCTCAAGCATGCGCCGCACACCGCAGCGGTGGTGATGGCCGACGACTGGTCGCACAAGTACACGCGTGAGCAGGCCGCCTACCCGGTGGCATCGCTGCGCAAGCAAAAGTACTGGCCGCCGGTCGGCCGTGCCGACAACGTCTACGGCGATCGCAACCTGTTCTGCGCCTGCGTGCCGATGAGCGAGTACGCGCAGGACTGATGCCTGCTTGTCACACACCGTTGCGGCGGGGCCTCCTGCCCGGCCGCAGCGCCACGTGTGTCCGGACGCCATCGGCGTCACCCATTTTCAGGACTGGCGCTTTGGGGCGGCTCGCCGTATAAGGTGGCTGCATTTCACCTCACCGACGCGTGCCTTCCATGCCAATGCTCCATTGCGCCCCGCTTCTTCGTCTGCTGGCGTGTGCCGTCGCGGTTTCAGCATGCGGCGCCTGCTCGCCCACGCAAGCCGGTGCCGCTGCTGCCGTGTATGCCGGCACGCATACGCAGGCTCCTGCGGCTCACGACTGGTGCGACGTTTCGCCGGCACTATCGAGTGATCCGGCAGCCGTCAAGCTCATGGCGCGTGCAACACGGCATCTGACGCAGACGCCGCACCCGCTCCCGCGCCTGCACACCGAAGGCACCCTGCCGCACCAGGGCATCTATGATGAATCGGTGGTGGCCGCCCGCGATTTCCCGCTCGTGCGGGACGCCGCATTGGCCTGGCGGCTGACCGGGGACCGGCGCTTCGCCGAGCAGGTCGATACCTTCCTGCACGCATGGGCGGGCACCTACGTGCCCAGCTTCAACCCGATCGACGAAACCAAGTTCGACGCGCTGATCCAGGCCTATACGCTGGCCCGAGACGGTCTCACGCCGAGCACGCGCAACGAAACGCAGCGCTTCCTGCGCACGTTGGCCGAAGGCTACATCGCGCGCACGGACGCTGCCCGGCCGCCGCTGGCCCACACCTGGATCAACAACTGGCAAAGCCATCGCATCAAGCTGATGGCGATGTCCGCCGCCGCATTGGGTGACCACGCGCTGATCGCGCAGGTGCATCGCCTGTTCCTGCGGCAGCTTGCCAACAATGTGCGCCCCGACGGTTCGGTGGAAGACTTTGAAGACCGCGATGCGCTGCACTACGTCGTCTACGACCTGGAGCCGCTGACAATGGCGGCGATTGCGGTGCAGCCGTTCGGCCAGAACTGGCTGCGCGAGCGCGCGAGCAACGGCGCCACGCTGGCCGCTGCCATCGACTGGCTCACGCCATACGCGGATGGCAGCCGCACACACGACGAATACGTCCACTCGCGCGTTCCCTTCGACAAGACGCGCGCGGATGCCGGCTTGCCCGGTTTCTCGGGCCCCTGGGAGCCGAAGAGCGCGGGCACGCTCTACTGGCAGACCGCACGATTGGACCCGAACTACCGCCCGCTCGCCGCGCGTCTGACTGCGACAGCGCCCGATTGGCTGGCGCTGTGCGCGGCCCGTTGATTGGCGAGGCGCTGCATTGACAGCGCGCGGACAACAACTTGGCGCAAGCGGCCACAAGCCGGCTTGCACCCTTTAACGCCCCCGGAGCCCTACCCCATGGCTGTTTCTGTTTTCGACCTCTTCAAGATCGGCATTGGCCCGTCCAGCTCGCACACCGTCGGGCCGATGCGCGCCGCGCTCATGTTCGCCTCCGGCCTCGAAGCCGATGGGCTGATGTCGCAAGTCGCCAGCGTGCGTGTCGAGCTGTACGGCTCGCTCGGCGCCACCGGCAAAGGCCACGGTACGGACCGCGGCGTCATCCTCGGCCTGATGGGCGAGGCACCCGACACCATCGACCCCGACACCATCGAAGCCAAGCTGGCGGAGCTGCGTGCATCGCAGTCGCTGTCGCTGCTGGGCCGTCACGCGATGCGCTTTACCGAGAAGGAACACATCGCCTTCTACCGGCGCGAGGCGATGGCCGAGCATCCGAACGGCATGAAGTTCCACGCTTTCGATGCGGCCGGAGAACGGCTACGCGAGGCGCGCTACCTGTCGGTGGGCGGTGGCTTTGTCGTCACGGCTGGTGCACCCAACACCCAGGTGCTGGCGGCGCACGACCAGTTGCCGCATCCGTTCCGCAGCGGCAAAGAGCTGCTGGCGATGTGCGAATCGACGGGCAAATCCATCGCCCGGCTGATGCTCGAAAACGAACTGACGTGGCGCACCGAGGCCGAAGTGCGTGCTGGTCTGCTCAACATCTGGCACGTGATGCAGGCGTGCGTGGCGCGCGGTTGCCGCACGGAAGGCGAGCTGCCGGGGCCGTTCCACGTGCGTCGCCGCGCGGCGGAGTTGTATTCACGGCTTACGGTGCAGGCCGAACGCACACTGTCCGACCCGCTGTCGGTCATCGACTGGGTGAATCTGTATGCGATTGCCGTCAACGAAGAGAACGCCGCGGGTGGGCGCGTTGTCACGGCACCGACCAACGGCGCAGCGGGGATCATCCCGGCGGTGATGCATTACTACGACCGGTTCGTCCCCGGCGCGAACGACAACGGCGTGGTGGATTTCCTGCTCACCGCCGGCGCGATCGGCATGCTTTACAAGATGAACGCGTCAATCTCGGGCGCAGAAGTCGGGTGCCAGGGCGAAGTCGGTGTGGCGTGTTCGATGGCGGCGGGCGCGCTGGCGGCCGTGCTGGGCGGCACGCCTGCGCAAGTCGAAAACGCTGCGGAGATCGGCATGGAGCACAACCTGGGGCTGACATGCGACCCGGTTGGCGGGCTGGTGCAGATTCCGTGTATCGAGCGCAATGCGATGGCGTCGGTGAAGGCGGTGAATGCTGCGCGCATGGCGTTGCGTGGGGATGGCACGCATTATGTTTCGCTGGATTCGGTCATCAAGACGATGCGCGAGACTGGCGCGGATATGAAGACGAAGTACAAGGAGACGGCGCGGGGTGGGTTGGCGGTGAATATTGTGGAGTGTTGATTTTTGGTTTGGATTTTTGCGTTGGTGGTCCATCCCCCTTTCGTTCCCTGCCGGGACCGACTCACTTTTCTTTGTCTTGCCAAAGAAAAGTAAGCAAAAGAGAGGCGCGCCCGAGATGGCGACTTCCCCTTGGATTTGTGTCGCGGGGAGGGGAAGGAGCCAAACTCGCTGCGCTCAGACAAGGCTCCTTCCTTTTTCCTCCCCGCAACAAAAATCCAAGGCGCCATCTAGGGCAAGGAAAAGCAAACCGTCGAACACAAAGCGAGCCACCAAGGCTCGCTTTTTCGTTTGCACCGGCATACCGAGGGTTTGGCCGTTCCTGCCCTGGATGGCGCCTTCAATTTTCGTAAGCGGGCGGAAAAAAGGCGGGGAACTGTCTGAGCGCAGCGAGTTTTCCCCGCCTCCGCCCGGTTACGGAAATTGAAGGAGTCTTTCGCCATCTCGGGCGCGCATTTCTTTGCTTACTTTCTTTGGGCAAGACCAAAGAAAGTGAGTCAGCCCCGGCAGGGGATGAAACAAGGGATGCACCACAAACAACAAATCTAGAGGACACCCCAAAAAAGCCCACAAGCCCCCGCCCCCATCCACTCCTATAATCCGCGCCACAAGAACCCTCTTTGGAGACCCGCAGGATGCAATCCCTCCATCCTCCCAAGCACATTCCGGCGGCGACCCTGCCGGAGCTGACGCTACGCGGCATGATCCTCGGTGCCATCATCACCGTAATTTTTACCGCTTCCAACGTGTACCTCGGCCTGAAGGTCGGCCTGACGTTCTCATCGGCGATTCCGGCAGCGGTCATTTCGATGGCGGTGCTGCGCATGCTCGGCGGCACGAACATCCTTGAGAACAACATGGTGCAGACACAGGCGTCCGCGGCCGGGACGCTGTCTTCCATCATCTTCATCCTGCCCGGCCTGGTGATGATTGGGCACTGGCAAGGTTTCCCGTTCTGGCAAACGTTTGGGGTCTGCATGGCGGGCGGCATGCTGGGCGTGGTGTTCACGATCCCGCTGCGCCACGCCATGGTGGTGCAGAGTGACCTGCCCTATCCCGAAGGCGTGGCGGCAGCGGAAATTCTACGTGTGGGTAGCGGCCAGTCGGCGGACGGTGAGGACGCGGCCGATGACGAGGCGGTGCCGGCCGCCACCGGCATGCGCGACCTGGCCGCGGGCGGCATTGTCGCGGCCATCGTGGCGTTTGCGACCAGCGGCCTGCGCCTGCTGGGCGAAGGGGCAAGCTGGTGGTTCGCGGCGGGGGCCGCAGTGGTGCGCTTGCCGCTGGGCTTTTCAACGGCACTGCTGGGCGCGGGCTACCTGATCGGGCTGGTGGCCGGGCTGGCCATGCTGGTGGGCCTGGTGATCGCCTGGGGTATCGCCGTGCCGTATCTGACGTCCGTCACGCCGCTGCCGGCGGGCAAGGCGCTCTCGGCGTTCGGCACGGATGTGTGGCGCACGCAGGTGCGCTTTATCGGTGCCGGCGTGATTGCAGTGGCGGCCGTGTGGACGCTGGGCACGCTGATCGGCCCGGTGGTGCACGGCGTGAAGCGCTCGTTCGGTAGCTTGCGCCCGAAAGCCGATGGCGCGCTGCGTACCGAGCAGGACATGGCGCCGCGCTGGATTCTGCTGGTGACACTGGCTATGGTCGTGGTGCTGGTGATCACGTTTGCCGCGTTCCTGGCGCCGACCATGCTGTCGGCCGGCTCGCGCTGGACGCTGATCACCTGCGCGGTGATCTTTGCGGTGGTGTTCGGCTTCCTGGTGGCAGCGGCGTGCGGCTACATGGCCGGGCTGATCGGTTCGTCGTCGAGCCCGATTTCGGGCATCGGCATCATCGCCATCACGTTGGTGTCTTTGCTGCTGTTGGCCATCGGCGCGGACAACGGCATCGTGGGCTCGCCGGAAGCGAGCAAGCTGGGCATTGCGCTGGCCATTTTCACAACGTCGGCCGTGGTGGCCGTGGCGACCATCTCCAACGACAACCTGCAAGACTTGAAGACCGGCTGGCTGGTCGGGGCCACGCCCTGGCGCCAGCAGGTGGCGCTGCTGATCGGCTGCGTGGCGGGCGCGGCGGTCATCTCACCGGTGCTGGAGCTGCTGTACAACGCGTATGGCTTTCCCGGCGCGCTGCCGCGTGCCGGCATGGACGCGGCGCAAGCGCTGTCCGCACCGCAGGCGACGCTCATGACGGCCATTGCCACCGGCATCTTCACGCACCAGCTGGAATGGAACATGGTGATTGCGGGCATCGTCATCGGCATGCTGCTGATCGCCGTCGACTGGGCGCTCAAGCAGCGTGGCGGCGTCGCCCGGCTGCCGGTGCTGGCGGTGGGCATCGGCATCTACCTGCCGCCGACGATCAGCACGGTGCTGGTGACGGGCGCGGTGCTGGCGTGGGTCATCGAGAAGATTCTCGCCAAGCGCGCGCAGGCGGCCGGTGTGCCGTACGCGCGCTATGCCGAGGTGCCGAACCGCCACGGCGTGCTGCTGGCGTCGGGCCTGATCGTGGGCGAAAGCCTGGTGGGCGTGCTGATGGCAGCCGTCATCGGGGCCACGGGCAAGGATGCTCCGCTGGCGATCGTGGGCGCGTCGTTTGAAGGCACGGCGCAATGGCTCGGGCTGATCGTGTTCGCCTTGGTGTGCTGGGCGTTTGCACGGCGTGTGCTGGCGGTGCGCCCGACCCACTGATCGACGCGCCGCCGGCTCGGCAGGATCAAGCCGGCTGCGCGGCCGCCTGCGTCCAACGCCCGCATCCGCGTCGCACGGTCTCGTGCAGGTTGCGGGTTTCACGTTGCGCCGCGCGGATCCACTCGGCATCCGTATCGCGCGCCTCCACCACCTTCCGCACCATGTCGAGCGCGCCTTCGGACGACAGCGCTTCGGCGTGTGCCGACAGCACCTTGCTCGTTTCCAGGATGTGATCGGCCAGCGCCCCACGGTTGCCCGTGGCCGGGTCGACGTATTCGCCGGCCAGCCCGAAGCGGCACGCCTGGAAGCGGTTGAAGGTGTAGACGAGGTAATCGTCTTCCACGGGCATGAACGGGCGATCGAGCAGCAGCCAGCGGCCCAGCGCCTGAATGTAGGCGGCGATGGCGGCGGCGCGTTCGACGGTCAGCGGGGTGTCCATCACGCGGACTTCGATCGTGCCGAATTCGGGCTTGGGGCGAATGTCCCAGTAGAAGTCCTTCATGCTCTCGATCACGCCGGTGGCGTGCATCTTGTCGAAGTACGCGATGAAGGCGTCCCACGTGAGCACGAACGGCGCACGGCCCGACATCGGGAAGGCGCTGACCGAATTCATGCGAGCGGAGGCAAAGCCCGTATCCACGCCCTGCACGAACGGCGACGACGCCGCCAGCGCAATGAAGTGCGGCACGTAGCGCGACATGGCGTGCAGCAGGTACAACGCATCGTCGGGATTCGGGCAGCCAATGTGCACGTGCTGGCCGAATACCGTGAACTGCTTGGCGAGGTAACCGTATAGATCCGAGATGTACTGATAGCGCGGCGATTGCGAAATCTGGCGCTGGCTCCACTGCTGGAACGGATGCGTGCCGCCGCCGCAGATGCCGATGTTCAGCGCCGTGGCGGCTTCGGCCATGCGGTCGCGCATCTCGCGCAACTGCCAGAGCGCTTCATCGTGGCTGTGGCAGATGCCGGTGGAGATCTCGATCATCGAATCGGTGATCTCCGGCTTGATGTCGCCGGGGTATTCCTTGCCCTTGAGCATGCGCAGCAGGTCGGGCGACGCCGAGGCGAGGTCGTAGTCATGGCGATTGACGAGCTGCAATTCCAGCTCGACGCCAAACGTGAGGGCTTCGGATTTCGAGAACGGTTCGAGGGACATATTGGCCTATCGCCTCCCTTCATCTTGTCGCACCTCACCGGCCCAACGCAGCGAACGCGCGGTCAGGATCGGGGCGACGATCTGCTGGATCGCCAGCGTGCAGAGGATGATGGCGGCGAGCGGCCCGCCGGTTTGCGGATACAACGCTGCCGTATCGTGCATCAGCAACCATGACAATCCCGACATCGGCCCGAGCGCCAGGCCCAGCGCCACGCTCTGGCGCATCGACAATCCCGAGAACGAACCCAGCGCCGCTGTGCCGGCCAGCTTGGCGACAAAGCGCGCCAGCACCAGCACCACAGCTGCAAGGCCGCCGATCATCCAGTCCGATGCCTTGAGCGGCAGACCGAGCGACACGATCATCACGACGATCAGGATGCTGCCCGCACTACCGAAATGCGACGGCCACACGCGCGGGTGCGCATCCTGATGCTTGAAAACCACCCCGGCCAGCAGCAGTGTGAGCGGCACCGAGAGCTTGAGCAGCTTGGCCATCGCCAGCGAAAACAGCACGAGGCCCACCAGCACGAGAAACGCGTAGTGGTCATCGCCCGCCATGCGGTGGTAGAGCGCGTGACCGACTTTGCCGGCCACCCAGGCCAGAAGCACGGAGCCGGCCAGCAGGTACAGCGGGTGGATCAGGGCGGCGCCCCAGTGGCCGTACTCGCTATGCAGCCAGCCGGCGGTCAGCGGCACCAGCACGCTGGCATAGATGCTGTTGAGCGCGCCCAGCGAAAGCAGCCGCTCCGTCACCTGGCCTTCAGCGCGCAGTTCATTCTTCAGCTGCAGGAGCACCGTGGGCGATGTGGCCACGGCGATCGCGCCTGCGGCCACCGCAACCGGCGCGGCTACGCCAGCCAACTGCAGCGCCCAGGTGACGAGTCCCCAGGTCAGCAGGCTCTCGAAGCCGCTGGTGAGCAGCAACCACCGATTGGCACGCAGCCACTCAAACGAGAGCCGGTGGCCGAGCTCGAACAGCGCGAGTGCGAGCGCCATTTCGATGAGGATATGGGTCTGGTCGAGCATGTCGGCGTCGATCAGCGGACGGCCTAGCACGCCCGCCACCAACCCGGCCGCCGCATAGCCCACGATGCGTGGCAGCCTCAGCGCCACGCGCGCGAACTCGCCGCACAGTGCCGCGCCAACCAGCGCCAGTCCGATCCAAAACAGGCCGCTGGGTGCGGGCGGCCACGAGGGGAAGAGATCGTGAAGTCCTGTCATGGCCGACATGGTACCCGATGCACCCAATCGGAAAAGTCAGCCAAGCACTGACACGCGATAGGATCGCTTTGCGCGCAATTTAACTGAAGATCGAATATTTTCTTCGGAGATCACGACAATCCAACGAATGTGACGCTGCGCGACGGGCAAAGAAAAACCGCCCCGGAGGGCGGTGTTTCGTACTGCGAATGGCCGAAGCCGAGCGGATTACTTGCCGCCCACGCTCTCCAGCGGCGCCCACTTGCCGCCGGTGACCTTGTAGACGGTGATGCCGCCGTCCTTCAGGTCGCCCTTCTCGTCATAGGCGTAGTGCTTGGCGGTCACGCCTTGCATGTTGGTCGCGGCCAGGATCGGCAGGTACTTGCTCGGGTCCGACGAGCCGGCCTTGACCATGGCTTGCATCAGGGCCATTGCGCCGTCGTAGGCGTACGGCGAGTACGTCTGCACCGGCGTGCCGAAGCGCTTCTCATAGCGGGCCTTGTAGGCGGCGCCGCCCGGCATCTGCTCCAGCGGCAGACCAGCCAGCGAGCACACCACGCCTTCGGCCGATTGCGCGCCAGCCAGCTTGATGAAGTCGTCGGTCTTGGACATTTCGCCCGACATCAGCGTCGACTTCATGCCCAGTTCGCGCATCTGCTTGACCAGCGGAGCCGATTGGCCTTCCGCGCCGCCGTAGAACACGGCGTCAGGCTTCTTGGACTTGATCTGCGTGAGGATCGACTTGAAGTCGCTGGCCTTGTCGTTGGTGAACTCGCGACGCACGATGGTGGCGCCGGCAGCCTTGGCGGCCTTCTCGAATTCGTCTGCCAGACCTTGGCCGTAAGCCGTGCGGTCATCAACGATGGCGATGTTCTTGTAGCCCAGCTTCTTGACGGCGTACGTGCCGACCACCGAACCCTGCTGGGTGTCGGAGGTCATCATGCGGAACGTCGTCTTGTAGCCTTGCTTGGTGTATTCCGGTGCCGTTGCCATCGCGATTTCTGCGATGCCCGCGTTGTTGTAAATGCGCGAGGCCGGGATGGTCGTACCCGAGTTGAAGTGGCCCAGCATGCCCTTGATGCCGCTGTCCACAAGCTTCTGTGCGACGGTGGTGCCGGTCTTCGGGTCAGCTTGGTCGTCTTCCGAGATCAGCTGGAACTTGACTTCCTTGCCGGCGATCTTCGGATGCGTGGCGTTGAACTCCTCGACCGCCAGCGTCAGGCCGTTCTGCATGTCCTTGCCGTACTGGGCTTGAGGACCGGTCATCGGGCCGGCGTAGCCCAGCTTGATGACTTCCTGGGCCGATGCCCCACCCGCCAGCGCGCACAGGGCGGCGGCCAGACACAGTTGCTTCAATTTCATTTGTGCGTCTCCTAGTTCAAACGCAATTTGGATCAATAGCGCGACGGGATCACCGTCGCCCTCCTCCCGCTTCGCGCTCCATCCGCACCCGTCGTGCGGATGGCGCTGCGAATCCTGCTCGTGCTCCCCGTCAGCCGATGGTCATCAGGCTGGCGTTGCCACCCGCCGCGGCCGTATTGACCGACAGCGAACGCTCGATCAGCAGGCGCTCCAGCGCCAGCCCCTCCCCGCCATGCGGCAGGCCTTGCACGCCCACGATCGGGCCGGCACGTCGTGCCAGTCCTTCGCAGATGGCGCGCAGATGGTCCGAATCGCCGTGGTGCAGCACCGCATCAAACGCCGCTTCGTCGGTCGACCCGACCACGCGGACGCGCGATTGTACTGCCGCCGGCAGGCCCCGAAGTACCGCTTCGATGGCAGGGTTTTCCTGCACAACGGCCACGCTGCCAACGGCCAGAATCGCCGCCAACTGGCGCAGCCAGTCCGCCGGATCGGCCGCCACGCACAGCACCGCTTCGCGCGGCAGCAGCGTGTAGGTGTTGCGCTCGCCCGTCGGGCCCGGCAGCGTGGCCGTGGCGCCCGTGGCAGACGCCGCAGCCAGGCGTTCGCACAGCGATGCCAGCTCAGGCGCCTGCTTGCGCGCCCAGTCCGTCAGTGCATCGAATGGCGCCAGCAGCGCGCGGCGCGCATCGGTATCGATGTCCGTACCGGCACCTGCGGTCAGTTGCAGCGCGGTGCGCATGCCGTCCTGCGGGCACGTCGAGAGCAAACGCAGCAGATACAGCGGGCCGCCAGCCTTCGGGCCCGTGCCCGACAGGCCTTCGCCGCCGAACGGCTGCACGCCCACCACCGCGCCGACGATATTGCGGTTCACATACAGGTTGCCGACGTGCGCGCGGTCCACCACGTGCGCGATGGTCTCGTCGATGCGCGTGTGGATGCCCAGCGTCAGGCCGTAGCCCGTGCCGTTGATCTGCTCGATCAGCTTGGTCAGGCCGGCGTTGTCTGCCGTGCGTTTCCAGCGAACCACGTGCAGCACGGGGCCGAAGATCTCGCGCGTCAGGTCCGACAGGCTGTCGAGTTCGATCACCGTCGGCGGCACGAAGGTACCGTGCGCGCATGCAGCCGGCACAGGCGCCTGATGCACGCGGCGGCCCTTGGCGCGCATCGCTTCGATGTGGCCGACGATGTTGTCGCGGGCTTCGGCGTCGATCACCGGGCCAACGTCCGTGGCAAGGCGATCCGGATTGCCCATTGCCAGCTCGGCCATGCCGCCCTTGAGCATCGCGAGCACGCGGTCGGCAACGTCATCCTGCAGGCACAGCACGCGCAGCGCCGAGCAACGCTGGCCTGCCGAATCAAACGCAGACGACAGCACATCCGCCACCACCTGCTCGGCCAGCGCGGACGAATCGACAATCATCGCGTTCTGACCGCCAGTCTCGGCAATCAGGGGGATCGGCGCGCCGTTGGCATCCAGGCGGCCGGCCAGCGTGCGCTGCAGAATGCGCGCGACTTCGGTCGAGCCGGTGAACATCACGCCCTTGGTGCGCGTGTCCTTCACCAGCGCGGCGCCGACGGTCTCGCCGCGGCCCGGCAGCAGTTGCACGGCACCGGCCGGCACGCCGGCTTCGCGCAGAATGCGCACAGCCTGGGCCGCAATCAACGGGGTCTGTTCAGCGGGCTTGGCCAACACCGGGTTGCCGGCGGCCAGCGCGGCGCTGACCTGGCCGGTGAAGATCGCCAGCGGGAAGTTCCACGGGCTGATGCAGACCACGGGGCCCAACGGGCGGTGCGTGTCGTTGGAGAACCCACCGCGCACCTGCGCCGCGTAGTAACGCAGAAAGTCGACTGCCTCGCGCACTTCGGCAATCGCGTTGGACAGCGTCTTGCCCGCCTCGCGGATGATCAGCCCCATCAGGTGCTGCATCTCGCCTTCCATCAGGTCGGCGGCGCGATCGAGCAACGCGGCGCGCGCTTCCGGCGGCGTGGCTTGCCAGATCGGGGCGGCGGCGGCGGCGGCCGACAGGGCGGCATCCACGTCGGCTTCGGTGGCTTCCGTCACATGGCCGACGATATCGCGCAGGTCCGACGGATTGCGCACCGGTTGCGGTGTGCCGCCTGCGTAAGGCGCATCGCCAATGGTCGGCTCGGCGTTCCAGACCGTGCTCGTGCCCGCAAGAAGAGCGGACGACAACGACGCCAGGCGCTGCTCGTTCGCCAGGTCGATGCCCGACGAGTTGGCGCGCACGTCACCGTAGAGGTGGCGCGGCAGCGGAATCTTCGGATGCGGCAGGCCGAGCGTCCCTTCATCGGCGTGCATCTTTTCCACCACCGCCACCGGATCGGCGACGAGGTCGTCCAGCGGAATCGACTCGTCCGCAATGCGGTTCACGAACGAGGTATTGGCGCCGTTTTCCAGCAGGCGGCGCACGAGGTAGGCCAGCAGCGTTTCGTGCGTGCCGACCGGCGCGTAGATGCGGCACGGGCGGTTCAGCTTGCCCGGCTTGTTGCCCACGACCTGTTCGTACAGCGGTTCGCCCATGCCGTGCAGGCACTGGAATTCGTATTGGCCGGGGTAATAGTTCTGGCCGGCCATGTGATAAATGGCCGCCAGTGTGTGTGCATTGTGCGTGGCGAACTGCGGGAAGATCGCTTCCGGCGCGGCCAGCAGCTTGCGGGCGCAGGCCAGGTACGACACGTCGGTGTAGACCTTGCGCGTGTAGACCGGATAGCCCTCCAGGCCGTCGACCTGGGCGCGCTTGACCTCGCTGTCCCAGTACGCGCCCTTCACCAGGCGGATCATCAGGCGGTGCTTGCTGCGGCGGGCCAGATCGATGATGTAGTCCAGCACGAACGGGCAGCGCTTCTGATAGCCCTGCACCACGAAGCCGATGCCGTTCCAGCCGGCAAGCTCAGGCGCAAAGCACAGGCGCTCCAGCAGATCGAGCGACAGCTCCAGGCGGTCGGCTTCTTCCGCATCGATGTTGATGCCGATGTCGTATTCACGCGCCAGCATCGCCAGCGCCTTCACGCGCGGATACAGCTCGTTGATCGTGCGGTCGTACTGCGCGCGGCTGTAGCGCGGATGCAGCGCCGACAGCTTGATCGAGATGCCCGGCCCTTCGTAGATGCCGCGCCCGCCCGAAGCCTGCCCGATCGCGCGGATGGCCTGCTCGTACGACGCGAGATAGCGCTGGGCGTCTTCCTCCGTCATCGCGGCCTCGCCGAGCATGTCGTAGGAATAGCGGAAGCCCTCGGCCTCGAACTTGCGCGCGTTGGCCAGCGCTTCGGAAATGGTTTCGCCGGTGACGAACTGCTCGCCCATCAGGCGCATCGCCATGTCCACGCCCTTGCGGATGAGCGGCTCACCGCTCTTCCCGATGATGCGCGTGAGCGCCTTCGACAACCCTGCTTCGTTGTGCGTGGCAACCAGCTTGCCCGTGAGCAGCAGGCCCCAGGTGGCAGCGTTCACGAACAGCGACGGGCTCTGGCCGACATGCGAATACCAGTTGCCGTTGCTGATCTTGTCGCGGATGAGCGCGTCGCGCGTGGCCTTGTCGGGAATGCGCAGCAGTGCCTCGGCCAGGCACATCAGCGCCACGCCTTCCTGGCTCGACAAGGAAAATTCTTGGATCAGGCCCTGCACCAGGCCTTCGCGGCCGGTGCCGACCTTTTGCGTGCGCAGCTTGCCGGCCAGATCGCGGGCGAGCTGCTTGGCTTCCGAGGCGAGCGCGCCCGGCAGGCGAGCCTGCTCCAGCAGCATCGGAATGGCTTCGGTTTCGGGCCGGCGGTAGGCGGCCGTGATGGCAGCGCGCAAGACCGACTGCGGTTGCACGCTCTGTGCGAATTCGAGAAACGGTTGCACCGCAGGTTCATCACCCTCGTGCACGTCCGAGACGGCTGCGGCGGCGGACGGGAGGCCATCCGCCACCGGGCCGTTTGCATCAGTTGGCAGCTGCCCCCGCTCCACTTGATCCAGATACGTGAAGATCGCCTGCTTGATCAGCCAGTGCGGCGTGCGGTCAATGGACTGCGCAACGCGCTTGAGGCGTTCACGCGAAGCATCGTCCAGCTTGACCCCGAGGGTGGTTGTAGCCATGTGGGTTCCTATCCAGAGCTGCCATTGCCTGGCTTGTGGCCGGCAAATTGGGCGGATCATACGCCCGGCGGTCTTGGAGGTGCAACCTAGTGAAACCCCTTGGTTCGAAATGGGTAGATTGGGGTGCAACCGCAGAGGGTGATGGGGGCTTTTTGGACGTCTTTTTTTGTCTTGGCTCCGGGTTTTTTTTGGTGCATCCCCTGTTTCATCCCCTGCCGGGGCTGACTCACTTTCTTTGTCTTGCCAAAGAAAGTAAGCAAAGAAAGGCGCGCCCGAGATGGCGAAAGACTCCTTGAATTTATGTCGCAGGGAGGGGAAGGGAAAAACTCGCTTCGCTCAGACAGTTTCCCTTCCTTTTTCCTCCCTGCAACAGAAATTCAAGGCGCCATCTAGGGCAGGGAAAGTCCAAAGACAAAAGCTACACCCTCTGGGCGCCAGCCCAAACGACAAGGCCAACCTCACGACGGGTTGGCCTTTTGCTTTTGACGTTGAGCCCTTGATGGCGCCTTGAATTTTTGTGAGCGGGCGGATAAGGAAGGAGGCTTGTCTGAGCGCAGCGAGTTTGCCTCCTTCCCCGCACGGTCACACAAATTCAAGGAGTCTTTCGCCATCTCGGGCGCGCCTTTCTTTTGCTTACTTTTCTTTGGCAAGACAAAGAAAAGTGAGTCGGTCCCGGCAGGGAACGAAAGAGGAATGGACCACCAAGCCTCAAATCCTCAAAGGATCAATCTCCAACTGCCACCGCACCCCCTTCACCGTCTTGCCGATCCCCGCAAACCCCTCAGTCCAAGCCGTCAAAAGCTTCTGTAAAGCCGCCCGAGACGCCGATTCCACCAGCAACTGTGCCCGCTCCCGGTTGGCCAAGCGCACCATCGTCATCGGCACCGGATCATGCAGAAACACCGGCGCACCCAATTCAGCTGCCAAGGCTTCACCAGCCGAACGCGCAGCCCCCAAGAATTCCAGCGCCCGCGCCACCTCCTTGTGCTCGGCAGTGAGCAACGCCTGATACGCAAACGGCGGCAAACCGGCTTGCTTGCGTTCCCGCAGCAACTGGCGCGCAAAACCGCCGTAATCGTGCCGAACCAGCGCCTGCAGCGCCGGCGCATCCGGATACCGCGTCTGGATCAGCACCTCGCCGGCCAGCCCGGCCCGGCCGGCACGGCCCGCCACCTGCATCAGCGAAGCAAAAAGATGCTCGCCGGCGCGAAAGTCATGTGAGAACAGCGAGGGGTCCGGCGCCACCACGCCCACCAGCGTCACGCGCTGGAAGTCATGCCCCTTGGCGACCATCTGCGTGCCGATCAGGATGTCGACGCTGCCTTCGTGCACGGTGTCGAACAGCGCTTCGGCGCTGCCCTTGCGGCGGGTGGAATCAGCGTCGATGCGGGCGACGCGGGCTTGCGGAAACAGTTCGCCAAGCGTCTCTTCGATGCGCTGGGTGCCGCGCCCGAGCGGGGCGATATCAACGTTGCCGCAGTCGGGGCAGTGATGGGGGATGCGGGATTCGTACCCGCAGTGGTGACAGCGCAGGCGCCGCTCGGGCTTGTGCAGCACCAGGTACGCCGAGCAACGCGGGCAACCCGACAGCCAACCGCACGCGTCGCAGGACAGCACGGGCGCGTAGCCGCGGCGGTTGAGGAACAGCAGGCTTTGTTCGCCACGCGCCAGACGATCGGCAATCGCATCGACGAGCGGTTTGGACAGCCCATCGCGAATCTCGCGTCCACTGCGGCGTTCCAGGGTGAGGTCGATGAGCGACACGCGCGGCAGGACCGCTTCCGCCTGTGCGCGCTGCGACAGCGTCAGGCGCGTGGTGGTGCCCTGTTCCGCGCGCCACCAGGTTTCCAGCGACGGCGTGGCCGAGCCCAGCACGACAGGGATGTTCCGCTGCTTGGCACGCCATAGCGCCAGGTCACGCGCGGAATAGCGCAGCCCCTCCTGCTGCTTGTAGGAGGTGTCGTGTTCCTCGTCGACGAGGATGAGCGCGAGGTTGGGCAGCGACGCCAGCATCGCCAGCCGCGTACCGAGCACGATGCGGGCCTCGCCGCGATGCGCGGCCAGCCAGTTCAGCGCACGCGGCTGCTCGGCCAGGCCGCTGTGCAGCGCCGCCATCGGCACGCCGGGAAAACGTGCGGCGATGCGCGCTTCCAGTTGCGGCGTCAGGTTGATCTCGGGCACCAGCATCAGAACCTGTGCGGCCGGGTCGCGCGCCAGGGCATCGGCGATGGCGTGCAGGTAGACCTCGGTCTTGCCGCTGCCGGTGACGCCGTACAGAAGGAACGGGCTGAATGTGCCAGCCGCGCCAGCTTGGGCAATGGCGGCCACGGCGGCAGCCTGTTCGTCGTTCAGGGCGGGTGCGACCGAAGGCGCAGGCAATTCGAGCGGTTGCGGCAACAGCGCTTTCGGCCGCAAGTCCGGCCGCACCCAGCCGAGCGCGGCCCAGTCGCGCAGCTTTGCCACGGCTTGCCCATGCAGGGCGACGGCCGCATGGGTGGAAAGCTCACCGTCCCCGGTCAACGCTTCCGCGAGGCGCATGGCGCCTGCGGCTCGCTTGGGCACGCTGTCGAGCAGCGCGGCGCGGGCCGAATCCCGCATGACGTAGACGGTTTCGGTGGCGTGGCGCGCAAGATTGTCCCAACTGGCGGGCGTGCGCCACAGCGGCGGGAGCGCCGGCAGCGTCACCTCGCCGAGGGCGCGATGGTAATAGCCCGCAGCGAACGCGGCCAATGCTTGCCACTCGGCATCGAGCGGCGGCACCCAGTCGAGCACGCGCTCGATTTCACGCAGCTTGTCCTGCGGGACGTCGGTCGCGGTGGCGGTTTCCACCACCAGCGCCACCACGCGACGATTGCCGAACGGCACGACCACCAGTTGCCCAGGCAGCACCGGCTGCATGCAGCGGTAATCGAACACGGCGTCGAGCGGCGTGTCGATCACGACCCGAGCGATGACGGCCGACACCTCGGAGCGGGGCGCAACGACGTCGACGGGGGCAATGGTCATGCGAAGCGCAAACGGTTGAAGTGCAAAGGGATTGTTGCGTTGCGGCGGACAATGGGCCGCCACAGTAAAGCGTTGCCTCGGTCGCACCTTGCCGGCGCAGCGATCACGCCCGCCGCACGATGTTCAAGTATTACTTGAGGTTTGCGTCTTGGCGCCATGATCGGTGGCGCCTTTTCGAGGCTATCCACACAAGCTGTGGATAACTTTGTTGAAAAGTCGCCGGATGTGCCCGCGAAGGGCGGTAGATCAAGCTCTTTTCTAGCTTGCACGATTTCCGCGCACGCGCTTTTCTTCCAGAAAAATCAAATACTTATATGATGGGGACGTGACGCGCTCACTGCTGCGCCGCGAAAAAAACCAGCCGCGACAGCTTTGTGCATAAGTCAAGTCTTGACAGCCCGGTACGGCACAAAAAGGTGCGAAATAAATCGCTTGACAGCGCTTTGGGCCCAATCTGTGGCCCCGGCACGCGAGTGGCCGCTCACCCTGTTTGCACCAAAGCGGCGAGGATTTCACCCGTGCCCTCGGCTTCACGCACCGCAGCGACTCAATTCAAACGCCATCGCACTGCAACATCGAAGGGTTACCCGGCCCGTGCACGGAGCGCGCGGCTGAAGCTGTGCACTTCGTCTACCAGGACCGACACCGCCTCGGGCGGGGTGAATTGCGAGATGCCGTGTCCCAGGTTGAAGACGTGGCCGTCGCTGCCGCCACCGGCTGCGTAGTCTTCCAGCACGCGGCGCACCTGCGCCCGGATCGCCTCCGGTTCGGCAAACAGCACGGTCGGGTCCAGGTTGCCCTGCAGGGCGACACGGCCGCCGGTGCGCTGGCGTGCGCGCTGGAGATTGACCGTCCAGTCCACGCCGAGCGCATCGGCGCCGGTCTCGGCCATGGCTTCAAGCCACAGGCCACCGCCCTTGGTGAACAGGATGACCGGCACGCGCTGGCCGTCGGCCCCGGGGCGGATGCCTTTCACCACGCGTGCCATGTAGGCCAGCGAAAACTCCTGGTAGATGCCGTCGGCAAGCGCCCCGCCCCAGGTATCGAACACCTGCACAGCCTGGGCACCCGCCTCGATCTGGGCGTTCAGATAGTCGATCACGGCTTGCGCGTTGATCTCCAGGATGCGGTGCATCAGGTCCGAGCGCGCATAGAGCATCGACTTGACGGTGCGGAAGTCGTCCGAACCGCCGCCTTCCACCATGTAGCAGGCGAGCGTCCACGGGCTGCCCGAGAAGCCGATGAGCGGCACGCGCTGGCGGCCGTCCTGCACGAGCGCACGGCGGATTTCCGCCACGGCATCGAACACGTATTGCAGCGACGACATGTCCGGCACCGACAGCGCCGCCACGTCGGCTTCCGTGCGCACCGGCTTGGCAAAGCGCGGGCCCTCGCCCTGCGCGAACGACAGGCCCAGGCCCATGGCGTCGGGCACGGTCAGGATGTCGGAGAACAGGATTGCCGCGTCCAGCGGGTAGCGATCCAGCGGCTGCAGCGTCACTTCCGTCGCATACGCCGGCGACTTGGCCAGGCCGAGAAAGCTGCCGGCGCGCGCACGCGTGGCGTTGTACTCGGGCAGATAGCGGCCCGCCTGGCGCATCAGCCACAGCGGCGTGTAGTCGGTCGGCTGGCGGCGCAGGGCGCGCAGGAAGGTGTCGTTGGCGAGCGGGGCGGACATGGCGATGGACTCTTGGGGAGGGCGTCATTGTAAGGGATGGGTCGACGAGACTGGCTCGCGCATCCGCGTTATCGACACGACCTTTTGCGCTGGATCGATCTCTGGGTTCACTGCGGGCACGTGATCGCGCGCGGCAGCCTTGCCGGCTGTGGCATCCACGCCCCGGCGTGCCAGTTGAGTTGAGTTCGCCGCCCCCGCCGCCCATCGCACAGGAACGCTCCTATAGTGAACGGCGCCCATTCCACCACCCCAAGGAGCCCGGCATGACACACAAGGGAAGCTGCCACTGCGGACGCATCGCGTTCGAGGTCGAAGGCCATCCGGAGAGCGCGATGGCGTGCAACTGCTCCATCTGCCAACGCAAGGGCGCGCTGATGTGGTTTGTGCCGCGGGGGCAAGTCCGCCTGCTGACACCGGAGGCCAACGCCAGCACCTACCTGTTCAACAAGCATATGATCCGGCACCGGTTCTGCCCGGTCTGCGGCATTCATCCGTATGGCGAAGGCGTGATGCCCGACGGCACGCCGATGACGGCCGTCAACATCCGCTGCCTGGAGGACATCGACCTGGCCAGCGTGCCGGTCACGCACTTCGACGGACGCGCGCGCTAGGGCAGCCTGAGACGCAGCGATCAGTCTGCGCGACGCCATCACCATTTGCGCCGGCAAGGCCGTGCGCCGATTGAACCGGCCAATCGTGCGTGAGAGCATCCCGCCCCATCGTCCCGGGCGGACCTGCCACGCACCATGCGTCATTTCGATTACTACAGCTGGCTCTTCACCCTTTCCACACCAGCCTTGCTGGCCGTGTGCTTCGTTTCGTTGGGGCTCGTCTCGGCGGCCGCGTCGGCGGGGTCCGCCGGACTGGCGCGCCTGTGGCCGATCCGGCCCGGCGCCAACATCATCGGCACGCTCCTCACGGGCTTGCTGGTGCCGACGGCAGTGATCATCGGCTTCATCTCCAGCGATATCTGGACGCAGAACGCACGCGCCGAAGCCGCCGTGGAGCGCGAAGGCATTGCCGCCGCCGAGGCGCTGCGCATTCTCGATGCGCTGCCCATCAGCCTTGCCTCGCCCATCCGGACCGCATTGCTGGCGTACGTGCACAGCGCCGTCGAAGACGAATGGCCGGCCATGGCGCAACGCAGCGCCAGCCCGGTAACGGGCCGGGCCTTCACGCAACTGCGCGAGGCGCTGTGGGCAGCGCGCCCGCAGACCGCAACGGCGCCGCCCATCACTTCGGTGGACGTCCGCCGGATCGACGCGCCGCAGCATATCGCCCACGAGTTCGACGAACTCGCCAAGCGGCTGGATACCATCGAAAACGCGCGTGCCACACGGCTGCAGCTGGCCAAGCGCCAGCTGAGCGGGGTCAAGCTGGCGGCGATGGCATGGCTGCTGTTCACCAACGCCTTCGTGATCGCGGAGCTGCATCGGGCCGCTGCCCGCGAGCGCCGCATTGCGCTGACGCTGTTCACCGCGGGCTTTGGGATGATCTTCTTCCTGCTGGTGCTACACGACCGCCCGTTTGCGGGCAGCGTAACCATCAGCGCATCGACACTCTCGGCGCTGGTGGACTGAGCCCTTCCCCAGCGAGCGCCGCAGCAGGTCCGGCACTCAGCCGGCACGCAACCTGAACAGGCCTACCGTCCGCGCCAGGCTGTGCGCCTGTTCATTCAGCATCGACGAGGCGGCGGTGGACTGCTCCACCAGTGCCGCGTTCTGCTGCGTCGCCTGGTCCATCTCGGCGACGCTGCGGTCGATCTGGCTGATCCCGGTGCTCTGCTCGTGCATCGCACCATCGATCTCGCCGATGATGCGCGCAACGCGCTCGATGCCGGCCACGATCTCGTGCATCGTGGCGCCAGCCGCCTGCACCCGCTGGGCGCCGGTCTGCACACTGGCCTCCGATGCCTGGATCAGGTCCTTGATCTCGCGCGCGGCCGTGGCGCTGCGCTGCGCCAGCGTGCGCACTTCACCGGCCACCACGGCAAAGCCACGGCCGTTCTCGCCGGCCCGAGCGGCTTCCACCGCGGCGTTCAGCGCGAGGATGTTGGTCTGGAACGCGATGCTGTCGATCACGCCGATGATCTCGGTGATGCGCGCTGACGACCTGGCGATCTCGTCCATCGTGCTCACGGCGCTGGAGACCACCTCGCCGCCGCGCGTGGCGGCATCGCTGGCCTCGCCGGCCAGGCGCGTGGCCTGCACGGCCGCATCGGCGGAGTTCTTCACGCTCGTCGTCAGCTCTGTCAGCGCCGCCGAGGTTTCCTGCAGGTTGCTGGCCGAGGCCTCGGTGCGATTGGACAGGTCGCGGTTACCCATCTCGATCTCGCCGGTGGCGGACTTCATGTTCTCCACGCTGGCACGCACGTCGAACAACACCTCCCCGATCTTGTCGATGAAGGTGTTGAACGAGGCGCTGATCTGCGCGACCTCATCGTTGCCGACCACGGGCAGGCGGTGCGTCAGGTCGCCGCCGCCGGAGCCGATGGTGTCCATCGCATCGCGCACCTGCGACAGCCGGCGGAACGAGTGCGAGGTAAAGAACGCGGCGATGCCCACGGCGGCAAGCGTCAGCAGCACCATGGCCACGCCGAGTGCACGCACGACGTTGCGCAAACCGGCGGTGGCCTCCGCCTTGTCCAGCGCAATGACCAGATACCAGTCGGTGCCCTGCACGGCCTGTGCCTTGAGCAGCTTAGGCGCACCGGCCAGCTCCACCTCCAGCGGGGCGGTCGCCTTGACCAGGCTGGCGAGCGCATCGGCATTGAGCCCTGCGGCCACGTCAGTCGCTGGCTTGAGCATCAGCTTGGCGTCGGGATGGGCGATCACCTGGCCGTCCCTGGCGACCACGAAGGCCAGGCTCGAGGGCGTGGGGTGCACCGCCGATACCACTTCACGCACGCCATCGAGCGGCACGGCGCCCGACAGCGCACCTGTCGCCTCGCCGTTCTTCATGAGCGGCGCGGCAAACGACACGTAGGGCACGCCGGTCGACACGTCGCCGTACGGCTTGGTGACGAGCAGCTTGCCGGCCGCGATGGCCTGCTTGTACCAGGGGCGGACTGTCGGGTCGTAGTCCTTGGGCGTGGTGGCGCTGGTGGAGATGAACGACTTGTCGGTCCAGCCGATCGTGATGATGGGGAAGCCGTTGGCATCGCCCATGAGCTTGCCGAAGCCTTGCGGATCACCATGCTCGATCGCGCCGGCGGTGGCCTTGACGGCCTGCGCCTTGGCGGCGACCCATTTGTCGATGGCGAGCGTATTGCCGCTGGCGATGGCAGCGAGGTTCTGGTCGATCGATTCCATCGTGTTGGAACGCACGATGGAATACGTGGCGGCGCCGGACAGGGCCAGGGCGCCGATCACGGTGGCCGACGAGATCAGGAGAATGCGGGAGCGAAGGGAGGAGACCATGATTCGTCTTGGAGAAAGGTCCTGCGTGAACCGGACTGCGTACGGGTGTGACCGTAGCGCCCTCCAGATCGATTGCAGGCTGTCGGGGGCCACTGCATCTGCTACGGCCGGCGCCCACCAAACTTGAGTCAAGGGTGCGTCATGGCGCCCGGCCGTCTGGTGCCGATGCCTGTGTCTGCCCCAATTGCGGCGCCTGCGGCGTTGCAGTACCGTCGCCGGCATCGCTTATCGGAGCCGCGCGTCATGGCCGTGCTGTTCACCCTCCTGAAGATTGCCGTCGTGCTCGTGCTGGTGTCGTCGCTGGCCGAGGCGATCGTGCTTTCGCTGCGACGCGGCTGGCAGCGCTACGACTGGAAGGCGGCGGGCATTTCGGTGGTGGATTTCCTGGTACGCGAGTACCCACTGCGCTGGCTGTTGCCCCTGGCCTTCTGGCTGCAGGGAATGGACTGGATCTACCAGCACCGCCTGTGGACCATGCCGATGGACCACTGGACCGGCTGGGCCGCCTGCTTTCTCGCCCAGGAGTTCTGCTATTACTGGTACCACCGCGCCGCCCATCGCGTGCGCTGGTTCTGGTGCACCCACGCCGTCCACCACTCGCCCAACGACCTGAATCTGTCTGCCGCCTACCGCTTCGGCTGGACGGGCCGGCTGACGGGCACCCTGCTCTTCTTTGCGCTGCCGCCGCTGCTGGGCATGCCGCCGCGCATCGTGCTGATGCTGCTGTCATTGAACCTGCTGTACCAGTTCTGGACCCACGCCACGTGGATTCCGCGCCTCGGCCCGCTGGAGTGGGTGCTGAACACGCCCTCGGCGCACCGCGTGCACCACGCGTCCAACCTCGAATACCTCGATGGCAACTACGGCGGCGTGCTCATTCTGTTCGACCGGCTGTTCGGCACGTACATCCCCGAACGCAAGGACGTGCCGTGCCGCTACGGCCTCGTGCATCCGATGCGCACCTACAATCTGCTGACGATCGAATTCGCGCATTGGCGCGCGCTCTGGCGTGACATCAAGAGCGCGCGCTCGGCCGGCGAGGTGTTCGGCTACCTGTTTCGCCCGCCGGGCTGGCGGCCGGGCGGGAACGGCGAGACGACCGAAGACCTCCGCCGCCGCGCCGCGCTCATCGCCGACGAGCCCGCCATCACGCCTGTCGTTGCCGCCAACTGAACCGGTGCCCAGCGGCGGGCGCAGCGTCTGCGCGAGGTGCGCGTAGACCACGGCGATGCGCCGAAGCTGGCGCGATTCCCGATGCATGAGCCGCCAAGGCTCCGCCCGACGCCACGCGCTTTGCCGAACTCGGCGCCCGCTTCGCCGAGCAGGCGCATCTGGCCGACCACCATGGCGAATGGCGTAATCAAAATCGCCGATCCCACCCCCTACCGCGACCAACGTTTGCGGAACGTGATGCAACACCTGCAGGTGTTGCAGATGCGCACCATGCACGCAGCATGCGGCGGTGTCACGCCCGCGTCGCTACAATTGCGGGCTTCCTGACACGTCCCGCCTTCCGCAAGTCTTCCCATGTTCAAGCACGTTGTTGTCGCCCTGGCCATCGCGGCTGCGGGATTGCCTGTTCTCGCCCGCGCAGATGTGCATGGTGCGGGCTCGACCGCCGCGGCGCCGGTCTATCGCGTCTGGTCGGCGGGGTATGCCGCATCCTCGGGCGTGGCGCTCAGCTATGACGCCGTGGGCTCGGGAGAAGGGTTGAAGCGCATCCGCGCGGGCTCGGTGGATTTCGGGGCATCCGACGTGCCGCTCTCCGCCGCCGAAGCCGCCAAGGCCGGGCTCGTCTGCGTGCCCTCGGTGGTGACGGGGGCGGTACCGTTCGTGAACGTGCCGGGCGTGCCGCGCGGCCAGCTCAAGCTCACCGGCGAGCTGCTGGCGCAGATCTTCCTCGGCAAGGTCGAGAGCTGGGACGCGCCCGAACTGCGTGCGCTGAACCCGGGCGTGACGCTGCCCAGGCTGAAGATCCATCCGGTGG
The DNA here is from genome assembly GCF_958405655.1 of Ralstonia condita. Taxonomy (NCBI): domain Bacteria; kingdom Pseudomonadati; phylum Pseudomonadota; class Betaproteobacteria; order Burkholderiales; family Burkholderiaceae; genus Ralstonia; species Ralstonia condita. The sequence continues at coordinate 353,888 of NZ_CATYWO010000003.1, read as the reverse complement.
TGCGTTCTGACGGGTCGGGTACCACCTACCACTTCACCGATTACCTGAGCGCCGTCAGCCCCGAGTGGAAGTCGACCTACGGCACCAAGTCGAGCATCAACTGGCCGGCCAGCTTCATGGCAGCCAAGGGCAGCGGCGATGTCGTCAAGGCGGTACAGGCTGCCCCGGGCGCCATCGGCTATGTCGATTACAACTACGTCCTCGACAACGATCTCAACGCGGTGCAGCTGCGCAATGTCTCCGGCCGCTTCGTCAGTGCGCAGGTGAGCGGTTTCCGCGCGGCCGTCGTGCAGAGCGCCTGGAACCGCAAGGGGGATTTCACCGCGCCGCTGGTCAACCTGCCGGGCGCGGAAACGTGGCCGATCACCATGGGCACCTTCATCATCGTGCCGGCCGTGAGCGCCTCGGGTCCGCGCACGCTGGCGGCACTGAAGTTCCTCACCTGGGGCTATTTCCACGGCGATGAGCTGGCCGCGCGTGCGAAATTCGTGCCGTTGCCCGAGCGCGTGCAGGCGATCGCGTACCGTGAGCTGGCGCGCGTGACGGATGCCTCGGGCGCCGCCATCGGCCTGCAGAGCATGCCCGCGAACTGGGGAAAATGACCCTTGCCGGTGCCATGTCCGCATCGGCCTGCGCACCGTTTTGATGCGCCGCAATGGGCCTGCTGAAAGCTTTGCAACAAGGCTGGATTGTTCCTGCGCGTTGCCTATAGTGGTCACTCGTCGCGCGAGTCACGCTCACGCGTCACTGCCAAAGCAACGACGGGAAGCCACCATGGGTAGCGTCATCGCAGACCAGAACGAGCAGATCGACAAGATCGCGCAGGAGACCGGCGCGCCAGCCGACCTCGTCCGCGCCCAGTACCAGGAAACCCTCCGCACGCTGGCCTCGGACGCCCGGGTGCACGACTACCTCGCACTCTTCGTCACGCGGCGCGTCATGGCCGCGTTCCGCCAGCGCCGCACGCCGCCGCGCTGATGCCTGCGCTCATTCCTCGCGGATCATCCCGACGAATGCATGCGCCGCGCGGCGCATCCATTCACGTGCCCGTTCGGCTTCAAACTGGATGCGCGCAAAGGCGTGCGTCATGCCCGAAGCTTCGATGGTGATGACCTGCGCGCCGTGCTGCACGAGGTAATCGGCGTACCGCAGGCCATCGTCACGCAACACATCGTGCGCAGCCACAATGACGAGCGTATCCGGCGGCGTGTGCCGCGGCGGCTGCGCCATCAGGAAAATGCGCGCGTCCTGCTGCGCCAGCGGCCGGTCGAGCGCGTCTGCACCGATGAACTTCTCCCAGTACCAGCGCATTTCGTCCCGCGTGAGACCGGGCCCCTGCGCGAACGCGTTGTAGCTTTCGCTGCCGAAGGCGGGCGTCGTGACGGGGTAGACGAGGAACTGCGCATTGACCAGGCCCGGGCGAACGGCAGCATGCACGGCTTGCGCTGCCTGCGCGGCGAGATGTCCGCCAGCGCTGTCGCCGCCAACGGCCAGGAAGTCCGGATCGAAGCCCAGGCGCACGCGATGTTCGGCGAGATACGCAAGCGCGTCGCGTGCGTCGTCTGCGGGCGTGGGGAACGGATGCTCCGGCGCGAGCCGGTAATCGACGCTCACAACGGCGCAGCCCGTGTCCTGCGCGATCAGCGCCGTCAGCATGCGATGCGTCGTGCGCGGTGCGCCGACGACCCATCCGCCGCCGTGGAACCATACGATCAGGCGCGGCGCCGCCACGCCTTTCGGGCGAAAGACGAGGGCATCGAGCGTGCGGCCGGCCAGCGGCAGGCTCAGGTCCGAAACGTCGACGCCTTCCGGATCGGGCCGATCAGAGAGCGCGGCAATCGCCTCGAAGCGCGCGCGCTGTGCCGGCGCATCTTCCGGAGGCGGCAAGGCGCCGAAGTGCTCGGCAACGCGTTGATAGAACTGCAGGATTTGCGGATCGACGGCCATGATGTGCGCAGGTTGCAATGAGCGCCAAAGTGTAGCGCGCGACAGCCGGGATGCTGTCAGCCAGGCTGGCCGATGCCGAGCCGCCAGTGTTCGATCTTGGTACAGCGGTCCTGCACGGCCGGAATGCCCGCCGCGCGCGCGGCGGCCATCGCCTCGTCGCTGACGATGCCGAGCTGCACCCAGATGCCGCCCACACCCACGGCAATCGCCTCCTGCACGATGGGCAGCACGTGTTCGGCGCGCCGGAAGATATCAACCAGATCGATGCGCTGGCCCGCCGCAGCCAGGGTCGTGGCCGCCTCGGTCAGCGTGGCGTAGCAGGGCTCACCGAGCACGTCCTCGCCAGCATGCTGCGGGTTGACGGGCACGATCCGGTAGCCGGCCTGCTGCAGGTAACGCGCCACGTCATAGCTCGGGCGCGTCGGCCGCGGCGAGAGCCCCACCACGGCGATGGTCTTGCCCGAGAGCAGCCCGCGCATGGTGGCCTGCTCGTCGACATAGGAAGGATTGGCTGACATGGTTCTATGCGTTCAGGTGGTGGGCCGCTGGCATGCGGTGCCGAGATCGTCGAGCCGCACGGCGGCATGGAAGGCCCCCGCCGAGTAGGGCCCGACTTCATACGGCCCGTAATGGAGGACGATGCGGTCGCCTTGCAGCGTAAACGGAAACGCGGCGGAACGCAGATCCTTCTCCTGGAGGGCGCCGCGCGTGGCTTCGGGCGCGCCTTCGCGTTTGAGGGCGTCGACAAGCTGCGTGTTCAGCGCCTGAAGGCAGGCCGGCGACGGATTCAGCACGTCGGCCAGCGTGATGGGCTGAAAGCCTTGCGCGCCCCGCCGCCAGTTTCCAGCCGTGAAACTGTAGTTGCCATGCGCGCCACCGCTGTAGGCCCAGACCATGCGCAGCAGGCTGACGGTGTCGCCCAAGTCAGCGGCGCTGATGCGAACGACGCACTGGGTGTCGTACGGATCGCAACGGCTGATGCGCAAGGATTGCACCAGTGCGTCAACCGCCGCGTCTCCGGTGACGGGGTAGCGCTCCGTGATGCTGGCTTGACCCGAGACACCCGTGATCTCGCGATACTGCGCCGCCCGTTTCAACGCAAAGGGCTGACTACGCCCGCCGTCGCTCCAGGTGCCCGTGGCGCTCGCGCCGTCGGCAGACCGCACGCCCGACAGTGTTCCGCCTTCGCGCACGATCGGCTGCCCGTCGGTGTCGAGGGCATCCGCCCGTTCGCGCCACACGAACCGGCGCTCGGGGGCGTTGCGCCCCTCGATGTTCCAGAGGGTGCGCCCCTGCGGTCGATCGTCGTACGCCTCGCCCGTCAGGGTCTCGGCGACGGGATCCTTGCCTTTTTCCTGCGCTGCGGGTGGTGGGTCGTACACGCTCAACCAGACACGCCACCCCGGGCTGTCGCCCCCTGGGCCCACCGTACCGCGCCAGAAGCTACCGGCGTGGCGCGCGCGTATCTCCTTCGATGTTTCAAGCGTCGCCATTGGCGCGGATGCCACAACCGAGGAGACGACTGGGGTACTTTCGGCTGCCAAAGGTGGCGTGGAAGCCGCTTCTGTGGCGCCATGTGCGCCTGCCGGCCCGCAGAGTGCCGTCATCAAGGTAACAAAAACGCCTGCGCCCGTTGACGCCCGCACCGTCGCACCCGCTGCATGCCTTTGCACACCGCCCTCCATGAAATTCGAACCCCTGGCGTAGGCGACATCCCGCCGGCCCCCGTCTCTACGCGCTCTGCCTGCCTCGCGCCGCGAACGGGTGTGACTGTGCAAGCGCAGCAGACGTTCCGAAACCGGCCTGACGCACCGCCTTTTCGCAGCCTGGCGGCGCCGCTTGCAACACTTGCATTCGATTGCAATCCGACACACTTTGTTACGCCTTCGCCCTCCCCCGTCGCCCACAATGCCATCGCACCGAGCGTTTGTGTCCAATTGTTGTGCGCGAGTCGGGATCCCTCTCGACATCGGCCAGACGCGAATCCCGGTGCCTGATTACCCCTCCCTTTCGAATTGACCCCTCGAAGGGATTTCCCGTCCGCGCGGTGCTCCCCGGCCCGCGCGCTTTTTTTTGCCTTCGCAATCTGTGCGCCACTGGGGGCTGCCATGCGCCTTGTCAGGGCCCTTGCCAGCCCTGCACGGGGATACACCCTCTTACAAAGCTAGGTCGGCATGGACTGGGTTGCTGCGTTTAATGGAGACATCCATGCGGCACGGGCCGCGACAAAAACGAGGGCTCATCATGTCCACTCCTTCCCGCAGTTCTCGCCATCTCTGCGGCGCGCGGTTACCGCACGTGCTGCGCGCGGTCGGCATCGCTGCCGTGCTGCTCGTGTGCGGCGCACAGGCCGCGATGGCGGCCGATCCGGCATCGCGTGTGGCGCGGCTGTCGGATTTCTCCGGCGCCGTGAGCTTCGCGCCCGCCGGGTCCGACGACTGGGCAGGCGCTACGCTCAATCGTCCCTTCACCACCGGCGACCGGCTCTGGTCCGACCAGGGCAGCCGCACCGAACTGCACGTTGGCTCCACCGCACTGCGATTGGGCCAAAACACCGGTGCCACACTGGTCGATCTGGACGATCGCAACACCCAGGTCAAGCTGACCCAGGGCGCGCTATCGGTGCGCGTGCGAGCGTTGCCGCCAGACCAGACGGTTGAGATCGATACGCCCAACCTGGCCTTCACACCGCAGGCACCCGGCGAATACCGCCTCGACGTCGCGCCGGACGGCTCCAGCACCACCGTGACCGTCTGGCATGGCCAGGGGACGGCCTATGGCGATAACCGTTCCACACCGTTGGACGCGGGCCAGCAGGTGCGCTTCGCGGGGACCGATCTGTCCGAAGTGGGCGGCATGGACAATCCTGGCCGCGATGGTTTCGACCGCTGGGCTGAATCGCGCGACGCCCGCGAAGACGCTTCGGTTGCCGCCCGCTATGTCGGTCGCGAGATGACCGGTTATGAAGCGCTGGACGACTACGGCACGTGGCGCGAGGAAGACGGCTACGGCGCCGTGTGGATCCCGCGCGCCGTGCCGGTCGGCTGGGCGCCCTACCGGACCGGCCACTGGGCCTGGGTTGCGCCATGGGGCTGGACCTGGGTTGACGATGAACCGTGGGGCTTTGCGCCGTTCCACTACGGCCGCTGGGCGTACGTCGGCACGACCTGGTGCTGGGTCCCCGGGCCGGTGGTGCCGCGCCCGGTGTACGCACCGGCCTTGGTCGGCTTTGTGGGCGGCGGCGGCGGCGGGGGAGTCAGCTGGGGCATCAACATCTCCATCGGATCGCCGGGCGTGGCGTGGTTCCCGCTCGCGCCGGGTGAAGCGTATCGCCCGGTCTACGCCGCCAGCCCAACCTACGTGACCAACATCAATCGCACGGTGGTGAACAACGTCACCATCAACAAGACCATCATCAACAACAACGTGACCAACATCACCAATGTGAACAGGATCACGTACGTCAATGCCCGCAACCCGGCCGCGCTGACGGCGGTCCCGGCCAAGACCTTCGTAAGCGGGCAACCGGTTGGCCCGGCGATGACGACACTTCGGCCCGAGCTGATGCGTGCGCAGCTGGCGCATGCGCAGATCGTGTCGACGCCGGCGCTGGCCCCGGTCAAGGCGAGCCTGGTGGGCGCAGCCGCCGCCAGGAGCGCGCACCCGCTGCCACCGGCGCAGGTGTTCGCGCGGCAGGCGATCGCGGTGCGGGCGCCCCAGGTCGCGGCGGGTGGCCGTGATGCCCTGGCTGAGCGCTTCCACGCGCAAGGCGGCACGCTGCCCGGCGCAGGCCCCGCGTGGACAGGCGGCACGCTGCCCGGCGCAGGCCCCGCGTGGACAGGCGGCACGCTGCTCCCGCGCCCGGCCCCGGGGGTTGCACCTGCCCGAGCAGACGCCCGCCCGATGCCTGCCGGTGCACAGGCGGCTGGGCTGCGCCTGACGCACGCGGTGCCCCCCAGCAGCGGACCGCGGGCTGAGTCACCTCGCCCCAACAACGAGCCGTCCGCCCCGGGCGCCGGGCCCAACCCGCGTGATGCGTTGCGACCGCACGGTCCGCAGGCGCTGATGGCCCCCGGCACCTCGACGCGACCTGGTCAACAGCCCGGTGCGGTGCAGCCGCGGGAGCCCCGCGGCGAAGAGCGGGCGGCCTTGCCCAAGCCGTCGTTGCCACCGCAAGGGCCTGGCGGCATGACGACGCGACCCCAGCCACAGCAGGTCATGCCTCGCGAAGATCGGCGCCCCGTGCAGGGTCAACCGCCGACGCAGCAGCATGGTCTGTCGGAGCCGCTTGGGCCGCGGGAACGCCCCCATAACGCTCCGCAAGCGCAGCCGCGGCAGCCCGAACCGGGCTTCGGTGCGTCGCGCCCGGCACCACAAGCACCGCGTCCGGTTGAGATCCATCCTTCGCAGCCGCTGCCGCGTCCGGAACCCCACCCGGGCCAGCCTCAGCCGCCGCACATCGAGCACCGCGAGGCCGCGCCCGCATCGCCGTATCCGCCAACGCAGCAGGGCAGTCACAATGATCCGCGGCGCGAGGAAGACCGCCGCTGAGCAGGCAAAAAAAAGCAGCCCATGCGGGCTGCTTTTTCTTTCGGGGCGTACCGATCCAGCAGCGGACCGGTGCGAACCGACGCTTAGCGCTTGCGACGCAGGCGCGCAATCGCTGCCAACTGCGCAGCGGCCACGGCCAGTTCGCTCTGCGCGCGGGCCAGGTCGATGTCGCTGCTCTGATTCTGCAGCGCCTCTTCGGCCGCACGCTTGGCTTCGGTCGCCTTGGCTTCGTCCAGGTCGTGACCGCGGATCGCGGTGTCGGCCAGCACGGTCACCTTCTTCGGCTGCACTTCGAGAATGCCACCAGCAACGAACACGAACTCTTCGCCGCCGTCTTCCTTCTCGATGCGCACGGCGCCCGGCTTGATGCGCGTGATCAGCGGCGTGTGGCCGGGCAGAATGCCCAGCTCGCCGGCTTCGCCGGGCAGTGCCACGAACTTGGCATTGCCGGAGAAGATCTCGTGCTCAGCGCTGACGACGTCTACATGAATGGTTGCCATCTCGATTCCTTTGCTCAGAAAAGCGGCTTCCTGAATGGGCTTCAGGAAGCCAGTACTGGCCCCGGCTTACGCGCGGTGCCAGACGTTGCTCTTACTGGAGCTTCTTGGCCTTCTCGAAGGCTTCGTCGATCGAGCCGACCATGTAGAACGCCTGTTCCGGCAGGTGATCGCACTCGCCGTCCACCAGCATCTTGAAGCCGCGGATGGTTTCCTTCAGCGGCACGTACTTGCCCGGCGAACCCGTGAACACTTCTGCCACGTGGAACGGCTGCGACAGGAAACGCTGGATCTTACGGGCGCGGCCCACGGCCAGCTTGTCTTCCGGCGACAGTTCGTCCATGCCCAGAATCGCGATGATGTCGCGCAGTTCCTTGTAGCGCTGCAGCGTCTTCTTCACGCGGTCGGCGACTTCGTAGTGCTCCTGCCCAACCACTTGCGGGTCGAGCTGGCGCGACGTCGAGTCGAGCGGATCCACTGCGGGGTAGATACCCAGTGCAGCGATGTCACGCGACAGCACGACGGTCGAGTCCAGGTGCAGGAAGGTCGTTGCCGGCGACGGGTCGGTCAAGTCATCGGCAGGCACGTACACGGCCTGGATCGACGTGATCGAGCCGGTCTTGGTCGACGTGATACGTTCCTGCAGCTTGCCCATTTCTTCAGCCAGCGTCGGCTGATAGCCCACGGCGGAAGGCATACGGCCCAGCAGTGCCGACACTTCGGTACCGGCCAGCGTGTAGCGGTAGATGTTGTCGACGAAGAACAGGATGTCACGGCCTTCGTCACGGAAGCGCTCGGCCATCGTCAGGCCGGTCAGCGCCACGCGCAGACGGTTGCCCGGCGGCTCGTTCATCTGGCCGAACACCATGGCCACCTTGTCGAGCACGTTGGAGTCCTTCATTTCGTGGTAGAAGTCGTTGCCCTCACGGGTACGCTCGCCCACACCAGCAAACACCGACAAGCCCGAGTGCTGCTTGGCGATGTTGTTGATCAGCTCCATCATGTTCACGGTCTTGCCGACACCGGCGCCACCGAACAGACCCACCTTACCGCCCTTGGCGAACGGGCAGACCAGGTCGATCACCTTGATGCCGGTTTCCAGCAGGTCCACCGACGGCGACAGCTCGTCGAACTTCGGGGCCTTCTGGTGAATCGCGCGCTTTTCGTCGCAGGCGATCGGGCCGGCTTCGTCAATCGGGCGACCCAGCACGTCCATGATGCGGCCCAGCGTGCCGTGACCAACCGGCACCGAGATCGGCGCGCCGGTGGTCGCCACGCGCATGCCGCGACGCAGACCGTCGGACGAACCCAGCGCAATGGTACGCACCACGCCGTCGCCCAGCTGTTGTTGCACTTCGAAGGTCAGGCCCTTCTCGGCGAACGAAGCGTCGTTGCTGTCATCCAGCACCAGCGCGTCGTAGACCTTCGGCATCGCGTCGCGCGGGAACTGAATGTCCACCACGGCGCCGATGCACTGCACGATATTTCCGTTTGCGATACTCATTTGTATCTCCAATAACTTGATTCTTTGCCGTGGCTATCAGACTGCCGCTGCGCCGCTGACGATCTCGGACAGTTCCTTCGTGATCGCTGCCTGACGGGTCTTGTTGTAGACCAGTTGCAGTTCGCCGATCACGTTCTTTGCGTTGTCCGAAGCCGCCTTCATCGCCACCATCCGGGCCGATTGCTCGGACGCCATGTTCTCGGCCACCGCCTGGTACACCAGCGCCTCGACGTAGCGGATCAGCAGCTCGTCGACCACCGTCTGTGCGTCCGGCTCGTAGATGTAATCCCACGAGTAGGCCTGCTTCTCGGCGTCGCTCTGCGCGAGCTTGTCGGCGGTCAGCGGCAGCAGCTGCTCGACCACCGGCTCCTGCTTCATCGTGTTGATGAAGCGGGTGTACGCGAGGTACACGGCATCGATCTGCCCAGCGTTGAACGCGTCCAGTTGCACCTTGATTGCGCCGATCAGCTTTTCCAGGTGCGGCGTGTCGCCCAGGTGCACGACGTTCGAGACCACCTTCGCACCGATGCGGCCCAGGAATTGCATGCCCTTGGTACCGATGGCAGTGGATTGTGTCTCAACGCCCTTGTTCTGCAGATCGCGCAGTTGGGTGGTGACGGCACGCAGCACGTTGGTGTTCAAGCCACCGCACAGGCCCTTGTCCGTCGTCACCACGATCAGGCCGGCACGCTTGACGTCGCGCGCAACCATGAACGGGTGCTTGTACTCCGGATTGGCCAGCGCCATGTGCGCAGCCACGTTGCGGATCTTCTCGGCGTACGGGCGGGCAGCACGCATCCGTTCCTGCGCCTTGCGCATCTTGGATGCGGCGACCATTTCCATCGCCTTGGTGATCTTGCGCGTGTTTTGGACGCTCTTGATCTTGGTGCGGATTTCTTTTGTTCCGGCCATTTCACTCTCTCCGTTCCGACCTGGCCACGCAGGCTAAGCGTGGCCAGTTCAGGGAATGACGCGGTTAGAACGCGGCGGACTTCTTGAAATCCTCGATCGCGGCACGCAGGGCGGCCTCATCGTCCTTCGAAAGATCCTTCGTATCTTCGATGCGGTTGATGAGATCGGCGTACTTCGTCTTCAGCGTGTCGTGCAGGCCCTTTTCGAAAGCCAGGATGTCCTTCACGTCCACGTTGTCGAGGAAGCCGTTGTTGGCTGCGTACAGCGACGCGGCCAGCTGCCACACTTGCAGCGGCTGGTATTGCGGCTGCTTGAGCAGTTCGGTCACGCGGCGGCCGCGCTCGAGCTGCTTGCGGGTCGCTTCGTCCAGGTCGGAGGCAAACTGCGCGAACGCAGCCAGTTCACGATACTGAGCCAGGTCGGTACGGATACCGCCGGACAGCTTCTTGATGACCTTGGTCTGCGCGGCACCGCCCACACGCGACACCGAAATACCGGCGTTGATTGCGGGACGCACACCTGCGTTGAACAGGTCGGTTTCCAGGAAGATCTGGCCGTCGGTAATCGAGATCACGTTGGTCGGAACGAACGCGGACACGTCGCCGGCCTGCGTTTCGATCACGGGGAGTGCCGTCAGCGAACCGGTCTTGCCCTTGACTTCACCGTTGGTGATCTTCTCGATGTGCTCGGCGTTCACACGTGCAGCACGCTCCAGCAGGCGCGAGTGCAGGTAGAACACGTCGCCCGGGTAAGCTTCACGGCCAGGCGGACGGCGCAGCAGCAGCGAAACCTGACGGTACGCCCAAGCTTGCTTGGTCAGATCGTCATACACGATCAGGGCGTCTTCGCCGCGGTCGCGGAAGTATTCGCCCATCGTGCAGCCGGCATAGGCCGACAGGTACTGCATGGCAGCCGAGTCCGAAGCGGCAGCCGCCACCACGATCGTGTATTCCAGCGCGCCGTGCTCTTCGAGCTTGCGCACCACGTTGGCGATCGTCGAAGCCTTCTGGCCGATTGCCACGTACACGCAGAAGATGCCCTTGCCCTTCTGGTTGATGATGGCGTCGACGGCCACGGCGGTCTTGCCGGTCTGGCGGTCGCCAATGATCAGCTCACGCTGGCCACGGCCGATCGGCACCATTGCGTCGATCGACTTCAGGCCGGTCTGCACCGGCTGGCTCACCGATTGACGTGCGATCACGCCCGGGGCGACCTTCTCGATCACGTCCGTCTTCTTGGCGTTGATCGGGCCCTTGCCGTCGATCGGCTGGCCCAGTGCGTTGACCACGCGGCCCAGCAGTTCCGGGCCAACCGGAACTTCCAGAATGCGGCCCGTGCACTTGACTTCGTCGCCTTCGGAAATGTGCTCGTACTCACCCAGCACCACAGCGCCGACGGAGTCGCGCTCGAGGTTCAGCGCGAGGCCGAACGTGTTGCCCGGGAATTCCAGCATTTCGCCTTGCATCACGCCCGACAGGCCATGAATGCGGCAGATACCGTCCGTCACGGAGATGACCGTGCCGGTGTTCTTTGCGTCAGCGCCAGCCTTCAAGCCCTCGATACGGGTCTTGATCAGGTCGCTGATCTCGGAGGGGTTCAGTTGCATCGAATGCTCCTAATTCTTCAATCTGTCTGCGGGCGCGATATCGTCGATGGCATCGGCGCCTCGCAAAACAGCATTACGCGGCGGTCAGCGCAGACTGCATCTGCGTCAGGCGCGCGCGCACCGAGGTGTCGAGCACTTCGTCGCCAATCTGCACACGCACGCCGCCGATCAACGAAGGATCGACGCTCACGTGAGCCTGCAGCTTCTTGCCGAACTTGCGTTCGAGCGTGGCGACCAGTTCGGTCAGGGGCGCGCCCTCAAGCGGGAACGCACTGGTGATCTCGACGTCGGCGGCGCCTTCGCTGGCATTCCGCAGCACATGGAATTGCGCGGCAATTTCCGGCAGCAACGACAGGCGCTTGTTGGCCACCAGCAGGCCAACCAGTTCCTTTGCTTCATGCGATACCGGAGATTTCAGCGCCGACAGGAAGATCCCCGCCACATCGGCTTTGGAGAGCTTCGGATCATCGGCGACTGCCTTCATGTCGGGCACGGCGGCAATTTGCCCCATTTCCGACACGAGCTCAGACCATGCACCCAGATTGCCGGCCTTCGCCACGCGGAACAGCGCCTCTGCGTACGGACGGGCAACGGTTGCGAGTTCTGCCATGATTACAGCTCAGCCTTGAGTTGATTGAGCAGATCGGCGTGGACCTGCGCATTGACTTCACGCTTGAGGATCTGCTCGGCACCCTTGACGGCCAGCACAGCAACCTGGTCACGCAGCGATTCACGCGCGCGCACGGTTTGCTGCTCGGCTTCTGCCTTGGCTTGCGCGATGATGCGCGCGGCTTCGGCCTGGGCGTTTTGCTTGATCTCATCGGCGCTCATCTGGGCGCGCTTTTCAGCGTCCGCGATGCGTTGCGCGCCTTCATTGCGCGCTTCGGTCAGTGCCTGGTCGACCCGCTTGTTGGCCAGCTCCAGCTCGGCCTTGCCCTTATCGGCAGCGGCCAGGCCATCGGCGATTTTCTTCGCGCGTTCGTCGAGCGCCTTCACCAGGGGCGGCCAAATGAATTTGGCAACAACCCACCACAGGATGAAGAACACGACCATCTGCGCGACGAGTGTGGCGTTCAGGTTCATGGTGTGTTCCTTTCGGTATTGAGACTACGGATCAATGCACGAAGCGGCGAGGGTCACGCGTTGCGTTTCACCCTGGCCGCCTCCGGCATCATGCAGACCGAAAAGAATTACTTGATGACCGACAGCAGCGGGTTGGCGAACGCGAACAGCATGGCCACACCGACACCGATCAGGAATGCTGCGTCGATCAGGCCAGCCAGCAGGAACATCTTGGTTTGCAGCGGGTTCATCAGCTCAGGCTGACGTGCGCAGGCTTCGATGTACTTGCCGCCCATCAGTGCGATGCCGAGGCAGGCGCCGATGGCACCCAGGCCGATGATGATGCCGATGCCGATGGCGGTCAGACCTTGGATGTTGGCGAGAAATGCTTGCATGATGACTCCCTTTTTACGTGAAAGACTAAGAACTTAGGAACTTGAAAAAACCCAACGGAACCGGAGAACCTGAACCGCTACTTAGTGGTGATCATGTGCCTGGCCGATGTACACCAGCGTCAGCATCATGAAAATGAAGGCTTGGAGCAGAACGATCAGGATGTGGAAGATCGCCCACGCCGCGCCGGCCACCACGTGACCCACGAAACCCAGCGCCGACAAATCAGCACCGAACGTCCAGATCGAGCCAAGCAGCGCGATCAGCAGGAACACCAGTTCGCCCGCGTACATGTTGCCGAACAGCCGCATGCCCAGCGACACAGCCTTGGCGAGAAATTCAATGATGTTGAGGATCAGGTTGAACGGCGCGAGATACCACTTGGCGCCGAACGGAGCCGACAGCAGTTCGTGTGCGAAGCCGCCCGCACCCTTGATCTTGAAGCTGTAGTAGATCATCAGGATCAGTACGGCGAACGACATGCCGAACGTGCCGTTCAGGTCGGCCGTAGCCACTGCACGGTGATGCGGCACGTGCATGCCGAACGTTTCGAGCAGGTGGTTGATACCAAAAACCCAGTCCACCGGGATCAAGTCGACTGCGTTCATCAGCGTGACCCACACGAAGACCATCAGGGCCAGCGGGGCGATCCAGGAGCGGTCGCCATGGATGATGCCCTTGGCCTGGTCATCGACCATCTCGACGACGAGCTCGACGAAGGCCTGGAAGCGGCCCGGAACGCCGGAAGTGACGCGGCGCGCGGCCATGCCCAGGAAGACCAGGCCGATCACGCCCATCAACACGGACCAGAACATCGTGTCCCAGTTGATGACGGAGAAATCGACGATCGACGTCTGCTTGGCGCCGAGGCTATTGAAATTCTGCAAGTGCTCCGCGATATACGCGGAAGGCGTGAGAGCGTGCTCGGCGGCGTGGCCGGCGGCTTCTGCGACTTCAGTTGCCATGATGATTCAGTCCAATATTGCGAAACATTCTTCGTGACCCGTTCCAGCGCGCACCCGATGCTCAACAGGTTCCCCCTGGAGATCGCGGGCCGCACACGGCCTGAACATGCCACCATATTCGTCCGGGATGTCGAAGCAATGAACGCGGGCTCCTCCTGCCCTCGGTTCATGCCGGGTTCCGACACCTCCGGTATGCCTGCCGCATGGCTGCAGGCGGAGCCCGTCATCGCAGCGCGAGACCGACCCAGTACATCTTGAGCGCCAGGATCAGGGTGATCAAAAGGGGCGGCCAATGTAGCCCCTTGAACATCACCACGACGATCACCAGCAACGCGATCGTGCCGAGCACCTTGATCGCTTCGCCCACCACCAGGCGGGCAATGGACTCGAACCCCTTGGCCGTCGACAGCCGCATCGCGAACCATGCCGAAGGCACAACGCACACTCCGCCGCCCAGCAGCGCCGATAGCGCGGCGTTGCCTGCCGACGCTGCCCCCGTGCCGGCAAACCAACTACCGACATACCAGCCAAGTGCGCACAGCAACGTGACCACCACTTGGCCGAGCACGATGGAAAAAGGCGTCATGCGCGAAGCGCGCAGTGCCTGCTCGCCGAACAGGGCAACCGCCTCGTCATGGGAAAGCACATGCACCGGCGGCTCCGCCTCTCCTGCGCTGTCACCCCACCCTGCGTCCCAGTCGTCGCGCTTCGGATCCTGCGCCGATCGGGGTCGGGCGGCGTCCAACGAAGCATGAGAATCGGGCCGCCGACGTTGAGCTGACTGCTCGGCTGGCTGCATGGAAGAATGGTCTTTCATCATGCCGCACCGCTTTGGGTCAGGCGGATTTAAAACCGCACGATTTTACGGGACATGGCGTTCGCCAGTCAACGCGCAAGCGAACGCTCGTGCGGAGGCCTTCGACAGCACTCGAAGCGCTGATGTTCCGCTTTCCGCGCGCAAAGACATGCTGCTGCCGGGGCATCGAACCCGCCACAGCGAGTGCCCCCTCAGGTGCATGGTGGTACAGGCTGTCGGCGGAGTCGATGACGTAGGAGGTAATCGCACCGATTCGGTGCCCGCAAACGCCCGCCCATGGGGCATCTCCGCAGGCCTCATTGCCTGCGGCAAACTGTCGCGGATCAGGCAGAAGGCCGGATCAGGCGGCCGCTTCGTCGTCACCCTCTGGGCGCAGGCGGGCCAGCAGACCGTCAAACTCATCGAGACTTCCGAACTGCACTGTCAGTTGGCCACGGCCCTTGGCGGCAAGCTTGATCTGCACCCCCAGGCCGAGCAGGTCCGCGAGTTCCTCTTCCAGCCGCGCGACGTCACGGCCATTCTGGTGGCCGCCCTGCCGCTTCAGCGACTTCAGCTCGAACGGCTTGAGCGTGAGTGCGACGAGCTTCTCCGTCTCGCGCACCGACAGGCGCTTGTTGACGATCTGGTTGGCCAGCGTGATCTGCGTTGCGCCATCCACCGCAAGCAACGCGCGGGCGTGGCCCATATCGAGGTCACCCGCCATCAGCATGGTCTGCACCGGCTGCGCCAGGTTCAAGAGGCGCAGCAGGTTCGATACCGCACTGCGAGAACGCCCCACCGACTCCGCGGCCTGTTCGTGCGTGAACTGGAATTCACGCACGAGGCGCGCGATACCCTGCGCTTCTTCCAGCGGGTTCAGGTCTTCACGCTGGATGTTTTCGATCAGCGCCATGGCGGCCGCCGATTCGTCCGGCACGTCCTTGACGAGCACCGGGACTTCGGTCAGGCCGGCCAGGCGCGAGGCACGGAAACGGCGCTCACCGGCGATGATTTCGTACTTCTGCTGCTGCCCTTCCGACGCGACCTTGCGCACCAGGATCGGCTGCATCAACCCCTGCGCGCGGATGCTGGCGGCCAGCTCCTGCAGCGCGCCCTCGTCCATGCGCGTGCGCGGCTGGTATTTGCCCGGTTGCATCTGTGCGAGCTTCAGCACCGTCGGCGCGCCTTCCTGCTTGGCGGTCTCGACAATCTCGGCGGGACTGCCCAGCAGCGCCTCGAGGCCGCGGCCCAGTCCCTTTTTCTTCATTGTGCTCATGGTGTTCCTCTTACAGCATCAGGCCGGCATGTCGGCCATCTGCCGCACGCGCGCGATCATCTCCGCGCCGAAATCCAGGTAGGCCTTGGCGCCCTTCGATGCCGGATCGAACGCCACGCCCGGCATGCCGTACGACGGCGCCTCGGCCAGTCGCACGTTGCGCGGGATCACCGTCTTGAAGACCTTGTCGCCGAAGTGCGACTCCAACTGCGCCGACACCTGCTGCTGCAGCGTCACGCGCGGGTCGAACATCACGCGCAGCAGGCCGATGACCTTCAGCTCGCGGTTCAGGTTGGCGTGCACCTGCTTGATGGTATTGACGAGATCCGACAGCCCTTCCAGCGCGAAATACTCGCACTGCATCGGCACGACCACGCCGTGCGCCGCGCACAGGCCATTGAGCGTGAGCAACGACAGCGACGGCGGACAATCGATCAGGACGAAGTCATAGTCGGCGTCCACCTCGGCCAATGCGAGCTTGAGGCGATTTTCGCGATGCTCGAGATCGACCAGTTCGACTTCTGCGCCGGCCAGGTCGCGGTTGGCCGGCAGGACGTCGTAGCGGCCGGCCTCCGAACGCTGGCGCGCCTCCGGGATCGTCGCCAGCCCGACGAGCACCTGGTACACGCTGGATTGCAGCGTGTGCTTGTCGATACCCGAGCCCATCGATGCATTGCCCTGCGGGTCCAGGTCGACCAGCAGCACGCGCTGTCCTTGTGCGGCCAGCCCGGCGGCGAGATTCACCGTGGTGGTGGTCTTGCCGACCCCGCCCTTCTGGTTGGCGATCACGAAAATATTCGACATGACTCCTCTGCGGTGAATGACTTACGCCGACGGCGCAAGGATGACCAGGTGGCGTTCGGCCGGCAGCCCCGGCACGGTCAGGCGCTCGATGGCCTCGACTGCCCAGCCCGCGGGCAGCCGCTCGATTTCGGCATCCGGACGCACGCCCTTCATGGCGACCATGCGACCGCCCGGCGCCAGCAGATGGCCGGCCAGGTTCACGAAATCGACCAGTTCGGCAAATGCACGCGAAGTGATGACGCCGTAACCCGTCGCGTCGGCGAGCTTTTCGACATGACCCCAGTGCGCCTGGGCGTTGGTCAGACCCAGCTCGGCACGACATTGCGTCAGGAAAGCGGTCTTCTTCTGCACGATGTCGACCATCGTGACGTTCACATCCGGACAGGCAATCGACAACGGAATGCCGGGCAAGCCCCCGCCAGAGCCGACATCCAGCACGCGCGGCGCCTGCGGTTGCGCGCGGCGCGCCAGCTCGGCGATGCGCGGGACGGCCGACAGCGAATCGAGCAGGTGATGCGTGAGCATCTCGCCCGCTTCGCGGATGGCGGTCAGGTTGTAGACGCGATTCCACTTCGCCAGCAGCCCCTGGTACGCCAACAGGCGATCCAGTTGTCCGGCGTCCAGCACAAGACCAAGTGCGCGCGCGCCGGCGTCCAGTTCCGATCGAACGTCAGTCAATGCGTTCGCCATCAAGCCGCCTCGCCTTCCGCGCGCGGACCGACCTGTCCGCGCAGCACGCCCTTCTTCAGATGCACCAGCAACAGCGACACCGCCGCCGGCGTGATACCGGAGATACGCGACGCCTGACCGATGGTCTCAGGCTTGTGCTTGGCCAGTTTCTGCTGCACCTCGATCGACAGGCCGCGCACCTGCGAATAGTCGAAGTCGGCGGGCAGGCGCGTGCCCTCGTTGGCCCCCAGGCGCTCGACCTCATCGGCCTGGCGGGCGATGTAGCCGTGGTACTTGATACCGATCTCGACCTGCTCGCGAATCTGCTCGACCAGCAGCGGGTCTTCGGCCAACAGGCCTTCGGGCGCGTACTTGCCGCCCTGCATGCCCATCAGCGATTCGTAGGTCACGTTAGGGCGGCGCAGCAGATCAGCCAGCGCGTACTCGCGCTCGATGCCCTTGCCCAGCACCGGCTCGGCATCGGCGAGCGGCAGCGTCGCCGGGTTCACCCAGGTCGATTTCAGGCGCTGTGTTTCACGTGAAACAGCGTCGCGCTTGCGGTTGAATGCGTCCCAGCGGGCGTCGTCCACCACCCCAAGGGCGCGGCCGACCTCGGTGAGGCGCATGTCGGCATTGTCTTCGCGCAGGCTCAGACGGAATTCAGCGCGGCTGGTGAACATGCGGTACGGCTCGGTCACGCCGCGGGTGATGAGGTCATCGACCAGCACGCCCAGGTAAGCCTGGTCGCGTCGCGGCGTCCATGCATCTTTGCCCTGCACTTGCAGGCCGGCGTTGATGCCCGCGAGCAACCCCTGGGCGGCGGCT
Source organism: Ralstonia condita (assembly GCF_958405655.1). Taxonomy (NCBI): domain Bacteria; kingdom Pseudomonadati; phylum Pseudomonadota; class Betaproteobacteria; order Burkholderiales; family Burkholderiaceae; genus Ralstonia; species Ralstonia condita. The sequence continues at coordinate 336,081 of NZ_CATYWO010000003.1, read as the reverse complement.
TCTTCGTAGCCCGTCGTGCCATTGATCTGCCCTGCGAAGAACAGGCCGGAAATCGCCTTGGATTCCAGCGAGGCCTTCAGCGCGCGCGGGTCGAAATAGTCGTACTCGATGGCGTAGCCGGGGCGCAGGATGTGAGCATGTTCCAGCCCGCGCATCGAGTGGATCAAGTCCAGCTGCACGTCAAACGGCAGGCTCGTCGACACACCGTTCGGGTAGAACTCGTTTGTCGCCAGGCCTTCGGGCTCCAGGAAGATCTGGTGGCTGTCCTTGCTCGCGAAGCGGTGAATCTTGTCTTCGATGCTCGGGCAGTAGCGCGGTCCCACCCCTTCAATCACGCCGGTATACATCGGCGAGCGGTCCAGCCCGGCGCGGATGATGTCGTGCGTGCGCTCGTTGGTGTGCGTGACCCAGCACGGCACTTGGCGAGGATGCATCTCAGCGCGCCCGAGGAACGAGAACACGGGCACCGGATCGAGGTCGCCTGGCTGCTCTTCGAGCACCGAGAAGTCGATCGTGCGCCCGTCGATCCGCGGCGGCGTACCGGTCTTCAGGCGCCCCTGCGGCAGCTTCAGCTCCTTGAGTCGGGCAGACAGTGACACCGCCGCCGGGTCGCCCGCACGGCCACCGGTGTAGTTATTCAGGCCAACGTGGATCTTGCCGTCGAGGAACGTGCCGGCAGTCAACACCACGGCACGTGCCCGAAACTGCACGCCGACTTGCGTCACGGCGCCAACCACCCGGTCGCCTTCCACCAACAGGTCTTCCACGGCCTGCTGAAAGAGCATCAGGTTCGGCTGGTTCTCGAGCCGATGGCGGATGGCCGCCTTGTACAGCACCCGATCCGCCTGGGCGCGCGTGGCCCGGACGGCAGGCCCCTTGCTGGAATTGAGAATGCGGAACTGGATGCCGCCTTCGTCCGTGGCAATGGCCATGGCGCCGCCGAGCGCATCGACTTCCTTGACCAGATGGCCCTTGCCGATACCCCCGATCGACGGATTGCAGCTCATCTGCCCCAGCGTCTCGATGTTGTGCGTCAGCAGCAGGGTCTGGCAGCCCATGCGCGCCGCCGCCAAAGCGGCCTCGGTGCCGGCGTGCCCGCCACCCACCACGATCACATCGAATTCAATTGGATACAGCATGGCTTCCTCCTCGCGTGGAGGGATCGGAAATTTAAAGAAGGCGAATTATAAGTCGTCCACCTACCTGACTGTTCGAGGATGCGGCGCGAGAGACAAATTTCATCGCGTTTCCATGTTTCACGTGAAACATGCACCGCTTCTGTCGAGAACGGTGTGTTTCACGTGAAACACTCTCACAGGAAATGCGCTGCCTATGTTAATTGTCGGACGTCATCGCCCTCCCTCCCCCCTCGGCCGCGACCGCGCACCTTTCAAAAAAAACGCCGCATCGGATTGGATGCGGCGTCCTGTGACCTGCCACAGCCCGACGGCCGGGCCATGGCGGCTCGTTCAATTCTGCAGTTTCCACTTCCCGTCCTTGATCTCGACCATGACGCGCGAGCGCTGATCGAGCCCCAGGTGATCCTTCGCGTTCATGTTCATCACACCGTGCGAGACCGCCAGGTTCGTCGTCGTCTCCAATGCATCGCGCAGCCCCTTGCGGAACGCCAGGGTGCCGGGCTGGCCCTTCTTGAGGGCATCTGGCATGGCGTGCGCCAGCAACAGCCCGGCGTCCCACATGTGTCCGCCAAACGTCGAAACCTGGCCGCCGTACGCCTTTTCATAGGCCACTTTGTATGCGAGCGCCTGCTTCTTGACGGGATTGCTGTCGGGCAGTTGATCCGCCACCAGAATGGGCCCCGCCGGCAGGAACGTGCCTTCGCAGTCCTTGCCGCACACACGCAGGAAGTCAGCATTCGCCACACCGTGCGTCTGGTACAGCTTGCCCTTGTAGCCTCGCTCCTTCAACGCACGCTCGGGCAGCGCGGCCGGCGTGCCGGAACCGGCAATCAGCACGGCATCGGGGTTGGCCGACATGATCTTCAGCACCTGCCCCGTCACCGAGGTATCGGTGCGTGCGAAGCGCTCGTTCGCGACGACCTTCAACTTGCGCAGCGTCGCCACCTTGTCGAACTCCTGCGCCCATGAATCTCCGTACGCGTCGGCAAAGCCGATCAGCCCCACCGTCTTCACCCCATGGTTGACCATGTGCTCAGCAATGGCGGTGGCCATGTGCGAATCGTTCTGCGGTGTCTTGAACACCCACGCGCGCTTGACGTCCACCGGCTCGACAATGCGCGCGGAGGCAGCCAGCGTGATCATCGGCGTTTCGTTCTCGGCCACGACGTCAACCATCGCCAGCGAGTTCGGCGTGACAGTCGAGCCGATCACCAGGTCGACCTTGTCCTCGGTGATGAGCTTGCGCGTGTTCTTGACGGCCGTGGTCGTGTCGGACGCATCGTCGAGCACGATGTACTCGATCTTCTTGCCCGCAATTTCCTTGGGCAGCAGCGCGACGGTGTTCTTCTCGGGAATCCCCAGCGAAGCCGCCGGGCCGGTAGCGGATACCGTGATGCCGACCTTGACCTGGGCGAATGCCGTGCCGGCCAACAATGCGGTGGCAGCCAGTGCAATGCGGGTTGCGCGCGAAACCTTCATGCCGTCTCCTGAGGTGTGCGAAGCGGGTTCTGCGCCCGCCCTGAATCTGCGATTGGCCGACCGCTCGGTCGGGGATGAAGGAGTCTAGAAGGAGTCACGCCGCGCGGACAAGGGGGAGATACCCCGAACCTTCACGTGTTCACGAGGCCCACTGGCGCCGTAGACAACGTGACTCGTCAGCGCGGCGCGGCCTCCAGGCCCCTCCGGTCCGCAATGGTCAAGGTCGACGGGCAGTGTGGCGCCCTTGCCGCAGCACGCCGGCACGCAAGCCCGCGCGGGCGGCACAATAGCGCCCATGCAACCCGAAGATCTCCACCGCCTCGTCACCACGCCAATGCCCTTCGGCAAATACAAGGGCCGCCTGATTGCCGACCTGCCCGGCCATTACCTCAACTGGTTCGCGCGTGAAGGCTTTCCGCCCGGCCAGATCGGCCGGCTGCTGGCGCTGATGCAGGAGCTGGACCACAACGGTCTGAAGGGCCTGCTCGATCCGCTGCGCCGCGCCAGCTAGCGCGAGCGGTCAGTCACCGTCGATGTACCGCGCGAGGCCCGCAGCCAGCGCATTGAACACGGCGCGGCAATGCGGACTGTCACGCAGGTCTTCGTGCATGGCGACCCAGGTGTCGAGCATCAGCGAAACCTCGTCGCCGAACAACCGCACCAGGTCAGGGTTGCGGCGCGCCAGGCCGATCTGGCAAAAGCCCACGCCGAACCCGGCGCGCAGCGCGGCAATGGCCGCCAGATCGCTGTCGGTGCGCAGCGCAAAGCGGTTGCGCTGCGCCCACGGCAGCTGCCCGCGCAGGCCACGCAGGAACGCGTTTTCCTTGTCGTAGCCGATCAGCGTGTGGCCGGAGAGATCTTCCACCGTCGCGGGCCTACCGCGCCGGTCCAGATACCGCCGGTGCGCAAACAGCCCCAGCTCGATGCCGCCGATTTGGCGCGCGATCAGCACACCTTGCGTGGGCGGCAGCATGCGCACGGCGATGTCGGCCTCACGCCGGAGCAGGTCTTCCATGCGATTGGACGGCGCCAGCTCGATGGTGAGATCGGGATACGTGGCGTGCAGGTCGGCGAGGATGGGCGGCAGCACTTCCACCGCCACCACGTCGCTGGCCGTGACGCGCACGGTGCCGCGCACGCCCTGGCCATGGCTGGATGCCGCGCGCAGCAAGGCGGCGCTGGTCGCCTCCAGGGATTCGGCAAACGGGCGCAGCGACAGCGCCGCCTCGGTCGGGCTCAGGCCCTGCTGCGTTCGGATGAACAAAGCGAGGCCCAGCGCGCGCTCCAGCGCATCGACATGGCGCCCGGCCGTCGGCTGCGTCAGACCCAGCGCCCGCGCGGCGCCCGATAGCGACCCCTCCCGCACGACCGCGAGAAACGTTCGGTACAGCTCCCAGCCCGGCTCCGCTCCAGTCATACACATCCGTATAGCAGCACGATCATCATCAACAATTCCATTGAATCACAGCCGCGACCAGAATACCTCCATCGCAACACGCCATCACACGGGAGCAGAGTCATGGATCACGCAAAACGCATGGCGCTGGTGCTGGGCGCAACGGGCGGCATCGGTGGGGAAGTGGCACGACGCCTGGTGGCGCGAGGCTGGCATGTCCGCGCGCTGCAGCGCAATCCGGATGCCCTCGCCGGGCGCGACAACACCTTCGAATGGATTCGCGGCGACGCCATGGTCCGCGACGACGTGGTCAGCGCGGCCCAAGGGGTGCAGCTGATCGTGCATGCGGTGAACCCGCCCGGCTATCACAACTGGGCCGGCCTGGTGCTGCCGATGATCGACAACACCATCGCCGCGGCCCGGACGTCGGGCGCGCGCATCGTGCTGCCCGGCACGGTCTACAACTTTGCACCGGACACATTTCCCGTGCTGCGCGAGACCACCGCGCAACAGCCCCTCACCCGCAAAGGCCGGATTCGCGTGGAGCTGGAGCGCCGCATGCAGGCCGCCAGCGCCGAAGGCGTGCGCAGCCTGATCGTGCGCGCCGGCGACTTCTTCGGGCCGCAAACCGCCAACACCTGGTTTGCCGGCGCCCTGGTGCGGCCGGGCAAGCCGGTGCGAACGATCACCTCCCCCGGTACGCGCGGTGTCGGTCACCAATGGGCGTATCTGCCAGATGTGGCCGAGACCATGCTGCGGCTCGTCGAACAGGGCGACCGCCTGCCCGACTTCGCCGTCTACCACATGCGCGGCCACTGGGATGCCGACGGCACGCAGATGGCGGCATCGATCGGGCGCGCCGTGGGGCACCCAGTCAGGACGCGCGCCTTCCCATGGTGGTTGCTCCCGGTACTGGCACCGTTCTCTGAAATGCTGCGCGAGATGCGCGAAATGCGCTACCTGTGGCAACACCCCGTCTGCATGGACAACACCCGGCTGGTGCAGGCGCTCGGCGCCGAGCCGCACACGCCGTGGGACGAAGCCGTCGGCACCACCCTGCGCAGCCTACGCTGCCGCTGAAGCGCGAGCCGCGATGCCGAGGAAATGTCCGAGTGCCGGCGTGCACTGGCCGGCCACCTTGGCCAGATCGTCCCAGCACCGCAGTTGCAGCGCGTCCGCGGCGTATGGGCGCTGCAAGAACGCTTCGGCCGCTTCGGCGGAAAACACGCCACCCTGCAGCGCCAGGCTGCGCACGGAATCCGCCGACAGCCGCGCGTAGTAATGCGCATCCATCGCGCACAGGCAGCGCTTGGCGTCCACATGCAGGCGGATCGGTTCGAGCACCGCGTCTGGAAACGTCGCGCGCAGAAACGGCAGCGCGAAATATTGATGCTGATCGTCGATGCTGCGGGCCGTGGGCGTGTCGCCCTGCGGGTTCAGCAGGTGGCCGAGGTCGTGCAGCAGCGCGGCGGTGACGAGCGCGGCGGTAGCGCCCGCCGCCTCGGCAAGCGCGGCCGTCTGCAGCGCATGTTCGAGCTGGGTGACGGGTTCGCCGCTGTAGGCAATGTGGCCGTGGCGGTCGAACAGGGTTCGGATGTCGTCGAGACTCAAAGCCATGGCGTCGCACGTCGAGCAAAGAAACCCGGCAGCGTATCCGCCGCCTGCGGCAACACGATGACAGCGCGCCGGGCATTAGCCTGCGTGATCGACCCGATTAGAAAGTTTGGTTGGGAAAGCGCGCGGCGCAACCTTATCTTTGGACACTTCCCACCCATCGGAGCCCATCATGCTCGCAGGACACGCTGTGCAGGTCGCACAGGCACTGGCACAGGTGACGGCGTATTGGTCACCCCGCATCGTCGGCCAGGTCAATGACCAGTACATCAAGGTCGCCAAGTTGAAGGGCGAATTCGTCTGGCACGATCACCCGAACGAAGACGAACTGTTCTTCGTGGTCTACGGCCACCTGAAGATCGCTTTCGAAGACCGCGCCGACGTGCACCTCGGCCCCGGTGAGTTCTGCGTGGTGCCGCGCGGCGTGCGGCATTTCCCGGTCGCCGACGACGAGTGCGGGATCATGCTGATCGAAACCGTCAGCACGCAGCACACGGGCGACGTCGTCACCGAGCGCACCGTGTCGCTCGACACGCAGCTCAGCGCATGAAGGCGTCGTAAGCCGTCTTCAGGATCAACGCCAGCACCACCACGATGAACACCTTGCGCACGAAGCGGCTGCCGTGCCGCAGCGCGAGGTGGCTGCCGACCTGATTGCCCGCCACATTGGCCACGGCCATCACGAGGCCGAGCTGCCACCAGACGTGCCCCTTGGCCGCCAGCAAGAGCATGGCGGCCACATTCGTCGCCAGGTTGACGACCTTGGTGGATGCCGATGCGTGCAGGAAGTCGTATCCGAACGCGCGCACGAAAACAATCATCAGGAAGCTGCCCGTGCCGGGTCCGAACACGCCGTCGTAAAAGCCGATGACGGCGCCCGCCAGCAGCGCCACGGCGCGCTCGCGCCAACCCGACAGGCGGGGCGCGTGGTCTGCGCCGAGGTTCTTCTTGGCGACCGTGTAGACGAGCAGCACCGCCAGCACAAACGGCAGCGCGCGGCGCAGCGGTTCGGCCGGAATATGCGTGAGCGCCCATGCGCCCAGCAGCGAAAACACAAACGCCGTGACCACTGCCGGCCCCGTCGCGCCCCAGTAGATGCGTACCGTGCGGCCGTAGCGCACCGCCGCCGTGGCCGTACCGGACATCGACGCGACCTTGTTGGTGCCGATCAGCGTCGCCGGCGCCAGGCTCGGATAAGCGGAGAACAGCGCGGGAATCTGCACCAGACCGCCGCCACCGGCTACGGCATCGATGAGGCCGGCCAGAAAGCCGGCCACGGCGAGCAAGGCGAATTCCATCAGGGAAACAGGACCAGGCGAATGAACGTAAGGGGCTAACCCAGCGATTTGGGTGACGGACGGGCGCTGCGCAGCCAGCAGCCGGACGTATCGGGCACAAAGCCGAAGGCCGCAGCCTCGTCGGCCGCCAGCGCTGCCGGCGGCAGCAGGGTGTGGAGTATGCCATGTGCGCTGGCGTACTCATTGACGGCGGACAGCGCGACATCAAGCACCGTCGTACCGCCGGACAAGACCATCACGCCGACCGGCAGCCACGCCACCAAGCCGCCCAGAACGAGGTGGGGCACAAGCGTCATGGGCACAACGCCAACCGGCGCCTCGCCGGATTCAACGAGCATGCATGGATGCATGGCGGGCTGGGCCAACAGCGTATCAACGGCGTGTGCCAGCTGCAGCGCAGCCCCCATCGGGGCAATGGCGGCCAGCAGGCGCGGCCGGTCTTCCGGCGTGGCGAGGCGGGTGGAAAGCATCATGGGCGGCGTTGGGCGAAGGCGCCATTGTCATGCAGCGGCCGCATAGGCGTCGACCACGCAGGCACTTCTTTTGTGGATAGCCTGCCAACAGGCTGGTGAAAACGCTCCATCGGACGCCTTGCCATGGACGACCCCGCCCGCGCCCTCCCCTGCAATTGCCGCCGTGGCCGCCCGAGTGGCGAATGCCTGGCGCCAAAAACTAAAAGGCCCTGCCGGGGATCACCCGGCAGGGCCTCTATTTTATTTAGCATCTCCACCGTTTCGTGCGGTGTGTGCTGTCGTCTCCTCGCTCCCGCCTCATTTATCTCGTGCGAAAACCGTGACGAGACTGTAAAAGATGCACCGCAATGCAGCAACTAGAGCAAACCCTTACGGTGCAAGGGGCACCAAGTTGCCGCGTCCAACCCAAAACGGCCGGTATCTTCGCGCATTGTGACGTCAACGCCGCAACCACGGCACGCGAGCCGCAATCTCGCCCATGATGCCGCGGCGGAACGTCAGCACGCAGATCACGAAGATCGCGCCCGTTACCGTCGTGACCGATTCCCCGAGGATGTTGAACCCGTCGATGCCGGTCACGCCTGCCAGGAAAGTGCCGATGTCGCCGAGCTTGTTTTCCAGCGCGATCACCAGCGCCGCGCCCAGCAGTGGGCCCGACAGGATGCCCAGACCGCCCACCAGCGTCATCAGGATGACCGAGCCGGACATCGACCAGTGCACATCGGTCAGCGTTTCGAAACCGAGCACCAGCGTCTTGAGCGAACCGGCCAGGCCGGTCAGCGCCGCGGACAACACGAAGGCCAGCAGCTTGAAGCGGTCGGTGTCATAGCCGAGTGAGATCGCGCGAGGCTCGTTCTCCTTGATGGCCTTGAGGATCTGCCCGAACGGCGAGTGGATCGTGCGCACAATCAGCAGGAAAGCCAGCACCACGATGACGAGCACGACGTAATACAGCGTCAGGTCTGAAGACAAGTCCAGCACGCCGAACAGCTTGCCGCGCGGCACGCCCTGCAGGCCGTCCTCGCCGCCGGTGAACGGCACCTGCAGGCAGAAGAAGTACAGCATCTGCGCCAGCGCCAGCGTGATCATCGAGAAGTAGATGCCCTGGCGACGGATCGCCAGCAGGCCCACGACCAGGCCGATCAAGGCGCCCGCCGCGGTACCGGCCAGGAGACCCAGTTCCGGCGTCACGTTCAGGTCGCGCATCAGGTAGCCCGCCACGTAGCCGGCGCCCCCAAAGAAGGCTGCGTGCCCGAACGACAGCAGCCCGGTGTAGCCCAGCAGCAGGTTGAACGCGGACGCAAACAGTGCAAAGCACAGCAGCTTGGCGACGAACACCGGATACGCGCCCACCAGCGGTGCCGCAATGAGCGCCACCAGCAGCAGGCCGTACAGGACGTATTTGAAGGAAGAGGTGTTTTGCATAGTGCCGCTTCGCTTATTTCTCTTTACCGAACAGGCCGGCCGGACGCACCAGCAAGACCAGCACCATGATCACGAACACCACGGTGGACGACGCCTGCGGATAGAACACCTTGGTCAGCCCCTCGATGACGCCCAGGGCAAGGCCGGTGATGATCGAACCCATGATCGAGCCCATGCCGCCGATCACCACCACCGCAAACACGGTGATGATCAAGCTCTGACCCATCAGCGGCGAGATCTGGATGACCGGCGCCGCCAGCACGCCCGCGAACGCCGCCAGCGCCACGCCAAAGCCGTAGGTGAGCGTGACCATCAGCGGCACGTTCACACCAAAGGCTTCGACCAGCTTCGGGTTCTCGGTACCTGCCCGCAGGTAGGCGCCCAGCTTGGTCTTCTCGATCATGAACCACGTGGCGAAGCACACGACCAGCGAGGCCACCACCACCCACGCACGGTAATTCGGCAGGATCATGAAGCCAAGATCGGTCGCGCCCTGCAGCAGTTCAGGCGTGTCATACGGCAGGCCCGACACACCGTAGATGGCGCGGAATACCCCCTCGATGACGAGCGTCACGCCCAGCGTGAGCAACAGGCCATAGAGATGATCGAGCTTGTAGATGAAGCGCAGCAGCGTGCGTTCGATCACCATACCCAGCACGCCGATCACCAGGGGCGCCAGCACGAGCATCGCCCAATACGGCACGCCCAGGTACGAGAAGCCCATCCACGTGAGCACCGCCCCCAGCATGAACAGCGCACCGTGCGCGAAATTGATGACGTTGAGCAGCCCGAAGATGACCGCAAGGCCCAGGCTCAACATCGCATAGAACGAACCGTTGACCAGGCCCAGCAGCAGCTGGCTGAGCATGGCCGGTAGCGGAACACCAAAGATTTCCATCGCGGTCAGGAAGAGAACACCACACCAACAACGTTGACCGCGCCGCCACCCATGGGGGCAGCGGCGCCGGTACTTACCTGCTTACTTCTTCAGCAGCGAGCACTTCGACTCAGCCGGCGTCGTGAAAGCCTGTTCGCCCGGGATCGTCGCCACGACCTTCAGGTAGTCCCACGGCTTCTTCGACTCGGCCGGGGTCTTCACCTGCAGCAGGTACATGTCGTGGATGGCGCGACCGTCCTGACGGATGTAGCCCTTCGTGTAGAAGTCGTCGATCTTGGTCTTCTTGAGCTGTGCGATGACCTTGTCCGGGTCATCCGTGCCGGCAGCCGCCACGGCCTTGATGTAGTTCGACACCGCCGAGTAATCCGCTGCCTGCAGGCTGCTCGGCATCTTCTTCATCTTCATGAAGTAGCGGTTGGCGAACTTGCGCGTGGCGTCGTTCATGTCCCAGTACCAGCTGTCGGTCATCAGCAGGCCCTCGGCCGTCGGCAGGCCCAGGCTATGCACGTCGTTGATGAACATCAGCAGGCCGGCGATCTTCATCGTCTTGGTGATGCCGAATTCCTTGGCCGCCTTGATCGAGTTGATCGTGTCGCCGCCGGCGTTGGCCAGGCCCAGGATCTGTGCCTTCGACGCCTGCGCCTGCAGCAGGTACGAAGAGAAGTCGGAGGCCGACAGCGGGTGCTTGACCGAGCCCACCACCGTACCGCCATTGGCCTTGACCACGGTCGTCGTGTCGTTCTCCAGCGAGTGACCAAACGCGTAGTCCGCCGTCAGGAAGAACCACGACTTGCCGCCCTGCTTGACCACTGCGCTGCCGGTGCCCTTGGCCAGGGCCACGGTGTCGTACGCATAGTGGATCGTGTACGGCGTGCATTCTTCGTTGGTCAGACGCGCCGTGCCGGCACCGATGTCGATGAACACGCGCTTCTTCTCGGCGGCTACCTTGTTCATGGCCAGGCCGGTGGCGGAGTTCGTGCCGCCCAGCAGCATGTCCAGGCCCTGCTGGTCCATCCATTCACGCGCCTTCGAGGCGGCGATGTCGGCCTTGTTCTGGTGGTCGGCCGTGACCAGTTCGATCGGCTTGCCGAGCACCTTGCCGCCCGCATCCTCGATCGCCATCTTGACCGCCTCGATGCCGCCCTGCCCGTCGATGTCGGCATACAGGCCCGAGAGATCGGTGATGAAGCCGATCTTCACCTTGTCGCCGCTCACCTGCGCATGCGCGCCGAATGCCGCGAGGCCCAGCCCTGCCGCCATCAATGCACCAGCCAGCTTCTTGAGTGTCATGGTCTTGTCTCCTGTGTCGTACGCGCCGGTCGGGTGACCCTGGCGCAAAGGTCAAGCAAAGCAATCAAACGCCGAGCAACTCGTGCAGCACCGGCATCTTGTCCTGCAACTGCGCCGCCTCGAAACGCTCAACAATGCGGCCGTGTTCCATCACATAAAAGCGGTCTGCCAGCGGCGCGGCAAAACGGAAGTTCTGCTCCACCATCACCACCGTATAACCGCGCTTCTTGAGCATCAGGATCATGCGGGCCAGCGCCTGCACGATCACCGGCGCCAGCCCTTCGGAAATCTCATCAAGCAGCAGCAGGTTCGCACCGGTACGCAGGATGCGCCCGACCGCCAGCATCTGCTGCTCGCCGCCCGACAGCCGCGTACCCTGGCTCTGGCGACGCTCCTTCAGGTTCGGGAACATCTCGTAGATCTCGTCGATGCTCATGCCGGCGTTGCCGCCCTTCGCCACCTGGCCTTTCAGCACCGGCGGCAGCATCAGGTTCTCTTCGCACGAGAGGCTCGAAAAGATGCCGCGCTCTTCCGGGCAGTAACCAATGCCGCAGTGAGCGATCTTGTGCGTCGACAGGTCGATGGTCTCGACGCCACGGCCGCTCGCATCGTGCACCACGATGGAGCCCTTGCGCGTGCCGACCAGGCCCATGATGGCGCGCAGCGTGGTGGTACGGCCGGCGCCATTGCGGCCAAGCAGCGTGACGACCTCACCCCGGTTCACGGTCAGGTCGACGCCATGCAGGATGTGCGACTCGCCGTACCAGGCGTGCAGGTCCTTGATCTGGAGCGCGGGCGTGCTCATGCAATGTTCTCGTGTGTTCGGGTCAAGCGTTCGGTGTTGCCGCGTCCCGCCGTATCGACGACGGGGCTGCGCCAGCCAGTGGCCTCAATGGCCTTCCAGAGCCGCATCGGCGGTGCCCATGTAGGCTTCCATCACCTGCGGATTCTTCGAGACTTCCTCATACGGGCCTTCGGCCAGGATCTGGCCGCGCTGCAGGACGGTGATCTTGTCGGCGATGGACGACACCACGTTCATGTTGTGCTCGACCATCAGGATCGTGCGGCCCTCGGCCACGCGTTTGATCAGCTCCTTCACGCGGTCCACATCTTCGTGCCCCATGCCTTGCGTGGGCTCGTCGAGCAGCATCAGTTCCGGCTCCATTGCCAGCGTGGTGGCGATCTCCAGCGCGCGCTTGCGGCCATACGGAAGCTCCACCGTCACGGTGTGCGCAAACTGCGTCAGGCCGACCTGATCGAGCAGCTCCATCGCGCGGTCGTTCAGCACGCTCAGCGACTGCTCGCTGCGCCAGAACGCGTAGGCCGTGCCAAGCTGCCGCTGCAGTCCGATCCGAACGTTTTCCAGCACGCTCAGATGCGGAAACACCGCAGAAATCTGGAACGAGCGGATGACGCCCCGTCGTGCGATCTGCGCCGGCTTCTCTGCCGTGATGTCGACACCGTTGAACAAGATGTTGCCGCGCGTGGGCACCAGAAACTTGGTCAGCAGATTGAAGCAGGTCGTCTTGCCGGCACCGTTCGGGCCGATGAGTGCATGGATGGACCCGCGCCGCACGCGCAGGTTGACGTCGGACACGGCGGTAAAGCCCTTGAAGGCTTTCGTGAGTCCGCGCGTTTCGAGAATGATGTCCTGCGCCATGATTCCCTCTTGTCTCCCGCCATTTTTTATGTAGCGGCTGATTGTCAACGCCTGTTGCGTTGCAAAACATCGGGGTTTGTACCGAGGCGGATTACACCTCGCTTACGGTGCGTAAATCCGCGCCGGCATTGGCTTTGCGGGCCGCCGGCGGGTTACGTAGAGTTACGTATCGGAGCAATACGGATTGCATCTCATCGGACACGGGCCGTGTGTCATGCCTGTGTCATCGAGATTCAGACCGCTACCGCTTCGCTGCGCGCACGCGCCTTGCGCGCGGCGCGAATCATCTCCGCCGCCTTCTCCGCAATCATGATCGTCGGCGAGTTGGTATTGCCCGAGGTGATGGTCGGCATGACCGACGCATCGACCACGCGCAGGCCTTCGATGCCGCGCACGCGCAGCTGCGCATCGACCACCGCATCCACATCGTCCGCGCGCCCCATGCGGCACGTGCCGACCGGATGGAAGATGGTCGTGCCGATCTCGCCGGCGGCGCGGGCAAGCTCGTCATCGGTCTGGAGTGCCGCGCCGGGCAGATATTCCTCGGGCCGGTATTTCGCCAGGGCCGGCTGCGCGACAATGCGACGCGTCAGGCGCAGCGAATCGGCCGCTACCTTGCGGTCTTCCTCGGTCGACAGATAGTTCGGTGCGATGACGGGCGCGGCAAACGGGTCGGCCGACGTGACATGCACCGTGCCACGCGAGGTCGGCCGCAGGTTGCACACGCTCGCGGTAAAGGCGTTGAACGCATGCAGCGGTTCGCCAAACTTGTCGAGCGAGAGCGGCTGCACGTGGTATTCCACATCAGGCCGCGCCACCGACGGATTCGAGCGCGCGAACACGCCCAGCTGCGACGGCGCCATGCTCATCGGTCCGCTCTGGTTGAAGGCGTACTGCATGCCGATCAGCGCCTTGCCCCACCAGTTCGATGCGCGCGTATTGAGCGTCGGCACACCATGCACCTTGACCACGCTTCGGAGCTGCAGATGGTCCTGCAGGTTCTCACCCACACCGGGCAGCGCCTGCCGCACGGGGATGCCAAGTGCCTGCAGCCGCTCCGGCTGCCCGATGCCCGCCAGCTCAAGCAACTGCGGCGAGTTGATCGCGCCGGCGGAGAGGATGACCTCTTCCCGCGCGGCCACCGTGCAGTCCTGCCCCGCACCCCGATATGTCACCCCCGTGCAGCGCTTGCCCTCGAACGTGAGCGCACGCACCTGCGCCCCCGTGACAATGGTCAGGTTCGGCCGCTGCGATGCGGGCCGCAGGAAACCCTTGGCCGTATTCCAGCGGATGCCGCGCTTCTGATTGACCTCGAAATAGCCGACGCCGAAGTTGTCGCCGCGGTTGAAGTCGCTTGTGCGCGGAATGCCCGCCTGCACTGCGGCCTCGATGAACGTCTCGAGTACCTGCCAGTGCAGGCGCTGGGGCTCGACACGCCATTCGCCGTCAGCGCCGTGCCATGTGTTTGCGCCGCCGTGGTGATTCTCGCTCGCCTTGAACAGCGGCAGCACCGCATCCCACTTCCAGGAGTCATCGCCGGTGATGGCGGCCCAGCCGTCGTAGTCTTCACGCTGGCCGCGCATGTAGATCATGCCGTTGATCGACGAGCAGCCGCCGAGCACGCGCCCTCGCGGATACCCCAGCGAGCGCCCGTTCAGGCCGGGCTCCTCGCGCGTGCGGTAAAGCCAGTCGGTGCGCGGGTTGCCGATGCAATACAGGTAGCCGACCGGGATGTGGATCCAGTGGTAGTCGTCCTTGCCGCCCGCCTCCAGCAGCAGCACGGAGACGTCGGGGTCACGCGTCAAACGGTTGGCGAGGACGCAACCTGCGGAGCCCGCGCCGATGATGATGTAGTCGTAGGTTTCCATGTCTCCGTGCTTCTTTTCCTGGGTGTCTGCTTTTGTTTTCGTCCTCGGTGCCGCGTCAGATCCGCGAGGCCAACCACGCCGTCATCTTTCCGAGCACCTCGCTACGCAGTGGCTCGGCTTCGTTGAAGATCTCGTGATACCCGCTGTCGAACCACGCCAGCGTCCGCAAGTCTTCCGGGGCATTCGCGTAGAAATCCCGGCTGCCGGACGGATCGACAATCGAATCGGATCCACCCGCCATCAGCAGCATGGGCGCTTCGAGGCGCGGTGCGTCCTGCTGCGCCTGGGCGATGGCGTTGAGCATGAATTCCAGCACGGAAGCGCTGATGGTGCTCTGGACGAGCGGGTCGGCGCGATACGCGGCTGCCACGCTCGGATCATGTGACAGCTTCGCCGGGTCGACCGGATTGGGCACAGGCAGGCGGGGCGCGAGCGCCGACAGGATGCCGCGCACGATACCTGCCCCGGGCGGCAGCTTCACACGCAGCGCCGGTGACGACAGCAGCACGCCGCGCACCGGCCGGATACGGGCCGTGGTGAAACGCGCCACGATCAGTCCGCCCATGCTGTGTCCGAGCACGAACGGCATCTCATGCCACTCGGCGACAACGGCATCGACGATTTCCGTGAGGTCGGTGAGGTAATTGTCTTGCGCGTCGAGCGCCATGCGCGGGCCGCCGCTCTTGCCGTGGCCGCGCAGGTCGAAGGCCCGCACGCGCAGGCCCAGGGCGGTGAGCACCTTGGCCACATGCGGGTAGCGCCCGCTGTGCTCGGCCATGCCGTGGACGAGGATGACGGTGCCGCGCGGCGCGCCGTTGTCGGGCACGGGCAACCAGGTGCGGACCAGCAATTCAGTGCCGTCCTTCATGCGCTGGCGGGATTCCAGCGCATCGGCCTGAGCGGGGGCTTGCGTCATCGGCGTCTCCTCCTTGGGTTGCCAGATTGTGGCATAGACGCCGCGCGATGCGAGGCTGGGGATTACGCGTGCTGTCAGCGGCAGCAGCCGTCTCCGCCGGCGCCCTCTTCCATCACGCCGGCGACGCCTTCGAGGATCGGACAGTCCGGCCGGTCATCGCCGTGGCATGCATTGGCGAGCGACATGAGCGTGTCGCGCATGCCCTGCAGTTCGCGGATGCGCGCATCCAGATCGGCCACGTGGCGCAACGTGATGGATTTGACGTCAGCACTGGCGCGCTCCCGGTCATGCCAGAGCGAGAGCAACGTGCGGATCTCTTCGAGCGAGAACCCCAGCGAGCGTGATCGTTGAATGAAACGCAGCACGTGCAGCGCACGCGCGTCGTACATACGGTAATTGCCCTCGGTGCGCGGACTGGGCGGGAGCAGGCCAATGCTCTCGTAGTAGCGGATCATCTTCGCGGAGACCCCGCTCGCCTTGGCGGCCTCGCCGATGCTCATGGGACCGGCCGCCAAGCCTTGGGCAGCGCTGAGCTGGGTGCGGGTCATGCCTGCTCTCCGGTGGCGCGCCAGCGGCGCAGCATCAACGCATTGGTCACGACGCTCACGCTGGAAAACGCCATCGCCGCGCCGGCAAAGGTGGGGTTGAGCCACCCGAATGCCGCCAGCGGAATGCCCACCACGTTGTAGACGAAGGCCCAGAACAGGTTCTGGCGGATCTTCGCGACTGTGCGGTGCGACAGGTCCAGCGCGTCGCCCACCAGGCGCGGCTCACCGCGCATGAGCGTGATGCCCGCTGCCTGCATGGCGACATCCGTGCCCGTCGCCATGGCGATGCCCACATCGGCCGCCGCGAGCGCCGGCGCATCGTTGATGCCATCGCCGACCATCGCCACCACGTGGCCGCCCTGCTGCCATGCGGCGACACGCGCGGCCTTGTCTTGCGGGAGGACCTGCGCGGCCACTTCGTCGATGCCGAGCGCTTGCGCCACGCTGCGCGCGGCTCCGGCGTTGTCGCCCGTCACCAGCGCAGTGCGAATGCCGCGCCGGCGCAGCTCGGCCACCGCGCCCCTGGCGCCTGGCTTGAGCGCATCTCCAAACGCAATCAGGCCACGCAGCTGCACCGCGCCTTCACTGCTTTGTGCCAGCCACGAGACGGTGTTGCCTTGGGCTTCCAGGGCTTGCGCGCGCGCTTGCAGTGCGCTGCGGTCGAGTCCGAGTTCGTCCATCCAGCGCGCATTCCCGAGCTGCAGCCATGCGCCGCCCACCTTGCCCCGGGTGCCGCGCCCGGCCAGCACTTCGGGCGATTGCGCTGGCGTGATCGAACGGCCTTGCTCCACCACATGGTCCCGCGTGGCCTGTGCCAGCGGATGCGTATTCTCGGCCTGCAGCGCGGCAAGCTGATCGAGTACCGCAACAGGATCCACGCCCGGCGCTGCCTCAATGGCCGTGACGCGGGGCTTGCCGACCGTCAGCGTGCCAGTCTTGTCGAAGACGACGAAGTCAACCTGCTGTGCGCGCTCCAGCGCCTGCGCATCGGCAATCAGGATGCCGCGCCGGGCGCCCGCGCCGGTGCCGGCCATGATGGCGGATGGCGTCGCCAGCCCCAGCGCACACGGACAGGCGATCACCAGCACCGCCACCGCGTTGACGATGGCCGTTTCCCATTCCGGGCCGGCGATGGCCCAGCCTGCCAGCGTAAGCAGTGCTGCCACCAGCACGGCCGGAACAAAGATTGCGCTCACCCGATCCACCAGTTGCTGGATCGGCGGCTTGGCGGCCTGTGCATCTTCGACCAGGCGGATGATGCGCGAGAGCATGGTGTCCGCGCCGATGGCCGTGGTGCGCACCAGCAACACGCCGTCGGTCGCGATCGCACCGGCGGTCACACGATCGCCTTCGCGCTTCGGCACAGGAAGGCTTTCGCCCGTCAGCATCGATTCGTCGACGTGGCTGGCGCCTTCCAGCACGACAGCGTCGACAGGGATGCGCTCGCCGGCGCGCACCGAGACGACATCGCCCACACGCACCTTGGTGATGGGCACATCCCGCAGCGTGCCATCGGCAGCACGCACGCGGGCGGTGTCCGGGCGCAACGCCTGCAGCGCGCGGATGGCCTGGGCTGTCTGCCGCTTGGCGCGCACCTCCAGCCACTTGCCCAGGCGCACCAGCGTGATCACCACGGCGGCGCTCTCGAAGTACAGATGCGGCATGTCATCTGCGTCCGCGCGCCACCAGAGCCACAGCGACAGGCCATAGGCCGCCGACGTCCCCAGCGCGACCAGCAGATCCATGTTGCCGGCGCCCGCGCGCAGCGCTTTCCAGCCAGCCTTGTAGAAACGGGCACCCACCACGAACTGGACCGGCGTCGCCAGCAGCCATTGCATCCAGGCAGGCAACATCCAGTCGGCGCCAAACCAGCCGGCGATCATGGGCAGCACCAGCGGCACCGACAGCGCAGCAGCGATCCACACCGGCCCCGGGCCCTCCCAGAATTCGGGTTCGACCACCGTGAGGCCCGCTGTCTCGTCAGAGGCGACCTGTGCTTCATAGCCGGCGCCGGAGACCGCTGCCACGAGATCGTCTGCGCTGACCGCACCGCGCACGCGCGCGCGTTCGGTGGCGAGGTTGACGCTGGCCTCGGTCACCCCCGGGACAGCGCGCAAGGCGCGTTCGACCCGACCAGCGCATGCGGCACAGGTCATCCCGCCGATATCGAGGTCGGTGGAGGCAGCTTCGGTCAGGCTGGCAGCAGTCATGAAAACACCCAATTCAGAGAAGATGGCATTAGCCTAGACCTTCCAATCTTGGGAAGGTCAAGCGCTGATCTTACGCTTGCGCTTCCCATGATGGGAAGGTTCATACTGCGCCCCTGTCGTACTTTTTCCTCATCAGGAGCCCAAACCATGACGACGTTTTCCGTTGAAGGCATGAGCTGCGGTCATTGCGTCTCAGCCGTCACCCGCGCGGTCCAGCAGGTCGATACCGGTGCGACTGTGCAGGTCGATCTGTCCAGGCAGACGGTGGCGGTGACCACCACCGCCAGCACCGATGCGGTGAAGGCGGCCATCGAGCAGGCCGGTTATCCGGTCAAAGCGGTCGCCTGACGCTGCACGAACAAAAAAGGCGTGCCACTGCGGCACGCCTTTTTGTTTGCGCGAGACTCGCTCAGAAGCGATAGCCGACGCTCAGGAAGGTCACGACCGGGTTGATCTTGATCTTGGCTTCGCTCACGACGTGCACGCCCGTGGCCGTCGTGGAATCGATCGTCGCCGTCGTCTTGAGCGGCAGATACGACACCGACAGGCCAATGAACCAATCCTTCGTGAGCGCGTAGGTGGCGCCCACGTTCAGCACCGGGTTCAGCGAGCTGTCCGTCGAGACGCTGCTCGTGCTGCCCGGGCCGGCCAGCTTCGTCTGGAAGGCGCTGTTGTTGATCTTCTCGTCCGAGAACCACGTGTAGTTCAGGCCGGCGCCCACGTACGGGCGGAATTTGCTGTCGGCGCTGAAGAAGTACCACTTGGCCAGCACAGCCGGGCTCCATTGCCTGGCCGAACCGATTTCCCCGTAAGGCGACAGCGAACCCGTGCCTTCGATCTTGTGGCGCGGCGGAATGCCGCCCACCAGCTCCACGGCAACGTTGTCGGTAAAGAAGTGGGTGAATGCGAGGCCAACGGTGTCGGCGTCCTTGATCTTGGCGCCCGTGCCGGACTGCGATTGATTCACCGGCATGCCGCCGATGCTCTTGACCATCAGCGGGTCGCTCGAGCTGTCCGGCATCACGCGGAACCAGCCGAGGCTCACGATGTTGCTGCCGGCAACCTGAGCGTGCGCGGCGGTGGCGAGGATCATCCCGGCGGCGGCCGCCAGTGCTTTTTTATAGACCATCTCTGTATGTGCTCCTGTTGAAACGCATCCGATGCCAACGATAGCGGTGCGTTCTAAGTCTCCTCCTGAGCGGAGGGGGGGCCATTATCCCGCGTGACTGCCTAGGCTAGAACCGATTTTCTAGAGGTTTTCTGTTACAAGCAGTCGCGGCGACCGGCCTGGCACATACCTTCGGCGCGGGTGAACCGTTTTTAAACAGGATCGCGTTTGGACAGTGCGAGTTCACACGCAGCCAGATCCCACAGGGCGCTGCCTACGCTCTTGAACAGGACAGGCGACACGGGCGTGGCCTGAGTGAGTGTGTCCGGCGCAATATCGACACACTGTTGCAGCGGGCGCACGCGCGACCACGGAATGCCGGCCTGCAGCAGGTCACCCGCCTCGGCTTCGAGGTCGACCAGCGTATCGGCATACAGGCGATCGGCGGCGGCCGCCTGCACACAGAGGCGCGGCGGCAATTCAGCCATGTCGGGCCGAAATGCGCCAATCGCCGCGACGAAGTGATCAGGACGCCAGAACTCGCCCGCGGCTTTTCCGGCTTGCGCCAAGTCCGGCAGCACCGGTTGCGCAGATGGCGTGGCAGTGATGACGAGCGCCACATGTGGCAGGACCGTGCGGGCGGCCTCGGCCACGCCGGCGGCATCACCGCCAGCCAAGGGCGTGGCGTCCATGCCGAGGGCCTGCGCGTGGGCGGCAAGCTGCCCGGCGCTGGCCGCCGTGCGTGCGACGATCGTCACGCGGCGTGTCCCGAGTCCGAAGCGAAATGCCTCCAGATGGGCCCGTGCCTGCGCCCCGGCACCGATCAACAGCAGATCGCCCCCAGGCTTTGGCGCCAGCAGGCGCGCCGCCAGCAGCGAGACGGCCGCCGTACGATGCGCGGTGACGGTCGGTCCGTCAAGCGCCAGCCGACGCACGCCGGTTTGCGCATCCATGACCACCACTTCGCCCTGGATGGCCGGGAGCCCGCGCCCGGGGTTGGCCGGATGCACGGTGATCATCTTGGTGATGGTGATGTCGTCGTTGGACGCCGGCATCAGCAGCAGACTGCCTGGGCCAGGTATCGGCATTACCAGCCGGGCGGGCGCCAGGGCCCGGCCTGCACGCGCGTCGCGCAGCACCTGGGCGATCGCATCGGCGAGCGCCGAATAAGGCAAGCGGGCCGCCGTGCTGGCGGCGTCGAGTGTCTGCATTGGGAGTTCCTGCAGTCAACGGAAAATGGCAGCGGCAGGTCGCCTTACGCCTGCACGATCCGGTGCGACGGCGGGACGCGGCGGGTCAACAGCCCTGCGCTGATGAGAAGCTGGGCCGCGGCGTAGCTCCACCAGATGGCCAGCTCGTGATCGGTGAACGGAAAGACGAACGCGCTGATGCCGATCATCGCGTCGGAGGCAGCGAACGTGAGGGCGCCCCAGGCCGTCAGCGGCCCCGGCAAACGCGCCATGAACGCGGCGCAGACCATCGACGACAGCACGACCATATAGGCAATGACCGGTCCCTTCATGTCGCCCAGGCCCGGCCAATACCAGATCAACATGCCGATGGCCACGCCGACCATCGCTCCGGCACCGAGCAGGCGGATGGGCGATGCGGCCCCGCGCAACCCGACCAACACACGCAAGTAACACACATGGGCAATCAGGAAGCAGCCCAGGCCGGTCATGAAGGAGAACTTCCAGCCGGGCAGTGCCAGCCATAGATCCCCCAGCGCGGAAAACAACATGGCGCCAATCAGCCAGCCGCGTTCCCGGGGGACTTCGTGCAGCGTGGCAGCGCGCGCAAGCAGCATCGCCATCAGCATCTTCCACAACGGCTGCGCAACGATGCGGCCAGCCAGGGGCGTGCCCGGGGGCACATCGACGGCCACCATCGTCAGCATGCCGCCGTAGGTCACGCCCGCCACTGCCGCCGCCACCCACCACGCGCGAACCCGGGCCGGCATGCCGTAGCCGCCGACGCGATCCGCCGGCGCATGCGCCGGATGCGTGGTGTGTCCTTCAACCATGGTTGTCTCCCGCCAAAGAGCGGCCAGAATTTGCCTGCAACAGCGTCATGTTCATGTCGGCTTGCAGCGTGACATGCCACGCACCCGGGCGCAAGGCACGGTGTCACCCACCGAGGTGGGATAGTGGCAAAGCGCCATCGCGCTTCAACGCTGTCAGCACGATATTGGACCGCACATTGTCGACACCCGGCACGCGCATCAGCTTGCGCATGACAAATTCCGACAACGCAGGCAGGTCGGGCACCACGACGCGCAGCATGTAGTCGGCGTCGCCGGCCACCGAAAAACACTCCTGCACCGCGTCAAGCAGCAGGATCTCTTCGCGAAAGCGCTCGACGATGGCGTCGCCATGATGCGCAAGCTTGACGCTCGCGAACACCGTCACCCCCAGCCCCAGCCCCGTCGGCGAGAGCACGACGCGGTAGCCCTCGATCACCCCCTCGGACTCGAGCCGCGCCAAGCGTCGCCCCACCTGGCTGGCCGACAGGTGAACCTGCTCCGAAAGCTGCTGGTGCGTCGCACGGCCATCGCGTTGGAGCGCCGTCAGCAGGGCCAGATCGAAAGCATCAAGGGAAATCATGCACATCTCCTGCACAGAAGTACTGGATTTTGCATGAACGATGCAAGCGACGTCCAATCCGCCGGGGTTTTGCGGCCAATCCGCGTTGGCTCGCCCCTACACTGGCCGGATTCCGATTGCATTCGAGCCCGTCATCATTATGGCCATCGCAACCACCGCCCCCAGCCCAGCCCCCGCCGGCTTTACCGGCACCCTGACCGACAAGCTGCGCGAACAGTTCGCCGAAGGCCTGGATGGTCAGACGCTGCGTCCTGATTTCACGATGGAGCAGCCCGTGCATCGTTACACCGCTGCCGATCATGCAACGTGGCGCACGCTGTACGACCGCCAGGAAGCGCTGCTGCCGGGCCGCGTGTGCGATGAATTCCTGCAAGGCCTGTCGACGCTGGGCATGAGCCGCGAGGGCGTGCCTTCGTTCGAGCAGCTCAACGAAACGCTGATGCGCGCAACCGGCTGGCAGATTGTGGCCGTACCCGGCCTCGTGCCCGACGAAGTGTTTTTCGATCACCTCGCCAACCGCCGTTTCCCGGCCAGCTGGTGGATGCGCCGCCCGGACCAGCTCGACTATCTGCAGGAACCCGACTGCTTTCACGACATCTTCGGCCATGTTCCGCTGCTGATTAACCCGGTCTTCGCCGACTACATGCAGGCGTATGGCCAGGGGGGTCTCAAGGCGGCACGCCTGGGCGCCCTCGACATGCTGGCGCGCCTGTATTGGTACACGGTCGAATTCGGCCTGATCAAGACGCCTGCCGGCTTGCGCATCTATGGCGCCGGCATTCTGTCGAGCAAGAGCGAATCGGTCTACGCGTTGGATTCAGCCAGTCCCAACCGGGTCGGCTTCGATGTGCGCCGCATCATGCGCACGCGCTATCGCATCGACACCTTCCAGAAGACCTACTTCGTGATCGACAGCTTCGAGCAGTTGTTCAACGCCACGCGCCCCGACTTTGCGCCGCTTTACGAAGCACTCGCCGCGCAACCCACCTTCGGGGCCGGCGATATAGCGGAAGGCGACACGGTCATCAGCCTCGGCAACCGCCAGGGATGGAGTGATACGGCAGATATCTGAGCGCTGACTATACTGCGCGCATTCTCGACCGATCTTCATTGACCACCATGATGCCGACCCTGAACGAAGACCAACGCAAAGCCCTGTTTGCCGAACTGCCCGGATGGAAGTTGCAGCATGACCGCGACGCCATCCACAAGACCTTTACCTTTGCCGATTTCAACGCCGCGTTCGGCTTCATGTCGCGCGTCGCGTTGAAGGCCGAACAGTTGAATCATCACCCTGAGTGGTTCAACGTGTGGAATCGTGTGGACATCACCCTGTCCACACACGACGCGAACGGGCTCACGCACCGCGATGCGGATCTCGCACGCTTCATTGAACAGGTTGCAAGGGACGCCGGCGAGGCCGGCAGGAAGTAACCCTGGCCTACGCGCCCGCCGCGGCGCGCCATGCCTCGTACGCCGCCCGTGCCTTGTCGCTCAGTTGTTCCGGGGCGATGCGGGTGGCGCCTTGTACAATCATCAACGCATACGGTTTGGCCAGCGCCGACGCCTCGGCGCACAGCCGTAATTCCTCGCCCTCGGAGGGGGAAAGGGCGCGCCAGTAATTGATGGCGGCTTCCAGGTCGGTGATGGTGAGCAGAGCTTCGGTCATCCGCGCATTGTAGCGCCGCCCAACCGCATCGAAGGCCTTTCTCCCCGGATTCCGGACCGCATCGCATGCGCATCCTGCTGATTGAAGACGACCGCGCCATCGCCAGTGGCATCCATGCCGGACTCACACAGGCCGGACACCGCGTGCATCTGGTGCACGATGGTGTTTTCGCGGCCGAGCAGTTGGCCCGGCAAACGCATGACCTGGTGATCCTCGATCTCGGCTTGCCGGGGATCGACGGCATGACCTTGCTGTCCCAGTTCCGCATGCGCGATCGTGCGACGCCCGTATTGATCCTCACCGCGCGTGACAGCCTGCTCGACAAGGTCAACGGCCTGAATGCCGGTGCCGATGACTACCTGCCAAAACCCTTCGAAATGCTGGAGCTTCTTGCGCGCGTGCAGGCGCTGCTGCGCCGGCGCAGTGCCTCGGATGAACCCGCTGGCCGTCCGGATATCCTCGTCGGCAGGTTGCGAATGAGCGGGGTCGAGCGGCGCATCTTCGTCGATGCGGCACCGCTCGAGCTGTCTCCGCGCGAGTTCGCGGTGCTGGAGCTGCTGATGCTGCGGCAGGGCCGCGTGGTCAGCAAGGTGCAACTGCAGGATCATCTCGCCAGCTTCGGTCATGCCATTGGAGAAGCCAGCCACGACGTGGTCGGGGACACGGCCATCGAGGTCTATGTCCACCGCGTGCGTCGCAAGATCGAGCACTCGGAGGCGGAGATCGTTACGGTGCGCGGCTTCGGCTATCTGCTGCAGGCGCGCACGGCGGCGTAGCCCTTCCCACATGTTCAAGCGCCACCGCCCTGCTACGCCATCCGCTCCGGCAGCGGGTACGTCGGCCAACGGCGCGGTCAGTCTGCGCCTGCATTTGCTGCGGGCGCTGGCAACGCCGCTGTTTGGCCTGGTGGTCGGCACCGGTGCGCTGTCGTACTGGCTGGCTGCGCACTACACGACCCAGGTATTCGATCGCGCATTGGTGGGCGTCGCCAACACGTTGGCCGAGCAGTTGCGCCTGGCCGGTCCGCATGTGCCGGCCGCCAAGCTGTACGACATTGCCATGACCGCCCAGACGCTTGTGCAGAACAGCGGCGAGGACCGCATCTATTGGCGGATCGCGGGCCCGACCGGCACCCTCATCGGCCGGGATCTGCCACTGGGCTACGGCTCCGGCCAGGTCCGCATCGGCGATGCGCGCGTGTTCTATAGCTGGATCGACGGCAAACAGGTACGCGCGGTACATCTGCTGCTGCCCGGCATGAGCGCCGAAGTACCGAAGCCGCGATCACCACGCCAGCCCGCCCTGCCTGGGCCGGAAGACGACGTCACCCGCCCTGCCCTGGCACCCACGCAGGCACAGACTGCCCCCGCGGCCAACCCGCCGACCCTGCCCGAGGCCATGCGACCCGAAGAAGGCATCGTCGTGGAAGTGGCTGAACTGCTCGACCGGCGTGATACGGCAGCCAAGGAGGTGCTGCTGTCGGTATCGATTCCGCTGCTCGTGCTGTTGGCCATCGGCGGGCTGATCCTTTCGCTCGTGCTGAAGGAAGAGCTGCAGCCGCTGCAGACCCTGGCCGACACGCTCAACGAGCAAAGCGCGCAGTCGGTGACGCCATTGCCCGCGGAATCCGCGGCGCGCGTGCCGGCCGAGCTGCAACCGCTCATCAACGCGATGAACGCACTGCTGGCCCGATTGCGGGATGCGCTCGAAGCCCAGCGCACGTTCATCGCAGATGCCGCACACCAGTTGCGCACGCCGCTGACCGCGCTCAAGCTGCACGCAGATCGGGCCATCGATGCCAAGACACCGGAAGACGCGCGCCACGCGCTGCTCGAACTGCAATCCGGGGCCAACCGCGCCGTCCGTCTGTCCAACCAGTTGCTCACCCTGGCGCGTGCAGAACCCGGCATGACGCTCGATCAACTGGGGCCACCGATGCGGGTCGACCTCGTATCACTGGCATTCGATACCGGCGCGCAGTGGGTGCCCCGGGCGTTGGCACGCGGCCTCGACCTGGGCTTCGAGGCGTGGCCGCAGGAAGCATCGTCGCCCGGTTCACTGCAGGCGCCTGTGCTGGCCAATGCGGTGCTGCTGCGGGAAGCCATCAACAACCTGCTTGATAACGCCATCAAGTACGTACCGTCTGGCGGCCGTGTGACCTTGCGCGCCGGTGTGGAAGCCGATGCCGCTTCGCGCTGGTGGGGTGTGGTGAGTGTGGAAGACAACGGACCGGGCATTCCGCCCGAACGCCGCAGCGAGGTGTTCCAGCGATTCTTTCGCGGTGATGCAGATCACCAGCCTGGTCAGCCGCAGGGGAGCGGCCTGGGCCTGGCCATCGTCCACGACATCGTGCGGCTGCACGGCGGCACGGTAGCCATTGACGACGCGACTGCGCGCGATGGCAGCCGCGTCATGCGCTTCGTACTGCGACTGCCGCTAGCGGACAACCTCGTCTGAGGCCGTCTTACTTCTTCCGGTTCTTCTTTTCAGGCGGGGCAAGCATCGTGCCACGGCACTTCTTGGCGCCGCAGCGGCATGCAAACTGCTCCTTCAGCGCCTTGGTCTGGCGACCTTCGATGACGAGACCGTAGTCATAGAAGAGCTCTTCGCCGGGTTTGATATCGCGCAGCGCGTGAATGAACACGCGGCCATCCTCCTCGCGCGCTTCGCAGTTCGGCTTGCAGGCATGGTTGATCCAGCGCGCGCGGTTGCCGCCGTGTTTGGCGTCGATCACGCTGCCATCTTCCAGGCTGAAATAGAACGTGTGGTTCGGGTCGGACGGGTCGTGCGGATGACGGCGCAGCGCCTCTTTCCACGAGATGTGCTCGCCCTTGTACTCAATGATCTTCTTGCCCTTGGCGATCGGTGCAACGGCGTAGACGCCCCGCCCGTGCACGCCGGACTCGCGCACCTCGATCCGATCGCGGCGGCGCACCTTGGCCGGCGCTTCCGGCACGGGCGACAGGTCAGCCAGAACAGATTTGGCATCGGGGGACAAGCGTGTCATGGGCGTCTGAAACCAGGCAGGGAACGTCGATCAACGAAGCCGTGAGCCTACACCAAAAGCATGGCGTCCCGACACGTCTGCGGCGCGGCGAACGGCCCTGCAATGTGGATAACCTGGCGCTGCGCTGTGGATAACCACCGGCAAAGCATGTGGGCTGACTGTGGCTCCCCTGTCGACGGTGTGGGCACAACTGAACCGGTCCCGAACGGGGGGTTCGGCGAAACCCGCAAGTCATCCACGTCGGGGCACACGCTGTACCAGCGGTTTTGCTTGCGACAAACCACTGAATGCAAAGCGTTTTTTGAGGTTATCCACAGAAACTGTCCACCGTTATCTACTACTACTATCTGTATACATAAAGAAAAAGGTAAACCCGTCAATCGACATGCGTCGATCCCATTGACGAACGTGCCAGGCAAGCAAGACACGGCACGTCACCCCCTCTATCGATGTGATGGGATCACCTCGCAACGCAAGCGCCATGCGGGTTTGCGGAACCTGCGCTCCATGTGTCGTTACAAAGCTCACGTGCCGGTGCAGATCGCATGCCGGTATCATGTCGCCCTTGGAGCCATCCCCCGGAGGCTCTGATGTGTGTTTTATCTACTCTTGAAGGGAGTCAAGCAATGACGAAAACCGAACTGATCGACGCCATCGCCAGCGGCGTAGACGGTCTGACCAAGGCCAAGGCCGAGCAGGCACTGAACGTGACGCTGCAAGCCATCATGGAATCCGTTGGCAAGGGCGATGCGGTCAGCCTCATCGGCTTTGGTACCTTCAGCCAGGGCGAGCGCGCCGAACGGATGGCCCGCAACCCGCGCACCGGTGAAGAGATCAAGGTCGAAGCTGCCAAGACGGTCAAGTTCAAGGCCGGTCAGAAGTTCAAGGACGCTGTCAACGCCTGAGTTGATCACAACCGTGGCGTGACCGATTCCCCTGGTCATCGCCAACGACGTGGCATGCCTCTGCATGCGTGAACTGCCCGCAGCACGGGCGTACCACGTCGGACGGCCTGTCTCCCCGTCAGGCCATCCCTTTCCCATCCGCCATGTTCCGCCGCTTACAGCGCGTTCTGCGTGTTGTTCTTCCGGTTGTCTTCATCGCCCCGGTCTTCTGGATGGCGGGCTGCACGACACCCCCTGCGCGGCCGCAAGCCGAACCGCTGCCCGACAACGAGGTCGTGCAGACAACGCCCGGCGCCACACCGCGTCAGAAGATGATCGAGATCGCGCTGACCGAATGGGACCGCTGGGGGCGGCAGGTGGTGCGCGTTGGCCGTGACGATACGTATTGCGTCGCCGGTGGTGGCTTCCCCGACCAACCGCAAGGCCAATGGCTGGCCAGCGACAATTCCGTTGCGGCGCCATCGGACGATGAGTCCGGCGCCGATATGCCGCTGCCCAAATCCGATGCAGCCACCTCCGCATCGCCGTCAGCACCGTGCCTGCGTTACCCGGACGGCAGCGGCGGCGAAGCCACCGCGCGCGGCTGCATGCTGGCCAGGCGCTATTGGGCCATCGTCGGCAAGACGCCAACCTGCCAGCAACTGACCACCGGCGGCTGGGCGTGGTCCGCCGTGTTCATCTCGTGGATCATGCGCAAGGCCGGGCTGCAGAATGACCAGTTCCTGACGGGCGCAACGCATGCAGACTATGTGACCGATGCGCGCGATCACATCCTCAAGCATCCTGCCTTTGTGCTTGAACGCACGCCGGCAGTACCGCGCCCCGGCGACCTCATCTGTACTGCCCGCGGTGCCGATCGCTTCATGTCCGACCCGGCCGAGATCCGGGCAGGCGTGACGCCAATGCACTGCGACCTGGTCGTCGAAATGGACCCCGTGCGCCATGAGGTCAGATCCATCGGCGGTAACGTGCAGCAATCCGCCTCAATGAGCATCACGGAACTCAACGATGCCAACCAGATCGACCCTTACACGAATTCGGTCATGCAGTGGCTGGTGATCCTGCGTAACCAGTTGCCCTAGCGGGGCACGGCTGGTATGACGATCGATGACCGGGGCGCTCGCGCAAATGACGGCGGGTTTCCAGCGCTGACTCGCATCATCGATCGCATCGATTCTTTCTTCTGAGCCTGACTCCATGACACGCATCTGCATCGTTGGCGCCGGAGCGGTTGGCGGCTACCTGGGCGCGAAGCTGGCACTGACCGGTCAACCGATCAACGTGTTCGCACGCGGTGCGACGCTCCAGGCATTGCAGACCGAAGGACTGCGCCTGACAGAAGACGGTGTCACGCGCAGCGTGTCCGTTGACGCGCGCGACGACGCGCATGCGCTCGGCGTGCAGGACGTGGTCATCGTTGCGGTAAAGGCTCCTGCGATGGACAGCGTTGCCAGTGCCATCGGGCCGCTCATCGGGCCAGACACCCGCGTGGTGCTGGCCATGAACGGGGTGCCCTGGTGGTTCTTTGATCGGCCCGGACCGCTGGAAGGTTTGCGCTTGCGATCGGTAGACCCGCGTGGCCGCATTGCGCAGTCGATCCCGACAAAGCATGTGCTGGGTTGCGTGGTGCATCTGACGTGTTCGACCTGTGCGCCTGGACACGTGCTCCACGGGTTCGGCAAGCGCTTGATTCTCGGAGAACCCTCGGGTGGCCGCTCGCCACGGCTTGAAGCCATCCGTGCGCTGCTGGAGCGCGCTGGCCTGCAAGTTGAACAAAGCGAAGCGATTCAACGTGACATCTGGTTCAAGCTGTGGGGCAACATGACGATGAACCCGGTGTCGGTACTGACGGGTGCAACGTGCGATCGCATCCTGGATGACCCGCAGGTGGCGGCGTTCTGTCTGGCCATCATGGAAGAAGCGAAGGCGATCGGCGAGCGCATCGGCTGCCCGATTGCGCAGAGTGGAGAAGAGCGCAGCGCGGTGACACGGCAACTCGGGGCGTTCAAGACATCGATGCTTCAGGATGCCGAAGCTGGGCGTGGTCCGCTGGAGATCGACGCGCTGGTGGCGTCGGTGCGGGAGATCGGGCAGCACGTGGGTGCGCCAACACCGCAGATGGATGCCCTGCTGGGTCTGGTGCGTTTGCATGCCCAGACCCGCGGGCTTTATTGAAGCGGCAGGGCGGAATTACTGATAGGTGAGCGTAAAGGTGGCACTACCGTTCGCAACGCCCGGCGTGACGCTGCTGTCCGTCTGCACGTAGCGCGCCTTGAGCGGAATGGAATAAGTGCCCTCTGCATCGGTTGTCTGCCACTTGAAGTTTTTCGCCAGCTCGACGGGCTTATCGTCATAGAGCATTTGTATCGCAACGCCCGTGGCACTCGAGGCTTCCGAGTCCAGTTTCAGCATCCCTTGAGATGCGTCATATGCCGTGCCATCCAATTTCAGATTGATGCTGGCGCCCTTCGGGCACGTCAGCGGAATGCTGAAGGCTCGATCGCGAAAACTGGGTTGCGCTGTCCCCGGACCCTTGAACGTGCTGACAGGTACATTGCCCATCGGAACATTGATTGCCGCACTGCCCAACGTGCACGACAGCTTTTCCACTGCGACGGAGCCAATGCTGAACTGGGATTCCTTCTGCCACGTGCTCTGGTTGTTCTTCAAGATGAAGGCGCCGATCAGTTTGCCCGTTCCCGTGCTCGATTCTGTCTTGTAAAAATTGATCAGCGCCTTGTGCTGCATGGGTTGTGTGCTGAATATCCCGTTGACCGCACAATAGAGACGATGATTTGGATTGTCGACGTTGGTTCCGTTGACCCACCGTTCCAGGCCGGCACCGCATCCATTCACAATCCCAACGCCGACGGCATAGCCAATCCCGTCAATGTTGGTTTTCCAAACGCGCTTGCCGTCGAAGTCGCCAACGTAGGTGCCAAATCCCTTGATGCCGACTTCCTGGTACGTCAACCCAGGCGCTTCGTTGGTGCACTTGAAGGACGTCACCACATCGGAAACCACCTGCGCAATGAGGCCACCGACCGGGAGGTCGCGCTGTACCGAGAGCGTTTGCGGTTGGATCGTGGTGCTCGTCGTGACCGTGGTGCAGGTGTAGGCAAAAGCGCCCTTTGCAGCGGTTAGCATGAGGCCCGCTGCCAGCCTTGCGCTCCACGCACGCATGTGTCGCTCCGTTCGTTTTTGTCGGGCAACATAAAAACACATCGTGCAATTCCTGTAGATAGGAATCGTCTCATTCTGAAAATGGTGGACGTGCCGATGTGCAGGACTCCCGTCGCGAGCCCGCTAGTGTGCGCAAAACGTACGGAGTCGATTGACAAACGCGATCCATCGCCAGGACGGCGAGGATCGCGCAAGCAGAACAGCCGGAAGAAAAATGACGGAGATGCTTACGGCGCCAATGCGGGGTGCTTCAGCGCATGCGCCGTTTCGATCCACTGCTGGTGGTACGCCGCATCGTCGCGTTTGAGGCCAAGCTCGCCGTTCTGATACGCCATCGCCAACGCCTGCACGGCTTCTGGCAATTCGTGTTCAGCGGCGTCCTGGTACAGCGCCAGCGCGCGGGCTTCATCGCGCGGCACGCCATCACCGTCACGATACGCATTGGCCAGCATGAACATCGCGGCCGGAATCTCGTGACGCGCGGCACGATCAAACCAGTGCGCGGCCTGCGCCGTGTCGATAGCTGTGCCGTAGCCGCTGCGATACATCACGCCCAAGTAGTACGCGGCTGCAGCATCGCCCTTGTCGGCAGATTGGCGCAGCAGGCGCAGCGCACGCGGATAGTCGCGCTCTACACCACCGGTACCCAGCAGCAGCGCCTTGCCCAGCGACAACTGCGCGCGCGCATCGCTCGGTGCAGCGGTTTCCAGCCAGCGCATCCCTTCGTTACGCAAGGCGCTGTCGTGCGCGCCGAGCAAGGCTTCGCCTAACGCGGCTTGCGCCGGCACTGAACCGCTGCGCGCGAGCTGACGCAACCGCTGCAGCGCTTCTGGCTCCATCGCTTGCACGACCATCGCGCGCCACGACTCCAGTTGAGTGGCATCCACGGCCGGCGCCTGGCGTGCGTGCGACAGCCAACCGCCGGCCATCACGACAATCGCGAGCGCGGCAGCCACGGTCAGCATCGGCACCGACTGGCGCGCAGACTCCATCGCCGGTGCACCCGCCCATGCGGAACGAAGAGAAGGCATGGCGTGGTCCTCTTACTGCGTCAGGTCGATCTGATACACCGCGAGGCCCTTGCCCGAGCCGTCATCCGCGGCCACCTGCGTGACGTTGGTGATGCCGGCGGCCGTGGCACTGGCCAGCTTGTTGGGCGCCGACGTGAACTGCACCTGCGCCACCGAGCTCGCCAGCTTCGTGAAGCGCCAGCTGCGCTGCGAGCCGTTGGTGGCGCGCTTCACGCTGCCGATCTTCTTGATGTAGCTGATGAGCACGTCACGGTTGGCATCGGGCGACGCATAGATCGTCTTGCTGCCGTCCAGGCCCGGGAAATTGCCGCCGCCGCTTGCACGGTAGTTATTGGTCGCCACGATGAACTGGCCTGCGGGGTCGAGCGCCACGCCCTTGTACATCAGGTTCTTGATGCGGCTGCCGACCGGTTGCGTGACGTCAATCTCATACGTCAGGTCCGGCGTGGTGAACATGTCGAAGTTGTAGCCCGGGAATGTGCTCACCAGCTTCTGCACCGTCGCTTGCGTCGGGTCGATGGTGTTAAAGCGCTTGGCCGCCGTTTCCAGCCAGTTCTTGATGTCGGAGCCCGCCACCTTCACCGCGTAGACCGTGTTCGGATACAGGTACAGGTCAGCCGCGTTGTTGATCGCCAGCGGGCCGGCCGCCACGTCGGTGAAATCTGTCCCACCACCAAAACCGCTCTTGAACGGTGCGCTCACCGACAGCACCGGCAGCGACGCGTATTGCGGCAGGTTTGCCTGGACGTAGTCCGACACATACTGGGCCTGCGCCTGGTTGACGATTTCGATCGCGCCGGGGTCGCCCACGTCGGCGAAGTACGTGCTCATGTTGAAGTCGGTGCTGCCCACCGGCGTCTTCACGTAGTTGATCGTCGCCTGGTGTTCGGTGGCGATGGCAGCCGAGACCGTCGGGTCAGCGGCCACGTAGGTCTTGTCAGCGTTCTGGATCGAGCGCGCTTCCACCGTGGTCTGCGTCTTGTCGACAGCCCAGTTCGTACCGTTGAACGTCAGGCCGAGCTTGATGACGCCCAGATGCTTGCCCCAGTAGTTCGCCATCACGGTCGGCACGCCATTCACGGTGCCTGCCACCTTGTCCACGCCCGGCAGGTTGAACTGGCTCACGGTGCTCTTCGCATCCGGGAAGAGCTGGTGCGAGTGGCCGATCAACATGGCATCGATGCCCGGTACGGTGGACAGCCACCAGCTGCCGTTTTCCATCGTCGGCGAGTACGTCGAGTTATCCAGCCCGCCGTGCGAAATCGCCACCACCAGATCGGCGCCCTTCGCGCGCATTTCCGGGATGTACTTGGCGGCGGTCTCCTTGATGCCGACGGTGTAGACCTTGCCGTCAAGCCAGCGCTTGTCCCAGCTCGTGATGGTGGGCGGCGTAAAGCTGATGATGCCGACCTTGACGGGCGCGCTGATGTTGCTGCCATCCGGCGCCGTGGCCGTCACCGTCTTGGTGATGATCGTGTACGGCTGGAACAGCGGCGCATTCGTCTTGGCACTGATTACGTTGGCCAGCACCTGCGGGAAGTTCGGGCCCGCGCATTTCTTCTGCGTGGCCGGATCGGGCAGGCCATCGACGTTGAACGTATTGCCCGTAACTTGCGACAGATACGGCAGGCCGTAGTTGAACTCGTGGTTGCCGATGCCGCCGCCGTCGTACTTGGCCGCGTTCATCACCTTGTAGATCGCCAGCGTCTGGTCGCAGGTGATCGGATTCACCATTGCCTGGTAATCGGAAAGCGCGGTGCCCTGGATGGTGTCGCCGTTATCCAGCAGCAGCGTGTTCGGGAACTGCGCGCGCGCCTGGTTGATGAGCGTCGCCACGCGCTCGAAGCCGAACGAATTGTCGGCCGCGAGCTTGAAATAGTCGTACGACAGCACGTTCGTGTGCAGGTCGGTTGTCTCAAGTACGGCCAGCGTGGCTGTGGTACCAACGGGGGCTACGCTGCCGCTGGATGGGCTGCCGTCGCCGCCACCGCAGGCAGCCAGCGACAACGACAAAAACGCAGCAAACGGCAACGCCGCCGAGCTCAACGGTCGGATTCGCATCAACTTCTCCCTGAAAATCGTTTTTGGTATGGGAACTACAGACTGCGGACTACGAACTGCCGAGGCGCGCGCGCGATCGTTTGCGCAACACGAGAGAACTGCTGGCTGGGCCGCGGGGGCTCAGAACCTGCGAGTATCGGGAGGGAGCGTGACGGAGCCGTGACCGGCGAATGACAAGTTCGTGTGAACCTTCTGCGCCGAGACGCGCGCCCCTTGCAGATCTCGGCCCGATGGACGAGTCGGCGCACCAAAAAATCCGGGACGTTTCGTCAACAACGTTAGAATGAGCCCATTTTTCCGCGTAGCCGTTCTATGTCCCAGAAGAAAGCGCCGCTGTTCGAGATCCGCAGCGGCACCGTCGATGCCCTGCTGCTGTCGCCGCGCACCGCCGACGTGGACGCCTTGGCCGCCGAACTCACGCGACGCTTTGCCGACACGCCGGAGTTTTTCTCCAACGACGTGATCGCCATCGATGTCCGCCGCCTGGCCGAAGACGAGCGCCTGCCCATCGATCGTTTGGTGGAGACCCTGACCGCGCTGCGTGCCCGCGCGATCGGCGTGGTGGCCAGCCCCGAGCAGGCCGAGTGGGCCCAGGCCTTTGGCCTGCCACTGCTCGACAGCCACGGCCGCCGCCCGCGCGGTGAGAAGGACGGCAAGGACGCACAGGATGCGCCCGAACACGCCCAAGCCGCAGAAGCACCTGCCCCTGCTCCCGCCGTTCCCGCCGCCGATGCCGTAGCCATGCAGCCCGGCACGATGATCGTCGATCGCCCCCTGCGTTCGGGCCAGCGCATCTATGCGCGTGGCGACCTCGTCGTGCTCGACCTGGTGAGCGACGGCGCCGAGGTGATCGCCGAGGGCAACATCTACATCTATGCCTCGCTGCGCGGCCGCGCGCTGGCAGGCGTGAAGGGCAACCTGGACGCGCGCATCTTCTGCACGTGCCTGGAGCCTCAACTGATTTCCATCGCCGGCATCTACCGCACCGGCGAAACCCCGTGGCCCGACGCCTACGCCAGCAAGCCTGCGCAGGTCCGGCTCGCGGACAACACGCTGGTTTTCGAACCGTTGCGGATGAAGTGACGCACCCCGTGCGCCGAGCGATTTAACTTTTCGATATACGAGCCATGACCAAGATCATCGTAGTCACCTCCGGCAAGGGCGGCGTCGGCAAGACGACCACCAGTGCGGCGTTCTCTGCCGGCCTTGCGCTGCGCGGCCACAAGACCGCCGTCATCGACTTCGACGTCGGCCTGCGCAACCTCGACCTCATCATGGGCTGCGAGCGCCGCGTCGTGTATGACCTGATCAACGTGATCCACGGTGAGGCCAACCTGAACCAGGCCCTCATCAAGGACAAGAAGTGCGAAAACCTCTTCATTCTCCCGGCCTCGCAGACGCGCGACAAAGATGCGCTTACGCGTGAAGGCGTCGAGAAGGTGATCGAAGGCCTGAAGGAAATGGGCTTCGAATACATCGTCTGCGATTCGCCGGCCGGTATCGAATCGGGCGCGCTGATGGCGATGTACTTTGCCGACGAGGCCATCGTGGTGACGAACCCGGAAGTGTCTTCGGTGCGTGACTCCGATCGCATCCTGGGCATCCTGTCGTCCAAGTCGCGGCGCGCGGTGGAAGGCAAGGAGCCGATCAAGGAACACCTGCTGCTCACCCGCTACAACCCGAAGCGCGTATCCGAAGGCGAGATGCTGTCGCTGAGCGACATTCAGGAAATCCTGCGCATCAAGCTGATCGGCGTGATTCCGGAATCGGAAGCCGTGCTGCAGGCATCCAACCAGGGCCTGCCCGCCATCCACCTGGAGGGCACGGACGTGGCCAACGCCTACCACGACGTGATCGACCGTTTCCTGGGCAAGGAGAAGGAACTCCGTTACGTCGAATACAACAAGCCCGGTTTTCTGCAGCGCCTGTTCGGCGGCGGCAAGTAAGGAGACGCCTCAATGTCGATTCTGTCTTTCCTGCTGGGCGAGAAGAAGAAGACTGCAAGCGTTGCCAAGGAACGCCTGCAGATCATCCTCGCCCATGAACGCACCGGCGGCGGTGCTCCGGCCGACTACCTGCCCGCATTGCAACGCGAGCTGGTGGCGGTGATCTCCAAATACGTGAAGATCGGCAACGACGACATCAAGGTCAACCTCGAGCGCCAGGACAACCTGGAAGTGCTGGAGGTGAAGATCGAGATTCCGCAGGCCTGACCCTCGGCCTGCGTCGTTACCTCACGCGAATGATGCGGCCCGCCGGTGTGTCCGGCGCGGCTGGCATCGGCCCCACATAGGCGGCTCTTGGGCGGATCAACTGCCCTGCCGCGCGCTGCTCAAGCGCGTGTGCAATCCACCCTGCCGTACGCCCCGCTGCAAACAGGCCAAAGCCGGCACCTTCCGGCAGCGCCAGCACACGCCGGGTGGCCACCAGCGCGAAATCCACCGATGGCCCATCGCCCGTTAGCCCGGCCACGGCATCCATCACGGTTTGCAGCCGCTTGCGCACCGCGCTCGTCTTCGGCAACTGCGCCAGGATCGCATCCGCGCGCGGGTCGGCCTGGCGATACAGCGGGTGGCCAAAGCCTGGCAGCGTATCGCCGCGATCCAGCCGTCGGCGCAATGCCGTTGTCACGGAGCGCTCCCCTTCCAGCTCGTCCAGTAACGCCTCCACACGCGCCGTGGTGCCGCCATGCCGGCCACCGGTGAGCGCGGCCAGCCCGGCGCTGACCACGGCGCCCAGGCTGGCGCCGGTCGATGCGACCACGCGCGCCGCAAAGCTCGAGGCATTGAGTTCGTGATCGGCGCACAGCACCAAGGCGACGCGGATGGCCTGGGCGGCGTGCGCGTCAACATTCCATGCCTGCTGGCATTGCAGGTGTACGGGTGCGGTATCTGGCTTGCGGCCGAGCATGGCGGCAAACACAACGCGCAGCAGCGCGCCGGCATCGCGCGCCGTGCGAGCAGCGTCCTGCCGCCACGCGGCCTCGTCCAGCGCCGGCAAGGCAAGCGCGCAGAGCGCCATGCAGCGTTGGCGGATGTCTGCGTCTGCCAGCGACGTGAGCGCCGCGTACCAGCTCTTCGGTAACACCGGCGCGGGCGCGTTGAACGCGGATGCTTCTTCGCACTGCCACAGCCGCGCCGCCACGGTTTCCAGCGTGGCGTGTTTGGCCAATTCCAAGGCGGGCATGCCGCGGTAGAACAACTGCCCGTGATCGATGAGCGTGATGGCCGATTCCATGACGGGCAGGCCCCAGTCCAGCGCATGGCGCACCACCTGGCGCGGGCGCCGTCCACCGGAACGCTGATCGGCCAGCCGTGCCACATCGGCCTCGCGGTAGCGGCTGCCGCGTCCGTCGGGCGACGGGTACGCCGCGAGCAGCCCGCGGCTCACATAGGCGTACAGCGTTGGGCGCGAGACGCGCAGGCGCTCGGCAGCTTCGGCGGCATTGAGGTAAGTGGTCATCAGGCCGGATGCGGTGGGCGGCAATCGAGGTTGATCAGTCTAGTCAATGTTGACGCTATCGGCCGCACAGGACTGTAATGGGCGCACCTCGCTCGCGGAGCCCCGCCATGCCGTCACCCGTTGCTGATGTGGTTGATCCTTCCATGCAGACTGTCAGCGCCACAAGTGCACTCGGCCAGTTGTGGACCGTGCTCGGTCAGCCGGCCGATGTGCTGTCGCGCGCCACGCTCACGGGCGCCGAGCCGGCGCTGCCGTCGTCGTTTGCGGTGGGCACACTGGCGCAGAGCACCATTGCCGCCGCTGCACTGGCGGCCGCGCAGGTCGACACGTTGCGCAGCGGGCGGCAGCAGACCGTATCGGTCGACATGCACCACGCCGCGCTGGAATTTCGCTCCGAGCGTTACTTCCGTGTTGATGGCCAGTTACCGCCCGAACCGTGGGACAAGATCGCTGGGCTCTATCGCTGCGGTGATGGCCGCTGGGTGCGCCTGCACACCAACTTTGCGCATCACCGCGACGGTGTGCTGAAGCTGCTCGGCTGCGCGTATGACCGGGCCGCTGTAGCCACCGCGTTGAACCAATGGCAGGCCGAAGCGTTTGAAGAGGCGGCCGCGCAGGCGGGCATGGTCGTCACTGCCGCGCGCACGTTTGAAGAGTGGGACGCGCACCCGCAAGGCATTGCCGTGGCGGGCCAGCCGCTGATGACGATCGAACGCATTGGCGATGCGCCATCGCGGCCGCTTCCTGCGCATGCCGACGGGCGTCCGCTCTCGGGCGTGCGTGTGCTGGACCTCACGCGCGTGATTGCGGGGCCCGTCTGCGGCCGGACGCTGGCCGCGCATGGGGCGGATGTGCTGCTCGTTACGGCGCCGCATCTGCCCGCCATCCCACCGCTGGTGATCGACACCGGCCGTGGCAAGCGCTCTGCGCAGCTCGACTTGCGCGATGCGGCCGGTGCCGACCAACTCCGCACGCTGCTGCGCGATGCCGATATCTTCGTGCAGGGCTATCGGCCCGGTGGCTTGGCGGCGCTGCAATTTGGTCCGGAGCAGGTTGCCGCGCTGCGCCCCGGCATCGTCTACGTCAGCCTGTGCGCGTACGGCTATGACGGCCCTTGGGCCAATCGCCGAGGCTTCGATTCGCTCGTGCAGACCGCCAGCGGGTTCAACTGGGCGGAAACGCAGGCTGCCGGTGACGCCAAGCCGCACCCGTTGCCCGCGCAGGCACTGGACCACGGCGCGGGCTACCTGATGGCCGCCGGTGCCATGACGGCGCTTGCACGTCGCATGACGGAGGGCGGTAGCTGGCACGTGCGAGTGTCGCTCGCGCAGACGGCGCACTGGCTGCGCGGCTTGGGTCGTCTCGATCGTGGCTTCGATGCGGCCGACCCGCACTACGAAGACATCGGTGCGTACCTCGAAACGGCGCCATCGGGCTTCGGCACGCTCACGGCCTTGCGCCACGCCGGACAGCTGTCCGATACCCCACCGCGCTGGACGCTGCCCGCCGTGCCGCTGGGGACGCACGCCGCGCGGTGGTAGGATTCGCGCCTATCCGTTCTTCCGCGCGCGCCTGCGCTCTCAGGCGCACATGGCCCGCCGATGCTCAGTTACCGTCACGCCTTCCACGCCGGCAATCACGCCGATGTCCTCAAGCACGCCGTGCTTGTGCAGATGCTCGATTACCTCACGCAGAAGGACAAGCCGTTCTGGTACATCGACACGCACGCCGGTGCCGGCCTCTACGCGCTGGACCACGAATGGGCGCAGAAGAAGGCCGAATTCGATACCGGCATTGGGCCGCTGTGGCGCGCGGCTGCCAACGGCGAGACGCTGCCCCCGCTGCTCGACGCGTATCTCGACCAGGTGCGAGAGCTGAACCCGAACGGGCAACTGCGACACTACCCCGGCTCGCCGTGGCTGGCGTGGCAGATGCTGCGCGATGCCGACCGCCTGCGCCTGTTCGAGCTGCACAGCACCGAGATCAAGGTGCTGTCGAACAACTTCCGCGGCGCCGGTCGCAAGGTCATGCTCTACGACGGCGACGGCTTTGCCGGCATCAAGGCGATCCTGCCGCCGCCGCCGCGCCGCGCCGTGGTGCTGATCGATCCCTCGTTCGAAGACAAGCAGGACTACGCACGCACCGTGCAGGCCCTGCAGGATGGCCTCCAGCGGTTCCCGACCGGCATGTACGCAGTCTGGTATCCACAGGTGCAGCGGCGCGAATCGGTGCAGTTACCGGTGCGCCTGAAGCAACTGGGGCTGACCGACTGGGTGCACGTGACGCTGACCGTCAAGCAACCCGTGGCCGGCGGGCTGGGCCTGCACGGCAGCGGCATGTTCGTCGTCAACCCGCCGTGGACGCTCAAGGCGCAACTGCAGGAAGCGATGCCCACGCTCGTGCGCCTGCTCGCCCAGGACAACGGCGCGCGGTTCACGCTCGAGGGCGAATCGAGCTGACGTGCCGTGACGGCGCCTGCCGGCCATGTCACCCCCTTGCCACATGCCGGTGTTACCTAGACGGGCGTACAGTTTGACCGTGCCGCCCGCGAGCGGCACGCCGATCGGCAGGAGCAGGACACCATGAGCGAACGCGACGCGCAGCGGCAGGCCCGTCTGCAGGAAGACCTCCTCGACACGCTTGACGAGGAGCTGGAAATGGAAATCGACGACCGCCTCGCGGAGGGCGAGGCGGCCATCAGCCAGGAAGCGCGCGATACGCGGCGCATGTACTTCCGCGAGCTGTTCCGCCTGCAGGGTGAACTGGTCAAGCTGCAGGACTGGGTGATCGAGACCGGCCATCGGCTGGTGGTGATCTTTGAAGGGCGCGACGCCGCCGGCAAGGGTGGCGCCATCAAGCGCATCACGCAGCGCCTGAACCCACGCGTCTGCCGCGTCGCTGCGCTGCCCGCGCCCACCAACCGTGAACGTACGCAGTGGTACTTCCAGCGCTACGTGGCCCATCTGCCCGCTGCCGGCGAGATCGTCCTGTTCGACCGCAGCTGGTACAACCGCGCGGGCGTCGAGCGCGTGATGGGCTTCTGCACCGACGAGGAATACGAAGAATTCTTCCGCTCCGTGCCGGAGTTCGAAAAGATGCTCGTGCGCTCCGGCATCCAGATCGTCAAATACTGGTTCTCGGTGACGGACGAGGCGCAGGAGGTGCGATTCCAGAGCCGCATCGACGACCCGCTCAAGCAATGGAAGCTCAGCCCGATGGATCTGGAAAGTCGGCGCCGCTGGGAAGACTACACACGCGTCAAGGAGGCGATGCTCGAGCGCTCGCACATCCCCGAATCGCCGTGGTGGGTGGTGCTGGCCGATGACAAGAAGCGCGCCCGCCTGAACTGCATCCACCATCTGCTTGGCCAGGTGCCGTATCACCCGGTACCGCATCCGCCCGTCGTGCTGCCCGAGCGAGTGCACCACGCGGAGTACATCCGTCACCCGGTCCCGGAATCCATGATCGTCCCGAACCGCTACTGAGCGATTCGGAAGCGGCCCGCGGAAGTCGGGCTAGAACGTCGCCCGCACCTCGAAGCCCGGCGGCATCGCTTCGTCATCGGCGCTGAACACGTCGAGCTGCGTGACCAGCGCACTGTCCGGGCCTTCCCACATCCATTCGCGCATGCGCAGCACCACGGTTTCCGGGCCCGCCAGGAAGGCTTCGACCGCGCCATCGCTGCGATTGCGCACCCAGCCGCGCAGCCCGAGCGCCCGTGCGCGGCTCGCGCACGCAGCACGGTAGCCGACGCCCTGCACGCGGCCCTGTACGGTGACGATCACTTGACAGAGGACGGCCATGGCGGCTCCGGGCAATCGGCGGGCAATGTGTTGGGCAAATCATGACAGGCCGGCGTTGTCGCATCTCTGTCACATTTCTGGAATGTGACGCCGTCAGACTGACAACCGCAAGGCGAGGTGTGACGCTATGCAGGGTAAACTAGGCGGCTTACCGCCGGGTGCCAAGCAACGCTTGCGAAAGTGTTTCTCCCAGCCCATGCACGCCACGTGACGCGCCGATTTTTTGCCCGCGCGATTTCCGTCAGCGATTTCCGTCCCGGTTATCCACAATGCAGCAGAACGACAACGAAACCACCTTCCGGGGCCGCTTTGGTAACAGCCTGGGCGTCAATTTCGGCCACCTGTTGACGGCGCCGCCCAACCGGTTCGACCTGGCCCTGCTGCCGATCATTCTGGCTGCCATCGTGCTCGTGGCGTATGCCGCCAAGCAGATGAACGTGCCCTACACGCCCGGCGAGCCGCTGGACGTGAGTCTCGACGTCGCCGAGCTGCCCTATTACCTGCTGCGCACCAGCATCCGCATGCTGCTGGCGCTGGGGGCGTCGCTGGTGTTTTCGTTTGCATTCGCGGCCATTGCCTCCAAGAACCGCACGGCCGAGAAGGTGATGGTGCCGGCGCTGGACATCCTGCAGTCGATTCCGGTGCTCGGTTTCCTGTCGATTACCGTCACGGGCTTCATTGCATTGTTTCCGGGCAGCCTGGTCGGCGTGGAATGCGCAGCCATCTTCGCCATCTTCACGTCGCAGGCGTGGAACATGGCGTTTTCGCTCTATCAATCGTTTCGGACCATCCCGACCGACCTGGAAGAGGCGGCCACGGTGTTCCGCCTGTCCAAGTGGCAGCGCTTCTGGCGGCTGGAAGTGCCCTTCGCCATGCCGGGCCTGCTGTGGAACATGATGATGTCGATGTCGGGCGGCTGGTTCTTCGTGGTGGCCTCGGAAGCCATCTCGGTGTCGGGCCACGACATCAAGCTGCCGGGCATCGGTTCGTATATCTCCCTGGCGATCCAGCATCAGAACCTGCCGGCCATCGGCTGGGCCATCCTGGCCATGCTGATCGGCATCCTGCTGTACGACCAGTTGCTGTTCCGCCCGCTGATTGCCTGGGCAGACCGTTTTCGTTTCGATGCGATGTCTTCCGAGCGGGAGCCGCAATCGTGGCTGCTGGACCTGCTGCGCCGCTCCGAATGGGTCAAGGCCCTGCTCGACCGCACCGCCGCGCTGGCGGAGCGGACGTTGGCCTGGGGCGCCGAGCGGACGCGGCCAACCGCCAGCGGCGGCCACAGCTTTGCACGGTTCCCGTGGTCGCACCGCGTGGCGGATGTCATCATCGTCCTGGCCGCCCTGGTGGCGGTCGCGCAGGTGCTGCAGTTCGTGCGCTCGGAGGTGGGCTGGGCCGAGGTGGGTCACGTGTTCTGGCTGGGCTGCCTGACCATGGTGCGGGTGATCCTGCTGATTGCGCTGGCTGCGCTGGTATGGGTGCCGATCGGCATCCGCATCGGCCTGAATCCGAACGTGGCGCGCATCGCTCAGCCGGTGGCGCAATTCCTGGCGGCGTTTCCGGCCAACCTGATGTTCCCGCTGGCGGTGATGCTCATCGCGCGCTTTGCGCTCAACCCCGAGATCTGGCTGAGCCCGCTGATGATCTTCGGTACCCAGTGGTACATCCTGTTCAACGTGATTGCCGGTGCGTCGGGCATCCCGACCGAGCTCAAGCTCGCCGCCCGCAATTTCGGCCTGCGGGGCTGGCTGATGTGGAAGCGGTTCCTGATTCCGGCGGTGTTCCCGAACCTGCTGACGGGTCTGGTGACGGCCGCCGGCGGTTCCTGGAATGCCAGCATCGTGTCTGAATACGTGTCATGGGGCGACCGCACGCTGGTGGCCACG
This sequence comes from Ralstonia condita, assembly GCF_958405655.1. Lineage (NCBI taxonomy): Bacteria > Pseudomonadati > Pseudomonadota > Betaproteobacteria > Burkholderiales > Burkholderiaceae > Ralstonia > Ralstonia condita. The sequence goes on along the minus strand of NZ_CATYWO010000003.1, from coordinate 293,149 downwards.
GGGCTGGGCAGCTACATCGCCGAGATGACGGCCAAGGGCGATTTCCCGCGCATCGCACTCGGCATTGCCGTGATGAGCCTCTTTGTGGTTGGCTTTAACCGGCTGCTCTGGAACCGCCTATACGACATCGCGCAAGAGCGCACCCGCCTCTAAGGCGACGACTATTTTCAGCAGAGAACACACCATGGCCACCAACGCCGAATCCGTCATCGAGCTGCGCGGCGTCTCGAAAATCTTCCGCACCGCAGACCACACCGACCGTGCCGTGCTCGAAGGCGTGGACCTCAACCTGCGCGAGGGCGAGATCGTTGCCATGCTTGGCAAATCAGGCTCGGGCAAATCGACGCTGCTGCGCATCATGGCAGGCCTGGTGCGTGCCGACCGTGGCCAGGTGCTGTTCCGCGGGCGCGAATACACCGGCCCCGTGCAGGGCATCGCGATGGTGTTCCAGTCGTTCGCCCTGTTTCCGTGGCTGACCGTGCAGCAGAACGTGGAGCTGGGCCTGGAAGCGCAAGGCGTGGGCAAGGCCGAGCGCGAAGAACGTGCCGAGCAGGCCATCGACCTGATCGGCCTGTCGGGCTTCAACAGCGCCCTCCCGCGCGAGCTTTCCGGCGGCATGCGCCAGCGCGTGGGCATTGCGCGTGCGCTCGTCACCGAGCCGGACCTGCTGCTGATGGACGAGGCATTCTCCGCGCTGGACGTGCTCACCGGCGAGAACCTGCGCGACGAAATGCTCGACCTGTGGGAAGACCGCCGCACCAACATCAAGGCCATCCTGATCGTCTCGCACAACATCGAAGAGGCGGTGATGATGGCGGACCGCATCGTCATCCTGTCGAGCGATCCCGGGCGCATCCGCGCCGAGGTGCGCGTGCCGTTCCCGCGCCCGCGCAACCGTGATTCGGCCGCCGTGCGCAACCTGATCGACGAGGTCTATGGCCTGATGACCTCGCCCGAGCGCGTGGGCATCTATGTGGGCGCAGAACCTGCCGCGCAGCAGCTCGCCTACCGCCTGCCCGAGGCGGAAATCGGCCAGATGGAGGCCATTCTCGACCTGCTGGTCGAAGCCCCTTTCAACGGCCGCGCCGACCTGCCGCACCTGGCCGAAGAAGCCGGCGTGACCGACGACGATCTGCTACCCGCCTGCGAGGCGCTGGCCCTGCTGCAGCTCGCCACCATCGAGCGCGGCGACATCATCGTCACCCCGTTCGGCAAGACCTACATGGAAACCGAGCCGCCCGAGCGCAAGGTGCTGTTCGGCCAGAAGCTGCTGGAGCGCGTGGCACTGGCCGCCCACATCCGTGCGGAGCTCGACGCCAATGAGGATGGCGAGATCCGCGAAGAGCAGGTCCTGCGCGAGCTGGAGGCCTACCTGAAGGCCGAGGAAGCCGAGCGCGTGCTCAAGATCGGCATTGAATGGGGCCGGTATGGCGAGGTGTATGAGTACGTGTACAACACCGGCATGCTGACGCTGCCGCGTGAAGAGCGCGAAGAGCGTGAAGCCGAGGGCGGCGCGGACGGATCGGCCTGATCGCCTGGCCGGCCCGCGCGGCGGGCGCTGCACCAGACACAAGGCCCGCCTCCAGAGCGGGCCTTGTCACATCCGGCTCGTGTGCCAGGATCGAGAGGCGCGGCGGCTGCGACAACCGCGGCGCGAGCAGCACGAAAAAAAACCCCGCATGGCGGGGTTTCTTCTATGCGGACCAGAGCGATCAGACAGCTTCGATCTTGGTCGCGACCGGGCCCTTCTGGCCTACGCCGGTGACGTAGCGAACCTTCTGTCCCTCTTGCAGGGACTTGAACCCGCTGCCCTGCACTTCAGAGAAGTGCGCGAACAGGTCGCTGCCGCCTGCGTCAGGGGAGATGAAGCCGAAGCCCTTGGAGTCGTTGAACCACTTAACTGTGCCGGTTTCCATGTTGGATATCCTCAAAAGTTCTGCATGAGCCTTGTGCTCAGCAGGCACGACAATCAAGGAAGAAACATGGAGCAAAGGAGGCGCCGCTTGGTGTGGCACCCCAGAACATCGGAGTCACTGCTTGAAGATCCTGCGGGACGGGTTCTACAGGCTTTGTGACACCGTGTCAACGAATTACGAAAAAAAGTCGGGGCAGCAGTCCATTCACATGACCTTCCAGGCGCTTCGTCGCCCGGCTCGTGGCGCTCAGGTGGCGCATGAGCCGCAGCGCCTGCGCGCCGGGAAAGGACGGCCGTCGAGGCTTGACTGCGTTGAGGCTCGCAAAGGGGTGCACGGTGCCAACGCCGGGATTCGACGGCGAGGCAGCCGCATGCGGAAGCTGTTACCATACGCGGTCTTTACCCGTTCATCGAAATGATCGGGTCGGGTGCCGAACACGCAATCGCTACATTCCATCGGCTACCCGTCGGGCGTACACCCGAATCTGCCTGGGCCACGCAGCCCATGACCATCCAGACCGGCGGCCTGTCCGCTCCGTACCCGGCATGCATGTACTCGGCATGCCAGCCTACGCAAGTCCGGTCACCTCGCCGCCAATCACTCGCGCCCTGCCTGGTTGCATGACGCGCAGACATTGGCCTCATCCATCGTGACGTACCTCATTGGCAGGAAGCGGCATGCATACCCGCGCCAGACCTGCGTTGAGCGATCGCCCGAAACATTGCAGCGTATTGAATCAAGCCAACTCCCCGTACACGGTCTCCGTGTACCCGATTGAACAAGAACCAGGCGTCTGGTTTCCCACCTACCTCATCAGTGAGTACCGCGACGGCATGGAGCACATCCTTGCCAACGTCTCGATGCGCACCGACGTACATCGCACCGAAGCGCTCGCAAGGCATGCCGGCCGGCACGCCGGAAGCATGGCCATCGCGCGCCTGCGCCGCCGCCATCCTGGCGCCCGCACCCCATCACATCATGCGGCCCACAGTGCCGCGAAAGGAGTCCAACGTGGCTAAAGAAGAACTCGTGGAATTTGGCGGCCAGGTCGCAGAAGTACTGCCGGACAACCGCTTTCGCGTGGTCCTGGAGAATGGCGCCCAGATCTGGGCCTATTCATCGGGCCGCATGAAGAAACACCGTATCCGCATCCTCGCGGGCGATCGGGTCACGCTGGAGATGTCGCCCTATGACCTGACGAAGGGCCGGATCAACTATCGCCACAAGAACTGAACCTGCAACCTGTCTGGCGCGGCACAACCGCGATTCAACGAAGAGGAGTCCACCATGTCTGTTTGCGACGAATGGGAAGAATTGCACCTGACCCCCGAAGGGTGGAAGGACGGAAGCTACCGGCACGAGCCTGGCGCCCCTGTCATCGTCTCTGCCCCGGCCGATGAAGTGCTGACGGTGCGTCGGCACGTGGCTGCGGTCTATGGCGGGCCGTCTCGCGTCACGGAAGACCGCACGCCGCGCACGGACGACATGGGCCAGATCGAGCAGTTGCTGCTCAAGTTCGGTGCCCCTGTCTTCGGCGTGTAGCCTGCAGGCAGTACAACGGATCGAACCTCCACCCCGACCCACGCGCGCCGGCCTTCGTGGCCCTAGCGCTGCGCAGCGGGTCTGCATCCTTTGAGAGAAACCGCGGCATGACACTCTGTCCGCCCTGCCTTGCCATCGAAGTCCAGCAGCGCGGCGCGCCCGGCCACGCGTTGCTGAGAATCACCGACACGCAACGCATCAAGTCATCCACCGGGCTTGCTGTCACGGTCAGCACGTTCACCTGCCCCACCTGCGGCGCACGCTGGATCTACCGCGACGAGAAGAATGTGGATAACCAGGGCTGGTCGCTTGAGCAGTAGGCACGACCGATCCGCCGCATCTTCGACACACCCCGAAAGGCACGCCGCCACTGCCGGTTCCCGGGATGGACAACGCCTTGCTGGTTCGCTAGTCTTCTGCGCTTCAATCGGGGCCTTGAGTAGCGCTTTGACAAGGCGTCGGGGGCGTGCAAAGCAACATTTTCCAGGATGGCAACACCATGCATAGCCAATCCCAGCGCCCCTCGGGCGCCCTGACTACCTTCTTGCGGCTGTTTTCTGCGTTGCCCCTGCCGGTGGTTCATGGGTTCGGCCGTGTGCTCGGTCTGCTGATCTATGCGGTCCCGGGCGGATATCGCCGACACCTCCAGCGCAACGCCGCGCAGGCCGGCTTCCACGAGCCGCGCTTTGCGCGACAGGCAGCCGCAGAAACCGGCGCGATGATGAGCGAACTGGCGCGCGTCTGGTTTCAGAGCGCGGCCTGCATGGACCAGGTGATCTGCGAGGATTGGGCCGTGATCGAGCAAGCCCTGGCCGAGCGCAAGGGCCTCATCATGCTCACCCCGCACCTGGGCTGCTTCGAGCTGGCCGCGCGCTATGCGGCACAACGCATTCCCTTGACGGTGATGTTCCGCCCGCACCGCAAGGCGATGCTGCGCAGCGTGCTCGATACCGTGCGCGCCACATCGAACCTGACGACCGTGCCGGCAACATCCCAGGGCGTGCGCGCGTTCGTGCGCGCGCTGCGACGCGGCGAGGCGATCGGCCTGCTGCCCGACCAGGCGCCGAAGGGTGACGGCGTATGGGTGCCCTTCTTTGGCCGCGCCGCATACACCATGACCCTGCCGGGCAAGCTGGCCTCGCAGACGAATGCCGCGCTGATCATCGCCGCTGGCGAGCGACTGCCCGGCGGCCGCGGCTGGCGCATGCACGTCAAGCGCCTGACCGGGCCGCTTCCCGACACCGCGGAAGCCCAGGCGGCCTGGATCAATGCGGAAATGGAAGAGATGATCCACCGTTTTCCGCAGCAGTATCTGTGGGGCTACAACCGCTACAAGGTGCCGACGGGCGCATCGGCAGCACCGTCCGACGCGGTGTGAGCGCGCGCCGCCTCTGCGCCAGGCACACGCGGTGCGCTATTGCGCCGGCTTGTCGCTACGGGCCTTCAGATTGGCTCGCAGGGGCTCGCTCATGGGCATGCGCAGGTTCGCACCGGCGGGAGGAATCGGCGATTCAAACCACTTCTTGTAGAGCGCCGTGAATTCTCCCGACTGCATGAGCCGTGTGATGGTGCCATCCACCAGCTTCTTGAACGCCGCGTCGCCTTTGCGCACCATGCAGGCGTAGGGTTCCACCTGCAAGGTGTCGCCCACGATTTCCAGCGATGCGGGATGGGCCGAATTGGCGCGCATGCCGAACAGCAGCACGTCGTCCAGCGCCAATGCAGCGGCCTGCCCGTTCTCGACGAGCTGCAGCGCATCCGCATAGTCTTTGCCGAAGACAAACCGGACATCGATGTGGTGGTCGGCAGCGTACTTTCGCAGCACCTTCTCGTTCGTACTGCCGGCCGTGCTGGCCACGGTCTTCCCCGACAGGTCGGCATAGCCCTGGATGCCGGAATCCCGCCTGGTCAGCAGGCGTGTTCCCGCGTAGAAGACATTGATGGAAAACGCCACTTCCTTGCCGCGCGCGCTGGTGTTGGTGGTCGATCCGCATTCCAGGTCGTAGGTGCCGTCCACCAGCAGCGGGATGCGGTTCTGTCCCGTCACGGGAATGGCATCAACCTTGAGAGACGGCTTCTTCAGCTGGTGTCGCACATCGTCAACGATGGCCTGCGTCAGGTCGACGGAGAAGCCCACTGCCTTGTGCGGGCCGAGCAGGTAGCTGAACGGAACCGCCGCCTCGCGATACCCCACCGTGATCTTGTCCGCCGCCGCAACCTTTTCCAGCGTTTGCGCGTGGACACCCGTCGGTACGAGTGGAAGCCCGGCCAGGATCAGTGCCGATGCGATCGTGCAAATCGTCTTCATTGTCGTCTCCATGGAAGCTTCCCGCGCGCCCTGGCGGCATGGGGTTGCCGCAGGTCCATGAAGTGACTCTATGCAGGCTGTGAGACCGGTCATTGACTCACATCAACGCGTGCGAGACGAGGCATCCAACGGGCGAGCGCCTAGGCCAGCAGCGACAGCGCGTCTGCCAGCGAGAGCACCGTCGTGCGCGATGCGAATGCCGTCGAGAACAGGTGATCGTGCACGATCGGATCGGGGTCGTAGCAGCAGTCTTTGACGGTGAACAGGCGGAAGTCCGCATCGCTGGCGTGCGCCACCGAGGACAGCACCACGCCGGTCGATGCAATGCCCACCAGGATCAGCGTGTCGATTCCCTGCGCGGAGAGCCGCACCTGCAGGTCGGTACCGAAGAACACGCTGGCACGGTGCGCGATGATCAGCGGTTCCGTGGCTTGCCGGCCCAGTTCGGGCGAGACCTGGTCGTCGACAAACAGCCCCAGGCGCTTGATGCCCTGCCCGTTCCGGTTCAACGGACTGACCTCGGGGTAGCCGGGGCTGAAGTGGATCTTGGCGAAGTAGACGCTGACGCCCTTGGCCCGCGCTGCGTCGCACAGCTCGCGGGTGTTCGAGAGCAGCGTGGGCGCAACCGACGGAAACAGCGCGAGGATGTCGGTCTGGTAATGCATGACCACCACGGCGGTCTGTGCGGGAACAATCGACGCGATCTGCGGGGTGACATCGTTTGCGTTTGCGTTGGCGTTGCGGGTTCCCTTTGCGCTGTCGTCAGGAGTCATCGGATCGGGGTGGATCGATGTTGGCCACAGAGCCGGCATGATCGCGCATTTCCGTATCCGGCACGGCACGCCCCGATGTGCCGAACGCGCTTGTCCGCCCGTGCCAGCCTCGGCGCGATCGCGAGCCCTATGGTAGGTTCGCGGCATGAGCTTTGATGACATCCATCGACGGTGGTGCATGGGCGGCACCCATGCGCCGTTGCGGAGGGCGACGCACTGTGACTGATGCAAAACATGGCGCTCGAAGCACACACCTGGCTGAGAAACTGGCCATCAGCCAGGCATTGCGCCAGAGCGTGCCGGCAGAGGCCCGGCCCGCCCCGGTCAGCAGAAAGGACTGGCTGCGGCAGAGAAAAGCGCAATTGCAGGAGGCCCGCGCGGCTGCCAAGCAGCGGCGCGACCTGCTGCGTGCCGAAATCCTGTCGGCTGCGCACGATGTTGCCCGCGAGGAGCGGGTGGCCGCTCGGCTGGAAGCGGAGCGCCTGAAGGCAGAGGCCCGGGCCATGAGCCTCCACGCAAAAGAAGATGCGCGCGCCGCCGCCAAGTTCGAGCGCAATCAATCCGGCCGTTCCACGCCAAAACGGAAAACGCTGGGCCCCGGTAAGCGCAAGCTCGTCTCCTACGCGGAGCTGCTCCGCATGCGCGGCTGATCCGCTGCGGGTTTGACGCGCCGCCGGGTGCCCGCAACCCGCGCCCGCCGGCCGTTTGAAGGTGCGGACTGGCCGCTGGTTATTCGCAAACCTTCACTTGTTGCAGTCGGCCCATTTCGGTTACGAATGGTTTCAATTCGCCCAAAATGCGTGCCATGGCTGGGGCTATGCTTGCGGCACCCCCCACAGCCGAGGAGACAACATGAAAGCCAGTTACCGTAACGCCCTGATGGCCCTGCCGCTGCCGTTCCTCATCGCCGCGTGCGGTGGTGGTGGGGGTGATAGCGGAACCGCCAGCACGGGCACGCTCAGCGTCGCCATGACCGATGCGCCCGCCTGCGGCTTCGATCATGTCTACGTCACGGTCAACAAGGTGCGCGTCAACGCCAGCGCTTCGGCCGCCGATACCGACGCCGGCTGGACGGACATTGCCCTGGCCACCCCGCAGAAGATCGATCTGCTGTCGCTCACCAATGGTGTGTTGACCGATCTGGGCAGCGCACCGCTGCCGGCGGGCCAATACCAGCAATTGCGCCTGGTGCTGTCGCCCAACCAGGGCGGCACGCTCGCCAACTCCGTGGTGCCGTCCAGCTCCTCGACCGAGCAGCCCCTGGCCACCCCCAGCGGTACGCAGAGCGGCTACAAGATCATCCAGCCCTTTACGGTGCAACCCAACACGCTGGTCGATCTGGTGCTGGACTTCAACGCCTGCAAGTCGATCGTGCAGCAAGGCAACGGTGGCTACAGCCTGAAGCCCGTCGTGACGGCCACGCCCACGGTCGTCAGCGGTTCGATCACCGGTTACGTGCCGACTGCCCAAGCGGGCGCCACGGTGTATGCCGAACAGAACGGCCAGGTCATCCGCGGCACGGTTGCCGACTCCACCGGCAAGTTCGTCCTGTCGCCGCTGGTCCAGAGCAGCAGCAACGGCACGTATGACGTCGTGGTCGTCGACAACGCGTCCCCGACTGGCCATGCCACGGGCATCATCACCGCCGTCCCGGTGACGGCCAGCGCCACGACCACGGTGTCGACCTCGACCGCGCCGATTTTGCTGCCGTCTTCCACCACCAACACGGCGGGCGGCACGGTCACGGCTTCGGCCCAGGCCACGCTGCGTGCGCTGCAGACCATCAACTCGGTGTCGTATGAGATCACGTCTGCCAATGCCAACCTCGATACCGGGGCATACTCGCTGTCGTTGCCGGCAGCCGCACCGTTGGTTGGTGCCTACAGTGCCACGCTGCCGATCGCGCTGACGCCCGTGTCGTCGGTGGCAGGTCAGTACTCGGTGCAGGCCACCAGCGCAACAGGCGCCACGCAAAGCACCAACGTGAACGTCGCGGCCGGCAGCCAGAGCAACGTGAATTTCACCTTCTAACCAGAGAGCACGGGGCGGCAACCACACCGCCCCCTACAACATCATGAAGAAAATGGTCCTGATCCTGTCGCTTGGCGCTTCGCTGCTGGGTGGGTGCGCAGTCTATGTGCCTGACTCGGGGGTGGTTGCCGTACCCCAGGGCGGCCGGGGTAATGGTTTCTGCCCGCCCGGGCAGGCCAAGAAGGGCAATTGCTGAGCGGTTCAATTCAGCGCCCAGTAAAAAGCCGGTCTGCGTGACCGGCTTTTTTTTGAGCGATTGCGTGGCTTATTTGCGCTTGCCCGCGTGCTCGTGCTGCGTGGATTTGCCGTGCTCGTGCGCGCGGTCCGCTGCGCGGGCGCGGCCCTTGTCGCGATCGGCGCTCTCGGGGCCGTTGGTGTTGGTCATGCCGGCGCCGCTCATGTGCGCCGCAGAACCGCCCCCGGCGCCACCCTTGGCCAGTGCCGGAACCGACACCGCCAGCAGCACACCGATTGCACCCGCCGCCATCCATCGTGTTGTCTTCATTGCCTTCCTCCGTCTGTTGATGGTTCCGCCGATTGTAGGGAGGCGCAGAGGCGCATGTGCGGCTTTGTGCAACCAATCGTAACTGCCGTCCATGCGACGTGCCGCCCACGCCGCCCGGGTTGATTGGAGGTCACCCGGGCGGCGGCCAACTCATCGTGCCTGACCGGCGCCACGTCGGCGCTGCAACCACGCAGCCGCGCCAGCTGCAAGGAGCAATGCCGAGAACCGCGGGTCAACCGCACCGCCCCCGCCACCACCGCCGGAAGAGGTGCTCGTTGTGGTGCCGCCCGAGGTGCCGGTCGACGGCGTCCCGGTCGTGGTGGCTGCCGCCACGTTCAACGTCACGCTGTCCGTGGCCGTGGCGCCGGCACTGTTGGTGAGCGTGACATTGAAGCTGTACGTGCCCTGGCTCGGCGGGGTGAACGTGCCGCTGATCGCGCCATTGGCATCGGGGCCGCTGGACGCCACCGTGACAGCCGTGCCTGCGGTCTGGTTCCACACCACGCTGGCGACGCTGTTTCCAAAGCCGGGGCCGCCAACCGCGGAGAGCGTCACCGTGGCGTTTGCCGTCGCCCCGGCAGCCGGCGTGGCGGCATGGAGCGTCGGCTTGCCCTGCGTCTGCAACAGCGCGGCAGTGCCATCGAGCATGCCGCTGCCGCACACGCCCGCATGCGTTGCGCAGTAGGTACCCGCCGGGAACGGCCGCGACGATTGCTTGAGCAGGGTCGCCACTTGATCCGGCGTGAGGGTCGGCACCAGCGACAGCATCAGCGCGGCCACACCGGCAACGTGAGGCGTCGCGAACGAGGTGCCCGCACCCTGCGCGTACGCATCGGTGGTGGGCCCTTGCAGGCCATTGTTGAACAACGACGGGATCAGGCTGCCGGTGCCCGTCAGCACCGTCCCCTGCCCGCCGCCTGGCGCGCTCAGTGTGGTCTGCGGGCCGATGTTGGCGTAGCTCGCATTGTCGCCATCGATGGTGTGCGCAGTCACCGCGATCACGCCCGAGCAGTTGGCGGGGGAATCCACCGGTCCGGCTTCGTTGCCGGTCGCCACAATGACGCTCGCGCCCAGGGCGCGCACGTTGTCCACGGCGGCCTGCTCCGCGGATGAGCAGCTTCCGACGCCGCCCAGGCTCATGTTGATCACCTTGGCCGGATTGGCGTTGTGGGGGGGGGCCCGCACGGCGCCACCAGCGGCCCAGGTCATGGCATCGATGATGTCGGAGCTGACGCCGCCGCATTTGCCCAGCGCGCGCGCCATCAGCACACCGGTGGTGGGCGCGATGCCGGCAATGCCGATGGTGTTCTGCTGCGCCGCGATCAGCCCGGTGACGAACGTCCCATGCCAGTCACTGTTGGCCGCCCCGCCGCAGAACGTCGGGTAGTTTGCCGCGTCGTTGCTGCTGACCCAGTTGCCGGGGTCGGACGGGTCCGAATCGCGGCCCTGCTCGGTGCTGCCGTCGTTCTCGACGAAATAAAGCGGAATGGACAGGTTGGTCTTCGGGTCCGGCGTACCGGTCATCGCCGTGCTGCTGACAAAGTCATAACCGGTGCGGATGTTGGCGCCCGACAGGTCTGCGTGGGTTGCAATCAGGCCCGTATCGACCACGCCCACCGTGACCAGGGACGAGCCCTTGGTGGTGCTCCAGGCATTGGTGATGTTGGCGCCGCCGGCCGCCGTGCTCGTCGGCATGAGGTTCCACTGCTGGCTGAAGAGCGGGTCCGTGACCGTGGACGCGGGGCTCATCTTGCGGTCGGGCGAGACGTATTCGAACTGGCCGCTCGCTTCCATGCGCCTGGCGACGGTGGCCGCATCGTCCAGCGACATCGCCTTGGGCAACATGACGACATGCCCGCCCGTCGACATCGGTCGCTTGTAACCGAGCGGAAGCTGGGCTGCGGCTGCCCAGCGCTGCGTCGCGCTGGCCACGTCGAGCGTGCCTGCCGTGCTGGCCCCGCGTTCCTTGACGATGAGTTGCGAGACCCATTGCAGCGGCTGCGCCGGCGTTTGGGATTTGTCCGCCGCCTGTGCGGAAAATATCGGCAGAAGCGCGCCGGCGGCAAGCGCGGAAAACTTGAAGGACGTGAGGTTCATCTTGGCCATTGGGCGCGTTGGATCAATCGGGGCACGGCAAATCTTGATTTCGGTGGTCAGGACGGAAACTTGACAGCGGCAGGTCGCATCCGATGCGTTGCCTGAACCCTGGGCGGGCCAATCGGGTCGTTTGCCTGGTCAGGCTTTATACCGTCGCGTCACGTGTGTCATCGGCGCGTTTGAAAAAACGACGTGTGGGTATTTATCTCTATTGCCCGGCGCCCGGCGCCCGGGAGCCGGCATGCTCGTCAAGCGCGCGACAGACACTGTCTGTCGTCAGTGACGAGGAGCGCATCGACGAATCAGTCTAAAGTCGAGGGGTTTCAAGACGATGAACAGGGCAGTGCCCGAATCAAAGACACATGCCGCTGACAGCCAGGCTCAACGATGACGTGATCACCCGGCGTGAGTTCATCACGGCCGCAACCGTTGTCGTCTCGATCGTGGCGGTGATGGGCCTGGCGTTTCTGCATGCCGAAACGCCGCTGGCCGAGGTCAAGCCGTTCCTGCCGATGTTCCTGACAACGATCATGCTGTCGGACAGCCTGACGGCCTACCTGCTCTGGCAGCGCGCGCGCATCGGAGCAGACGCGTTCTCCGGCATCCTGGCGAGTGCCTACCTCTACTCGGCCGTCCTGGCTGCAGTGCAGTTGCCGACCTTTCCAGGCGTGTTTTCCGCAACCGGGCTATTGGGCGCCGGACCGCAGACGGCGGTCTGGCTCTGGACCTTCTGGCATGCCGGCTATCCCCTGCTCGTCCTGCTAGCCCTTCTTGCGGCACGGCGGAGTGCCGGGCCCTCTGCGGCGGAATCCTTGCGCCACAACCGCAGCGCCGCGTGCATGATTCTGGTGGGCCCCCTGCTGGCGGCCGCCGTCGCCTTCGTGAGCCTTCGCGAGGTGAGCCACCTGCCGCAGTTGATCCAGGACGGCGCATACAGTGGCTTGGTGCAGAAACTGGGTGTGCCGGTCATCGGGGCCAACATCATCGGCCTGACAGCCTATGTGGCCATCACGCGCATCCGTCGGCGGATCGACCTGTGGGTTGCCGTCGCCTTGACGGCCGCCCTTGCCGACGCCGTGCTCACGCTTCATGGCGGTGCGCGCTATGCCCTGGGGTGGTACATGGCGCGTCTGCTCAGCGTCGTATCTTCCGCCATCGTGCTGTCGAAGCTGATTCGTGACATCGCGCGCCTGTACGAGCTCGTCGTCCGCGACAACGCCAAGCTCGAACAGCAGGCACTGGTCGACAGCCTCACCCGGTTGCCCAATCGCCGCGCCTTCGAGCAACGCTGGGAGGCGGAGCTTCGGCGGGCCACGCGCGATCGCACCCCGCTCTCGGTGCTCATGATCGACATCGACCGTTTCAAGCAGATCAACGACAGCTACGGCCACGCGCGCGGCGATGCTTGCCTGGTCGAGGTTGCCGAAGTGCTGGCGCGACTGCTCGGCAAGCGCCCTGCGGATCTCGTCGCGCGCTACGGCGGCGAAGAGTTCGTCGCGCTCCTGCCCTACACGCCGTCAGCGGAAGCCCAGCACATCGCAGAGCGTGTGCGCGAGGCCGTGGAAGCACGATGCATTGCGGCCGCGCCAGCCGTCGGCGGGTTTGTCACCGTCAGCATCGGATGCGCCACCTACGACGGCAGCGCGACGCCGCCCGAACGCTGGAGCCGCAAGTTCCTGCACGCCACTGCGGCTGCTGTATTGCACCTGGCGGACCAGGCCCTGTACCAGGCCAAGCGAGGCGGCCGCAATCGCGTGATGCAGGCGTAAAGCCGGCACGCGCGCTGTCACGCGGCGCAACCCCATCGGGTACACAGCGTGACGGCCGATCAACTTGGCGACCATCCTTGAGCCATCGCAACGCGCGCGGCGGTCGGCCTCCTAACATGACTTCGGCGGAAGCCGCCCAGGCGAAGCAACTCCTGCCATGGGCGTGCCGCAATGGTTCAAGTCACGTTGACAGGAGAGCAACCATGTACAGATTCATCCGCACGGCGACCGTCAAGAATGCATCGGTGCTGCCGTCGGCATTGGCCTTTGCCGCAGAAGTCACGGCCCACCTCAACAAGCGCTATGCGCTCGACATGCGTTTCGGCGCCGAACAATTCGGCGGCGGCAATATTCACTGGCACTTCGATTCGGACAGCCTCGACAAGATGCAGCAGGTCAACGAGAAATTGCTGGGCGATCGGGACTACGCAGCCCTGCTCGAAAAGTACAAAGACGTGTGGGCAGAAGGCTCCATGCAGGACACCGTCGTGCGGCTGGTATGAGCTGCCGCCGACGGCACGGGGGTGGCGCGTGGCTTCCGCAGTCGAATGACTGCAGGCCATGGAGACGGTTAGGCTAGGCGGGCGCTGCCTGATGGTGCTTGTCGGCCTCACCGGAAGGTCACCCCGGCATCACACACGCCCCACCCGCATCCTGCTCACACATGAAGCCCACCGACGCGCGCCGCGGCGCAAGGTGAGCATCGGTGGTGATCGCTTTCGCGGCTTCGGGCCGCAGCGCGTGCAACCGGCGCCTGACGTGATGACCTGCGACCTGCGCCCGCTGATGGCGGGCATCCAGTGCCACGGCATGCGTCCGGCACATGCCACCGTGTCAACGCCAGAGTCGACGCCCGGGCGGCCCTTGCGGATGGATCGTGAGGTGGTGCGGCAGACGGCGCAGGTTGGGTGGCCCACTCCAGGAGGACATTCCCGCCCGTCACGGGAATGCGCCAAACCATTGTTATTCGCGATAGCCCCGCCGCTCGATGGCGGCTAGCACGTCCCACGCTTGCGGATCGACATCGCGGCCCCCGAGCGACATCGATACGTAGGCATCAATCGCATCCACAAAGCCTTTGACGAAGACCGGCGGAAACGCCTGTGCGGAGAAGACCTGAAGCTGCTCGCGCAGCATGCCCGGCCGGCATTGGCCGTGCATGCACATGGCGGTGCGCGTGCGCTTGAGGTACGCCTGCGCGGCGAGTGCGCCGTTCAGGTAGACGCGGTTCTTGGTGAGTCTGCCGGTGTCGGATGACGTGGGCGCTGGACTGAGTGGTGCGGGTGGAGATGGGTAAGACGCGGGGCGGTGCACGCTTTGAGAATTTGGCATGAAGCCTCCACAGGGATTGAAGAGGCCTGCCGCTCATCGCCAGATGAGGGGTGGCGGGCCTGACGGCGGGGCTGGCGAACCGGCCCCTGTGGCGCCGGCAGACCCGAAGGTCTCCCCACCCGGCCCGCCATGAACTGGCTTGCGCGAGCGAACGCAGCACGTCGCGCGAGGCGACATGCATTCACAGGAAATACCTCAGACGGATCGCCAGACCCGGCTGCCGTTGGTGCGGCAGCGGGAGGAATTATAGCGATGGGGGTAAGCGCCAGATTCTGATTTTTCGCACGTCGCCTTCCAGGCTTTGCTCGCCGAGCAAAAGGCCCCGCGCGTCGAGTTTCGAGCTTGAACCGCCGAGTAAAAAGCCCGACACGTCGAGCTTCAAACTCGAACTGCCGAGCAAAGAGCCTCACGCGCCGAGCTCAGCGCTCGGTCCACCGAGCAAAAAGCCCAGCACGCCGAGCTCCGAGCTCGACCTGTCGAGCAAAAAGCCTCACACGCCGAGCTCCGAGCTCGAACCATCGAGCAAAAAGCCTCACATGTCGAGCTCCGAGCTCGGACCGCCGAGAGCACATCTCGATGTGTCGAGTTGTGAACGCCGCATCGGAACAGTCTGATTCTTCAACCAAAGCTGCCATCGAGCATTGCGAACCGGCGCCGCAGCGGCCAATCTCCCGCCCTCGTGCCCTGGATGGCGCGACCCTGCCAATGGATTGACGAGGAGTGACATGCCGCAGAACCTGATTTCGTATCAACTCACCCCGGCTGACCTGGCCGCCGTGGACGGCGCGCTGAAGACGCTCGAAGACCGGCTCGCCAGCCTGATCGACCTCACCCCGGCCCAGCGTCGAACGCTGGTGAAGATGGGCAACAAGTCCGAGGCGTTTGCGCGCCAGGCCGTGGAGGTGCTGAACAACAACCCCTACCTGCTGCCCGGCAACTTCGACCTGGCGGAATTGCGCCGCGATCTGGCCGGTTTCGACCAGCTCCGCAGCCGCCTCGTGCGCGTGGCGAGCCTCTACCAGCGCATGTCCGACTCGCAACTGGCACTGGGCAGCGACGTGATGAGCGGCGCGATGGAGGGGTATGCGCTGCTCAAGCTGGCCGGTCAGGGGGAAGGGTTGGACGGGGCGCGCAAGGTGCTGGCGGCGCGGTTCAGCCGGAGCGCTCCAAAGCGCGCGGAGGACCCGCCGGCAGCGTGAGCCGAGCTGCCAGCGCGGTACGTAGAAAAAGCCGCCCAGGGGCGGCCTTTCTTCTGACCAGCGGCCGGCGTTGCCCCGCCAGCGACGGCGCTGTTATGCCCGCTGCGCCGGCGCAGCCAGGTCGAGCAGCAGTTCGTCGAGCCGTTCGAGGGTGGAGGCGAGCCCTTCCCTCAACCCCATGTCGATGACCTTCTGCACATCTTCTGCCGACTTGTACTGAACCACGGTTGTCACGAGCGTGCGCTCGTTCGCATCGGTAAAGGTCACGTCCAAGCGCGACCTGGGCATGTCCGGATTCACGTTGCCTGCCTCGTCGCAGAAGCCGTCCAGCGCGGCATAGCTGTCGATCGGGTGGATGGCCAGATAGTCGAGGCGGCTCCAGAATGCTTCGCCCTCGGGCGTGATCATGGCGTAGTGCCAATAGCCCCCTTCCTTGAACGCCATGTGCTGGGTCTTGGTGGTCAGCGGCTTGGGCGCAAACCAGCGGTCAAGCAATTCGCGCTGGGTATGGCAATCCCACACGAGCTGGCGCCTTGCCGCGAACTCGCGCTTGACGGTGATGCGGCTCGCAGCCTTGTCGGCGAGGAATTCGAATCGGAGATCAGCCTTCATGGTTCTTTCCTTTCAATTCTTCTAAGAGGTGGTCCAGATTGCGGTACCTGCTTGCCCAGATTTCGCGCTGCTCGGCAAACCAGCGCTCGGCGGCCGCCAGGTTTTCGCGATCCAGCTCGCATGTCCGGATGCGGCCGCTCTTCCTGGAATGAACCAGCCCGGTTTCTTCCAGGACCCGCACGTGTTTCATGAAAGACGGCAGTGCCATGTCGAATGGCTCCGCCAGCTCACTCACCGTTGCAGGCCCGCTGCCCAGCCGTTGAACGACGGCCCTGCGCGTGGGGTCTGCAAGCGCATGGAAGATCGCGTCTAGCGCAATTCTATTGTTATCCATTTGGCTAACTATATGCTCTCGAATCGGTTGCTGCAAGCCCATTCGCGTTCGCGTGCGCCATCACTGCCCGGCTGCGCTGTTCAGTGCGTGTGGCGGTGGTGGATATCCGGGTAATGCGGGTGCTTGTGGACGAGTGCGTCGTGCCGGTGGGCATGCACGTGCGGCTCCTTGCCGTCCCATGGGAAGTCGTGCACGTGCTGGTGGTGCTCGTCGTGCCGATGCGCATGCGTGTGAACCATCGGCTCGTGTACGTGTTCGTGTTCATGCCGCTCGCGCAGGTGCAGCCAGACCCCGAGGGCCATCAGCGCGGCTGCAACCCAGAACGCCACACCGGGCACCTCCGGCCAGATCAGGAAGGCGATCACCACACCAAACAGCGGCGCAACCGAGAAATACGCGCCCGTGCGGGCGGTCCCCAGGTGCCGCAGTGCCACGACGAACAGCGCCAGGCTCACACCATAGCCGGCAAAGCCGACGAGCATGGCCGCCGCCAGCGCAGGCATGGCCGGCAGCGCGTTGCCCGCCGCCAGAGCGAAGGCTGTGTTGCAGACGCCTGCCACCAGCCCTTTGAGGCAGGCGATCAGTACGGCATCGTTGGACGACACGTTGCGCGTGAGGTTGTTGTCGATCGCCCAGCAGGCACATGCCGCCACGATCAGCAGGGCGCCCGGCGACAGGCTGGCGGCTTCCGGTTGCCATGACAGCAGCGCGCCACCGGCCACGATGGCGACCATGCCGAGCACGATCTGCCGGTCGGCGTTTTCCTTGAAGACGATCCACGCGATGAGCGCGGTGAACACGCCTTCGACGTTGAGCAGCAGCGACGCAGGCGCGGCCCCCGTC
Source organism: Ralstonia condita (assembly GCF_958405655.1). Taxonomy (NCBI): domain Bacteria; kingdom Pseudomonadati; phylum Pseudomonadota; class Betaproteobacteria; order Burkholderiales; family Burkholderiaceae; genus Ralstonia; species Ralstonia condita. The sequence continues at coordinate 275,888 of NZ_CATYWO010000003.1, read as the reverse complement.
TGTGCCAAGCCCGTCATGAGGAGGGCGGGCCCCGCGACACCGCCGGCCAGGATGGCGCCGAGCAACCAGGGAATGTCGCGCCGGGGCATGGCGGGTTCGGGCTGTGCCGCCTCGCCAGATGTCCGGGCCAGCCGCCGGACCAGCAGGACGCCAGTCAGGCCAAGCCCACTGCCCAGGTAAAGCAAGCCCGCCAGGAGGATGGGCGAGATGGCGCCGGTCAGGGTTTTGGCCAGCGGGGTGCTGGCGCCAAACAGAAGTGCGGCAGCCAGGGCCGGCGCGGCAGAGCGGATCGACATAGTGGCAGTTCGGGTGGGGAATGCGCCGCTGGTGCTTTCCTTGCACAGCGGCTTCCATCTCAATGATGCAGCAACGGATACAGCGCCAGACCGATGAGCGCGGCGCCGGCTACGACCACGGGCTCTGACAGCTTCTTGAACCCGAGCAGCAGCGCAACGGTGGCCACTGCGAGCATGGCCGTCGGCACATCGACGATCGAGCGCTTGGCCAGCACGATGACCGCGCCGGTGATGGCGCCCACGGCGGCGGCCGTCACGCCATCCACGAAGGCCAGGATGGCGGGCAGCCTGCCGTACTTCTTGAAGTATGGCGCCGGCAGGATCGTGAACAGGTAGCACGGCAGGAACGTAGCGGCCGCCGCGACGCATGCGCCGGGCAAGCCCGCAATGAGATAGCCGATAAAGCCGACCGTGATGACCACGGGGCCGGGGGTGATCATGGCCACCGCCACCGCGTCGACGAATTGCTTTTCATTGAGCCAGTGGTGCTCGGTCACGACGCCGCCGTACAGAAACGGCACGATGGCCAGACCCGAGCCGAAGACGAAGGCACCGGCCTTGGCAAAGAAGACGCCAATTTGTGACAGCACCGGCCAGTCGATCGTGCTGAGGATGCCACTCGCGGCGCTGACCGGCGCGACGGCGACCGCATGGAGCTTGCCCTGCCGCAACCACCTGGGCGGTGCACGCCAGAACCACACCAGAATGCCGGCCGCCACGAACAGCCACGCCACCTCCGATTCGGTGATGACGGTGACCGCCGCGAGCACGAGATAGATGGCCCACAGCAGCTTGTCCTTCCCCACGCTCTTGGTGGTGAGCTTGTGCGCACTGATGGCGATGATGCCGACCACGGCCGCCCCCACGCCGTAGAAGACCGACTGCATCCACGTCAGGCCACCGAAATGCACGTATGCCCAGCCCAGCGCCACGACCATCAGAAACGACGGCAGCACGAACGCGATGCCGACGAGGGTCGCGCCCAGGATGCGGTAATGCACATAGCCGAGGTAGATCGCCAACTGTGCGGCTAGCGGCCCGGGCGCCAGTTGCGCGAGCGCCAGGCCTTCCTTGTAGTCGGCGTCGGTGATCCAGTGGCGCCTTTCCACGAGGTCGCGGCGCATGTAGCCGGCCAGCGCCACCGGCCCGCCGAAGCCCAAGGCGCCCAGGCGTGCGAAATAGGCAATCAGTTGCCAGAGGGTGTAGACCGGCAGCGCTGCCTGCGGTGCGGCGTCAGTGGGTTGGGGTGCGCTCAAGGTGGTGTCTCACAGCGTGAATCAGCGTTTCCGGTATGGCGCAGCGGCGCGACCCTCGTCGAGCACGTGAACGGTGGCACCAAGGCGCGCGAGCCCACATTGCGGTCGAGTCCGGAACCGGCCTGGCGCCATTCGACGCCATCGCGCACCGTTGCATCCCGGCGTGCGGGCGGTCGGCCAGCAGCAGGCCGCAGTCCAGCGCGGGGTCATGCCTGCAGCATAGGGAGCGATCGCCGTTGCTGCAATGCCGATGAGCCCTCGTCGGGGGCATGGATGATGGTGCCGCAGACCGGTTCGTGCAGCGGACCTTGCAAAGCCGAGCCTTGGCTGGAGGCCGGCGTCCCCTGCCCAAGCTTTGCCCTGTTCCGGGGCATATGGACATGCCGAAATTGTCGTTCTGTCGCGCGCGACCCTATGACAGGATCGCGTCACCCGCCCGCTACCCGCGGGCGGATTTCATTGACGACACGATCCACGAGGTTTCTCCATGTCTCTCTTTTCCCGTCTTGCGCGCGTGGCCCTACCGGCCATTGCGCTTGCCGTTGCCGCCGCCGCCAACGCTGATACCAGACAGATCAAGCTCGGCACCATGAGCGGCCCCGATGCGCAGATCTGGGAAGTCGTGCAGAAGGTCGCCAGGAAGGACGGCCTGGACGTCAAGATCATCGAGTTCAACGATTACGCCCAGCCCAACCCCGCGCTCGACGCCGGCGACCTGGATGCCAACGGCTTCCAGCACCAGCCCTTCCTCGATGGCCAGATCAAGGCGCGCGGCTACAAGATCGTCAACGTGGGCCTGACCTACGTGGCGCCGATGGGCTTCTACTCGAAGAAGGTCAAGTCGCTCGCGCAGCTCAAGGAAGGCGCCAAGGTCGGCATCCAGAACGATCCGTCCAACGGCAACCGCGCGCTGCTTCTGTTGCAGAAGGCGGGGGTGATCAAGCTCAAGGCGGGCGCCGGCACGAACGGCAACAATGCGACACCGCGTGACGTGGTCGAGAACCCGAAGAAGATCAAGCTGATCGAGCTGGATTCGGCGCAGCTGCCGCGCTCGCTGGATGACCTGGACGCCGCTTCCATCAACACCGACTACGCGGTCAAGAACGGCCTGACGCCGGCCAAGGATGCCATCGCACTGGAAGACCGCCAGGGGCCGTACGCCAACCTGATCGCCGTGCGCGAGAAGGACCGGAACCAGCCGTGGGTGAAGACGCTCGTGCACGCGTACCAATCGGAGACGGTGCGCCAGTTCATCGACACCCAGTTCAAGGGCGCGATCTTGCCGGCGTTTTAAGCTGGTGAACGTGAGTTAGTGAATACTTTCGCCGCGTGCTTTGCCTTTGAAAGCCGTATAGCCGCAGGAGGCCGGATTTTCGGGGTGGCGGCGGTGTTTGCTGCGTCGCGTCATAATGTGACGACTGCAATCGTTTCCGTCGTCCGTGGCGCCCTGACAACGCATTGCTGCGTTACGTAGTTCTACGTTATTGCAACGCAGCAAAGCATTCGCTATAGTAGGAACTGTCTCCTCCACCCTCCTTGGTGGATTGTGGCCCGAGCACCTGGTGCTCGGGCTTTTTTCTTTGGCGCGGCGGATTCGCCGACTTGCCTCCCAGCCGATCCCGGCTACGCTGATTTCCGTTGCGGGCAACGCCGTGGCGTTGCCCGGCAGCAACGAGCCTATTTTTCAAGCGCACGATTCGAAGCGGGATTCCATCGCCTTTCCCCACGTGCCTTCCAGGTGCTCAATGCGCCGTTTGAATCACCTTTCCGTCCCGAACCTGGGCGTAACCGCGCGCTTTATGTGGCTAACATCGCGGATCTGCGTCAGTTTTTGTCCTACAAGCGATTCGGCGAAGGCCGGACAGTCTGACAAACACCCCTCCACTAAACTTCACCGTGCTCTCTCTTTAGAGAGCACTCCCCCCCTTTTGAGCCCGCCCCTGTTGCGGGCTTCATTTTTTTCGGGCACGATTTCCTGCATCCCGGCGCCGTCGACACCGGCTCCGGATGCTCAAAAGGTTGGGGGAATCGCTCAAGGCCCGCGCAGTTGAAAAGCTGCGCGGGCTTTGTTTTTTTGGCGCCCGTGCCTGACAACGGCACCGCGCGGTGCTTCAATGACGGCTCGCGGCGGACGTGACATGGCGTGGGCGGGATGTGATCCGCCCCCGATACTGACGACAAGGAGTGGCCGATGGAAGGTTTCGCGCAACTCGCCGTGCTGGTGGTCGACGACCATCCGGTGCAACGGGCTGCCGCCCGGCAACTGCTCCATACGCTGGGCGTGCAGCAGATACTGACAGCCTGCGACGGCCGCGAGGCGCTCTACCTGCTCCAGCTCTGCCATGTCGACCTCGTGCTGTGCGACATCGACATGCCCGGCATGAACGGCCCCGAACTGATGGCGCAACTGCGGCTGCGCGACGGTCAGGTGTTTCCGAGGCAGTCGCCCGTGTGGGCGTGGGTCAGCGCCATGGATGCGCCGATCGTCGAGTCGCATGTGAGCCTGGCCGATGCGATCGGTCTGAAGCGTCCGCATGGTATCCACAAGCCACTGCGACCGGCGCACGTGCTGCCCTTGCTGGAGGCCGCCGCCGCCCGCGAGCGCGAACCGGTCTCCTCGGTGCAAGACAGCCCGCCGCAGTTTTCCGACGACGAACTCGCCGCGCTCATCCACGAAACGCCTGAGCAGATCGAGGTGGTGTTGCAGCCACAGCATGACTTGGCCAGCAACCAGATTGCCGGTGCCGAGGCGCTGTGCCGCTGGCTGCATCCGGTGCATGGGCGAGTGTCTCCTGCGGCCTTCGTGCCGCGCCTGGAGGCGCTGGGGCTGGCAGATGGCCTGTTTTTCCATGTGCTCGACCATTGCGTGCGCGTACAGCACGCACTGGCCGCGCAAGCGCACCCGGTGTCGATTGGCGTGAACGCGTCCGCAGCCACGCTCAGCCGCCCCGGCACCGTCGAGCGCATCGATGCCACCGTGCGCGAGGCGCGCATCTCGCCAGGCGCCGTCACGATCGAGCTGACCGAAGACTCACCGGTGCCTGACGCCACGCAGCTCGCCATCGCGCTCAACCGGTTGCGCCTGCTGGGTCATCCGCTGGCCATCGACGATTTTGGTGTCGGCATCGCCACGCTCAAGCTGCTGGCTGACCTGCCCTTCACGATTCTCAAGATCGACCGGTCGTTCACGGCTGCCGTCGACCTGAGCAGCCAGCGCGGCGTCATCTGCCGGACCATGATCGAACTGGCCCGCACGCTGCATCTCGAGTGCATCGCGGAAGGGGTGGAGACCGACGCGCAACGCCAGACCTTGCGCGCGCTCGGTTGCGCAACCGGCCAGGGCTACCTGTGGGCGGCGCCGCTGTCGACCACGGCGTTCCTGGCGCATGTGCAAGCGGGCGGCTAGCCCCGCCATGCGGCAGCGGCATTCAGTTTCTCGCAGCCCTGACTGAAACGGCTTCTGCCCCGAAAGGTTACAGGGCCCGGAAAGTCAGAAATCGCTGATGCCCGCAGGAAGCCCGGGTGCGTAAGGTATGGACGACTCTTTCATCTGTCCTCCTCACGCCATGACGGCTCCGATCTATCCCATGCTGCTGATGTTCGCCAAGCTGGATGCGGCGTCCCGGGCGACGGTGCTCTCGCAGATCGATCGCTTCGTGTTTGCATCTCCCTCGCAGCGCCGCGCCCTGGTCGATGCCTGGCGGCATCAGGCGGAAGGCAGCGGACAACGTGCACATCCCTGACGCGCCACATGCCCCCTTTTCTGTCGGTCGTGGTGGCGGATGATCATCCTGTGATCCTGATCGGGCTGATGGCTGCCATTGCACGGTTTCCGCAACTGCGCGTCGTTGCGCAGGCGCATGATGGCCGCGAGCTCGTGCACGTGCTCGACCATATCGGCTGCGATGTGATCGTCACCGATTTCAACCTGAACGGCGACCCTGCCTACGACGGCATGCAGTTGCTCGCGCGGGTGCGCAAGCAACACCCAGCGCCCGCGGTCGTGGCCTGCACGATGGTGAGCAATCCCGCGCTGCTGCGCACCATGCGCCAGATCGGCGTGGCAGGCTTCGTGAGCAAGCGCGACGAGCTGATGCACGTCGGCCACGCCATCCATGCCGCTGCCCGTGGCGCGTCGTACTACAGCCCGCGCATCCTCGAAGGCGCGGGATTCCCGATCAATGAGCGGGATGCCCCGCTGGTGCTGAGCGCGCGCGAGCGCGAGGTCGTCCGTCTCTATGTCAGCGGCATGCCTGTATCGGAAATCGCCCGCAGGTTCGGCTCGAGCGTCAAGACTGTCAGCACGCAGAAGGCGGCAGCGCTGCGCAAGCTCGGGCTGGCCCGAGAGACCGAACTGTTCCAGTACGTCCGCGCCAGCGGCGTGCCCTTCCCGCGCTGACAGCGATCGCGCGCATTACCCGGCCCGGCGGCGCGCTGGCATCGGCAGCGTTGGAGCGGGCGCGCCCGCAGCGGCAGAGGTGTTCGTGGTCTCACCGACCACCAGCCAGGTGAAGAGCGGCGTGGCCAACAGCGTGCCCGCAAGTTGCGCCAGCATGTAGCCTGCTGCGTCGCCGGGACGGATGCCGGAAGGGCCGTCCGTCAGCACGCAAGCCAGTGCCAGCGCCGGGTTGGCGAGCGACGACGACGCTGTGAACCAGTACCCCGCGGCGATGTAGGCGGCCACCGCGAGCGGCAATTGTCCGGGCGCGTGGCGCCCGCAGGCAATGCCCACGCCGATCAGCCCGAATGTTGCGAGCGCCTCGCTCCACCACAGCGCTGAGCCCGACAGCGCATGCGTGCCAACCGCCCATGCCGGCATGCCATACATGGCGTGCGCGGCGGCTACGCCGAGTGCGGCCCCCGCCAATTGGCCGACCACATATGCCAGCGCCTCATCGCCTCGCAGGCGGCCCTTCAGCACGGCCGATAGCGTGACCGCCGGATTCAGATGGGCTCCGGACACCGGCCCGAATATCGTCAGCAACGCAAATAGCCCGGCGCCGCCTGCCAGTGACTGCGCGAGCAGGGCCCAGGTGGCGTCACCACCTGAGAGGCGATGCGCGTGAATGCCCGAGCCGATGACGACGGCGATCAGCATCGCCGTGCCGATGCCTTCGGCGGCAACGCGGCGAGCAAGAGCGATGCGGGGCGGAGCAGCCGATGCAGCCGACGCAGCGGCGCGAAGCGAAGACACGGTGGCCATGTGGAGAGGGAAGGCGGGCGATGCAAAGCGTATCGCGCGGGAGTGTGGCGCGCCCGCCCGGGCCGATCAATGCATCGCGGCGCGCTTGTGTCGCGCGCCGCGGTATCGAATCGGCGGATTGGCGTGCAACCGCTGGTGCGCCAGACGTTCAGGCTGGGCTCGCTGCGCTCGCGGCGGCCATCAGTCGTTGCTCTGCGCCCAGGCGGGCGAAGCCAACCGCTGCCGCGCCCAGCGCCGCCAGCATGGCGAGGCATCCGGCCATGGCCCCGCGCGTCATGCCGGCGGCGCTGCCGTTGGCGGCGAACGTGAAATACAACGCGCCGATACAGGCGACGCCCAGTGCGCCCGCCAGTTGCTGCACCGTGATCAGCAGCCCCGCCGCTGCGCCGGCCTGGGTGCGCGCCACGCCGGTCAGCACCAGGCCGATCAGCGGAACCACCACCAGCCCCTGCCCCGCGCCATACAGCGTCAGCGCGAGGCCGATGCGCGCCATGCCCGGGGCGGCGGGGTGCGCCCAGTCGGTGCCGAAGCCTGCGAGCAGCACCAGCAGCCCCAGCGCCATGATGCCCAACCCTGCCAGCATGGCTCGCATACCGTGACGACGCACCAGCGTGTTGGCCAGGCGAGAGGTGATGAGAAACGCAAGGGCCAGCGGCAGCATCGCAACGCCGACGTGCAGGGCCGAGAGCTGTCGCCCGTTCTGCAGGTACAGCGTCATCACAAGAAAGAACGCCATCATGCCGATGTAGTGGAGGCCGGACGCTGTCAGGCCTGTCATGAACGCGCGATGCTGCAGCAGCGAAGGCGGCAGCAAGGGCGCGCCACCCGCGCGATCGACGCGTGCTTCGAGCCGCTGGAAGGTCGCAATGCCCACCACGCCCACGGCAAGCAACGCCAGGATCCACGCTGGCCAGTGCAGTTCGCGGCCGAACAGCAGGGGCACCAGAACCGCGGCCACGCTGACCGCCATCCACGCGACGCCGGCGGTGTCGAGATGCACCTCTGCGACGGCTGCGGTCGGGCGCGGAATCCACCGCCAGCCCAGCAGCGCGGCCGCCACGCCCACCGGCACATTGATCAGGAAAGCCGAGCGCCAGCCAAGCCCGGCGATGTCGGCGCTGGTGAGTGCGCCGCCCACCAGCAACCCGGCCGCGCCGCCGGTACCCATCACCAGCCCGAAGATCGACAGCGCGCGGTCACGTTCTGCTCCGGTGAACAGCGCCTGGATGCTGGCCAGCACCTGCGGCACCAGCATCGCGGCAGAGAGTCCCTGCGCAAAGCGCCAGCCGATGAGCGCGGCGGCGCTGCCTGCCAGGCCGCATCCGGCCGATGTGGCAGTGAAGGCGATCAGGCCCAGCAGGAACACCCGCCGCCGCCCGAACAGGTCGCCCAGCCGCCCGCCCGTGATGAGCAGGATCGCGTAGCCGAGCTGGTAGATGGCCAGTACGCCCTCCAGTTGCGCCGGGGTGGCGTGCAGGCTGGTCCGGATGCTCGGGATCGCCACATTGGCGATGAACGCATCGACGATGAACATGAATTGCGCCGTCACCATCACGCCAAAGGCAAGCCAGCGGCGGCGCGTGTCTGATGGTTGCGAAACAGGGGAAGCGTGGATCACGATGGGCTCCTGGAAGAGGACTGGAGCCAGCGTAGATGCCCGGACAGATTCGATTCAGAGCTAGGATTAACCTAGGATTGAGCTGTCCCTCCCACCCGCACACGCAGTCGTGTGTAATGCCGCCATGGACGATTTCACTCCCGAGCTTTCCCACATTGCCGCCGCGCCGCGTAACGAGCTGGGCGAGTTCCTGCGCAGCCGCCGTGGCCAGTTGCGCCCGCAGGACGTGGGCCTGCCTGAGGGCGGAGGACGCCGTCGCACTGCTGGGCTGCGCCGCGAGGAGGTCGCGCAACTGGCCAATATCAGCATCGACTGGTATGTGCGCATCGAGCAGGGGCGCGACGTGCGGCCCTCGGTGGCGACGATCGAGGCGATCGGCCGCGCGCTGCGCCTGTCGTCGGACGAGCGCGCGCACATGCGGGGCCTGGCGCGGGCGGAGGCGGCGTTTACGGGGGTGGCCGGGCGCTCACCGGCCGAGGCGGTGCCCGACGTCTTGCGCCGTGCCGTGGCGTGCATGGATCTGCCCGCCCACGTACGCAGCTACCGCACCGACCTGCTGTGCTGGAACGACGCGGCCTCGCAGCTGTTCATGGATTTCGGCACGATGCCGCCGGAAGACCGCAACGCGCTGGTCTACATGTTTCTCTACGCCAACGCGCGCGAGCGCTTCGTCGAGTGGGAGAACGAGGCGCGCCGCATGCTGGCGAAGTTCCGCGCCGTCTACGACCCGCATGCGGACGATCCGCTGCTCGTGGCGTTGGTCGACCGCCTGCGCACCAGCAGCCGTGAGTTCGACACCTGGTGGCGCCAGCACGAGGTGCGCGCCCAGCGCGCGGAGCACAAGCTGATCCGCACGTCCGGCGGCAGGATCGTGCGCTACGACTACATCGGCCTGCCGGTCGTGGAAGACCCGCGCCTGCGCATGGTGCTGTACGTGCCCGTGGCAGACGGTACCTGACACGGCGGCCGCTGGCTCAGGCCGTGAGGGCGGACAGGATGACGTCGGTGCTGCGCACCCGGCCCAGGCGCGGAAAGACGTTTTCCACCGAGGAGCGATGCATCGCGGGGTCGTTCGAACTCATCGCGTCTTCCGCCAGCACCAGCGCGTAGCCGTGTTCCCACGCGGCGCGCGCGGTCGATTCGACCCCCACATGCGTGGAGATGCCGCCCAGCACGATGGTGGAGACGCCGCGCCGGCGCAGCTGCAGGTCCAGCTCGGTCCCGTAGAACGCGCCCCACTGACGCTTGGTGATCTGGATATCGGTGGGCGCCACGTCGAGTTCGTCGGGCTGCTCCCACCATTGCGCCGGCAGGCCGCCGGGCTGCGTCGGTGCGGGACGATCGACCGGCTGGCGCGGCGCATCGGCATAGTCGGGCGCCCAGCCCACGCGCACCAGCAGCACGGGCGCGCCCAGCTCGCGAAAGCGCTTGGCGAGCCTGGCAGAAGCGGTCAGCACCTGCTCGGCCGAATGCGGCCCTTGCGCAAACGGCAGGATGCCGCGTTGCAGATCGATCAGCACCAGTGCGGTGGTCTTGGCGGACAGGGATTGCAGCGGTTCAGACATCGAAGTCTCCGGAGACTGGATTACGGACGACGGATCACGCAGGTGGCCGTGGCATGCGCAAGCAGGGTGCCGTCCTGCGTTCTCAGCGTGCCTTCCGACACGCCGATCGACCGTGAGACATGCAATACGCGGCCCTCGGCCACCAGCGGCGTGTCCACGGGCACCGCCTTCACCATCTTGACGTTCAGGTCCACCGTGCCATAGCCCACGCCGGCTTCGAGCATGGTGTGCACCGCGCAGCCCGTCACTGAATCGAGCACTGTTGCGGCAAAGCCGCCATGTACGCCGCCGAGCGGATTCAGGTGTCGCTTGTCGGCCTTCGCGCCGAAGCGCACGGCGCCGCTGTCGATGGCTTCCATCGTCATCGGAATGGTTTCGCTGATGGACGCGCGCGGGAGCTCGCCGCGCGACATGGCCTGCAGCAATTGCAGGCCGGTCATTTGGGACGGATGCATGGGAAGGTCGGGTGCTTTGGGTTGGGGCGACCCGACACTCTACCCCGAGCCGGGTTGCCGGGACTGCAATGCGTTGCAACGAACCGGGCAACAACGCCCCCAATGCGGGCGAACCCTAGCGTTGCATCCACACCGACGCGAAAGGCTCCAGAAAGGTGCCCCCTTCTACCCTCGCCCAGCGATTGCATCGGGCGGCTGGCCGGCTGCCCTTGCGCGTGACCCGAAGCCGGCATCACGACCGGACACCATCACCCACAAAGGAAGGAGACATCGATGTCCCGTACCACGCGTTTTCGTACTCATGCCCTCGCGGCGACTGCCGCAGCCGTGGCCACCCTGGCCGCTCCCGGCGCCCACGCACAAGCATCCAGCGTGACGCTCTACGGCCTGATCGACACCACCATCAGCACCGTCAACAACACCAACGCTGCTGGCGCGCGCACCACCGGCTTCCAGATCCCCTGGTTCTCGGGCAGCCGCTGGGGCCTGACCGGCAAGGAAGACCTGGGCGGCGGCACGTCGGCCATCTTCAAGCTGGAATCGGAATATGAAACGCCGACGGGCAACATGGACACCCCGGGCGTGCTGTTCAACCGCGATGCCTGGGTGGGCCTGTCGAGCGAATCGCTGGGCAAGCTGACCTTCGGCCGCCAGAACGCGATTGCTCGTGACGTGTCGGGTATCTACGGCGACCCATATACCAGTGCGAAAGTCGGTCTGGACGAAGGCGGCTACACCAATACCAACAACTTCAAGCAACTGATCTTCTACGCAGGCAGCGCCACCGGCACGCGCATGAACAACGGCGTGGTGTGGAAAAAGATGTGGGGCGGCCGCTTCCTGACGGCCCTGGGCTATCAGTTTGGCGAAGTGCCGGGCCAGTTCACGCAGGGCACCACCGAATCGCTCGCACTGGGCTACAACGGCGACAACTTCCATCTGGCGGGCTTCGCGCAACAGGCCAAGGTGGGCGGCTTCATGGACCGTTCGTACTCGGTGGGCGGCAACGTGATCATGGGCATGTTCCGTGTCAACGCCGGCTACTTCCACTACACCGGCGAGCAACCGGCCGCGCTGGGCAATCGCAAGGACGACGCCTACACGCTGTCGCTGAAGATCGCTCCGCAAGGCGCGTTCGACTATGAGATCGGCTACCAGATCATGAAGGCCGACAACGCGGCCTTCAGCGCCGACGGCAACACGCTCAACGCGTACGCCAGCGTAGTGGGTGCCACCGCAGCGGGTAGCGGCCGCAAGAACACGCTGTACGGCTCGGTGTTCTACCACGTGTCCAAGCGCACGGAGTTCTACGTGGCAGCCGACTACATGAAGCTGAAGGATCAGTACATCGTGGGTTCGACCAACGGCCACAACAGCCAGACCGAGTTCGGCATCGGTATGCGCACCCGCTTCTAAGCCAGTGCCTGGTTTGCGCTAGCGGCGCTCGCGCACCTGATCGACAAACCTGTTGGTATAGGTGCGCGAGAGGTCGATGTGCTTGTCGCGCGCGTTGGCATTGCTGGCGGCGAGGACGCGCAGGACGGTGGGTGGGCCGTCGTCCGGCATGCGTCCGTCGGTGCTGAAGGTGGGCAACGCGGCGGCAAGCGCTTTGACGTAAAGCTCGGGATGCTCGCGCCGGAAGTCGGCCGGCATGTGTGCGGCGACGTCCTCTGCGCTATGCGTGTGCATGTAGCGCAGGGTCCGTACAAAGGCGCGTGCCAGCTTGGCGGCGAGGTCCGGATGGGCTTCAAGCCATTCGGTCTGCAGGTACAGGCAGGCGGCCGGATACGGGCCACCCAGCGCCGCACGCGTCCCTTCGGGCGTGCGCAGATCGAGCAGCACGCGCGCCTCGCCGTTGCGCACCAGGCGCGAGACGGTCGGGTCGGTGGTCATGCCGGCATCGATGCGGCCGCCTCGCAGCGCGCTGACGAAGCTGTGCTCGGCACCGACCGGCAGCATGGTGTAGTCGCCGGCCGACAGCCCCTGCTGCGCCATCAGGTGGCGCGTGAGAAAGCTGGTGGATGCGCCCAGCCCCGTCACGCCCAGCTTATGGCCGCGCAGGTCGTGCATCGCCTGCACCGTGGCAGGCAGCCGCGTGGAGACCACTTCCGCCTCTCCCGGCACCTCGCTGAACACCACAATGGCGCGCACTTCCTTACCCTTGGCCTGCAGGTCGATCGTGTGGTCATAGAAGCCGACCACGCCCTGTGCGAAACCCGTCAGCAGCTCGCTCTCGGCATCCACGCCGGCGGGCTGCGAGAGCAGTTCCACCTCGAGCCCTTCATCGCGGAAGAGGCCCAGGCGCTGTGCCAGGGTGGCGGGCAGGTAGATCATCTTGGCGGTGCCGCTGACCATGAGGGTCAGGCGTGTGGGGTCTTGCGCCAAGGCGAGCGAGGGGATCAGCGGCGCAGCCGCCAGGCAGGCGGCGAGCAGCGGCGTGACCCAGCGCCGGAAGCGGCGTGCGTGCGCGTCCTTGCAGGTAAAAACACCCATTGAGTTGTCTCCGGCTCTTTTGTAGATATCGGTATCGCGCAAGCGCTGCGGTCATCAACTGATGGGTCCGGCGCACGCGTAGGCAGCCGCCACCATTCTAGGAAGCGGCAACCCACAAATCGCTTTCATTTCAGACGACGCATCGTCTTCGCATGAAGCTGCTCCTGATCGAAGACAACGCCCCGCTGGCGCACTGGCTCTCCGAAGCGCTGCGCCGCGCGCACTTCACCGTGGACCACGCCACCGATGGCGAGTCCGCCGACAGCCTGTTGCTCACGCAGCACTACGACGTGGTGCTGCTCGATCTGCAACTGCCCACGCTGCCGGGGCAAGGTGTGCTGCAACGGTTGCGCGCGCGCCGCAACGCCGTGCCGGTGCTGATCCTGACCGCCAGCGGCGGCATTGACGACAAGGTTGCCTGCCTGGGCGCCGGTGCGGATGACTACCTCGTCAAGCCGTTCGAGATCCGCGAACTGATCGCGCGCATCCAGGTGCTGGTGCGGCGCAGTACGCCCGATCAGTCGGTGGAGCTGCACTGCGGCGACCTGACCTACCACACCGGCAGCCGCACCTTCGTGCTGGCTGGCCAGCTGCTCGTGCTGCCCGCCCGCGAGCACACCGTGCTGGAAATCCTCATGCTCAAGCTCGGGCGCACGGTGTCCAAGCCGGCGCTGGTCAACGGCGTGTTCGGCCTCGACGAAGATGCCAGCCCCGAGGCCATCGAGATCTACATTCACCGCCTGCGCAAGAAGCTGGAGCATTCCGCCGCCACCATCGTCACGCTGCGCGGTCTCGGTTACCTGCTGCGCGATGCCTCGACCCAATCCCGATAGCGCGGGCGCAAGCCCGGCCTCGCCGCGCCCGGCCACCACGCAGACGGCGCAGCGTGCCCGCAGTCTGCGTGCCCGGCTGGTGCTGTGGCTGGCCTTGCCATTGGTGATCTACGTGGCTGCCGATGCGTGGCTGGACCTGGCCGCCGCGCGCCACAACGCCGATCTGGTGCACTTTCATGCGCTGGACACCGCCGCGCAGATGATCAGCGGCCAGATCGAATGGGACGAAGGCCGCTTGCGCGTGTCGGTGCCGCCGGCCGCGCTGGCGGTGTTTGCCGCGCCGGAAACGACCGATGTGCCGGTGCGTGATCTGGTGTCGTATCAGGTGAGCACCGAGCACGGCCGCTTGCTGGCCGGGCGGCTGGATTTCGGCACGCGCCCCGCGTTCGATGCCGCCGGCCTGGCCGATGCCGGCACGTACTCCGACACCGTGGAGGGTAGGCCCGTGCACGTGGCCGCCGTGGTGCGCACCATGTACGACGCGGGGCGTATTGAGCGCGTCGTCACGCGCGTGGCGCAGACCATGAACGGCCGCGACGCGATGATCCGCCAGTTGTGGTGGCCGTCCACCGTGCGCCAGCTTGCCCTGGTGGGGCTGGCGCTGGCGATGATCCTGATCGGCCTGACGCTGGAGTTGCGGCCGATCCTGCGGCTGGCCGCCAACGTGTCGGCGCGCTCGCCCACCGACCTTGCCGCGCTCGATCCACGCGGACTGCAGCGCGAGCTGCAGCCCATTGCCGGCGCGTTCAACCAATACCTGCAGCGCATTGCCGACAACGCACTGACGCAGAAGCGCTTCATTGCCGATGCCGCTCACCAGATGCGCACGCCGCTGGCCATTCTCGACACGCAGATGCAGGTGGCCGCGCAAACCAACGCCGATGCGGCGCTGCACGAGGTGCTGAAGGCTGCGCGCACCAGCACGCGCAACCTGGCCGATCTGATCAACGACCTCCTGCTGCTGTCGCAGGCCGAGGCCTCGGCCGCCACCAGCGAGACCGTCGACCTGACGCAGGTGGCGCGCACCGTGCTGGAAGACCTCGCGTTGCTGGCCGACGGCCGCCGCATCGACCTGGGCATGGACGCGCCCGAGCCGCCGCAGCCGGTCTGGACATCGGGCAACCGCACGCTGGTGGCGGCCCTGCTGTTCAACCTGGTGGACAACGCGGTGCGCTACACGCAGGAGGGTGGCCACGTGACGGTGCAGGTTGCGGCCGACTACGGCTGGGCCATGCTCACCGTGACGGACGACGGCCCCGGCATCCCGCCCGAGGCGCATGCCCGCGTGTTCGAGCGCTTCACGCGGTTGGCCCCCCATACGCAAGGCAGCGGCCTCGGGCTGGCCATCGTGCGGCAGATCGTGGACCGCATGGGCGGACAGATTGCGCTGGCGCCCGGGCCCGGCGGCGTCGGGCTGGCCGTCACCGTGTGGCTGCGGCGGACGGGGAGTCCCGCCGCAGCCTGAACTGCCGCGCGCGGCTTCGCGCACGGTCGTGCCCTGCGCATCGGTTCGGACGCGTCGGCGACGAACGTATCGTCGCCGGGCGGGTACCCCGCCCCTTTCCTCGTGTCGGCTGCGCAGCGGTTACCGGTTACCGGTACGTGTCGGGCCGCGGGTCATTTCACCGCGGGCCGGAGTTGCTCCGCCATTTGCAGATGCTCGCGCAGCGCAGGCAGGTTGTGCGCGAAGAACGCCCTGATGTCAGGGTCCTTGGCCTCCTTCGAGGCCTTGTCGAACAACGAGACGGCCTCCTTGTGCGCCTGTGTCCCCACCTCATCGGCGTAGGTCCTGTCGTACTTCGCGCCCTCCAGCGCATTGAGCTGGTCGACCTTGGCGCGCTCACCAGCCGGCAGGCTCCCAGGCACGGGGATGCCCTTCTTGTCGGCCAACTGCTTGAGTTCGTCGCCGACGGTCGTGTGGTCCTTCACCATCCGCTGTGCAAAGGCGCGTACGTCAGGGTTGCTGGCGCGCGTGATGGCAACCTGGCTGGCCTGCACTTCCAGCAGCCCGGAAGCTGCCGCCTTCGTGACGAAGGCCGTGTCGGCCTTGTCCGCCGCAGCCCGCGCGACGCTCAGCGCGCCTCCAAAGCCAAGTGCACCTGCCAGAAACAACGCGGCGACACGCCGCGCGCGAATATGCTGTGTCGATCGGTCCATGGGTGGTCCTCCTGCGCGGGTGGGCATCACATTTCGTGGCCGACGGCCTTGGAAACCGCGGCCGGCGTGTCGTATTCGTCGTCCGGCATGTCACGCAGCGTCTGCAGCGTGCTGTCGTCGGCACCATTGGCCTGCGCGGTCTTCACCAGTTCCTGCTTCTTCGCCGGATAGGACGCGCCCTTCAGGGCCTTTTGAATGCTGATCGGCGAGTGCATCGCGTGCTCACGGCCGCCGCCGTCCGCGCCGTGCCCGTGCGACTTGGCCCCCGCGCGGTCTGGGGATTTGCCGGCATTGCCGTGGCTGGCGTGCCCGCCACGCTCATCGGCCGATGCGCTGCCGCGATGGCTTTGCGCCGTCGATTTCGAGTGCGATGCGTGCTGGGTCTTGCCGCGAGTCGTTTTCATGACACCTCCGCTGGTCGGTTGAACGGGCCGTCACCGGAAATGGCGCGGCCGACAGCCGATGCGCAGCAGTGAACATGCCTGCGCGTGGCAGCGGGGCAATGCAGGGCGTTGTGATGCTGAAAGGGTCGCAGGCAGCACTGGAGGTGCTTCCTCCATGCAGGCGAGCGTTTTCTGGCAAGCGCCGATCAACCCGCCTTGCGCTTGACGCTACGCGGCATCGGCAGCGTCATCGACTCACCCAGTGCCCGGTTGACTGCGGCAGGCTTGTCGACAAGGTCTTCCAGCGTGTAGCCGTTCAGTACGTCGAAGTACGCCTGCAGCGCGGTCCGCAGCACGCCCCGCAGACCGCAGACGCGGGTGATGACGCAGTGGTTGTGCTCGCCATGAAAGCACTCGACCATGCGGAAGTCCGGCTCGGTGGCGCGCACCACGTCGCCCAGGTTGATCTGCGCGGCCGGGCGGCCCAGCGTGATGCCCCCCGCGCGCCCTCGCACCGTGTGCAGAAAGCCGTCCTGCCCGAGCTGCTGGACGATCTTGATGAGATGGTTCTTCGGGATGTCGAATGCGTCCGCAATGCGCTGGATGGTGACGAGCTCGTCCGGATGCACGGCCACGTAGATGAGCGTGCGCAAGGCGTAATCGGTGTAGTCGGTCAGTCGCATGGCGGGCGGCGGCCAGGCGGGTGCGTGGCGCGCAGAAACATTCACGAAAGGCACATCTTAAGGGGAACTTCACCAGAAGATGCGCCGGTTTGCCGCAGGTCAATTTGTTGCATCTCAAATATACGTTTAATAGAATCCAATGCAAGCGGTTGCCTCGTCACCGGGGTGCCACACAACAGAGCGTGACGGCGCCCCCGTCTTATTTGTTGCATTAATCACGCATATTTGGAGTTCACAATGCTGTCCGAGCGGTCCAAGCCTTTCATTGATGCCAGCGTTCCCGTGCTGCGCGAGCACGGTCTGACCATCACGCAGACCTTCTATCGCAACATGTTCGCCAGCCACCCCGAGCTGACCAACATCTTCAACATGGGCAACCAGGCCAATGGATCGCAGCAGCAGTCGCTGGCATCGGCGGTATTTGCCTACGCTGCCAACTACGGCAACAACGCCGCGCTGGGCCCGGTGGTCAACCGTATCGTGCACAAGCACGCCGCCGTCGGCATCAAGCCGAGCCACTACACGATCGTCGCGCGCCACCTGCTGGGAGCGATTGCCGAAGTGCTGGGCGATGCCGCCACGCCTGACCTGATCGCCGCGTGGGACGAGGCCTACTGGTTGCTCGCCGCCGAGCTGATTGCCGCCGAGGCGCGCCTGTACCAGCACACGGGAAGCGGTCCGGACCACCGTCAGCCGGTGCGAATTGTCGAGCGCCGCCAGCAGGCCGAAGACGTCGTCTCGTTCACGCTCGAGGCTGTAGGCGATGCGCCGCTGGCGGATTTCCTGCCGGGCCAGTACATCTCGGTGCAGGTTGAACTCTCCCCGGGCGTGCTGCAGCAGCGTCAGTACAGCTTGTCGGATGCGCCGAATGGCCGCACCTGGCGCATCTCGGTCAAGCGCGATGCCGGCGATGGCGGCCGGCCGGCCGGTACCGTATCGAACTGGATGCATACCCACGCACGTGAAGGCGCAGTCCTGCTGGTGAGCCAGCCGTACGGCGACTTCGTGCCGCAACTCGCCACCGACAATCCGATCGTCCTGATGTCGGCAGGCGTGGGCATCACGCCGATGATTTCCACCCTGAATACGCTCGCGCAGCAGAACAGCGATCGCAAGATCGTGTTCAGCCATGCCGACCGCGCGGCCGCCCATGTCGCCCACGCCGATGACCTCGCGCGTGCCGCGCAGATCCTGCCGGCGTTCGAGGCGCATGTCTTCCTGGAATCGGGCGAGGACGCCGAATTCGCCTCGCGTCCGGCGCAGCCAGGCCGCATGTCCGTCGATGCATTCATCGCGGCGGAGACCGCAGACGCGGACTTCTATCTCTGCGGCCCGCTGCCCTTCATGCAGGCGCAGCGCGCAGCGCTCCTTGCCAACGGCGTGCCCGCCGAGCGCATCCACCGCGAGGTGTTCGGTCCCGATCTGCTGGACGACATCCTCTAAGCCTCATCCCGGAGACCACCATGCCCCGCTCTGCCCCGCTGCTCCATATCGGCCAGCCCGATCCTGCCAGCCGCGTGCCGTATGCGGGGCACCCGGTCTTCGCGCTCGGCTTCCGGCCGTTCTATCTGTTGGCCGCCGCCTTTGCGGCGCTGGCCATGGCGTTATGGGCAGCCCTGATGACGGGCGTGTTGCCCTCTGCGCACGGCCCGGCGCTTGCCCCGCTGTTCTGGCACGCGCACGAGATGGTGTTCGGGTTTGCAGTGGCGGTAGTGGTCGGCTTTCTGTTCACCGCCGGCAAGAATTGGACGGGGCTGCAGACGCCGCAAGGCAAGCACCTGGCCGCGCTTGCGGGCCTGTGGCTCGCTGCCCGCGTGCTGATGTGGACGGGGCCGCTGCCGCTGGCGATCGCCGTCGATGTGGCGTTCCTGCCGACGTGCGGCTTCGTGTTCCTGCGCATCCTGCGGCGCGCGCGCAGCTCGCGCAACTACGGGCTGGCCATTGCCTTGCTCGTGCTCGGCGCCGTGAATGCTGCGTTCCACGCCGCACTGGCGTTGGACGCGCCGCTCGTGGCGCTGCGCTGCCTGGATGCAGCGGCCGGACTGGTCTGCATGTTCGTCACCGTCATCGGTGGACGCGTCATCCCGATGTTCACGACCAATGCCGTTCCGGGCGCGCGTGTCCGCCGTTTTGCGTGGGCGGAGCGCGCGATGGTGCCGCTCACGGCGCTGGCGGTGGCTGCACTGGCGGCGCCGCTGGATGGCATCGTGCCCGCTGCGGTCTTTGCGGCCGCCGCCGTGGTTCAGGCCACCCGCTGGGCCGGCTGGGATTCACGGCGCACGTTGCGCACGCCCATCGTTGCCATCCTGCACGCGGCCTATGCCTTCATTCCAGTCGGCTTCGCCCTGCTGGCGGCTGCGGCGCTGGGCTGGGGCGATCGCTCCACCGCGCTGCATGCGCTGACCGCCGGCGCGATCGGTGGCGCCATCGTGGCGATGATCACGCGCACTGCACTGGGCCACACCGGCCGGCTGCTGCGCACCGGGCGCGCCGAAAACTTTGCCTACGCCGCCGTCACGGTGGCAGCGCTTGTCCGGGTGGCGGGACCCGTGCTGGTGCCGCGCAACGTGTGGATCGGCACGGCCAGCGCGCTCTGGGTGGCGGCATTCGCGGTCTACCTGTGGAGCTACACGCCGTGGCTGATGGCCCCGCGCGCGGACGGCAGGGACGGCTGAGCAGCCTGCGTTCCGCATTGCCCGCCGCAGCGGCGGCTCCGTAGAATGGCGCAGCCCCACCGCCCACTGCGCCCACGATGGATGTCCATCTGACGATCCATGGCCGGCACGATCTCGCCGGCCAGCTCTACCGACAATTACGCACCGCCATCCTCGAGGGTCGCCTCGTGGCAGGCGAGCGGCTGCCTTCCACGCGTGACCTCGCCCTTCAGATCGGCGTGTCGCGCAAGACCACACTGGACGTGTTCGAGCGCCTGATCGCCGAGGGCTACCTGCAAGCGCGTGCGGGTTCGGGCACCTTCGTCGCCGAGGCCACGGGCGGGCTGCGAGGGCACGCGCCGCAGCGTTCGCCGGCCGAGCAGCTTGCCTCGCCTGTGCCGCCGGCGCGCGCATTTGCCACGCCATGGAACGACGTGCCAGACGTGCTGCCCATGCCGCGCACGCGCATCGATTACGACTTCGTCGGCGGTGTGACAGAGAAGCGCCTTTTCCCGTTTGATACGTGGCGCCGCTGCGTATCGCATGCGCTGCGGCAGCAGGCACGCGGGCGTGGCGCCTATCACGATCCCGCTGGCGACCAGTCGCTGCGCCTGGCCGTTTCGCGCTATCTGGCGTTCAGTCGCGCGGTGGTCTGCACGTGGGCCGACATCCTGGTCACGCACGGCGCCCAGCAGGCAATCGACCTGATCGCGCGTGTGGTGGTGCGCCCGGGCGATACGGTGGCCGTCGAAGATCCCGGGTATCCGCCCGTTCGCATCGCGCTCCAGGCGCTCGGGGCGAACGTCGTGCCGGTGCCGGTGGATGCAGAGGGCCTGGTGGTGGAGGCGCTGCCACCGCATGCCAGGCTCGTCTATGTCACGCCGTCGCACCAGTTTCCGCTCGGCATGCCGATGAGCCTCGCGCGCCGCGCCCAGCTGCTCGACTGGGCGCAGCATCATGACGCGCTCATCGTGGAGGACGATTACGACAGCGAATTCCGCTTCGACGGCCGACCGATGGAGTCGCTCAAGAGCCTGGACGCTGCGGGCTGCGTGGCCTACGTGGGTACGTTTTCCAAGACGATCTTCCCGGAATTGCGCATCGGGTATGCGGTGCCACCGCCCTCGCTGGTGGCGCCGCTGCGCCGTGCCAAGCAGGTGGCCGACTGGCACAGTGAATCGCTCATGCAGGCGGCGCTGGCCAAGTTCATGCTCGATGGCGATTTCGGCAAATATCTGCGTCGCATGCACAAGGAGTACGCGGCGCGCCGCCACGCACTGTTGCGACATCTGCGCGGGTCCCTCGCCCGCTGGATGGCGCCCGTGCCGTCGACTGCTGGCATCCACATGGCGGCGCAACTGCGCCCGCCGCTGTCGGAGGCGACCATCGTGCAGTTGGCGCAGGGCGTCGGCGTGGGCCTGTACGGCATGGAGCGGATGTACGTCGCGACGGCGCCGCAGCCGGGGCTGCTGGTCGGGTATGGCCACGTGAATGTCGCGGAAATCGACAGCGGGCTAAGCCGGCTGACCGATGCGCTCGCGAAAGTGGCCCCCTGAAATTCACGCGGAGTGGCGATATGAAGCGGCCACTGCGCCGCCTAGACTGGCTCGGTTCTCAAGCACACGAGCCCAGCATGGAACCCCGCCTCGACTTCTATCAAAGCAATCCTGCCGCCATCCAGGCCGTCATGGGGCTTGAAAAGGCCCTCGGCAAGAGCACCCTCGAAACACCGCTGACCGAACTGGTGCGCCTGCGCGCCTCGCAGGTCAATGGCTGCGCGTACTGTGTCGATCTGCATACCGCCGATGCCCGCCGAGGTGGCGAGAACGAGCGCCGCCTGGCGACCGTCTCGGTCTGGCGTGAAACGCCGTTCTTCACCGACCGCGAGCGCGCCGCCCTGGCGTGGACCGAAGCGGTCACGCTCGTCGGTGAAACGCGCGTGCCCGATGATGTGTGGCAAGCCGCGCGGGCGCAGTTTTCCGATGCCGAACTCGTCGACCTGACGCTGCTGGTCTGCACCATCAACACGTGGAACCGGCTGGCGATCAGCTTTCGCAAGCTGCCGGGCTGAGCGCTGCCTATACTTCGCCACACCGCACGCCGCCGACGGAGGGCTCATGCTGCACAACGTCCGCACGCTCAGCATCAACGTTGAACGTCACCTCGATGATGTCGCTGCGTTCCTGGCCGAGCCGTTGAATTTTCCGATCTGGGCGACCGGCTTGGCGGAAGGGCTCGTGCCCGGCACGCAGGGGTCGGGCGCGGCGCCCGACGAGTGGATCGCAAAGGGGCCAGCGGCCAACGAAGGCGAGGCGGGCCGAGTGTTCATCCGCTTCAGCCCGCCCAATTCCTTTGGCATTGCAGACCACTGGGTGCGCCTGCCGGACGACACGGTCGTCACCGTGCCGCTGCGCGTGGTGCGCAACGGCACCGGCAGCACCGTCTCGCTCATGCTGTTTCAGCAGCCCAACATGGACGACGCCCAGTTCGAGGCCGATGCCGAGTGGGTCCAGCGCGATCTTCTGAAGCTCAAGATCGCGCTCGAAACGGACTAGCAGCTCAGGGCTGGTCTGTCCGTGCCGCTTGCGGCAGGGCGTGCGGAACGGCCTGCGGTGCCGAGGGGCTCGCGAGCGACGGGTCGCCACGTTCGTCCGAGCCCTTCACCTGACGGACCCAGACTACGCAGAACAGCCCCGCGCCCACAGCCAGCCAGCCGTTGAGCCCATACCCTTCGATATGCCCGCCCGCGCCATCGCTGAGCAGCAGGCCACCCAGCCAGGCCCCGACGCCCGTGCCAACCGACATCACCGCGCTGTTGGCCGAGAGGAAGGCGCCGCGCACCTGCGGCATCGGCACGGTCGTCATCAGCGCCTGCATCGGCACCATGCGGCTGGAGAGGATCACCATGAAGCAGGGGAAGAACAGCAGCATGCCGATGAAGGGCCAGTCCGGCAGATGCGTTATCACCAGCACGGGAATGAATGCCAGCAGCGCAGCCGCAACGAAGACCCGGCGGCGGCCAAAGCGGTCGGCCAGCTTGCCGACGGCGCGCGAGCTGAAGAATGACGCTGCGCCGCCCGCCACGTACAGCCACGCGAGATCCTGCGGCGCGACACCGTGGTTGGCCACCAGCACGGGCGAGATGAACGGGATCACCAGCATGTGCGAGCCCATCATCACGAAGGTCAGCAGAAAGGCACGCAAGTGGCGCGGGCTGGTCAGCAGGCGCCACAAGTTCACGACGATCTGGCCGACGGTCTGGCTGGTGCCGCTCAGGTGGGCCGTCAGCGGCGGAATGATCTGGCGCGCGCTCAGCCAGATCAGCACCGTGAGCGCCGTCAGCAGGAAGAACGGCGCCGTCCAGCCAAGATGCGCACCCAGCGCAACACCCACCGGCACACCGGCCATGGCCGCCAGGGCAAACGACGACATCACCACTCCGGTTGCCGCCCCGCGCCGCGCGGGTGGAATCACGTCCGACAGGATGGCGAGGATCACCGAGCCGAGCACGCCGCCCGTGAGCCCGGCAAACGCGCGCGCAAACAGCAGCATGCCGTAGTTGCCAGACAGCGCGCAGGCCAGATTGGCCAGCGTGAACAGACCATAGACCGACAGCAGCAGGCGGCGCCGGTCAAAGCGGTCTGTGTATGTGGCCGCCAGCAGGCCCGAGGCGCCCGAGCAGAGGGAATACACCGATACCGCCATGGCAAAGGCCGCCGGCCCGATGCCAAACGTATGCATGATCTGCGGACCGAGCGGCATCATCACCATGAAATCCATGATGACGGTGAATTGGGTGAGGGCGAGCAGCCACAGCAGGCGGCGCTCGCGAGCGGGTTCAAGGATGGGCATCAGGGCGACGGAAGACAGGGTGCGCGCGAGCAGCGGCCGGCATTGGCCGCTCCGCGCATAAAGTCATATCGAAAAACATATCGCAAGATAGTTGTCACGACACAGGAAGTCAAACGCTATTCCGTGCGCCCGTGTGCCGCCTATCCGCAATAGGTCATTTCATCCGGAGTGTCCACAGCACGTCCAGCACGTGTCGCGTGGACGGCTCGACCTGTCCGGCGCGGTGTGCGATGCCAAGCTCACGCCACAGCGTGGGTCGCAACGGTCGCATGACGATGCGCGCGTCCGCTGGCGGCGCCGAGGTCTCATGCGGCAGCAGCGTCGCGCCATAGCCCGCCGCCACGAGGCTCTTGATGGCGTCGTTGTAATTGAGCTGGATGCGCGGCACGGGGTGATGGCCGTCGGCCGCGAACCATTCAGCCGTCTGACGCGAGAGCCGCGTGGTGACGTCGTTCAGAATCAAAGGCTGTGCAGCCAGCCAGGCAGGTGTGATGCGCGCGGGGCTTTTCCAGTGCGCGGGCAGGAAGGCCATCACAGGGTCGCGCCGCCATGGCTTGATCGTGAGCCCCGCCATCTGCGATTGGGGCAGCGCCACGAGGCCAATATCGAGCGCCCCACTCGCCAGCCTCGCCAGCGTTTCCTGCGAGGTGAGGACCGCCACCTGCACGTCGATGCCGGGGTGCTCTTGCCGCAGCACCTCCAGCGCCTGTGGCAGCAGGTGTGCGATCGCGCCGGTGGAAGCGCCGAGCCTCACGCGCCCGGTCAGCCCCGCGACCTGCCGCTGAATGTCTTCCAGTGCCTGTTCTGCATCGGCGAGGAGCCTGCGTGCCCGCTCGACCATCACCTCGCCGATCGCGGTGGACGCGACCTGCCCCCGCTTGCGCGACAGCAGCGGAGCGCCGATGCGGCTCTCCAGCTCGGCGATGTGCAGGCTGACGGTGGGCGGCGCCAGGTGCAGCGCACGGGCGGCGTTTGCAAAAGAACCCCGGTCAGCGACTTCGACCAGGGTGCGCAGGCGGTCCAGACTGATTTCTCTCATCGGGTGGCGCAGTTCAGGAAAACTGAATCGAAAGGTTGCCGAATTCAACTTTTCATATTCTAGGCAGACCCTGAAGATGGCGGCTCCTCCATCGAACGCGCAGAGGGCTCCGCCATGACTGCTCCCCTGATTTTCATCGACGGCGACCAGGGCACCACTGGCCTGCAGATTCATGAACGCCTGCGCGGCCGCACCGGTCTGCAACTACTGACGCTCGCCGCCAGCGACCGGAAAGATCCACAGCGACGCGCGGAAGCGATCAACGCTTGCGATATCGCCATCCTGTGCTTGCCTGATGCGGCGGCGCGCGACGCGGTAGCCTCCATCGTCAACCCAGACGTGCGGGTGATCGATGCCAGCTCCGCCCACCGCACCGCACCGGGCTGGACGTATGGCTTTCCGGAGATGAGCGAAGGGCAGGCGCAGCGCATTGCCACGGCATCGCGCGTGACCAACCCCGGCTGCTACCCCACCGGTGCGATCGGCCTGCTGCGTCCGCTGGTGAGAGCGGGTTTGCTGCCGGCGGACTATCCGATAAGCATCCACGCCGTGTCGGGCTATTCCGGCGGTGGTCGTGCGGCCGTGGAAGCATTCGAGGGCGCCGACGCGTCGCAGGCGCTACCGTTTCAGGTGTATGGCCTGGGACTCATGCACAAGCACACGCCCGAGATCGAACGGCACGCGGGCCTCGCGCAACGGCCGATGTTCGTGCCTGCATACGGCGCGTACCGGCAGGGGATCGTGTTGACGGTGCCGCTGGAGCTGCGCCTGCTGGCTCCGGGCGTCGACGCAGCGGGGCTGCATGCTTGCCTGTCACGCCACTACGCCAGCGCGCGGCACGTGCGTGTCATGCCCCTGGAGGCCTCGTCCCAATGGACGCACCTTGATCCGCAGGCGCTCAACGGGACCAACGACATGCATCTGGGCGTGTTCGCCAACCACCACGGCCAAGTCCTGCTCACGGCCGTGTTCGACAACCTGGGGAAGGGGGCGTCCGGCGCTGCGGTACAGAATCTGGAGCTGATGCTCGCGTCAGCTTGAATCGCCGGTGCGCTGGCCGGGCGTCAATGGCGAGGCGCCGGTATCCGGTACCGGGCCTGACCAGATCGGACGGCCCTTCAGGCGCGATGCCCTTGTGCATCACCCGGGTAGCTCGTATCCCAGCGCCATGCGAGCACGTCGTACGCGCTGGCCTGACGGTCAGTGCCTTGCGAATACGGATCGAAACGATCGTACTTCCACGCCAGGTAGCCATAGGTGTCGGCATGGCGGTCCAGGCCTTGCGTGTAGGGGTCGGCCTTGTCGGTGGAGGCGCCCTGCGTGTACGGATCGAATCGGCCTTCGCTTTGCGCTGCGGCGGCAGGCAGGGCCGTGAACAGGGCGGCAGATGCGCAGAGGGTGGCCAGTACCTTCAGCGACAGTTTGCGGGAAAGGGGCGAAGCGCGGCGTGTGTCCATGATGAACTCCTTGAGCGGGGGAATATGCCGTCCGGAGACGGCGTCCATGAGGTCGCTGACGGCGTCTTGCCGCCGCGATCCTGCAGGTTGGTCGCGTCACGGATGCACACCTGACACCGCATCTGCGAGAAAGATCGTGCGCCAACCTGTACCGCCATATACGCAGGCCGCCAGGAAACGGATGCAGCGTCGTGCTCCTGTCACGCCATCCGCATCAGTCCTGCCACGCCTTGCCAGCCCACATACACACCCACCAGCGTGATCAGCGCGCCAGACAGGTATGGCGCCCTGCGTGCGAACTCGCCAAAGCCGCCCCAGCGGCGCGAGACATGCTTCACGCTGAGTGCGGCCAGTGCGCCGGAGGCCACCAAGGTCAGTGCCAGACCGATGCTGAAGCACAGCACCAGTGCGGCACCCAGCGTGATCTTCTTGAACTGCAGGCACAGCAGCAGCACCGTGATCGACGCCGGACACGGCATCAGGCCGCCAGTGAGGCCGAACACGATGATCTGGCCCGTCGTCACGTCGCGGTGGGCGAAGCGGCGGCGGATGTCATCGGCATGCGCACGCTCATGGGCGTCCTGGTACTCGCCTGAGGCAAGCTTCAGCGCTTCGTGACCATGGCCGTGGTCATGCCCGTGGTCGTGGTCATGATCGTGGCTGTGCGTGCTCCGCCAAGTGCGCCAGACCATCCACGCCGCCACGCCAATGATGAGCACCGCCGACACCACCTGGAAGTACGGCTCCGTCGTTTCCGCATTCCAGTTGCGGCCGAAGTACAGACCGGCCATGGCCACCGCCCACACGACCGCCGTGTGCGAGACCGTTGCCGACAACCCGAGCAGCACCGCCTGCGTGAGCGTGCCCCGGATGGCGACGATGAACGCCGCCATCATCGTCTTGGAATGTCCGGGCTCGAGGCCGTGGAGTGCGCCAAGAAGGATGGCGCTGGGAACGAACAGCCAGGCATTGCCTTGCTGCAGGAGGGTCGTGAACGAGGTCATGAGATCGCGAGGCGATAGGCAATTCAAGGTGGCGGCAGTATACTCCCCCCTAGTATCACGCGTGATACTTTCCGCACGTCAACCACCCCAAACCGAGTGCCCATCCATGGCCCATACCATTCGCGACAAAGCCAAGCTGCTGGCACGCGTGCGGCGTATCCAGGGGCAGGCGGCTGCCCTGGAAAAACAACTCGAAGAAGAAGGGGATTGCACCGCGGTGCTGCAGCAGATCGCTGCGATTCGCGGTGCGGTCAACGGGCTGATGGCGGCCGTCATCGAAGGCCATCTGACCGACCATCTGGTCAAGCAGCCGGCTGAGGCGCAGCGCCAGGAAGACCTGAGCGCCGTGCTCCAGGTGATCAAGTCGTATCTGAAATAGGCTGGCGCGGCGCGTTATTGCGCCAGCGGGCGCAGCTTCCACTCGCCGCTGGGCTGCTTGCACAGCCACGCTGTCCATTGCTCCTTGCTGCTGCCGCGGCTCAGCTCGCTTTGCAGGCGACGGCACGATTGGCCGGCGTCGGTCTTGCTCTCCAGCGGCGTGATGGTCGCTTCGATGGCCGGCAGCCTGCCCTTTGCGGGCCAGGTCCATTGCGCGGGGGTATTGTCGGCCGCGTTGACCAGCGTGTTGCCGATCGCCTTGGTAAACGACTGCAGTTCGGTCTGGCTCATCGAGCCGATGATGGTGCTGGCCAGCACGTTGCGGAAGTACGCGAACGACGGCGTGGCGGTGCCCAGCAGCGCGGCACCCGCCAGGGCGAGCGCAAGACCACGGGAATGCGGCATGGTGTGTCCTCCAGGATGTGACGAAAGGTGCCTACATCCTAGACCATGTCGCTGCGCCCGCCAGCGGATCGCCATGCATGCGGGGAGGATCCCGCCGTCAAGCTACGCCTTAGGGGCCTTGACCAGCAGCACGGGGCATTCCGCGTGCGCCACCACGCGCCCCGCCACCGACCCCATAATCGCTTCCACGAACACCCCCCGTCCGTGCGAGCCCATCACGATGGCCGCCGCGCCTGCGTGCTTGGCGTGCTCAATGATGCGTTCGGGCGGAAATCCGACCAGCGCGTGCTGCTCGAACGGCATGCCCGCCTCGGTCAGGATCGTGCAGACAGAGCGCATGGCACCGGCGCTCTCCTCCGCGTACCAGGCATCCACCTCCGCCTTGCCGACCAGGGACCGGATATCGCCGGACAAGTCCGGCATGCAGTGGACGACATGCACGGTCACGTCGCTGCCGAACAGCGTCTTGTCCGCGATACAGCGTGCCGCCGCGTCGGAATAGCTCGATCCGTCCGTTGCCAGTACCAGGGTCTTCATGTGGCCTCCTTGCCATGTCTGCCGCCCGCGCCGGATGTGCGGTCGGTGTTAACTTCTAACGTAAAGCCTGCTGAATGTGGCGCGTTGATACGAGTCAACCCGAGCGGCCTGGTGCCGCAGCGCCATCAGCGGTTGCACAGGAACACAGGCAGAATGCACCACCTATCCCGACTTTGCGCCGCAAATGACTGCCACGCCATCCCTCGCCGATTACCCGCTCCAGGCCACCGACAAGCTCCGCTACGGCGACACCGACCGCCAGGGCCACATCAACAACGCCGTCTTCGCCACCTACCTGGAAACCGGGCGCGTCGAGATGCTGTTCTCGCCGGACAACCCGCTGGCCGCGCCGGGGTGCGAGTTCGTCATCGCGCAGCTCGTGCTCGACTTCCGCAACGAAATCCTCTGGCCGGGCTCGGTGCAGATCGGCACGCGCGTGGCGAGAATCGGGCGCAGCTCGGTCAAGCTCGAGCAGGCCCTGTTCCAGAACGGCCGCTGCGCCGCGACGTCGCAGTCGGTGATCGTGCAGATCGACGTGGCCACGCGCCATTCGACACCCATCAGCGACAGCGCGCGCCAGCGTCTGGCGGCGCTCATCACTGCCCCCGCCGATGCACCGGCCGAGTGACGGCATGGCGTGACGCACCGCCCACGCAAACGAACTCCCCTGTAAAAGTTTTTAACTTTGTTTGCGCTCCCGCCCCTTCCCGGTGGGAAGATGGCTCTCCCGTTCAATCACGCGGAGGTGACCATGGGACTGTTGGATGAAGTGGGCAAGATCGCCGGCGCCGTCGCCGCCGTCGAAGCCGCCGAGAAAGTCGATCCGGATGCCGGCCTGCTGACTAAGGCAGTCGCCGCCGTCGCCGGTTTCAAGGGCGCGGGCGCGCTGGAAGAGATGCTGGAAAAGAAGGACGAAGCCAAGGCCGAAGGCGCCGAGGCGGCTCCCGAAGATGGGGCTGCCCCGCAGGCCTGATTGCTTGCAGGCTCAAAAGGATTTGGGGGACCCCGCCGGTTGGCGGGGTTTTTGTTTTTATTGAACGGTGGAGCCTGCAGAAGCCTTATGGTTCAGCCCAATTGTCGGGCGCGCATAGCTTCATCGATTTCAGGGGAATCGCTCCAAAGGCATTCTCTTTTGGAATCAGCGAGAAGTATTTCCAGTCGGCTTCATTGACGAAAACCTCCCCGCTTTTGCATAGCATGTGTGCTTGCCTGGGTTGTTTGCTACACGACGCGCCGCCAATTGCACAACGTTGCCATTGAGAAATCACGCCGGCAGGTAGACGCTGACCATTCTTGAGTTCGGTGTACGTTTGAACATCCCGGGTCGAAATCGCCATATACATGAAATCCAGGTCCGGCTGTACGGGTCTTGCTGCTTCTGCTCGGAGATACCGTGTGTGTAGATTAAAGCCGTAGTGGAAGACGGCGGCAAGAATCACCACTGTCATCACTGTCGCCAACGTGACCGCTATTCGACGTGTCGTAAAGCCTCTTTTGCGGGTGAGGGAAAAACCAAATATCGGGAATGCCAAAACAGTTGCGACACCCGCGGCTTCAAGGTCGGGGCTCGCACAATCCAATCCGCACCCAGGGTTGTGGTCAAAAGCCGTCATGATGCGTATGACGATCGTGGCGGTTACGAACCCGGCGAACACGAAACTTATTAACGTCAGAGCTCGCTTCAATCAACCTCCAAAAAAGAATCTTCTTGGAGTCGCGCACTTATACGTAGTCCGCGCTTTTCGGTTGGGTTTAAGGCGTAGGGGATGCTTTTGAGTTGTCCGTCTTTTCAGGGTTGGAGCGCGTATCCGACAAAAAAAACAAACTCGTCCCAATGACCAGCGCTAATAGTCGGCGCCATACTCGCAGTGCACCGGTGCCGGGACGCGCGCTTGCCCAACCCGTTATGGCAAATATCAATGTGGGGCCAAGCAAATATCCAAGCAGAAGAACAATCGCCCACCACGGCAGCCAGCAAGGGCCGATTTCATAGCAACCTCCTCTGTTACGAGGTACAAGCTTGAAGGGAAGCCGATATGACATCTGACTGCCGACCTTTAGAGCGACCCACGTTGTGGCAAGTCCAACGGCAAGAAACAGCAACGCTAGGCCAGCGCTTCTCATTTTGAGCGGTCCTCGCTTTCGTCATAGCGCAAGCGAGGATCGTGAACGAAGGCAAACTTCTTGAGCAGCACAGCGCGATCCACCCAGCCATACCCCGATCGGCAGTGGATTTGGGTTCGCCCCTCCGCTGGTCCTCCGGATGTACAGCGTTCCCATTGTTTAATGAGGATCGACGTCTCCCGATTCTCGGGGGCGTGAAACGCATATGCCTGCACATCTTCTTTGGCGACGACCGTTAGGTAGAAATCTGACTCCGGTTGTATCTCGCGAATGCTATAGAAGTATGCGTTCTCCTCTCGCAACTTATGGATGTAAGCGCCCATCGCCGCCACGAGAGTGATGATCAGTTCGGCGCCAAGGGTGACGGTCCAAACAGCAATACGGCTCCGCTTGACTTGCAACGCAAGGCAAGTCGCGAACACCAAGATGGCGCCCACCAATGCGCAGGAAAGCAGCAACGCTAGCTGCCTTGCAGCGCAGTCCTCTCCGCACATGGGAATGAAGTGCATGAAGGGCAGCGATAAGGCGATGCCGAGTGCTGCCCCACCAAAAGAGCCAAGCACGGCAGTGATGAGAGTCTTCACTTGATCTCCCAGAAAAGAATCTTTTTGGAGTTCCGTAAGTCCGAATACCAAAGACTATTGAAGCCAAGCCTGAATCGGAAAAAGGAGGTCGAGGAAGGAGTCAACGTGTCCTGATTCCAGAGATCGATGTGACCGCCGCTGGCGCGATCCGATGATTCGCCATCGCGAGCCCAATACTCCCCGAAGAAGATGATGCCGGTACGCCCCTTCACCTTCATCTCCCAGTCCGTGCCCGTCACATCTTGCGGTCTTTTGGGTAAACCACAGAACGGTTGCAGATTCAGCCATATGGCCATTTCATCGGCTCGTGTTGCCGTAGCCTTTCCCTTTAGCAAGATGCGCCCGATGGTATCTTTGCCGGGCGGGGGCTTTATCACTTTCTCTGAGAACGATTTCATCTCTATACCGACACGATGCAAGGTTGCGCTCATGCGGATTGCGCATTGATTCTTGTACGCCCCAGTGGGGTCGGCGTATGGGTCGCCCGTAACGTAGTTGCCCCACAAGTCCGCAAACTTCACCGCCGGAGCGTCTATTCGGCACACCGATCCCGGCGTTGCATTGGTCCTGACCTGAGCCTTCTGTTTGAGCGGTTTGCGTTGTGCTGCCGTCATGCCGATTCCCCCGCTTGCTTTGCAAGAGCCTCGTCGCCCCAGAAAACGGTGTATGCCTCCTCGCCGAGTGTGACAACGCGTGGTAGCGCACCATTGGCAGGCGTGCGGCCTGAGAAAGTACGGCCGTCCGAGGTCTCGATGTAGTACGGCAAGCCCTCCAAGTGCGGCGATACGAGGTGCGTCTGTTCGTCATGACTGGCTGAGGCTCCCGTGCTCGTTGCCGCGGCATGGGGATGGCCGGAGGCAGCATGGGATGCACGTTCCCCGCTGCCCATGTCTTCATACCAGGCGTTGCCGGCGAGCAAAGCGACGATGCGTTGCGGAGTCGGGCACTTGCACAGAACCTCGTCGCCATCCAAGGCAACCTCGCCCATGAAATTCATCCGGCGCGGGCCGCCAGCCTTTGCAATGGTGCCGACGCTCTTGCACGCTTCGCAGTACGCTCCTCCGGCGATCAGGGCGACTTGGTTATCTGCGCTTCCAAATGTGCATGGAGGCCCCGAGTAAGGCAGGACCGTTCCGCCGTTTTGAAGCGCATCGCCGACAACAGCAATTCTTCGCATCATGGTGTGGCCTCCACGATGCAGCTCAACCACTGTTCGTTTTGCATAGCACCTGCCTCCGATTAACCGCTTCGGATTGTCTTGGGCAGATCGAGCGCCAAGCAGGATTTGGCGAAATATTACGAATGGGATGGGCTTGTTCGATCGCTATAATCCCCACCGTCACCGCACCAACGGTGATCGGGTTTCGCAGCCCGTCCACGCTCACCACAGACGGACAGCCGCCTTTCGCGCGGCGTTTTTATGTCCGGTGCTTGCGCACGCCTATGCTTTTTACGGCGGGCCGGGCAGGGAGACCTTCGGGTCTGCCGGTTTCCTGTGGTGGCCGGTCTGCGAACCCTGTCGTCAGGCCCGCCACCCTCGTTCGCAGCGAATGGCGGGTCTCCTGCAATCACCACAGGAGGCCACATGGCTACCGCACTCAGCGGGCATCGCCCCGCGTCTTACCCTTCCCCACCGCCTTGGCGCTGCAGGCTTCCCACGCAACCGGGAGGTGCCGCATGTCGCTGACCAAGAACCGCATCTACCTCGACGGTGCAGTCTCGGCGCGCGCGTTCC
This sequence comes from Ralstonia condita, assembly GCF_958405655.1. NCBI lineage: Bacteria > Pseudomonadati > Pseudomonadota > Betaproteobacteria > Burkholderiales > Burkholderiaceae > Ralstonia > Ralstonia condita. Next base: position 243,177 of record NZ_CATYWO010000003.1, on the reverse strand, counting down.
TGTGCCGCACGCGCACCGATATGCGCACGCACGGTCAATGCCGGACCGGCAAGCTGCGCGAGCAGCTCACGTACTTCTCGGAACACGCGTATCCACCAGCATTTGTGAAAGGCTTTATCGATGCCATCGACGCGTATCTGTCGATGTCGCTCGGGGGGAGCGATGTGGACCCGCGCACGTGGGAGGTATTGGCCGCCATCGAGCGGCGGCGGGTTTGCGCCGCATAACAACGGATTGACGGTTCCCCGTGACGGGCGGGGACGCCGGTAGCACCGGATGGCCGGGTGGATCAGGCCGCGCGCTTGCGCTCCACCGCGCGTTGGCGGGTCGAGAATCCTGCGCGGATGCATCCCGCCAGCGCCTGCGCCGCCGCGTTCGCGCCCTGCGCTGGCAACATGAGGCTGATCGCAAACGTCGGCAGGTCCGGTAGTCCCGCTTCGGGCCCGAGGATGTCGAGGTCGGCCGGCACCGTCGGCGTGAGCCATGCCGTGACGGCCAGGCCGGTACGTACCGTGGCGGTGGTGGCTTCAATGTTGCCGCTCTCGAACACCGTGCGCCATTCGGTGCGCTGCTCGCCCAGTGCTTTCAGCACGCGGGCGCGGAAGGCGCAGCTTTCGTCCACCATCGACAGCGGCAAGGGCCGCTTCAGGTGCGCGTTGCCGCCGCGTGCGCCCACCCACACCAGCCGTTCCACGCACAGGCATTCGCCACTGGCTTCGTCTATGGGGGCTTCGACCACGGCGATGTCCAGCTCGCCGCGCGCCATGCCTTGTGCCAGCGCCGGCGATGTGCCGCAGACGATGCCGAGTTCGACCGCCGGCCACGCCTCGGTAAAGGCCTTGAAGATCGGCGGGAAGACTGTGCCGACCAGGTCGTAAGGCACGCCCAGGCGCACCGGCCCTTGCAGTGGGCGCGCGGCCATGTCCGCCCACACTTCATCGTTGAGCGCGAGCAGGCGCTTGGCGCGGCCAAGGAAGCGCTCACCCGCGTGGGTGAGCTCGAGCCGCCGGCCGTCGCGCTCGAACAGCCGGCATTCGAAGGCGTCTTCGAGCCGCTTGATCTGCTGGCTGACGGCGCCCTGCGTGAGATGCAGCGCGTTGGCCGCCACCGTCATGCTGGCGTTTTCAGCTACGGCAACGAAGGTGCGGACGAGGGTGATGTCGAGATTCTTGGCCATCTGGGCATTCTAGAAGCTAATGCCCCGGTGCGAGCGTTTCACGATCGCTAATGGATTGCGGACACCCCGGCCGCCGTGGCCGGGTGCTCGCAAGGAGGTCGCACACGTATGCGTGGCTTCGAATGCTGCATTGCATCATTCGGGCGGCGATTGCCCGGGCAGGCGTTGTCAGCGCGTGCCGGGGGACTTTGCTGCGCACAACCGAGCAACTGTTCTAATGCGGGTAAGCCCGGTCGTTTGAAACAACGCTGGGCGCCTAGGATGTGGGGTTGTGACCGGCACCAAGCCGGCGGCGTCGCTCGCCCAATAAAACCACTCCGGAGACACCCCCATGGCCACCGATTCGCTCACCTTCGATTACGTCATCGTCGGCGCAGGTTCCGCCGGCTGCGCGCTTGCCAGCCGACTCACCGAAGATCCGGACGTGACCGTCGCGCTGCTGGAAGCGGGGCCGCATGATCATCACCTCTCCGTGTGGGTGCCGGCAGGATGTGCGGCGTCCCTGCCCTTCAAGAACAAGCGCAACTATGCCTTCCAGACGGTGCCGCAGGCCGGCCTCGGTGGGCGTCAGGGCTATCAGCCGCGTGGGCGTGGGCTGGGCGGCAGCTCGTCGCTCAACGCGATGATCTACATCCGCGGCACGCGCAATGATTACGACCACTGGGCGTCGCTCGGCTGCACCGGCTGGGGCTGGAACGACGTGCTGCCCTACTTCAAGCGCTCCGAAAGCAACGAGCGCGTGGCCGGGCGCGATGATGATCCGCTGCACGGCGGTAACGGCCCGCTGCACGTGAGCGACCTGCGCACCGGCAATCCGGTCGCGCGTCGCTTTGTCGACGCGGCGGCCGCCGCCGGCTACCGGCGCAACGACGATTTCAACGGCCCCAACCAGGAGGGCGTCGGCCCGTACCAGGTCACGCAGTACAACGGTGAACGCTGGAACGCCGCGCGCGCCTACCTGCACGGCGGCGACAAGAGCGACGCCACATTCAGCCGTGGCCGCCGCCAGTTGACGGTGATGCCTGACACGCAGGCGCTGCGCATCGTGTTTGAGGGCAAGCGCGCGGCAGGCGTGACGGTGGAGCGCGCCGGCCGCACGGAGACACTGCGTGCACGGCGCGAGGTGATCGTGTCATCGGGCGCGTTCGGTTCGCCGCAATTGCTGATGGCGTCGGGTGTCGGCCCGGCGGATCATCTGCGCGCACTCGGCATTCCGGTGGTCCAGGACCTGCCCGGCGTCGGCCAGAACCTGCAGGACCATCTCGACATCATCCTGCACAAGAAGCTGTTCAACCTCGACCTGATCGGCTACTCGCTGCGAGGCGGCGCCCACATGCTCGGCGAGATCCTGCGCTATCGCCGCGAGCGGCGCGGCATGCTGGCCACCAACTTTGCCGAGGCGGGCGGCTTCATCAAGAGTCGCGCCGATCTGATCGAACCGGATCTGCAACTGCACTTCGTGGTGGCCATGGCCGACAACCACAACCGTACGTTCAACTACGGCCACGGTTATTCCTGCCACGTGTGCGTGCTGCGTCCGAAGAGCCGTGGCGAGGTGCGCCTGGCCTCCGCCGACACGCGCGATGCGCCGCTGATCGATCCGCGCTTCCTGTCAGACCCTGCCGACATGGCGGGCATGCTGGCGGGCTTCCGCGCAGTGAAGAGCATCTTCGCGCAGCGCCCGCTGGCCGACCTGGGCGGTCGCGAGCTGTATTCCGGAAATATCCGCGGCGACGGCTCGGATGACGAAGCCGTCCGTGCCCTGATCCGCCAGCACGCCGACACCATCTACCACCCCGTCGGCACCTGCAAGATGGGCAGCGCCGACGATGCAATGGCCGTGGTCGACCCGGAACTGCGCGTGCGTGGCCTGACAGGCCTGCGCGTGATTGACGGCTCGGTCATGCCCACGCTGATCGGCGGCAACACCAACGCCCCCATCATCATGATCGCCGAGCGCGCCGCCGACCTGATGCGTCAAGGCGGACGCCCAACACTGAACGTGGTGAGCAGCACCCCCGCGCAAGCGGTGCCGGCCGAGGTGCACTGAGCAACAAGGCGCCTTTTCGCACCGACTCAGGCACACCAATGGTCTGACTGTTGATGCCCTGGATGGCGTCATCCAGGGCGCATCTTCCTTTGATGAGTTTCCTTGGCAAGACAGGGGAAGTCAGCCAGCACCGGCAGGGGATGAAACAAGGGGTGCACCAATACCCTCGATCGCCATCCCTCTTAAGCCGAGCCTCAGTTCTCCGCACGACTCGTCGGCGTATTGAACGAGTCCCGCAGCAGATCGCTCATCGGTACGGGAAGGTTCGCGCCGTTGGGCGGAGTTGGCGGCTGGAACCACTGCTCTCGTGGCGCTTCTGCACTTCGCCGTCGATGACCAGACACGTCATCGACGGGGCGATCAGCTGCTAGCACGCCGGGCCCTGCTTGCGGCGCCCGTCACGCCGGCCAGGCGCGCTGCAGCACGGCGCCCAGGGCTTGCGCGTGTCCATCAAGCGTGCCGAACACGCGGCCGTGCTGATGATGGAAGCGGCTGGCGATGAAGCGCTCGGCGTCATCGGGATGGGCATGGGCGACCATCAGCGCCGCCTGCGCCGTCAGCGCCAGCCCCTGCGCGATGCGGCGTGCTGAGGCTTCCTGGATGTCACCCGGCTGATGCAGCATCGCCTGCAGCGCCGCCAGTTCCGCGCGCACGGCACGGTGGCCCTGCGCGCGCTCGCCAATGTCGTGCACCAAGCGCAGCGCGTCGTCCGGGGTGCGGGCGATCGCGCGCAGCACGTCGAGGCACATCACGTTGCCCGAGCCTTCCCAGATGGAGTTGACCGGCGCCTCGCGGTACAGGCGCGCCATCGGGCCTTCTTCCACGTAGCCGTTGCCGCCCCAGACTTCCATCGCCTCGCCGGTCGCCTCAATAGCGCGCTTGCAGACCCAGAACTTGGCGGCAGGTGTGACGATGCGCTTCCACGCCGCGGCCAACGGATCGACATCGGCGCGCTCGAACGCGTTGCCCAGTTCCATCATTAGCAAGGTCGCGGCTTGCGATTCCAGGGCCAGATCGGCCAGCACATTGCGCATCAGCGGTTGGTCGGCCAGCAGGCGGCCGAAGGCCATGCGATGGCGCGCGTGGTGCAGCGCCTGCATCAGCGCGTGGCGCAGGATGGCCGCGCTGCCGATCACGCAATCGAGCCGCGTGTGCGTCGCCATCTCGATGATGGTCGGAATGCCGCGCCCTTCCTCGCCAATGAGGATGCCCTCCGCGCCGCGAAACTCCACCTCGCTGCTGGCGTTCGAGCGGTTGCCGAGCTTGTCTTTCAGGCGCTGGATCTGGATCGGATTCTTGCTGCCATCGTCCCGAAAGCGCGGCACGAAAAAGCACGACAGCGGCCCGTCTTCCGCGCCCATGCGCGCGACCACCAGGTGCGCATCGCACATCGGCGCGGAGAAGAACCACTTGTGGCCGGTGATGGCGTATGTGGCGCCACGGCCTTCGCCGCGCAAGGGCGTTGCGACCGTGGTGTTGCTGCGTACATCGGAGCCGCCCTGCTTTTCGGTCATGCCCATGCCGACGAGGATGGCGGTCTTCTGGCGCCACGGCAGATCGCGTGCGTCGTGTTCGCGGACGTAGAGACGCGGCCCCAGATCGGCAAACAGCGCGGTCTCTTTCTGCAGCACGGGAATGCTCGCGAACGTCATCGTCGCTGGGCAGAGCGTGCCGGATTCGATCTGCGCCTGCATGAAATAACCGGCGGTGCGCGCGGCCCAGGCGCCGGGGCGCGGGTCGGCAAACGGCAGCGCCTGCAGGCCTTGGCTGCGCATCAGGCCGAGCAGCGCGTGCCACGCGGGGTCGAAGCGGATGGCGTCGATGCGCTCGCCGGTGCGGCTGTGGGTGTGGAGTTCGGGGTGGTAGGTGTTGGCCTCTGTGGCCCACTGCAGCGTCTCGGGCGCGCCGAGCTGGTCACCGAAGGCTTGCAGCGCGCTGGCGTTCCAGCCGCCACCCAGGCGTTCGAGTGCGCTTTGCAGCGTGGTGTCGGACGTGAAGGGGTTGAAGCCGGTCAGGTCCGGGACCTGGTTGAAGACGCGGTGGGTGGCCTCGGTGGGCATTGGGGGTCTCCTGGCGTGGCACGTTGTGTTGTGAGGCCATGGTAGACCAGTCGGGGCGGCGTGGCGTGGAGGGGGATTTCTATACGGCGAGGTGGCGGGCCTGGCAGCCGTTTACCAGTGCGCGCAGCCATCTTCGCGGTAGCAGTGCAAATACCAAGATAAGCGCTTTTTTCATGCATCGCTTCACACGGTATTCTCGATTCAGAAATGCCAGGAGGCTAGGTGATTGGTATTTTGGTGATAAATGGTAATGCTGTCTCAAATCTCTGTCATTCCGTCTCAATTTATTGGTTCTAACGCGATGCCAGCGCGATATTCAAGCGGAAGAAAAGCCCGTAAACCCCATCTGGAAGCGATTCCGGAGGTGTCGGCTATTGACGGATCCGGGGGCTTTTTCTAGCATCGCGTCCGGATCGATATGCCAGTCAAAATAAAGAATAAAGACTGAGCCGATCTCACGGGGGATTTTCACGGGATAACACGCGTCCATTGCGCCATCTTTTTTTGTGTGTAATGGATTGCCGGTATGCATATTCCATGCGCGATCTCCTCGTGACGGGGGAGTGCCTGAGAGCAGTCAGGCTCCGAATTTCGCAAAGACGCTCGATAGAAGAAAGCTCGCAAGGCAACGGGCGGGACCGAGGGAGAAATGCGCGTGCTGACACAACACAGCCCGTTTGGCCGGCATGGGGTTGCCGGATGGTCGAAGTTGCTGCCCACATTGCAGCACGAGTGGCCGGTAAGGCGTGCGTGGATGCGGCGGTGCCTGCTGGCCTTACTGACGGCGTGGCTGGCGCTGCTATCGCAGGGGGCTGTCGCTTGTACGGTTTCCTTCACGGCCGCTGTGAATGCGCAGACGACCTATCAATTCAATGGCACCGATCAAAACAACTGCGACCCGTTCCAACTCGGTATTGCCTACGACACTCTGGGCAACAGTAATCCGTCGGCAAGTAGTTTGGGGGTGACGCAACCAACAGCGGCGGGCGGTCTGATCTCTGTGTATTTCGACCTGAGTTCGGGAACCGAAGGCTTCGTCTACCTGGCGCCTTCCAACTTCAGTGGCAACGACACGGCAACTTTTTTCACCATTCAGGACGGTGTCCATTGGGTTTCCAGCACCGTCAATATCGCTGTCACCGGCTCCGCACCGACGGTGACTGGGCTGTCGGCCTCCAGTGGCGCCAGCGCCGGGGGCACAAGCGTCACCATCACCGGGATCAATTTCTTCAAGGGCCGGACGTCGGTCTGGTTCGGCCCAACCCCGGCCGCCAGTTTCACCATTGTGAACAGCACGCAGATCACCGCTGTCTCGCCGCCTGGCTCTGGCGTGGTCGATGTCTCCGTCTCGACATTCAGTGGTGCCAGTGCCAACAGCGCTGCCGACAAGTTCACCTACGTCGCTCCGCCCACGGCTGGCCCGACCACCACCACCGTGGCGCACGGCAGCACCGGCAACGTCGTTCCGCTGAATGTCACCGGCTCACCAACGAGCGTGGCTGTGGCCACACAGCCGACCCACGGTACCGCCACTGCCAGCGGGATGACGATCACCTACACGCCTTATGCATCGTATTCGGGGCCGGATTCGTTCACCTACACCGACGCGAACGTGGGCGGCACATCGGCACCGGCCACGGTCACGATCACGGTATCGGACGCGACGGTCACATACACGCCATCGTCACCGTCGGGTGGCACGGCAGGCGCGGCCTACAGCCAGTCGCTGGCATCGGCCAGCGGCGGCACGGCGCCTTACACGTATGCGCTGGCATCGGGCGCCTTGCCTCCGGGGCTGACCCTGGCGAGCAACGGTACGCTGTCGGGCACGCCGACTTCGTCGGGTACGTTCAGCTTCGCTGTCACGGCTACTGACAGCAGCACCGGCACCGGGCCGTTCACGGGCACCAGCAGCAACCTCACGCTGACCATCGCGCAGCCGGTGATCAGCGTGTCGCCTGCCACGCTGCCGATGGCCACGGTGGCTTCGGCCTACAGCCAGACGGTTTCGGCCAGCGGCGGCACGGCGCCCTACACCTATGCCGTCACGGCGGGTACCCTGCCGGCCGGTTTGACGCTCAGCTCGGGCGGCGTGATTTCGGGTACGCCCACGGCCGGGGGGGTGTTCAGTTTCGCCGTTACAGCCACCGATCACACAGGCGGCGCGGGGCCATACGTCAGCAGCCAGGTGTATTCGCTCACCGTGAATGCGGCCGCGTTGTCGATCACGCCGCCGGCTGGCAGCCTGAATGCCACGGCCAGCTTGCCCTATAGCCAAGCCTTTGCTGCCAGCGGTGGCACAGCGCCGTATGCGTACAGCATCGCCATCAATTCCGGCACGCTGCCTGCGGGTGTCTCGTTCAACACAAGCACCGGCGTGCTGTCCGGTACGCCCACTTCTGCAGGGACGGCCAACTTCACGGTCACTGTCAGAGACAACTCAACGGGCACCGGACCGTACATGTTGGCCAGCACCTACACGCTGACGACCACACCGCCCACAATCAGCGTGTCGCCTGCGTCACTGCCGAATGGCACGGTAGGTGTGGCATACAGCCAGACCGCGACAGCCAGCGGCGGTACCGCGCCCTACACCTACGCCGTGACTGGCGGAGCGTTGCCGGCGGGGCTGAGCCTGAACAGCAGCACGGGCGCGATCACGGGGACGCCCACGGCTGCCGGTACCTTCAATGTTTCCGTCACGGCCACCGACGCCAACAGCTATGCCGGCACGCGCGCCTACAGTTTGAGCATCGGCGCACCAACCGTGACGGTCAGTCCGGCCGCGCTGCCGGGCGCCATCATCGGCACCGGCTACAGTCAGGCCATCACGGCAAGCGGCGGCACGTCGCCCTACAGCTACGTGGTCTCCGCAGGTGCCTTGCCGTCCGGCCTGACGCTGACTTCCACCGGCACGCTCTCAGGTACGCCCACCGCCAGTGGCGCTTTCAACTTCACCATCGCCAGCATAGACAGCAGCACCGGCACCGGTCCCTACACCGGCAGCCGCGCCTATACACTGACGGTCGGGGTGCCCACGTTGGCGATCACGCCGGCATCGGGTTCGTTGAGCGGTACGGCCGGCACGGCCTACAGCCGAACCTTCACGGCCAGCGGCGGGACGAGTCCTTACAGCTATGCGTTGACGATCACCGCAGGCACTATGCCCACGGGCATATCGTTCAACAGCGCCACCGCCACGCTGTCGGGCACGCCCACTTCGGCGGGCACCGTCGGCTTCAATGTGGTGGCTACCGACAGCAGTTCGGGCAGCGGGCCCTATTCGATTATTGGGTCCTACACGCTGACCGTTGCGGCCCCCAGCATCGCGGTATCACCGAGCGCGCTGCCCAACCCCGCCATCGCCACGGCTTACAGCCAGACGGTGACAGCCAGCAGCGGCACGGCGCCCTACACCTACGCCATCACGGCAGGCACGCTGCCTGCGGGGCTCACGCTCAGTTCGGCCGGCATACTCTCTGGAACGCCCACTGCCGGCGGCACGTTCAACTTCACCATTACGGCTACCGACGCCAACCGCTTCACGGTCAATCGCGCATATAGCGTCACGATTGGCGCACCGACTGTAACCGTGAGCCCGGGTGGCGTCACTGCGGCGCAGATCTCCACGGCCTACAGCCAGGCCTTCAACGCCACGGGCGGCACCGCGCCTTATACGTACGCTGTCACTACCGGCACGCTGCCGGCTGGCCTGAGCCTGAACACCAGCACGGGCGTTTTGTCGGGTACGCCCACCACGCTCGGCTCCAGCACCTTCACCATCCGGGCCACAGACAGCAGTTCGGGTAGCGGCGCCCCCTACAGCGGCACACGCAGCTACACCCTCGTCGTCGGGCAGGTGGTCGGCACGGCGCCGCCCATTGCAGCCACCACCATGTCGACCACAGCGGTTACGCTGCACGCGACGGCCAATGCGACGGGGGGACCGTTCTCTTCCATTGCGATCGTCAGTCCGCCGGCCAGCGGTACGGCCGTGGTCAACGGGCAGGACATTGTCTACACGCCCACTCCGACCACCTCGGGCGCCGTCAACTTCACGTATGCGCTGATCAACTCGGCAGGCACATCCGCGCCGATTCCCGTGACGGTCACCGTCAACGTCGCGCCCATTGCCGTCGCGCAGAAGCAGGCGATGACAGCGTCGGGCGCGGGTCTCAGCGTGGATCTGACCGAGGGCGCCACAGGCGGGCCGTTCACGAGCGCGACGCTCGTTTCGATCGTGCCGGCCAACGCCGGCACAGCAACGATCGTGCAGACGGCAGTGCAGGCCCCCGCAGGCGTGAAGACGCCGGCTGCAGCCACGTCGACCTACGTGCTCAAGTTCACGCCGTCCAGCACATACAGCGGGCAGGCGGTCCTGACGTACACGCTGGCCAACGCCTTCACGACCTCTGCACCGGCTACCGTGCAGGTGAGCGTGGCGCCGCGCAAGGACCCCTCGGCCGACCCGGATGTGGCAGGTCTGATCAACGCGCAAGTCCAGGCCGCGCGCCGCTTCGCCACCACGCAGATCGACAACTACAACCGTCGCCTCGAAGCGCTGCATGGCACCGGCCGGGCACCGTCAGGCAACGGTCTGACAGTCGCCATGCCGGGCCAGCGCGTGGACATGCAGGCGCGTTGCCAGGATGTGGTCGGCATTGCCGCGCACGATGCGTGCATGCGCGGTGACGGTCAGGGCGTGCGGCCATTCGCGCGCGGCAAGCGGGGCACCGATGCGGCCAGCGGCAACACCGGCAAGTCGAACGCCGATGCCGGTCCCGACCTGCCCGGTGCTGATGCGGCGGGCGCGGGCCCGGACAACACCGACCCCAACCTCGCGTTCTGGAGCGCGGGTACGCTGGACTTCGGTTTCGCCAACGCCGGCACGCAACGCTCCGGCTTCCGCTTCACCACGGGCGGCGTGACGGCCGGCGCGGATTACCGCGTGTCCGATCAGTTCTCGATCGGTGGCGGTTTCGGCTACGGGCGCGACTCCACCGACATCGGCAACGCAGGCACCAAGAGCACGGGCGACAGCTACAGCCTCGCCTTGTACGGCAGCTATCGCCCGCTGCCTTCGTTGTTCGTCGATGGTGTGGCGGGCTTCGGCACGCTCAGTTTCGACTCGCGCCGCTGGGTGACGGACTCCAACGACTTCGCCACCGGCAAGCGCAACGGCAAGCAAGTGTTCGCCTCCGTGTCGGCCGGCTATGAGCATCGCGATCGCACCTGGCTGATCTCGCCTTACGGGCGCCTCTCGGTCTCGCAATCGACGCTGGATCAGTTCACCGAATCAGGCGCCGGCATCAACGCGCTGACGTATTTCGACCAGACGGTGACGACGGTATCCGGCACGCTCGGCCTGCGTGCGGAATACACGCAGAAGACCAAGTGGGGCACGTTCCTGCCATTCGCACGGGTGGAGTACCAGCACGACTTCAATGGGCAGAGCAATGCAGGCTTGGCGTATGCCGATCTGGCCTCGGCGGGCCCTGCTTATTACGTGCCGGGTACGCCGTTTGGGCGCGATCGCATGCAGATCGGGCTGGGAACGAAGTTCCGCACCGGGCCGCTCACGTTTGGGCTGGACTACAGCGTGATGGCCGGGATGGGCGGTTTGCAGCAGGGGGTTCGGTTGACGTTTGCTGCACCGTTCTGACGCAACAAGCTGTCAGCGCCCAACAAAAAGCCAGCCTTCGGGCTGGCTCTTTTTTTTTTGAGACGCGATGTCAGCGCATCAGGTGGCCGTCGAGGATGCCGCCGGTTTTTCTCCGGTCAGCAAGTAATGCATCAACTCCTTCACCGGCCGAATCGCCTCGCCAAACGGCAGCTTCCCCGCCCCACGGAAAAACAACCCGCGCTCCACATCCCCCCGCAGCGCCTGCGCCAGCTTCAGGTCAATGCAGAACTGCCCCACCTTGCCGATGCCATCCCGCAGTCCGCACGTCTGTAGGCAATCGAACCCCTGCAAGCAATCCCGCACCTTGGCCTTGGCCTGCAGCGCGCTTTCGCGTGACAGATACCGCGACAGCCACGGCGTCATTACGGCCCGCGCCGGCAGCCCCGCCACGCTGACGAACTCGCCGATATCGCCTTGCTCCGCGCCCGTCAGCACGCGCTTGAAGCGCACGTGCGCATCGCCCTCTTCCGTCACGGCAAATGCAGTACCGAGCTGCACCGCAGCGGCGCCCTTGTCGAGCCAGTGCTTCACCTTGGCATGCGAGTCGATGCCGCCGGCCAGGATGATCGGAATCTGTTCCGCAGCCAGCCCAAGCTTGATGAACAACTCACGGCATTCGTCCAGCACGCGCGCAAACGAAAAGCGCTCGTCGCGCAAATCTTCGATGCGCGCCGCGCCCAAGTGGCCGCCGGCGTGCGTCGGATGCTCGATCACCACCGCATCGGGCAGGCGCGACTTCTTCATCCACCGCTTGAGCACCACGCCCACGCCGCGCGAGTCGGAAAGAATCGGGATGAGCGCCACCTTTGGATGCTCCGCCGTCATCTCGGGCAGATCGAGCGGCAGGCCCGCGCCCATGACGATCGCATCGGCGCCGCTTTCGCACGCCTGACGCACCAGCGCCGGGTGCGATTCCACCGCCTTCATCACGTTCACGGCGATCATGCCGTTGCCCTGGCTGCCTTCGCGCGCTGCACGAATCTCGCGGTCCAGCGCGACAAGGTTGGCGGCGTTGATGGCGTCCTTGTCGCGGGATTTCTCGGTGGCGGCAACAAGGTCTGCGTGGTGATGGCGCAAGTCGATGCTGGCGATGGTGCCGACGCCGCCTTCGCGCGCCACGGCGCCGGCCAGCCGGTGCGCCGAAATACCCACGCCCATCCCGCCCTGCACGATGGGTACGAGGCTGCGCCCCGCGAGTGTGAACCGACGCTCCAGCATGACAACTCCCAGCGGCCGTGCCGCAATGCAATAGAAAAGGGATTGAGCGTCGCATAGGTGAAACGCGATGGGGTTGCGCAAGATCAAGGCCGGCCGTGCCGGTGCGCGCCGCCGCACATTGCGTGGCGGTTTGGACTGAAATGACCGGCCAACCGTCACGTCACTGGTTTTCGTGCTGGCAACGCCGGCGGCCCTGTGCTTAAATTCAGCCTCGTTGGATGAAACAGGGGTGCCGTACGGATGGGCCGTGCGGCTGAGAGAGTCCCTTCGCACCCGATCCGGTTCGTACCGGCGTGGGAAGTTTCAGAACACCGCGTAGTCTCTGGCAGCCACCCCCTCAGTTCTTCGGGCCACGCCACCTCTCCCGGTTTCGTCCACTGCCTGCTCCACCAGGCCACAGAATCTAGGACGAGACCATGCCCCAAGCCAAAAGCGCCCCCGCCGCATCGTTCGACTCGCTGCAGTCCGAGCTCGACCAGAAGTTCGCCTATCCGGCCTCCAGCAAGACCTACATCGTCGGCAGCCGCCCGGACATCCGCGTGCCGATGCGCACCATCAAGCAGACCGCCACGCGCACCGACAAGGGCGAGATGCTGAACCCGCCGGTGCCGGTGTACGACACCTCGGGCCCGTATTCCGATCCGGACGTGCACATCGACCTGAAGGCCGGTCTGGCCCCGCTGCGCGCCAAGTGGATCGACGAGCGCGGCGATACGGAAATCCTCTCGGGCCTGTCGTCCGAATACGGCCGCACGCGTGCCAATGATCCGGCCACGGCCCACCTGCGCTTTGCACAACTGACGAACCCGCGCCGCGCCAAGGCTGGCGCCAACGTGAGCCAGATGCACTATGCGCGTCGCGGCATCATCACGCCGGAAATGGAGTACGTCGCGCTGCGCGAATCGCTGAACCTGCAGGCGCTGCAAGACAAGCCCGAATACCGCCAATTGCTCAAGCAGCATCCGGGTTTCTCGTACGGCGCCAACCTGCCGCAGCGCCCGGAAGACATCACGCCCGAATTCGTGCGTGCGGAAATCGCTGCCGGCCGCGCGATCATCCCCGCCAACATCAACCACACCGAGCTGGAGCCGATGGCCATCGGCCGCAACTTCCGCGTGAAGATCAACGGCAACCTCGGCAACTCGGCGGTGACGTCGTCGCTGGCCGAGGAAGTGGAAAAGATGGTGTGGGCGATCCGCTGGGGCGCCGACACGATCATGGACTTGTCCACCGGCAAGCACATCCACGAGACGCGCGAATGGATCCTGCGCAACTCGCCGGTGCCCATCGGCACGGTGCCGATCTACCAGGCGCTGGACAAGACTGGCGGCGTGGCGGAAGACCTGACGTGGGAGATGTTCCGCGACACGCTGATCGAGCAGGCCGAGCAGGGCGTCGACTACTTCACCATCCACGCGGGCGTGCTGCTGCGCTACGTGCCGCTCACGGCTGACCGCATCACGGGCATCGTCTCGCGCGGTGGTTCGATCATGGCCAAGTGGTGCCTGGCGCATCACAAGGAAAACTTCCTGTACACGCACTTCGACGAGATCTGCGAAATCATGAAGGCGTACGACGTGTCGTTCAGCCTGGGCGATGGCTTGCGCCCCGGTTGCATTGCCGACTCGAACGACGCCGCGCAATTTGGCGAGCTGCACACGCTGGGCGAACTCACCAAGAAGGCGTGGGAGCACGACGTGCAGGTCATGATCGAAGGCCCGGGCCACGTGCCGCTGCAGCGCGTGCAGGCCAACATGGACGAAGAGCTGAAGCACTGCTTCGAAGCCCCGTTCTACACGCTGGGCCCGCTGGTGACCGACATCGCCCCGGGCTACGACCACATCACCAGCGGCATCGGCGCAGCCAACATCGGCTGGTACGGCACGGCCATGCTGTGCTACGTCACGCCCAAGGAGCACCTGGGCCTGCCCGACAAGGAAGACGTGCGCGAAGGCATCATCACCTACAAGATCGCCGCGCACGCGGCCGACCTTGCCAAGGGCTGGCCGGGCGCGCAGCTGCGTGACAACGCGCTGTCGAAGGCACGCTTTGAATTCCGCTGGGAAGACCAGTTCAACCTCGGCCTCGATCCGGAGAAGGCACGCGCCTTCCACGATGAAACGCTGCCGGCCGAGGGCGCTAAGATCGCGCACTTCTGTTCGATGTGCGGTCCGAAGTTCTGCTCGATGAAGATCACGCAGGAAGTGCGCGACTACGCGGCATCGCTCGATTCCAACGCCACCGCCGCAGCAGTTAACCCAACTGCGGGCATGGAAGAGAAGTCGATCGAGTTCCGCAAGAGCGGCAGCAAGATCTACAGCTAACCACAACCGGTGCAATGCCAACCTCAACTTCATTCGACGTAACGATCCTCGGTGGCGGCCTCGCTGGCCGCCTGTGTGCCTGGCAACTTGCGCAAACGGGGGTGCCCCCCGCGCGCATTGCCGTGGTGGAGCGCGGCGCGCGTGATGGCAGCGGTGCCGCCGCGTATGTAGCTGCAGCCATGCTGGCGCCGTTGGCCGAAGCCGCCGTGGCCGATCGTTTCGTCGTCGATTTGGGGTTGGCAAGCCTGGCGCTGTGGCGCGATTGGCTGCCCAAGCTGCGCACGCCGGTGTTCTTCCAGGAGGCCGGCACGCTGGTGGTGTGGCACGCGGCAGACCGTGGTGAGGCATCGCTGTTTGCCAACCACGTGCGCAATGCCGCGCCGCCCGAGCGCGTGGCCGCCGATCTGCGCGCCGTAGACGCATCCGGCATTGCCCAGCTCGAGCCGCTGCTCGCACAACGCTTCACGCAGGGCCTGTATCTGGCGGGCGAAGGTCAGCTTGACCCGCGCGGCGTGTTGGATGCGCTGGCGACCGAGCTGGAAGCGCTGGGCGTGCAATTGCGCTGGAACACGGAGGTTGCTGATCCGAGCCCCGAGGCGCTGGCCGCTGCAGGGCTTGGCGCGCGCCTCGTGCTTGATTGCCGTGGTCTCGGTGCCAAGCCGCAGTGGCCGCGCTTGCGTGGCCTGCGTGGCGAAGTAGCGCGCATCCATGCGCCGGATGTGTCGCTCACGCGGCCGGTGCGCATGCTGCATCCGCGCTACCCGCTGTACATCGCGCCCAAGCCGGGCAACGTCTACGTGATCGGTGCGACCGAGCTGGAATCCGACGACATGTCGCCGGCCAGCGTGCGCTCCACGCTGGAATTGCTCTCTGCTGCCTACGCTGTGCACCCCGCGTTTGGCGAGGCGCGCGTGCTGGAGCTGAACACGCAGTGCCGCCCTACGCTGCCCGACCACCGTCCGGCCATCCGCTGGGACGGCGCTGGCACGTTGTCGGTCAATGGCCTGTACCGGCACGGCTACATGATCGCGCCCGCCGTCACCCAAGCCGCGGTGGCAGCGGCGTGCGATGTGCTGGACGGCTGTGCCTTCGATACGGACGACTGCGAATGGCCCGCGCTGTTCGCCGCCGCATCCCCCGAACCTGTTTTGTCATGACGCTGAACGTCACCCTCAACGACCTGTCGCTCGCGCTGCCTGCGGGCAGCACGCTGGCCGATGCCATTGGTGCTGCTGCGCCGCAATTGCAAATTGCGCCGCCGTTTGCCGCATCGGTGAATGGCGACTTTGTGCCCAAGGCGCGCCATGCTCAGCACGCGCTCAACGCGGGCGACCGCATTGCGCTCGTGCAGCCCGTCGTGGGCGGCTAGGAGTCTTCGATGACCACTACGAACCTTTCCGCCGTGGCGGACCCGCTGCGCCTCTACGACGAGACCTTCGCCTCGCGCCTGCTGCTCGGCACCGCGCGGTATCCGTCGCCGCAAGCGCTGGAAGACGCGGTGCGCGTGTCCAACCCGGCCATGCTGACGGTGGCGCTGCGCCGCCAGAGCGCGGGCTCGCCCGAGGGCGGTGCCGGCTTCTGGAAGATGCTGCGCGACCTCGGCGTGCCCGTGCTGCCGAACACCGCCGGCTGCTATTCCGCCGACGAGGCTTATACCCTCGCGCAGATGTCGCGTGAGGTGTTCGAGACCGACTGGATCAAGCTCGAAGTCATCGGCGATGACTACACGCTGCAGCCCGATACGCTCGCGCTGCCCGCTGCGGCCGAACGCCTCATCCGCGACGGCTTCAAGGTGCTGCCGTACTGCACCGAAGACCTTGTGCTGTGCCGTCGCCTGCTCGACGTCGGCTGTCAGGCGCTGATGCCGTGGGCCGCGCCCATCGGCACCGGCCGCGGGCCCACCAACCCATACGGCCTGCGCCTGCTGCGCGAACGCATGCCCAACGTGCCGCTGATCGTCGATGCGGGCCTGGGTGTGCCGTCGCACGCCACGCAAGTGATGGAATGGGGCTACGACGCCGTGCTGCTGAACACCGCTGTCGCGCAAGCGGGCGACCCGGTGGCGATGGCGCAGGCGTTTGCGATGGCCACGCAGGCCGGTCGCCTTGCGCGCTTGTCCGGCCCGATGCCTGAGCGTGATGTCGCGCAGGCGAGCACGCCGGTTGTGGGTTTGCCGTTCTGGCATGCGGAAGAGCGAAGGACGTATGAGCAGTAAGCAGGGCCCCCGCGCAGCGGGGAGGCGCACGTCCGCGAATATGATCCACCACCGATGCCGATGCAGTTTGATGAACGATAACGAGACTGAGGTGGTCGCATGAGCCTGTCTGCCTTGCGTTTCTCCGCCACGTGGCCGGAAGCGGCTGCGCTTGCCGCACGGATCATCGATCGCCATGTGGAAGCCTTCGGTCGCGCGCCGCACGCCTGGAGCGTGACCGATCGTGCTGACGAAGCCACTACTCCCAACACTGTTCTGCTGACCACCGATGCCGCGCAGGCCGAACGCGCTCGCTCCGTTGGTGCGGCCGTTGTGCTGACGGCAGTGGAACGCGATCAGCGCATCGACACCGTGCATGATCGCCTCGGCACGTATCGCTTCACCTCTGCAGCAGCAGGCGATGCGCTTGACGCTCGCTTTGTCGCCGTGTTCGGTGCGGCGCTCGCGCTGGCATTCGAGCCGCGCGATGCGCTGTGCGTGGCGCGCGCGTGGATCGCCGAAGCGAATGCCGATGTCCTCGCGTGGCCCACGCAATTCGATGCCCTGCCACGCGTGGTCGAACCAGCGTTGCCGTGCCCGACCGCGGCGGACCTCGCCTTTGCGCCGTGCCCGAGGCAACTCGGTATGTACGCCGTCGTGCCGGATGCCGAATGGGTAGCGCGCCTCGTCGCGCTCAAGGTGCCGACCGTACAACTGCGCTTCAAGTCGGACGACGCGCGGGCCGTGGTGGACCAGGTGCGCCGCGCAGAAGCCGCCGCACGCGGCAGCGCCACGCGCCTGTTCATCAACGACCACTGGCAAGTCACGCTGGATGTGCACGCGCAGGTGCCCAAGAGCGGCATCTACGGCATTCACCTTGGCCAGGAAGACATTGACGATGCCGACCTGGTGGCGATTCGCTCGGCCGGTTTGCGCCTTGGCATCAGCACGCACGGCTTTGCCGAAATGCTGCGCGTCGCGCCGCTGAACCCGAGCTACCTTGCACTGGGCGCCGTGTTCGCCACGCCCACCAAGACCATGCCGACCGTGCCGCAGGGCCTCGGTCGCTTGTTCGCCTACGCGGCTGCCATGCGCACGCGCGTGCCGGCCCCGCCGCTGGTCGCCATTGGCGGGATCGATCTGGCAGCGATGCCGCGCGTGCTGGAATCCGGCGTGGGCAGCGTGGCCGTGGTGCGCGCCATCAACCAGGCGGCCGATGTGTCGGCGGCGGTGGACGCATTGCAAGCGACGTTCGCGGCGCACGTGCGCGCGTAAGCATCGTCAGCCGCACGTCTGTGCGCTTGCGTCGCCCACCCGGGTTTTTGCTGACCTATCCTGTTCGTGCGCCGCTGCGGTTGTTGCCGCAGCGGCTTTCCAACACACGCTGCAGGAGACAAGACATGGCGGTCCAGCCCATCCCCGAGGGTTACCACAGCGTCACCCTATACCTCAGCATCCAAGGCGCCACGCGCGCCATCGACTTCTACAAGCAGGCCTTCGGCGCCACCGAGATCATGCGCATGAACGGTCCTAATGGCACCATCGCGCACGCCGAAATCCGTATCGGCAATTCGCCCATCATGCTGGCCGATGAGGTGCCCAACATGGTCTGCGCCAGCCCCGACACACTGCAGAGCACGTCGATCGGGCTGATGGTCTACGTGCCGAACGTCGACATCGTCTTTGCCAATGCCATCCAAGCGGGCGGCACCGAGGTGCGCCCGGTGGTGGACCAGTTCTACGGCGATCGCTCCGGCACGCTTAAAGACCCGTTCGGCCACGTGTGGACCGTATCCACGCATGTCGAAGACGTGGCGCCCGATGAGATGGCCAAGCGCATGGAGAAGTGGACGAAGGAGCAGGCGGCATCGGCTTGAATATCGGTGACGCAAAGAAAAAAGCGCGGACGAGAGCCGCGCTTTTTTTTCTCGTGCGGGCCTCGGAGGCGATGACGTCAAAGAGTGTTGAGTCTCGTCGATTTCGTGCGAGACGCTCCGACACTGGTGGATCTGTGTGCGTTTGCATCTTCCACCCTGAGGTCCAGCACGATGACTATCCCTGAACAGGCTCTGCCCGAAACTCCCGTCACCGCCCACCGCCGCTCGTTCTACGGCATCAAGGTGACGGACATCACCCTGCCCGGCGGCCCATGCCGCAAGGTTGTCTATCCCGCACCACTGCCCGGCGTCATCATCTTCGTGCATGGCGTCAACTCCGCCGGCGAATGGTTCGATGCCGCAGAGGAAGGCCTTTGCAAGGGGCTCAATGCCCGCCTGCAACGCAACGACGAACAGGTCGCCTACCCCAAGGAGAGCGGCAAGCTGCGCCCCATGCGATACACGGCCGAACTGACGGAAGACGGCTATATATCGGACGACCTCAAAGCCAACACCTTCGTTGAGCCGGGTAGCGGCACCAGCCCCGTCATCCGCTTCCGCTGGGGCTACAAAGCCGGCAGCGAAGACGTCGTCCAGGAAGACGGCACCGTTCGAAACGAGCTTGCCAGTGTGGGCGGCAATATTCTGCTCGACGAGAAAAACGCCTGGGGCGGCGGTCCGTTCGTCAATGGCGCCTCCGCTCTGCCGGATCTGTTCGGCAAGGGCACCGACAGCGAAGTCCTGGGCGGTCTGTTTGAACTTCAGCACCTGCAAACCAGCGACCGGCAAATCTACAGCGCGCCCACGCGCCACTACCAGGCCTTTGCCGCCTGGCGGTTAGCCAAGCTGGTCGCTCGCATCCGCGAGCTGCACCGCGACATCTTCGAACGCGATTGCCCCGTCACCGTCGTCTGCCATAGCCAGGGCAACATGGTGGGCTTGGCCTCTGCCTACTTCGGCGCCAACCATATTGAATTCGGAGCGAACAAAGAAACGGGCGCCAAAGGTTGGGGCGTGGCCGACACCTACGTCCTCGCCAACCCGCCTTACAGCCTGCGCGGTAGTCGCCTGGACAACTTCAGCCAATTTGACGGCGCAGGCCGCGTCACCTACGACGCGCGCGTTGCCGGCCTGAAGGGCTTCTTCGACATCGTGCGCCACTTCCAGGCCCGGGCCCAGCACTACAGCCACCACGCCGTGGACCAGCTCGGATTCAACGCGTGCCCCAAGCACGGCGACACCCCGCGCACTGCCGCGCAGGACAGCGCTGACCACCGGACCCGGGGGCGCGCCTTCCTCTATTGCTGCCCGCATGACCGCGTCATCTCCGTCTCACCGGTCCAAGGCATGGGCTGGCTTGGCTTGAACGACAAGGATGTGCAAGCCACCGGGGCTCAGGGCATTCTGTTCCAACGCGTCTGGGCGCAGACCAAGCCGGGCACCCCGTACAAGGTTGGGGCAGAACCCGGCTACCGTTACCGCTATTGGCACGACACCATCGGCGCCACGCCGGCCGATGAGGGCAGCGGTTGGGATGACACCACCGGCACCTTCAAACCGCGGAACACCAAGCCCACCTTCTGGACGCCGTCCCCTGACACCGCGAGTGTTTCCTTCGCCAGAATCTGGGGCGATTCGCGCAAGAGCATTTGGGGCAAGCTTCTCGCCAGCGCTGCCGGCGTTCCGATCCAAGCCATCATGTGGGGCGGCCAAGCCATCAAGGGCGCCACCAACGTCAATGCCGACCCAGCGGATGACTGGGCTGTGCTAGTCAATGCCCCCAAGGTGCCCAGCGGCGGCATCGTGCCCCAAGCCGTCTACCTGCCGCACGGCGAGCCCCGGCCCGGCGAAGCCTCACATCCGGATGGCGTGCGCACCGTCGGCCCCTTCAACGCGCACAAGGAATCCGCCAGCGATGCGCTGAACCGCAAGCGGCGCATCCCCGAAGGGCAGTTCGACCCCTACGCCGAGCAACGCAAGTCCGGCTACGGCAATGCCACCAGCGAAGCCGCCATGCGCTACGACCAGAACGCCGGGGTGCGCCAGCGCGCGCGGCGCGAACTCTACAACGACGACGGGTCCCTCAGAAAGGGCGTGCCCTTTGCGGAAGACGACGTCAAGAAGATGAACGCCGCACAACACCACACCTTGCGCGGCACCACGTTTGGCGCTTTCGAACAGCAAGAGCGCACGGCGCTGATGAAGGACGGCGAAGACGCGCAAGCCACCAACCACTCCACCATCCTCACCAACACCATGCATGCCGAACATGTGCTCGCGTATGACGTGGACGTGGGGCTGTGCCACTTCGATGAGCTGTTGATGAACCAGTTCCGGCGGATGGCGGATTGGCGGTGGTGTGAGCCAGCAGACAAGGACGAATACCCGCCGGCGCGCGATCCCAAGAACGACAGCGAGTTCACGTACTACGGCACGAAGGCAGCGCTCTACGACAACGGCCCGTTGAAGCAACACAAAAACCTAGCGGCTATCAAGGGCGCTGTCAGCGCTATTGGCATTGACGACGCGCGAAATCCCGGACGCTTAGATGCGTACCACACGTCGCCAGACGGACCACGCTACGCCTGAGGAACCCACATGCGCGATTCATTTCATCTCATCGCTTATCGGCGTGCTGCCACCCACGCGCTAGCCGTCGCCTGCCTGTTGCTTACTGCCTGTCAATCCGGAGTCCAGATGCCCACCAATAAAACCTACTACCGCCAACCCATCGCCTGGCCGCGCATGCAAGCGCAAGCACAACAAGGTGATCAGGGCCAGACCCCCGCCGCCGTTCTGCTTGGGGTGCAATGGCTTAACCCGCTGATGCGCCGAAGCTACCCCACTCAATGGAATCTGCTGTGGGCGCAAGGGCTCGCACAGCCCAATGACGACGACCTGCAGGCGAAGCGCTTCAAGCTGGGCGATGCAGTGGGGCAGCTGACGCTCGGCTTGTCGCGCCATGAACGATTGGAGGATTTTCCACATGTAAAGCGCGACAGATTCGAGTCGGCATTGAGCAAATTGATTACCGCCCCGCTGCTCACTTTCAACGACTATTTGGAAAACCCGAACTACTTCTATTCCCTCAAGCGGGGTACCAGCCGCCCTAACTACTTCGACCCGAACGTGTTCTTTGGCTTGCCGCGCGAGTGGTTGAACACGCCAACCTACCTTGACGACACTCACCCCAGTACGGGACAGAAAGACCTTCTTGAAGAGCAAAAGGCTATGGGCATGCCCGCGCCCAGCATCCTGGCCTACGACGCCGCCCATGCCGAAGAACGCATGCGCGACTACTGGGTCACCCTGCACAAAGACGACAGGGGTAGGACCGTACGCGGTACGCGCGTCTTTCCGGAAATGATTATTGGCGAGCGCACCCTGTCACTGCTCGCGGTGCGGCGGCTGGTGTTTCACGAGATCGCAAGCGATGCCCAAGCCAAAAGCATGCTGCTCAACCCAGAAGGCAAGTTGCCCAACGTCACGGTGTCGGCAGGCGACACCAACGTCGGCTTCTACAACCTGCAAGACGCGCTCAAGTTCCTGGCGCAACACCCCGACAAGCTGGCGTGGGTATGGAACGTGGATGCGCCCAACTACCCCATGGGCGAGCAGACCAACGAGAACACCGCCCTGCTGATCCTCGGCCACCCAAGCGCCGACTGGGGCTACACAGCACTGGCCTCGATCTACACCCCGCATCAACACCAAGGCGCCATTGGCAACAAGGCGGCCAACCCCGGCGGCGCGTGGACCGGGCTCATGCAAGCCGTGCAAGCACAGGCCTCAGAACAGCACCCGGTCGAGCGGGTCTACTACGACGTGCCGCAGCATGCCGACAATGTCACTTCCTTGATGCGGCCGTTGCGCGCCGCTATTCACCAGCAGTGGCCTGACCTGGACCAGATCGCCAACGTGTATAGCGTGGCGGAGCACATGGAGGGGCCGGCGCGGGCAGCCAGCTTTGCCGTCAATGCCGCGTTTGCGGCGGCGTATGCCGACCAGAGCGGCAAGAGTGCCGTCGTCACCAGCGTGGCAGATTCCACCGACAGCTGGGCAGTGCTGATCGGGCCGCCGCCGGGCTGGCAACCCAAGCCACCGGTGGCGTACTGGCCGCGCGCACGAGGCGAGAACCGGGCGTATTGGGCTTGGTTTGGGGAGCGGACCGATAGGAACTAGGCTGGCGTTCCGTGGCGGGGTTACAAGATAGGTTCAACGCGCCTGGCACGTCACCTGCACGTTGTTCACGTCCCCATTGACCGTGCCGCTGGCATTCGTCACCACGCAGTTGGCCGATGCGGGCTGCGTGCTGATCGTCACCAGGTAGCTGTCGTCGAACGGCACCAACCCCCCAAACACGAACGGGCCGTTGGCCGCCAGCGTGAGCGAATCGCGGCCGTTGTTGAGCAACACGATCGACTGGCCGCCGGGCAGCCCGGACAACGTGCCGCCAATCGAGAAGGCGCTGCCGATGGGCGAGCCCAGGCTGATGTAGCCGTTACAGGCACCGAGCAGCGCGCACAGCACAGCCACCGGAAGGCAGCGAACCAGCATGATCGGCAGGCGTTTCATGGCAGCTCCCCTGATCAGTCTTCCTCGACATCCACTTCGAGCGAACGCGGTGCGGCGAGCGGCCGTGGCGCGAACCCGTGGTTCAACGGACCAGCGCCACGACCGAGCGCCAGGTGGCGGCCGGCACCGATGGCGTGCAGCAGGTAATCGAGCGAGGCTTCGATGGCGGCCTCCAGCGCATCGCCGCGCGCCAGGTGCGCGGCAATGGCGGCGGACAGCGTGCAGCCGGTGCCGTGCGTGTGCGGCGTGTCGATGTAGGTATGGGCGTAGATGCGCTCGGTGCCATCGGCGGTGACGAGCACGTCTTGCAGCACGCCGTCTTCACCGGCGTTGGACGTGGCGGCCAGATGCCCGCCCTTGAGCAGCACGGCGCGGGGGCCGAGCGCCAGCAGGTCGCGCGCGGCGGGCAGCATGTCGGCGGCGGTGCGCACCTCGCGGCCGAGCAGCGCGCTGGCTTCCGGCAGGTTCGGCGTGACGACCAACGCGCGCGGGAAGAGCCATTTCGCCATGGCTTGCACAGTGGCGTCGCTGCCGAGCTGCGCGCCGCTGGTGCTGACCATGACCGGATCGACGACGAGGTTGGCGATCGGGTGGCGGTCCAGCGCCGAGAGGATGGCTTCCACCACCTGCGGTGTGCCTAGCATGCCCGTCTTGGCAGCATCGACGCCGATGTCGCTTGCCACGGCGTCGATCTGCGCGGCGACGATGTCGGGCGTGAGCGATTCCACCGCCGTCACGCCCAGCGTGTTCTGCGCGGTGATGGCCGTGATGGCCGACATGCCGTAGCAGCCGAGCGCGGCAAACGTCTTCAGGTCAGCCTGGATGCCCGCGCCGCCACCGCTGTCCGAACCGGCGATGGTGAGCACGCGTGGCACGTGCGAGGCAGGAGCGGCAAACGCAGCGAGGGTCGGGTCGGTGATCGTCATGTCGTGCGAATGTGTGGGGGTGTTTCGCACTATAGCGCTATCGTGGCCGGATCGACGCGCCAGCCTCTGACCCCGGAAGGCGACGGTTTCAGGCCCAAGCGCGAAGCAAAAACCGTGGAGCGTGACGGTGTTTGGCTCGCGCGCGAGGCTCAAACCGTCGGGAGTGATCGTTTCCGGCGCGAGTGCGAGCCTCGGACCGTGGAGCGCGACGCTTTTACCCTCGATCACGAGGCTCAAACCCTGGAGCGCCACCGCCTGAGGGTCGAACGCGAGGCTCAGAGGGCGGCGCACCGCTGTCAAAGCACCGTTTTGGTGGCTCTTGGAGAGCCGCGCGTGGGGCTCCGAGCGCCGTTCGCCACCCTCCAAGGCTGGAGCGTGAGCATTGGAGCGTGGAAGGCCGCCCTCCGAGGTCGAAAATTTGAAGCTCGGAGAGCGGAGCACGGGCCTTGGACCCCGGCGATCGGCTGTCCGGGTGTGGAGCGCGAGGCTTTTTGCCTGGCGCTCCGGCTGCAGACGGCGGCGCGTCAGTCCATGAGGTCGGTGTAATCAGCAGCGGCGTAGCGTTGGGCGCGTTCCCACGGTGCGGCGGCGGGCGCCGGCAACGCCGTCACGCGCGTGAGCTTGCGTTGGGTGCCGGTGGCGTTGCGCGATTCCACGCGGCGCGGGTATTGGCCGGCCACGTCCCAATCGACGGTGACGGTGCGCTCGCCCTGCGTCGATCGGTAGGTCTGCACGCCATTGCGTACCGGGCCTTCGGCGCGCATGCCCTGGAGCGCGGCCGGGTCGAGTAGGTGATACGCCGTCGCCCACGAGCCGTCGAAGCCGATGTTGGAATATTCGGCAGGTTCCACGGCGTAGTTCTTCTGCTGAGATTCGCTGACCACGCGCACGGTCAGCGCGCCCTTGGCGTCGCGTTCGATCCAGCGCGGCGCGGTGTCGGTATCGGCGTGCTTGTGGCCGGCGTGGGCGTTGGCGTGGTCGTGCTCGGCGTGCGCCGAAGCGGGCGGCAGCTCGCGTGCGATCCAGACGCGGTCGCCCTGGCGATAGACGCGTTCGGCAAAGCGGGCGTCGCGCTGGATGCCGTCGGTGCCGAGCGACGACATCTGGTGTTCGACGCGCAGGGCGGTCAGCGGGTTGGACGAAGCCGGGCCGGCGGCCTGTGCCGTGGCAGCGAGCGCGGCGAAGGCGAACGAAAACAGAATGCGGGCAGATCGGGTCATACGAATTCGGTCAGGCGGAAGCGAAAAAAGCGCATGCCGATTGCCTCGGCATGCGCATCAATGGAAACGCAGGAATCAGAGGCCCATGGCCGTCTTGACCACGCCGAACACTTTCGTGTTGTCCAGCGTGCCCTTCAGCGGTGCGCTGCCCGGACCAGAGGAGAACAGCATCACATCCCCGCCGCCGTGCGTTTCCGAACCAGGCGTGCCGAGCTGCACCCCCACTTCCTGCAGGTAATCGTCTGCAGCCGTGTCGACCGAGGCCACGTTGTCGCGTGTGGCCTTGCGCGTGGTGCCGCCGTTGCCGAACACCAGCGTGGTGTACGGCAGGCCGTCGGCGGCCAGTTGCGGCTGGCCGGTCTTGATGTCGTTCGACACGCCCAGGATCGGGTTGCCCTTGCGCGGGTAGCCGTTGATCGTCATCGTGTGGTCGTGGTCGGCCGTGACGACGATCAGCGTGTTCGACAGATCTGCCGTGCCCAGCGCGCGCTTGATGGCTTCGTCAAACGCGCCGGCATCTTCCAGCGCGCGCTTGGCGTTGGTGCCGTGCAGCGCGTGGTCGATGCGGCCCCCTTCCACCATCAGGAAATAGCCCTTGCCATTCTTCTGCAGCACGCGGATGGCCTTCTCGGTCATGTCCGCCAGGCTCGGCTCGTCCACATTGTTCTTCTTGCGGTCCAGCTCGTAGTTCATGTGGTCCAGGTTGAACAGGCCGAGCAGCTTGTTGGTCGTGGCCGGGTTGACGGCGGTGAGCTGCGTGCCGGTGGTCACGTAGCTGTAGCCGGCGGTCTGGAACTGGGCGGTCAGGTCGGTCGTGTCGGTGCGCTTGCTGCCCGTCGTGCCTTGCGGCAGGTAGTGACGGCGGCCGCCGCCGAGCAGCACGTCCAGGCCATCCTTGAGCGCGGCGTTGTACAGGGTGTTGCCCGGCGTGCCTTGCGCGGCGATGGTGTTCTCGCCGTCGCGGTGGCAGACGTGCGAGTAGGTGGCGGCCGGCGTGGCGTGCGTCACGCGCGTGGTCGTCACCGCGCCCACCGACTTGCCGGCAGCCTTGGCCAGTTCCAGCAGCGTCACGGCAGGCGTGCCGTTGTTGGCGGGGCACGTGCTGTCTGCACCGTTCACGTAGCCCTTGCCGGTGGCATCGCTGGCCTTCGTGTCGGCCGACATGGAGATGACTTCGTTGTTCATCTTCACGCCGGTCATGTACGCCGACATCGACGGGGCGCTGTCGGTGGTCTGCGCATCGTTGGAGTACGTCTTGATGCGCGCCGTGCGCTTGAGCGATTCCATCGTCAGCTTGCCCGCCTCGCCCACCTTGTAGATGCGCGTGGCGGTGACGGTGGTCGGGCCCATGCCGTCGCCCAGGAAGAAGATCACGTTCTTGGCTTCACCGGCGGCGTGCGCCTGGGCGCAGGCACCGGCTGCCAGCGCCAGCAGCGTGGCGCGCAGGATACGGTTCGATTGCGTGTTCATAATGTGCGCTCTCCCGCTTACAGACCCACGGCCTGCTTGATGAGGCCGAAGACCTCGGTGTTGTCCATCGTGCCGGTAAAGCGCTCGGCACCCAGGCCGCGTGCGCCGATGAAGACATCGGTGCCGCCGTGCGTTTCGCCGCCCGGTGCAACCGGGATCACGGCTTCCTGGTGGTAGCTCTTGTCGTACACGGCGGCATCGGTCAGTGCGCCGCGCGTGGCCGGGCGGTTCTCGCCGGTGCCGAAGCCGATGATCGTGAACGGGTTGCCGCCGGTGTCGGTGGCGTTGGCGCCCGTCACGTAGTTCTTCAGCAGGCCCAGCACGCCGGGGTTGCTATCGCTGGTCGGGCCCGTGCGCTTGGCGTAGCCGTTGAGCACCAGCGTGTGGTCGTGGTCGGCGGTCACCACGATCAGCGTGTTCTTCAACCCCGGGTCGATCGTGTTGAGCTTGTCGATCGCGCCACGGATGGCGGAGTCGAACGCCACGGTGTCCTGCAGCGCCTTGCGGGCGGTGGTTTCGTGCAGCGCGTGGTCGATACGGCCGCCTTCCACCATCAGGAAGAAGCCCTTCTTCTTGGCGGCGAGCACGTCGATGGCCTTGTTGGTCATCTCGCCCAGGCTCGGCTCCTTGCTCGGATCGCGATCCAGGTCGTACGACATGTGGCTGCTGGTGAACAGGCCCACGACCTTGCCGTCGGTCGCTTGCAGCGTGTCGAATTCGGCCTTGTTGCTGGCATAGCGGTAGCCGCCGGCCTTGAGTTCGGCGATCAGGTCGCGGCCGTCGGTGCGCGCGCCGCCTGCGGTGGTCGGCTGGAAGTGCTTGCGGCCACCGCCGAAGACGACGTCCACCCCATCGCCCAGCGCGGCGTTGAAGCCCTTGCCGGCCGGCGTGAGCTGCGCGGCGATGGTGTTCTCGCCGTCGCGGTGGCAGATGTGCGAATACGTGGCGGCCGGCGTGGCGTGCGTGATGCGCGTGGTGGTGACCACGCCCGTGCCGTAGCCTGCGGCCTTCATCAGTTCGAGCAGCGTCGTGACGGGCTTGCCGTTGCCGCTGGGGCAGGTGCTGTCGGCGCCCGAGAGGTAATCCTTGCCGCCCGCGTCATAGGCCATCGTGTCCGGCGACATCGAGATGACTTCGTTGTTCATCTTCACGCCGGTCATGTAGGCCGACATCGACGGCGCGGAATCCGTCACCTGCGCGTTGTAGGAATACGTGCGCACGAAGCCGGTTTCCGGCAGCGTGTCCATGGTCAGTTCGCCGTCTTCGCCCACCTTGTAGATGCGCGCGGCGGTCATGGTGGTCAGGCCCATGCCGTCGCCCAGGAAGAACACGACGTTCTTGGTCGGTCCGGTTGACGGTGTGTTGGCGTCCGGTGCGGCGCTGCCGGCGTTGCTGGACGTGCCGTCGCTGCCGCACGCGGCCATGGCCAGTGCAGCGGCCGCGGCGGCGGCGTACTTCGTAAGTTTATGGTTGTGCATCGTTGGCTCCCTGAACGATGCCCGGCACTTTGGTGGCCGCGTGTTGCAGGTCCGTGATGCGGGTGCGCCACTTCCTAACCGGATCGCAAGGTTGGCTTGTGACAGCGCATTGACAGTGCCGCGAGTGGGCCGGCATGCGCAAGAGACGATAGGGCGTCTAGTTGATCGCCTTGCCGATCCCCGGCCCGCCCCGGGATACGTCTTGCTGTTGTTATGCGGCGGAGACCTGCCGCCGTTCGATGGCGGCCAAAACCTCCCACGTGCGCGGGTCCACGTCGCTCCCCCCGAGCGACATCGACAGATACGCATCGATGGTATCGACAAAGCCCTTCACGAATGCCGGTGGATACGCGTGTTCCGAGAAGTAGGTGAGCTGCTCGCGCAGCATGCCCAGCCTGCATTGGCCATGGGTGCGCATATCGGTGCGCGTGCGGCACAGAAACGCGCGCGCTGAGACTGCGCCGTCGAGGTAGAGGCGGTTCTTGGTCAGCGACATAGGGCACCTCCCGGTTGTGTGGGAAGCATGCGGCGCCAAGGGGGTGGAGAAGGGTAAGACGCGGGGCGGTGCCCGCTGAGTGCGGTAGGCAATGTGGCCTCCGGGGATAGGTAGAGGGAGGCTCGCTGCTCGCTGCGAAACGAGGGTGGCGGGCCTGACGGCAGGGTTCGCAGACCGGCCTCCTATCCCAGCATTGCCGGCAGACCCGAAGGTCTCCCTGCCCGGCCCGCCATGAAAAGCATAGGCGTGCACAAGCACCGGACATGAAAACGCCGCGCGAAAGGCGGCTGTCCGTCTGGGAAAAAAGAGGAGGAGATGGGCTGCGAAACCCGGTCACCGTTGAGGCGGTGACGGTGGGGATTATAGCGACGGGATCCACGTGCTCCGCTGTCATATTTCGCCAACTCCGCGAAATCAGTCGATTTGCCCAAGACAATTCATAGAAGCCACCGGCATCGCGAGAGTCGATGCATGTATAGGGGCGAATGACAAATCGAAACGGAGAAATGCGTTATGTGGAACGAATGGAGACCATGCTGCACGGTGGAGGTCGGACCATGATGCGAAGAATTGCTGTTGTCGGTGACACGCTTCTGAATGGCGGAACGGTCCTGTCCTATGCGGGGCCTGCCTGCACCTTTGGAAATGCTGGTCACCAAGTCGCCCTGATTGGCGGCCAAGCCTACTGCGAGATGTGCAAGAGCGTCGGCATCATTACCAAGGCGGGTGGCCCCCGCCGGATGAAATTCATGGGCGAAGTTGCTTTGGATGGTGACGAAGTGCTGTGCAAATGCCTGCATCCAAAGCGCATCGTTGCAGTGCTTGCAGGTGAAGCTTGGTATGAGGACATGGGCGGTGCGAGAGGTACGCACTATCAGTCAGGTGCCGATTTTTCCGAGGCAGCACAGGCCAACTCACTTGGGCACTACGACCTGTTCTTTCATGCAAAGCACGAGCAGACAGGAAAAAACCTCTGCCACGTGGGTTACAGAATCACTCTTGAAGACGGCAGGCAATTTGTGGGCGTGACTGATGAGAATGGCTACACGTTGAACGTTGCCGCTGACAGAGCGCTTAACGCAAAAATCGAGATTCCATACTATGACAACAGCCCAACTGACACCTCAAGCGAATCAGAGCCCTGCGCTTGTTAGTGGAGGGAACGAATTGAGCGGTGCGCAATGGGTTGCTCGGTTTCCTGGAAGCGATAACACGTCAGCGCTGACACCCGAATTCCGCCAATCCGTAGATCGCTTCATTGAGGCCATGCGAAATGCTGGCGCCACTATCAGGGTCTCCGCGACATATCGCCCGCCACAGCGCGCGTACTTGATGCATTGGTCATGGAAAATTGCCCATGGGACGCCCCCGTCGTCCGTCCCTCCAATGGATGGCGTTAACATCGAATGGGTACATTCAACGCTGGAGGCGTCTGTGAGAGCCGCTCGGAATATGGTCAATGCATATGGTATGCAGAACCTTCAGATCCCTCCGGCCTTGGCAACTCGGCATACTCAACGCAAAGCCATTGATATGTCGATTTCGTGGACAGGCACATTGCTTATAGAAGATGCCTCAGGTAACACCGTTACGATTGCCACAACCCCTAAAGACGGTATGAACGCCAGACTCAAGGAGGTAGGTCGCAGCTACGGCGTAATCAAATTCGTTGGCGGTGCAACCGACAAACCTCATTGGTCAACAGACGGACACTGATATGCGTCGACTTCTGTTCCTTGCGTTGCTTCTTATCAGTGCGGCGTGCACTGCGACGCCTCCAACCTCCACTCATCTGGGGTATTTCTCTAACCAGAAAACTACAGCGACTACTGGTGACCCCCACAGCGAGGGCTATGCCGTCGACCTTTATCGGGAGGGATCGCACGTATTCGGCAAGTTCTACGTCTCAACCGGTATCGAGACACCCAGTGGCCCCATCTACAACGCTAAGATCGATCTGTTGACTCGCACCATTACCTTTGCTGTCAAGCTTTCGACTGGCTTCGAATTCACCCGAGATTCAGGCCCGCAAGGGCGGCCGGCCCGGGATGTGTTCGAGTTCCACGGGAAAATTTCACGCAGCACTTTAGAAGGCCGTCTCATCCACAAAAGTGGTTACGACCCAACAAGCGATATCCGGTCTGAACACGTATTGCTGCGACGAGTCAAGATCGATACGCCTTCTGTTAACTATGCTGACTGGGCAAAAGAGCCTGCCAACGCACCGGTTGGTTGGTGAATTTCAGACTTCCCAAGGCTTACCGAATGGCAGTGGCAGAGTGCGCACTTACGCGCGGGCACACGGCCGCTGATCCGGTCGTCGCATCCCGGCCAAATCCGCTACAATCCAGCACATTCCGAGGAGCGTTGCAACGACCGGCCCATGTCTCGACAGGGCGGCCGCCAGGCTCGGAAGTTCAAACGGCGCTCGCAGTATCGTGACTGACACGATGGCGAGAACGCATCTATCCGGGCCCGGAGGAATGGGCTCCGTCTCCGTAGTCATCTCTCCAGCGTGCGGTCACCCAATCTTCTTGGAGTGATCCCAATGAACGCTGTCAACGATCTGAAACACGATTACCTCGTCGCCGACATCAGCCTGGCCGACTGGGGCCGCAAGGAAATCGCCATTGCCGAGACCGAAATGCCCGGCCTGATGGCGATTCGCGACGAGTTTGCCGCAAGCCAGCCGCTCAAGGGCGCGCGCATTGCGGGCTCCCTGCACATGACCATCCAGACCGCTGTGCTGATCGAGACGCTCAAGGCACTTGGCGCCGACGTGCGCTGGGCCTCGTGCAACATCTTCTCGACGCAGGACCACGCTGCCGCCGCGATTGCCGCAGCGGGCACGCCGGTGTTCGCGTTCAAGGGCGAATCGCTCAAGGAATACTGGGACTTCACCCACCGCATCTTCGAATGGGCCGACGGCGGCACGCCGAACATGATCCTGGACGACGGCGGCGACGCAACGCTGCTGCTGCACCTGGGCGCCAAGGCCGAGAAGGATGCCTCCGTCATCACCAAGCCGGGCAGCGAAGAAGAAACTTTCCTGTTCGCGGCCATCAAGGACAAGCTGGCCACGGATCCGACCTTCTACAGCCGCAACCTTGACGCCATCAAGGGCGTGACCGAAGAAACCACCACGGGCGTGCATCGCCTGTACCAGATGGCCCAGCGCGGCGAGCTGCGCTTCCCGGCCATCAACGTGAACGACTCCGTCACCAAGAGCAAGTTCGACAACCTGTACGGCTGCCGTGAATCGCTGGTCGACGGTATCAAGCGCGCGACCGACGTGATGATCGCCGGCAAGGTGGCGGTCGTGGCCGGCTACGGCGACGTGGGCAAGGGTTCGGCCCAGGCCCTGCGCGCGTTGTCGGCGCAAGTGTGGGTGACCGAGATCGACCCGATCTGCGCGCTGCAGGCCGCCATGGAAGGCTACCGCGTGGTGACGATGGATTACGCCGCCGAGCACGGCGACATCTTCGTGACCGCCACCGGCAACTACCACGTCATCACCCATGACCACATGGCCAAGATGAAGGACCAGGCCATCGTCTGCAACATCGGGCACTTCGACAACGAGATCGACATCGCATCGGTCGAGAAGTACCAGTGGGAAGAGATCAAGCCGCAGGTCGATCACGTGATCTTCCCGGACGGCAAGAAGATCATCATCCTGGCCAAGGGCCGCCTGGTGAACCTGGGCTGCGCCACGGGCCACCCGTCGTACGTGATGAGCAGCTCGTTCGCCAACCAGACCATCGCGCAGATCGAGCTGTGGACCGAAGCGGTGAAGGGCTCGAACAAGTACCCGGTGGGCGTCTACACGCTGCCCAAGCACCTGGACGAGAAGGTCGCGCGCCTGCAGCTCAAGAAGCTGAACGCGCAACTGACCGAGCTGACCGAGCAGCAGGCCGCGTACATCGGCGTGAGCAAGGAAGGCCCGTACAAGCCTGACCACTACCGCTACTAAGCCGTACCTGCCGGCGGCATTTCCCGCCGCCGGCACTCAACCCGAGGACTTCCCATGAGACTGCTCGCTGTCTGGGTCATCAACGCGCTGGCGTTGCTTCTTGTTGCCTATCTGCTCAAGGGCATCCACATCAACGGGTTCGGCTCCGCCTTGATCGCGGCGTTGGTACTCGGTCTGGTGAACACGCTGATCCGCCCGGTCCTGGTGATCCTGACCCTGCCGGTGACGCTGCTGACGCTCGGGCTTTTCATTTTCGTGATCAACGCGCTGCTGTTCCTGTTTGTCGGCAACCTGCTGGCGGGTTTCCAGGTGGCCAGCTTCGGCGCGGCGCTGCTGGGTTCCATCCTGTATAGCGTGATCTCCTGGCTGCTCTCCGGCCTGTTGCTGCGCGAGTGAGGCGCAAGGTTCTCTGTCATGCAAGACCGTCAATTCAGTTTCGAATTCTTCCCGCCCAAGACGGCGGAAGGCGCCGAGAAGCTGCGCAATACGCGCGCGCAGCTCTCCCCGCTCAAGCCGCGCTTCATTTCCGTGACGTTCGGCGCGGGCGGCACCACGCAACAGGGCACCCTCGACGCCGTGGTGGAGATCCAGCGCGAAGGCATCGAAGCGGCGCCGCACTTGTCGTGCGTGGGTTCGTCGCGCGAAAACATCCGCAACATCCTCAACACGTATCGCGAGCATGGCATCCGCCGCATCGTGGCCCTGCGCGGCGACATGCCATCGGGCATGGGCGAGATCGGTGAATTCCGCTTCGCCAACGAGCTGGTTGAGTTCATCCGCCAGGAAACCGGCAACGCATTCCACATTGAAGTGGCGGCGTACCCCGAGTACCACCCGCAGGCCCGCTCCGCACGGCAGGATCTGGAGAACTTTGCCCGCAAGGTGAAGGCCGGTGCGGACTCTGCCATCACGCAGTATTTCTTCAACGCCGACGCGTATTTCCAGTTCGTCGACGACGCACGCAAGCTGGGCGTGGACGTGCCCATCGTGCCCGGCATCATGCCGATCACGAATTCGTCGCAACTGATGCGCTTTTCCGAGATGTGCGGCGCGGAAGTGCCGCGCTGGATCGCCAAGCGCCTGGAGGGCTTCGGCGATGACCGTGAATCGATCCGCGCCTTCGGCCTGGACGTGGTGACGGCCATGTGCGACCGCCTGCTGCAAGGCGGCGCGCCGGGCCTGCATTTCTACACGCTCAACGCAGCAGGCTCCACGCGTGCCATCTGGCAGCGTCTCGGCCTGTAACCAGGAAAGCGCACGGCAAGGGAGATCGTCATGGCAGCCGCGCCCGATCCGCTGATCGCCTGGCTGCTGGACGAACTCCGGCCGCTGGCGGCGCAGATCGGCGAGATCCGCGCCCGCCGGATGTTCAGCGGCGCCGCGCTGTATTACGACGACATCGTGTTTGCGCTGGTGCTGCGCGGCACGTCTTACCTGCGCGTGGACGACCTCACGCGCGATCGTTTCCTCGCAGAAAGGTGCACGCCGTTCAGTTACGAGCGCAACGGCCGCACCATCAGCATGACCGGCTATCTGAGCACGCCGTCGGAGGCGCTTGACGGTGGGCAGCCGTTACGGGACTGGGTGCGCTTAGCCATTGAGGCCGCGCTGCGCGAGGCGAATGCCAAAGCCGCGAGGCCGAAGCGCACCGCTGCCAGGAAAACGATCCGAAAGCGCTGACGGCGCGGTCAAAACGCGCCGCGTTCGGTGACGATGCAGTCGAGCGCGATGTCGTGCGCTTGCGGCGCGATCGATTCCACCCGGTTCACTTCGAATGCCACGCCGATGGTGCGCGGGCGGTGCCCTGCGGCGTGCAGCGCGGCGAGGGTGCGGTCGTAGAAGCCGCCGCCGTAGCCGATGCGATAGCGTTGCGCGTCGAATCCCACGCACGGGATCAGCAAGGCATCGGGCGTTTCCATCTCGCCCGAGCGGGGGATGGGGATGCCGTAGGCGCCCGGCGTCATTTCACAATCGGGCGTCCATCGCCGAAACTGCAGCGGTGAAAACTTGTCTGTCACCACAGGCAGCAGCGCGCTACGCGTGGCATCGGCGGCCAGCCAATGGGCCAGCACGGTCAACGCATCGAACTCGCCCTGCGTTGGCCAGTAGGCGGCCAGGCGTTTGATGGGCAGCGCGTGCAGCAGGCTGGCCAGGTGACGTGCCAGCGCGGCATCGTGGGCAACGCGCTCCGGCAGCGCAGCGCGTGCATCGAGCAACATGGTGCGCAGCGTGCGGCGCGATTCGATGGGCGTCGTGGGGTTCGCCGGATCGTGCGGGTTCCCTAGGGCTGGCATGGGATAATTCGGCGATGTAACTCGGATGATTGGACGGGGCAGGAGATGACATTCAAGGCCAAGGCAGTATATCGCGCAGTCGCGCTGGCTTTCGCGGGCGTGGTCGGCATGAGCGTGATCGGCCCGGCGCCCCTGGCGATGGCCGCCAAGCGTCAGGCACCGCAGGGCATTCCCGCCAATCCGGATGACGCGTTTATCGAGTTGCGCAATGCCGCGCGTCGCAATGATGTGTCCCGCAGCTGGGAGCTGGCCGACAGCCTGGCGGACTACCCGATCCAATCTTACGTACAGTATTTCCGCATCAAGCCGCAGTTGTTCGACGCCAGCGGCTATGCGCGCACCGACGCGCCGGAGGACGAGATCCGCTCGTTCCTGCAGCGCTACGAGGGCGAGGCCATTGCCGACCGCCTGCGCAATGACTGGCTGCTCGTGCTCGGCAAGAAGCGCGACTGGGCGACCTTCGACGTCGAATATCCGAAGTTCGTGCTGAAGGACGACACGCAGGTCGAGTGCTATGCCCTGCTCTCGCGCGCGATGAAGGGCCAGAACGTGGCCGCCGACGCGCGTACCACGCTGCTCGATCCGAAGGGCTACGGCGAAGGCTGTGTCGATCTGATTGGCTATCTGGCACAGTCGAACCAGTTCACGCGGGCGGACGTGGCGTTTGCGGCGCGGCTGTCGCTGGAGCAGAACCTTGTCACGCAGGCCTCGCGCATTGCCGCCGTGCTGCCCGATGGTGACCGTGTCGACAACGACACGCTGGCCAATGTGACGCGCATGGCGCGCAATGATCCTTCACAGGCGACGGCGTATCTTTTCTCGCAGAGCGGCAGCCTCTCGCGCGAGGAGCAAGGCGCGGGCTGGGGCGTGATCGGCCAGTACGCCGCCAAGAAGCAGACGCCTGATGCGCTCGATGCCTATCGCCGCCAGATGAAGCTCGGCGGCGATGCCTGGCTGTCCGACGATTCACAGGAATGGCGTGTGCGCACCGCCCTGCGCGCCGGCGACTGGAAGATGGTGCGCCAGGCCATCGAAGCCATGCGTCCGAGCCTGCGCAGCCGCGATCCGGCCTGGACGTACTGGTATGGCCGCGCGCTCAAGGCAGACAACCGGAACGACGAAGCCAGGCAGCAGTTCCAGTCGATTGCCGGGCAGTACAACTTCTATGGCCAGCTCGCGCTGGAGGAGCTCGGCCAGCGCATTACCGTGCCGCCACGCACGACGGTGACCGATGCCGAGATCGACGTGATGGGCCGCAACCATCCGGGCTTCGGCCGCGCCAAGAAGCTGTATGACTTGAACCTGCGCTTTGAAGGCAACCGCGAGTGGAACTGGGAGCTGCGCAACATGAGCGACCGTGAGCTCCTGGCCGCGGCCGAATACGGACGCAAGCTCGGGCTGCTGGACCGCGCAGTCAATTCGGCCGACAAGACCAAGGCCGAGCATGATTTCTCCTTGCGCTTCCCCACGCCGTTCCGCAACGTGGTCGAGCGCAACGCCGACGCCGTCGGTCTGGATGTGGCCTGGGCGTATGGCCTCATCCGACAGGAGTCGCGCTTCATCATGGATGCGCGCTCGTCGGTGGGCGCCTCCGGCCTGATGCAGGTGATGCCGGAAACCGCCCGGCGTGTCGCCAAGAAGATCGGCCTGCCGGGCTTCCGCCCCACGCAGATGAGCGATATCGACACCAACGTGCTGCTCGGTACGAGCTATCTGTCGATGATCCTGACCGACCTCGATAGCTCGATGACGCTGGCCACCGCTGGCTACAACGCAGGGCCGGGCCGGCCGAAGCGCTGGCGCTCGACGCTGACCCGCCCGGTGGAAGGCGCGATCTTCGCCGAGACGATCCCGTTCAACGAGACGCGTACGTACGTGAAGAATGTGCTGTCCAATGCCACGTACTACGGCGCACTGCTGACGGGGCGGCCTCAGTCGCTGAAGGATCGCCTGGGCAAGGTGGCGCCGGAATCGGTCACACCCGACGAGCTGCCCTGAACGACAGCCGCGCCACTTGGAACGCCTGCCGCACGGCAGGCGTTTTTCATGGCGCCGCGCGAACTGGCCATCACAACCGTGCGGCCAGCTGCACGCGGCTGT
Organism: Ralstonia condita; assembly: GCF_958405655.1. Lineage (NCBI taxonomy): Bacteria > Pseudomonadati > Pseudomonadota > Betaproteobacteria > Burkholderiales > Burkholderiaceae > Ralstonia > Ralstonia condita. Next base: position 206,062 of record NZ_CATYWO010000003.1, on the reverse strand, counting down.
ACTACCTCTTGGGGGCGATCCCCTCGGGGTTGTATTGTGGTGGAGTCCCCCCATCGTTTTGGAGATGCCATCATGCATACCTCCAATCTGCTCGTCTTTGGCGGCACGGGCTTCATCGGCACGCAATTGCTCTCGCGGCTGGTGACAGAAACCTTTGCCGCGCCCGGCCTGCCCGAGGGCCGCGTGATCGTGCCCACGCGCGACGCCGAATCTGCCCGGGCGCACAACCTGACGCTGTTGCCACGTGTGGACGTCATGGACGCCGACATCTACGCCGACGATGCCCTGGATGCCCTCTTCCTGGCGCTGACGGAGCATGGCGGCGAGCACTGTGCGGTCATCAACCTCGTCGGCACGCTGCACGACGTGCGCGAGATGCCCTATGGCCCGAACTTCCAGCGCCTGCACGTTGAACTGCCGCGCCGCATCGTCAAGGCGTGCCGCAGGCATGGGGTGAACCGGCTGCTGCACATGAGCGCACTGGGCGCCGATCCCGCCGGCCCGTCGATGTACCTGCGCAGCAAGGGCGATGGCGAACGCGTGGTCATGAACAGCGAACTGGACTGGACGGTGTTCCGCCCCTCCGTGGTGTTCGGCCCGCAGGATCATTTCCTGAATCTGTTCGCACGTATGCAGCGCATGGCGCCGTTTGTGCCATTGGCGTGCGCAGAAGCACGCTTTCAGCCCGTGTACGTGGATGACGTTGCCGCCGCGTTCATCAACGCGCTCGACAACCCGGCCACCATCCGGCACGCCTATACGCTCGTCGGGCCGCGTGTCTATACGCTGGCCGAGTTGATGCGCTTTGCCGGGCGCGCCAGTGGGCACCCACGCTGGATCATGCCGCTGCCTGGGGGCCTTGGCCGCATGCAGGCCGCGCTGTTCGAGCACCTCCCTGGCGCGCCGATCTCCCGCGACAACCTCGACTCCATGCGCGTGGACAATGTCAGCGCCGATCCTGTCGCGCCGGAGCTGGGGATCCACCCGCTCGGCATGGAAGCGGTGATGCTGCCCGCGCTGGCCGGTCTCGGATCCGACAACGGATTGCGCGCCGCCCGGACGCGGGTGCATCGCTGACGTGACGCCCGGCATCGCCGGCGCATGTGTGAGCCGCCTTAGCAACATTGGCCAATCCGTTTCATTTTGTGGCAGTGCAGCGCGGGGCTAGAATGGCTCGTTCGCCCCACGCCACAGCCCCTGCCTGCGCCCGCGACCCGAGCGTTCCGGCGCCGTGCCGGCGACCTTCCAACAACAATCACGGTGCACTCTCCAAGGACGGGAATCATGAAACTGGTCATCGGCAACAAGAACTATTCGTCGTGGTCGTTACGCCCGTGGTTGCTGGCCAAGCAGGCCGGCATTCCGTTCGAGGAGATCCGCGTGCGCCTGCTGAGCGAGAGCTTTGCCGCCGACGTGGGCCGCTACTCGCCCGCTGGCCGCGTGCCCGTGCTGGTGGATGGCGACATGACCGTGTGGGATTCCCTCGCCATCTGCGAGACGCTGGCCGAGCGGTTTCCGCGCGCGCAACTGTGGCCGCAGGACCCGAAAGCCCGCGCGCACGCCCGCTCGATCTGCGCCGAGATGCATTCCGGCTTCGGCAACCTGCGCAGCAACATGCCGATGAACGTCACTGCCATGCTGCCCGGCATGGGCTGGAACGTGGCCGTGCAGCGCGACATCGATCGCATCGCCGCCATCTGGACCGAGCTGCGTCAGCAGTACGCTGCGCACGGGCCGTTCCTGTTTGGCCATTTCACCGTGGCCGACGCGTTCTACGCGCCGGTGGTCAGCCGCTTCGCCACTTATGGCGTGCGCCTGCCCGAAGCCGCCAAGGCCTACGCCGACCATATCCTCAACCTGCCTGCCATGCAGGAGTGGATCGACGGCGCACGCGCCGAGCATGACTTCCTCGCCGACGACGAGCCGTACCGCACCGGCCTGGACGAGGCACCGCTGGTCGCGGCCAATCGATGACGGAGCGCGTGGTATCCGCGGGCGAGGCCGTCGTCGACCCCGCCACGCACGGGCTTGATGTGTATGCCGTGGGCGGCGCCATTCGTGACGCGCTGCTCGGGCTGCCGGTGCAGGATCGCGACTACGTCGTCGTCGGCGCTACGCCCGAAGCGATGGAGGCGCGTGGCTTTCGCGCCGTCGGCAAGGATTTTCCCGTCTTCCTCCATCCGGTCACGCATGCGGAATACGCGCTCGCGCGCACCGAGCGCAAGACGGCGGCCGGCTACAAGGGCTTCTCGGTGTACTACGCCCCCGACGTCACGCTGGAAGACGATCTCATCCGCCGTGACCTGACGGTCAACGCGATGGCCCAGCGTGTGGCGGAAGACGGCGCGCTGGTCGGCCCGGTTGTCGATCCGTACGGCGGGCGGGCTGACCTGTCCTCACGCACGTTCCGGCATGTGTCTGACGCGTTTGCCGAAGACCCCGTCCGGATCCTGCGCGTGGCGCGCTTTGCCGCGCGCTTCGCTGATTTCCACGTGGCGCCCGAGACCAACGCGCTGATGCAGCACATGGTGCAGGCGGGCGAGGTCGATGCATTGGTGCCCGAGCGCGTGTGGCAGGAGATCGCGCGCGGCCTGATGGAGGCGCATCCCGCCCGCCTGTTCGCCGTGCTGCGTGATTGCGGGGCGCTGGCGCGCCTGTTGCCCGAGCTTGATCGCCTGTGGGGTGTGCCGCAGCGTGCCGACTATCACCCCGAGGTGGATACCGGCGTGCACACCATGATGGTCATCGAGACGGCCGCCGCGATGGGCGCATCGTTGCCGGTGCGCTTTGCCGCGCTGGTGCACGACCTCGGCAAGGGTACGACGCCGCATGATGTGTTGCCGCGCCACATCGGCCACGAAGGACGCAGCGTGCCGATGATCGAAGCGGTCTGTCGGCGCCTGCGCGTGCCGACCGAGTGCCGCGAGCTGGCGCTGGTCGTTGCACGCGAGCACGGCAACATCCATCGCAGCGAGGGCTTTGATGCTGCCGCGCTGGTCCGTCTGCTCGAACGTTGCGACGCTCTGCGCAAGCCGGACCGATTCGTCCAGGTGCTGCAAGCCTGCGAGGCCGATGCCCGCGGACGCCTCGGCTTCGAGGCGCGCGCCTATCCGCAAGCGGAACGGCTGCTGGCGGCGCTGCAGGCAGCAGCTTCCATTGATGCCGGCGCGGTGGCCAGCCGCCATGCTGACCACCCTGCCCAAATCAAGCCAGCCGTGCATCAGGCCCGGATCGAGGCGGTTGCTCAGGCCGGCATCTGAGCCGGGCCGCGCACTCAATCAAACGGCGTGTCGTTCGGGGTGGCATACAGTGCCTTCAACTGATCGCTCATCGGGAAGTTGAAGTTCACGTTCTTGGGCGGCACCGGTTTCTCGAACCACTTGGCATAGAGCGTATTGATGTCGCCGCTCTTCATGATGCCCGTGAGCGTGTCATCCACCAGCTTCTTGAACTGCGGATCGTCCTTGCGGAGCATGAAGCCATACGCCTCGAACGATTGCGGTGTGCCGGTCACCACCCAGTCGCTGGGCTTCTGCGCCAGGGTGCGCGCGCCGGCCAGCAGCACGTCATCCATCATGAACGCGGCGACGCGACCACTCTGCAGCGTGAGGAACGATTCCCCATAGTCCTTGCCGCTCACGATGTTCATGTTCATCTTCTTCTCGTCGTTCATCTTGCGCAGGATGCGCTCCGACGTCGTGCCCGCGTTCGTGATGACCGATTTGCCCGCCAGGTCGGGAAAATCCTTCACCCCCGAGTGCACACCCGTCAGCAGCTTCGTGCCGGCGATGAAGAACGTGGTCGAAAACGCCGTCTGCTGCTCGCGCGATCTCAGGTGTGTGGTCACGCCGCATTCCAGGTCCACTGAACCGTTCTGCACCAGCGATGTGCGGTTCTGCGAGGTCACCGGGATCTGCTGCACCTGAAGATTGGGCTTACCCGTCTTCTGCTTGACGGCGTCGATCACGCGCGAGCAGAGGTCGGCCGAGAAGCCGATGATCTGATTCTTGCTGTCGCGGTACGAAAACGGAATCGACGATTCCCGCACGCCGATCAGGATGGTGTTGCTGTCCTGGATCTTCTTGAGCGTGCCGTCGAGCGCCTCGGCGTGCGCGCTGGCGGCAAGCACGCCGGCCAGCGCCAGCGGGATGCAACGGATGGTGAAACGCATATTTCCTCCAATGGTTGTGTGGCGCGGCGTGATACGTGTCACGGCCGTCGATGGCATGTCTGCGAGGTGAGAAGGTGGCTGCGCTAGTGACCGAACCAGCTGCGCAGATCGGCCGCTGTGGCGACGGGCCGGTGCAGCGCATCGAGGTGCCGGTGCAGATGGGTGACGAGCGATGCGTTGTCGGGTGCGGCGCTACCGTCGGGCAGCAGCATGTTGTTTTCGAACCCGAGGCGCGCATGTCCGCCAAGCAGCGCGGCGGTGAGCGCGCACTCGGCCTCGCGTGGGCCGAATGCGCACATCGCCCACGGCACGCTGGCGGTCAGCTCGGCGCCGTCGGACCAGGCCTGCAGGAACGGCAGCAGGTCGGACGGGTCGGAGCGCTGCCCCGCTGCGTATCGGCCGAGCACGAACAGCACCCAGTGCGGCGCATCCGGCAGCACGCCGCGTGCACGCAGGTCGCGGTAGCGCATGACGTCATCCGCCGAGTACAGGATGTACTGGATGGCCGTGCGCGCCGCCGCGCGTTCCGCAAAGAAGCGTGCAGCCTGCGTTTCGTGCGCGGCATCCGGCACCAGCTCGCGCAGCGCGGCGGAGATGGCCTCCGGCTGCAACGCCCGCACCGACGCCATCTGCTGTTCGGGCGTGTAGATACCGACTGCCTCCGTCGTGACCTGGATCACCAGCGCATCGCCCACCGCCTGCTGCACGGCGGAGATGGCCGGACGGTAGTCTTCGGGCTCCAGGCTGTGCGTGCCATCGGGGCGCCGCACATGAAGATGCAGCATCGCCGCGCCGGCATCGACGCATTGTTTCGCGCAGACCGCCAGCTCGCCGGGTGTGATCGGCAGCGCGGGATGATCGGTGTGTGTCTTGCGGGCGCCGTTGGGCGCGACGGCAATGGCAATGGGCCGGGTCACCATGCGGTCTCCCGGGCGTTGGCGGTCGCGGCTTCCACGGCATCGCCCAGGCGCTCGACGATGGCGTCGATGTCCTGCGCGGTGGCGATGAAGGGGGGCGCGAGCAGGATGTGGTCGCCGCGCAGCCCATCGATCGTGCCGCCCATCGGATAGACCATCAGCCCACGCTGCATCGCTTCGGCCTTCACGCGGGCATGCGTCTTGTGCGCGGGCGGCAGCGGCGCCTTCGTGGCGCGGTCGGCGACCAGCTCAACGCCCACGAAGAGCCCGCGACCACGGACGTCTCCCACGTGCGGGTGCTCGGCAAACCGCGAGCGCAGCGCTGTGCGCAATTGCTCGCCGCGCGCCTGTACGTTCGCGAGCAGGTGTTCTTCGGCGATCACCTTCTGCACTTCCAGCGCCGCGGCGCACGCGGTGGCATGGCCGATGTAGGTGTGGCCGTGCTGGAAGAAGCCGCTGCCGCGCGTGATGGCGTCATAGATGCGGCCGCTCACCAGCGTGGCCCCGATCGGCTGATACCCGCCGCCCAACCCTTTTGCAATCGCGATAAGGTCGGGCACCACGCCGTCTTCCTCGCATGCATAGAGATAGCCGGTGCGGCCCATGCCCGACATCACCTCATCAAGCAATAGCAGCACCCCGTGGCGATCACACACCGCGCGGATCCGCTTGAAGTAGTCGGCCACCGGTGGCACCGCGCCGGCCGTGGCGCCCACCACCGTCTCGGCGACGAACGCAGCGACGTTGTCTGCGCCCAGTTCCACGATCTTGGCGTCGAGTTCGTCGGCGAGGCGCTGCACGTATTGCACATCGCTCTCTCCATCGTGCCGCTCGCGATAGGCAAAGCATGGCGACACGTGATGCGCCGGCACCAGCAGCGGCAGGAACGGCTCGCGGCGCCATGCATTGCCGCCGATCGCCAGCGCGCCGAGGGTATTGCCGTGGTAGCTCTGACGGCGCGCGATGAAGTATTTGCGCTGCGGCTGGCCGATCTCGACGAAGTACTGGCGCGCAAGCTTGAGCGCGGCCTCGATGGCTTCCGAGCCGCCGGAGACGAAGTACACGTGGTCCAGATCGCCAGGCGCGGCATCCACAAGGCGGGCGGCCAGCTCTTCTGCCACATCCGTCGTGAAGAACGACGTGTGCGCATAGGCCAGCGCGCGCACCTGCTTGCAGATCGCCTCGACCACACGCGGGTGTCCGTGGCCGAGGCACGACACCGCGGCGCCGCCGCAGGCGTCGAGATAGCGCTTGCCATCGGCGTCGATGAGCGTCATGCCTTCGCCGCCAACGGCGGTGGGCAGCGTCCTGCGCGGGTCGCGGTGGAAGACCGAGGTGGTGGAGGGTGTCATGGTCGTTCGGGAAATTTCAGCGTTGGCCAGGAGGCACTGCAATCGCCGCTTCACTGCGGCGGGCACTGCGCACATAGGCGTGTTGGAGTTTGAGCTGGGCGTCGCTGTCGGCCAGATGTGCGAGGGCGGCAGGGCCGGCGTGACGGAACCACGTCATCAGGAGCGCGTCGAGCAGCGCCAGCGGCGCGGCCAGGGAATGGAAGAACGAGGGGATCGTGACCGGCGCAACAAGCTGCTGCCAGGCCAGCTCCGCGCCCGGGGCGAAGGCACTGTCGGTGACATAGACGAGTCGCGCACCGCGCGCATGTGCGTACGCCATCGCTTCGACGACCTCGCGTGTGTACGGGTCGAACGTGACGGCGATCACGATGTCATCTTCGCCGCAGAAACGCAGGGGGTCAGCCAGCGTGTTGCCGTTGCCCGTGCAGAGCACGACCTTGTCGTCAAAGAGCTGTGCCGCGTAGCCGAACGCGTGGGTGAGCGCCAGGCAACTGCGGGCGCCGAGCAGGTAGATGCGGCGTGCCTTGCACAGCGCGGCGGCCACCGTCTCGAGCGTGGCGAGGTTGGCCGGCGAAAACGCCGACTGGAGATGGGCGCCCACGGCCGTGCCGATCCGCTCGGCATGGGACACACCTGCCATCTCGCCCTGCAGCGCGCTGGCCCGGCTCGCAAAACCGTCGGCCTGCTGGCGCAGGTGGTTCACGCAGACTTCGCGCAAGGCAGCGAAGTCCTCAAAGCCCAGGGCGCGTGCCAGCCGCGAAAACGTAGCGGGCGGCAGATCGCAACGGCGCGCCAGATCCCGCATCGATAGCAGGGCGATATCGTTGCGGTGCGTTTCCAGCAACTGGGCGGCGCGCTGCAGTTGCGGTGACAGATCGCCCGCGCGACTGCGCAGCGTCTGCATCAGCCCATCGAAGGTCATGTGGTCGTCGCGATGATTCAACTGTTTCGTAAACTACGCAAATGAAACAGATGAGTCAATAGCCGATTCACCGGGCCTTCCGGCGCAACATGGTCACCCTCTCAGGGGGCATGCGGCGACAGCGGGGCAAACAAAAACGGAGGCCGCAGCCTCCGTTTGGTCGGGATCGAGACGCCTCGGTGTCAGGTCGCCGGTGCGTCGAGCTGTTCCATGCGGAACTGGAAGAATCCTGCCGCGATCAGCCCCAGCAGGCTCAGCGCCATGGAGGCGCATGCCAGGATCATCACCGCGCCCAGCGACGAGACCCCGCTCATGAGCGGCGTATGCATGAGGGCTGACAGGTTGCCGCCGACCCACATGGCGGTGACCAGAGCCATCAAGCATGTCAGCGCTGCGGCGTTGCGCAACCACGTCAACCGCGTCTTGCGGCTGATGCCGTCGAAAGCGTGGAAATGGAAGTGGTGACCGGTGCCAACGAGTGCCATGGAGTGTCTCCTTGTGCTTGCCGCCTGATAGCGTTGAGTCACTATACCGAGACCTGCGACGAATTGGCGCACTTTGCCGCGCTAGGTATACCCTGAGCTGCGTTGCGTCAAGAGGGTTTGGCACAATTTTTTTGGCCGCGGCGATCGGTCGCAGATGCGCGTCCCGCGCGGGGATCGGGCAGGGCGGGGTATCACGAAGACGACGCCGGAAATGAAAAAAGACCTCGCTGGGAGGTCTTTTTTTGTTGCTCCGCAAAATCAATGATGCTTGCGAAACGAAGAATTTTGGTGGCCTGGGGCGGAATCGAACCACCGACACGCGGATTTTCAATCCGCTGCTCTACCAACTGAGCTACCGGGCCAAGCAAAGAAGCGCAAGTATGGCAGGGTTTTCCATCTGCCGTCAAGCACTGGTGATGGATTTGCGAATCAGGCGGCTGGCTCGCCCTTGTTGCGTGAGAGTTCGACGCCCAGTTGCTTGAGCTTGCGATACAGGTGCGTGCGCTCGAGGCCGGTCTTCTCGGCCACGCGCGTCATGCTGCCGCCCTCGCGCTGCAGGTGGTATTCGAAGTAGGCGCGCTCGAACAGGTCGCGCGCTTCGCGCAGCGGCATGTCGAACGAGAACTGCATGCCCCCGCCTTCGCCAGCGCGCGTCGGCGCGCCATTCATGTCGGTGCGCTCCGCCGTGACAGGCGCGCCAGGTGCGCCAGCGCTCGGCGCAGCGCCGACAAGGCCGGCAGCTGGCACGGTCGCGGGCGTCGCGGCACGCGGCTTTTCCTTGCTGCGCGACAGGCCCTGCTCGACCGCGGTGAGCAACTTTTGCAGCGCAATCGGCTTCTCGAGGAAGTTCAACGCGCCGATCTTGGTCGCCTCCACGGCCGTATCGATGGTGGCGTGGCCCGACATCATGATGACGGGCATGGTCAGCAGACCCTGCGATGCCCATTCCTTGAGCAAGGTCACGCCGTCGGTGTCGGGCATCCAGATATCGAGCAGCACGAGATCGGGCGTCGTGCTCGCGCGGTATTCGCGCGCACGCTGCGCGTTCTCGGCGACTTCGACAACGTGCCCTTCGTCTCCGAGGATCTCGGAGAGCAACTCCCGGATACCCATTTCGTCGTCGACAACGAGGATGGTGGCCATGCTTTTCCTCTGTGTGCGGCGGGATTGCCGTCCGCGTCAGGCAAGTTTTACGAACAGTATGGAAACCTGGGCGCCGATGGTGTCGGTACCAGATTGGCGGTTGCGCAGTTCAATGCGCGCCCCGTGCTCGTCCATGATCTTCTTCACCATGGCCAGGCCCAATCCTGTGCCCTTGGCTTTGGTCGTGACGTACGGTTCGAAGGCGCGGTTGAGGATGCGGGACGAGAACCCGCCGCCGTTGTCCGCGATTGCAAGCCGCACGGCCTGCCGCCGCGCGCCCGAGGCGTCGTCGTATTCTACCGTGTCAGTTTGCAACATGACATGTGGCGCGGCTCGCCCGGCAGTTTCGTTCTCGGCCACCGCGTCCTGCGCGTTCTGCAGCAGGTTGTGGATGACCTGTCGCAACTGCGTCGGATCGCCCTTGATCAACGGCAGGCTCGCGCCCAGCTTGACCTCGATGACCGGGTGGTCGTGCGCGCCTGGGTGATCGATGCCGTACAGGTGCAGCACCTCGGCGCAGAGCGCGTTGAGGTCGAGATCCTGCAGCACTGCGGGCGGTGTGCGGGCGTAGTCGCGGAAGTCATCGACCATGCGCTTCATGGCGGCCACCTGGTTGACGATGGTGGTGGCGCCGCGGCGCAGTACCTCTGCGTCGGTGTCCGAGAGCTTCGGCGAGAGCTTCATCTCAAGGCGCTCGGCCGACAGCTGGATCGGGGTGAGCGGGTTCTTGATCTCGTGCGCAAGACGCCGCGCGACTTCACCCCACGCCACCGAGCGCTGCGCCGAGATCACGTCGGAAATATCGTCGAACACCACCACGTAGCCGCGCTCGGTGCCGTGCGCGCCCACCGACGGACCAGGCAGGCGCGTGCCACGGACTAGCAGCGTGAGCGGCTCGTCTTCGTCTTCGAGCGGGATTTCGACCTGCTTCTGCCAGTGGGCCAGTGCGCCACCGGCGGCGGTGCTTGCGTCTTGTTCGGCAAAGGCCTGTTCGACCACTGGCGCGAAGGCCGCCACCGGCGTGATGCTGGTCAGCCCCTGGCCGACCCACGCGCCAAAGGGCTGCTTGAAGATGCGCTCAGCCCCGGGGTTGGCGGTGAGGAGCACGAATCGATGGTCGAACACGAAGACGCCGGCGGTCAGGTTGGTCAGCACGCTCTCAAGATAGGCCTTGGATTGCTCGAGTGCCGCGCGATTCTGCTCCACGGCGCGGCGCGCGTCCGCGAGTTGTCGCGTCATCTGGTTGAACTGCTGGGTGAGCAGGCCGAGTTCGTCGCGCGTGTGCAGCTCGCGCTTGGGGGAGAGATCCCCCTCCGCCACTTCGCGCGTGCCCTGCAGCAGCATCAGCAGCGGCCGTGCCAGCTGCGCGCCCAGCAGCAGCGCCAGCATCACCGCGATGAACACGGCAAGGAACAGCGTGAGCGTGAGCGTGCCGATGTACATCTTGCGCAGGCCGGTACGGCCGAGCGCCTTCTCCTGGTACTCCTGGTAGGCGCGCTGCACCGCATCGGCATTCCGCGCGAGCGTCTGCGGCACCGGCTGCACGAGTTGCAGGAAGCGCTCTTCGCGACCGGACTCGCCAGTCAGGCCGAAGCCGCGCGAAGCGCCGTCGCCGCCTTCTGCCTGACGGTCGAGCAGCCCTCCCCCGGCCCACCTGCGGGTCGGGGCATTCAGCTGCAGCCCTGGCGTATCCCGCGTGGCGGTGCCGAGCGCGACCACCACGCGCAATTGATAGAGATCGCCGCGGCGATTGGCGCCACGCACTGCGGATGCGGGCGCGCTGTCCCCTTCGTAGTCGCTGCCGCCTTCCAGGCTGGCGTAGCCGCCCGGCGCACGCGCCTGCTCGAGGACGGCCTGGTCGGGCAGCGTCGGGACGAGCGTGTCGTAAGTGCTCGACGCCGTCGCGAGCACCCGCCCGCTGGCTGTGAAGACGGTCGCTTCCTGTACGCCAAATTGTTCGCGCAGGCGGTTGAGCGTGATTGCCGTGGCCGAGGCAGAACCATCGCCCATCTGCTCGGCAATCAGTCGGCCCTTGTTCTGCAGATCCGCCAACGCCGCGTCCATGGTCGAGCGGCCGAGATTCAGGCCGGCCTCGAGGGCCGATTCGACCTTCACGTCGAACCACGACTCGATGCTGCGCGACACGAACTGCAGCGACACCAGGTAGATCAGCACCCCGGGCAGCACGCCGACCACGCCAAAGAACACGGCGAGCTTGGTCATGAGCCGCGTGCCGAACTTGCCGCGCCGCGCTCGCAGCGCCAACGCCAGCATCAGCCCGCCGATGATCACCACCAGCAGCACCCCGATGACGAGGTTGACCTTGTAGAGCAGCGTGAAATACCGGTCGAAGAACTCGGTGTTGGCCGAGGCTGCTGCCAGAAGGCCCACCAGCACGATGGCGAGAAAGACGATGGTGCCCGCCACCACCTGGTAGAGCAGCCGCTTGTAGCTGCGATCGAAGATCATTTGGCGGGTGCCAGCAGCGTCGCCGCGTTGGCAGGGCCGGCGCTCATGCCCCAGCCCGAATTGGACGACATGCCCGATGCGCTGGACGCCGGTGGCGCGGAGGCGGGGGCGCTGGGCGGCGTGGCTGGCACCGTCGGCGGTGCAGGCGCGGGCTCATTGGGCACCAGGAAGCTGAAGCGCTTCCATTCGGAGGCCAGGTTCCAGTCGCGCGTATTGACGGCGTTGATCTGGAACGGCTTGGGCAGTTGCGTCACGTCCAGGCGCATGCGCACCTCAGCCTGGACGGCTTCGCCGGGTTTGACGGCCCGCTGCTCGAACACGCGCCAGCCGCGCACGTGCTGCATGAAATCCACCGCATCCTTCAGACGCGAGAACGGCACCTGCAGTCCGCCCGTGGACACGCGGTACTGGCGCGTGAGCGGGTGGTACGACAGCCGAACGACACGCGTTGCGCTGACGGCGTGATCGTCAAACCAGTACCAGCGGGGGCGGATCAGCTCGAACTCGACGAGAAAGTACAGGGCGATCCCTTTGTTGACAGCGTCTTCGAGGTTGCCTGGCAGGTCGAAATCGAAATCGGCGGAGAGGTTCCACCCGCCATCGGCGTATTCCAGCTGGGCGCGATTGACGTCGATGGTCTGCGCCGAGGGGGCCATTGGCCACAGCAGGCAAAGCATGCCCAGGATGACAAGCCGATGCAGCATCTGCCGGAATCGGGCTGGCATCAGCCGGAGCGATGGGCGGAGAGTGGCTGTCACAACGGTCGGTGCATCAAGGCCGTTTCTGGAACACTGCGTAAAAGAAGCCGTCGTGATCGACCGGCAAGGAAGAGACGCCTGGGACGAAGCCACCCGCCTGCGCCGCATCTGGCGCGGCCGGCAGCAACTGGCCGGGCGCGTGCAATCGTATCGCATCTTGCAGATGGCGTTCAAACCATTGGGCCTGGGCTTCGCCTTCCGTCGGGAAAATCGAACACGTTACATAAAGCAACTTGCCCCCAGGGGCGAGGCATGTCCAAAGGGCGCGCACGATGTCGCGCTGCAGGGTGGCCAGCGCCTTGAGATCGGCGGGGCGGCGCAGCCAGCGGATGTCGGGATGGCGGCGCACGATGCCGGCGGCAGAGCACGGCACGTCGGCCAGGATACGGTCGAATGGACGCCCGTCCCACCAGGTGTCAGGCTTGGCTGCGTCTCCCACGCAAACGTCGGCGGTCTGGCGCAGGCGCGCGAGGTTTTCGCGGATGCGCATGGCACGCGCGGCATCGGATTCGAGCGCGGTCACCTCAAGGTTGTCCGCCAATTCGAGCAGATGGCCGGTTTTGCCGCCCGGTGCCGCGCAGGCGTCGAGTACGCGCTGACCGGCCGCCACGTCGAGCAGCCTGGCCGCCAACTGGGCGCCGGCATCCTGCACCGAGACATCTCCCTCGGCAAAGCCCGGCAATTCCGCTACGGGTAAGGCTCGCGCGAGGCGCACAGCCTGCTCGCCGATGCGGTCGGCGTCGATGCCGGCCTCGGCCAGGCGGGCGAGGTAGGCGTCCACGGTCACGCGTCGCGGGTTCACCCGCAGCACCATCGGCGGGCGTTGGTTGCCAGCGGCGAGGATGTGCTGCCATGCCTCGGGATAGGCGCTGCGCGCGGCGTCGATCCACCACTGCGGATAGTTGGTGGCGGCCACGGGGTCTGCCTGCATGGCGGCGACGAGTGCCCCTTGCTCGCGCAGGAAGCGCCGCAGCACGCCGTTGACCATCCCCTTGCCGTGCGCGAGTTTCGGGTCGGCGGAGGCCGCGCGCACGGTCTGGTCGACCACGGTGAACGGTGCGTAAGGCGGCGGCTCGTCGAGCAATTGGGCCAGTGCCACGCGCAGCAGGTTGGCGGCGCCTTCGGCAGGCGGGCGCGGGATCAGCGTGCGGATCAGCCAGTCGGTGCTGCCCAGCCAGCGCGTGGCGCGGTAGGCGAGATCCTGCACGGCGCCGCGCACCGGCCCGGGCTGGCCCTGGCACGCCCCATCGACGGCCTGCGGCAATGCCGTGCCCTGACGCAGTTTGCCCAGCGCGGCGGCGGCAATGGACAGGGCGTGGGCGAGGGAATCAGGCGGCAGGCGCATCGGGCAGCAGGAAATCAGGCGGACAAAATGCAACGAGCCCGCGATGGGCGGGCTCGTGCGGACTGCGGAAGTATAAAGGAAGCGACCGGTCGGGCTGCCGCTTTTACGCCGGATATTGCCCCGTCTGCGCCATCTGCATCAGGCGTGCGATGCGCTCCTCCGTGGCCGGGTGCGTGCTGAACAGGTTGGCCAGGCCGCCGCCGTGCAGCGGGTTCATGATCATCATCTGCGCGGTGGCGGGGTGGGCTTCGGCGGCGGCAAACGGAATGCCGGCAGCATAGCGGTGGATCTTGTCCAGCGCGGAGGCCAGCGCCTGCGGATCGCCGCTGATGGTGGCGCCACCCCGGTCGGCTTCGAACTCGCGCGCGCGGGAAATCGCCATCTGGATCATCGCTGCCGCCAGCGGCGCGAGGATCGCCACCGCAATCCCGGCGATCGGGTTGGCCGGACGGCCTTCGCTGTCGCGCCCCCCGAAGAACACGGCAAAGTTGGCCAGCGCCGAGATCGCACCGGCCATGGTGGCCGAGATGGTCGAAATGAGGATGTCGCGGTGCTGCACGTGCGCCAGCTCGTGTGCCATCACCCCGCGCAGCTCGCGCTCGCTCAGGACGTTGAGGATGCCGGTGGTCGCGGCCACGGCGGCGTGCTCCGGGTTGCGGCCGGTGGCGAACGCGTTGGGCTGGGCTTCTTCGATGAGGTACACGCGCGGCATCGGCAGGCCGGCACGGCCGGCGAGCTCCTGCACGAGCCGGTAGAACTGCGGCGCGGAGGTTTCGTTGACTTCCTGCGCGTTGTACATGCGCAGAACGAGCTGGTCGGAGAACCAGTACGAGAAGAAATTCATGCCCAGCGCGAACAGCAGCGCCAGCATCATCCCGTTGCGTCCGCCGATCATGCCGCCGATGACGATGAACAGCGCGGTGATCGCTGCCATCAGCATGAAGGTCTTGATCCAGTTGAACATGGGGGCGTGGCTCCTGTGGGGTCTAGGGCGTCCTGAATGGGGTCGAGGACGGCGTTGCAAGACTGTTAGATCGCGATAAACGCTGGAGATTCAAGGGTTTGCGCAGCACTTGCGCGATATTTCGCCGCAGATGGCGCTTGCCTTGTCAACGGGTGGTGAAGGCCAGCCGCGCACCCAGCCCGATGAAGGCGGTGCCGACGACACGGTCGAGCCAGCGCTTGATGCCGGGCTTGCCCGCCACGCGGCGCGTGACGCTGGCCGCTACCCACGCCACCATGCTGTTCCACACCGTGGACATGGCGATGAAGACCGCGCCAAGTGCCAGAAACGCCGCCGCCTTGTGGCTCGCATGCGGGTCGACGAACTGGGGGAAGAACGACAGGAAGAAGAGCACCACTTTCGGGTTCAGCACGTTGGTGAGAAAACCCTGCACGAACAGCGATCTGACCGGACGCGGTCGCCTGGCAGCCGCGGACTGCGTCGCGGTGTCCGCCTCGTCCACGGCGTCGTCTCGCCCGGGCGGCGCCAGCAGCATGCGCCCGCCCAGGTAGATCAGGTACGCCGCGCCCACCACTTTGATGACGGTGAAGGCCACGGTGGAGGCCGCCAGCAGCGCCGTCAGCCCGAAGGCCACCGCCAGCACGTGCACACAGCAGCCGGCCGATACGCCAAGCGCCGAGAGCAGTCCCGCCGCACGTCCCTGCGACACGCTGCGTCCGACGATGTAGGCGGTGTCCGGTCCGGGCGTCACATTCAGCAGGAACACGGCCAGCATGAAGAGCGGCAGATTGACGATGCCGAGTGTGGTCATGGCGAGGTCCTCTCGAGCGTAATGAGGGGGCGCGTCGGTTCAGCCGCGCGACGTGAACCGCTGGCCCGGCTGGATCGCCAGACCTTGCAGGAATTCACGCGCGGGCAGCCGCTTGCCGCCCGGCTTCTGCAACTGTGTCACGCGCAGCGCACCGGCGCCACACGCGATGGTGACGCCGTCGGCATTGGCGGCGAGCACCGTCCCTGGCTCGGCATCGGTGGGGCGGTCGGCAAGCGCCTCGGCCTGCCAGAACTTGATCGCCACGCCGTCCAGCATGGCCGACGCGCCGGGAAACGGATTGAACGCATGCACCTGCCGCAGCAGCGCGGCGGCCTGGCGCGACCAGTCGAGCGCCGCTTCATCCTTGGCGATCTTCTCGGCGTAGGTGATCCCCTCAGCCGGCTGTGGCGTGGCGGCCAGCTTGCCGTCGTGCGCCAGCCGGGTGAGTGCGTCCACCACCATGCGGCCTCCCAGCGCGGCAAGGGTGTCGTGCAGCGTGCCAGTCGTGTCTGTCAGCCCAATGGGCACCCGCTCCATGGTGATCATGTCGCCGGTGTCCAGCCCGGCATCCATCTGCATGAGCGTAATGCCGGATTCGGCGTCGCCCGCCTCGATCGCGCGGTGGATAGGCGCCGCGCCACGCCAGCGCGGCAACAGCGAGGCGTGGATGTTGATGCAGCCGCAGCGTGGCAGGTCGAGCACTTCCTGCGGCAGGATCAGCCCGTAGGCAGCGACCACCATCACGTCGGGTCGCTGTGCGGCCAGGACGTCCATCGCTGCCGCGGCTTCCTGCGGGTATTTTCCGGCACGGCGCAGCGACGGCGGCTGCAGGATCGGCTCCAGCCCGTGGGACACCGCATATTGCTTGACCGGGCTGGCCTGCAACTGCATGCCGCGTCCGGCCGGGCGATCGGGCTGGCTCAAGACGGCGACGATGGGAAAACCGGCCTGGTGGATCGCCGCCAGGGCAATCTGCGCAAATTCTGGCGTGCCGGCAAACGCTACGCGAAGAGTGGACGTCATCGGGAGAGAAAACAGGAAAGCGCGACACGCGAAGCGTAGCGCATCAGGCTTAACGGTGGCCGCGATGCGGCGTATCGGTCAGCGGGACGACAGGCTCGGGCGTGGGCAGCGCTTCTGTCATGCCGCTCCCGCGCCGCTGGAAGAGCGAGAAGGTTTCGTTGGTATCGCCGGGGCGGCCGCCGCGCCACACCATCTCCCAGTCGGGGCCCTTGGGCTGGCGGCGATGCTCGGCGGATTTGTCCAGTACCAGCATCAGGTCGCAGGTGCGCGCAGCCGGATTCGGGCGCCCGGCATCGCCCTGGCCGCTGTGACCCAACAGCCATTTGACCGGACGCACGCCGGTTTCATAGTGCATGAGTGCGCGTTCGCTCTCGCCCATGCCGCGCGTAGCCACGCAGATCTGCGCGGATTCCAGCACCGGCTTGATGGCCTGGAACAACGGACGGTAGCTGCGTGCATCATCCACCCATGGCATCAGCAGCGTGCCGAGGAGGCCCCACGCCATGCCCAGGCCCGCGGCCCACGCCACCACACCGGAACGCGCCGGCCGCAGCCATACGCAAACGGCCCACAGTGCCGTCATGCCTGCCGCCGACAGCACGGCGATCGGGTGGACCAGCATGTCGTACGGCAACGGCAGCACGCGACCCAGCAGCCTGGCCAGCCAGCCCGGCAGCATCAGTCCGCCGTCGGTCACCAGCGCGGCCCAGACCCCCCAGACCACAAGCCCGAACGCGCCGAACAGCAGGACTGAGGCACCCCACGCGCGTGCGCGCCACGCGGGTGTCACCAGCAGCAGCATCGGCGCACCCAGCACGGCCAACGCCGGCTGTAGCGGCATCAGGTAGACATCGCGCAGCACGGCAGAGCGCAGCACCACGCCAATCATCGCCAGCACGAAGAGCGTCACCACCAGATGCCCCTGATAGGGCAGGAGCCAGGCCGTTCGCGCACCACGCCCGCGCTGTCGCACAAGCTTGTAGGCGGAGATGGCAAACACGGCCAGCGCGGGCCACACCGCTGGCGTGCCGGTCAGGAAGATCGACCGAATCGTGGTGGCCAGCGAACCCTTTTCGCCGCCCAGGTGCGAGAAACCAAAGAAGCGGCCCACGTTGTTCACCCAGAACCATTCGACGAACAGATCATGGGATTCGTGCCAGAAGATGGCCGGCCAGATCGCCAGCCACGGTAGCGCGGCCAGCAGCGAGAGACCGTAGAAGCGCCATGCCTGGCGGCTGCGGAAATCCGGCAACAGCACGATCGCCATCAGCACGGTCAGTGCGAACAAGCCGGGGACGAACACGCCCTTGCCCAGAAACGCGACGCCAACGCCTGTTCCGAACCACAGCGCCGGGCGCAGCACGTCGACGCCCCTGGCACCGCCCGCTTCGCTTTCTTTGACAAAGCGCACGAGGCCGAACAGCGCCATGGCGGTGCCGGCCAATTGAGGCACGTCGGCAATGAACTTGTGTACGTGCTCGGCAAGCCCGATGCAGCCGGCGAACAGCAGCAGCGCGCCCAGCGCGTAGTCGCGCAGCGCGGCGCCGCCCGCATCCAGGCCGGCTTCGCGGCGGGCGGCCAGCGTCATCCCGGTTCGTCCGCGCGCCAGATCCGCGCCTACGCGCAGACGCCAGTCGCGCGCTTCGGAGCGCAGGAGGCGCGCCGTGCGCCAGACCGCCCAGCACGTCAGCGCCATCCAGAACAGCACGGCCACACGTACCGCTTCGTGCGGCGGCATGTCGGGCAGGGCCAGCGCGGCCAGCGCGCCGGTCCAGTACATCAGGGGAGGTTTTTCGACGAACGGCTCGAAGGCAACGTTGGGAACGACCCAGTCGCCGCGCTCGATGATGTTGATGACCACGCCGAACGAGTACGGCTCGTCAGCCTTCCACGGCGCGCGCCAGAACGTGCCCGCAACAAAGTACGCGCACAGCATCAGCACGACAGAGACGCGCCAGTGCCGCACCAGCCAGGCTGGAAGACGGCGTGCGCCGATGTTGGCAGAGGCGCCCTGCATCAGGGGGACGGGGCTGCTTGGCGCGTCAGCGTCGGCGGACATGGGGCGGGCGTGTTCAGCGCTGGTGCGCCATGTCGCGCTGGTGCTTCTTGAGCTTGGAGCGGATGCGTGTCTGCTTGAGCGGAGAGAGATATTCCACAAACACCTTGCCCATCAGGTGATCCATCTCGTGCTGGATGCATACCGCCAGCAGGCCGTTGGCCTCCAGCTCGAAGGTCTCGCCCTTTTCATTCAGGGCGCGCACGCGCACACGGTCAGGGCGCTCCACCTTGTCGTAGATATCGGGCACCGACAGGCAGCCCTCGTCCCAGGCCTTGCGCTCATCGCTTGCCCAGACAATTTCCGGATTGATGAATACCCGAAGCGCGTCACGCGACTCCGATACGTCGATCGTGATCACGCGCTCGTGCACGTCGACCTGCGTGGCGGCCAGGCCGACACCTGGCGCTTCGTACATGGTCTCGGCCATGTCGGCGACCAACTTGCGGATGCGGTCGTCCACCACGGCAACCGGCTTGGCGACCTTGTGCAGCCGCGGATCAGGGTATTGCAGGATATTCAGTAGGGCCATGATGCTTGGCAACAACGGTTGCGGAAGACCACGCTAACGAGGGGTTGCCTTCAATTGCGATCGCTTTGAATGTCATGCAGAATCGGGGGCGCTATCCGCCACTTGGCTTAGGAAAAAGCCTGACGAATGTTCGATGCCATACCCCTCCAGCTGCCACGCAAAACACGCGCAGCGGCGGTGGTCGGGCGTAGAGCAGGCGCGCGGACCACTCGCCGATTCTTCAAAGAATAATGCGCCATCGTAACACACCGATGCAGTTCAAGTTCGCCACGAAACCGCGCCAGCCTTACGTTTGCGCGCTATCGGCGGTTGCCGCGGCAGTGCTGTTCTGTGCGGTTGGCGCACACGCTGCCGAGCGTACTGTCTCTCCGGCGCAACAGGCGCAGGCCGCCGCTGCTGCCCAGGCAGGGATTCCTGAATCCGAACTGGCCGCCAACGCGCCGGCGCAGTACACGGTACGTCGAGGCGATACGCTGTGGGCGATCTCCGGCAAGTATCTCAAGCGGCCTTATCGGTGGCCCGAGTTGTGGGGCATGAACCGCGAACAGATCCGCAACCCGCACCTGATCTATCCGGGCCAGATTCTTTACCTGCACCATGCAAATGGCCGGGCATGGCTGTCGAGCTCGCCGGCCTCGGCTGACGGCAGCACCGTGCGCCTGTCACCGCATACCCGCATCTCGGGACAGGAGGGCGACGCCATCTCCAGTATTCCTGCTGCGGCCATTGAGCCGTTCCTCACGCAGCCGATCGTGGTGGACGCCGCAACGCTGGCCACGCCGGCGCGCATTTTCAGCCTGCCGGAAGGCCGCGTCTATCTGGGCAAGGGCGAAACCGCCTATGCCCGCGGTCTGCCGGACGGCCAGGCTGGCCAGGCCGGCGCGGAGTGGCAGGCATATCGCCCCGTCAAGCCGCTCAAAGATCCCGTGACAGGCAACGTGCTTGGCTACGAGGCGGACTTCCTGGGCACGTTGCGTGTGGTGCGCCCAGCGACTGGGCCGCAAGCCGTGACCAAGGTGGAAGTGCTCTCCTCGAAAGAAGAGATGGGTGTCGGTACCCAACTGATGCCGGTCCCGCCGCGCGTGCCTGTGCGCTATGTTCCGCATGCACCCGAAGGCGACCTGCATGGCGCGGTCGCCAAGGTGACGGGGGGTGTGCGCTTTGGCGGTACGGACCAGGTGATCGTGCTGAACATCGGTAGCCAGCAGGGTCTCGAGCCGGGTCATGTGCTGGCGCTCTCGCGTGCCGGTGCCGTTGTCAAGGATGCGACCGCCGGCAACGAGCGCGTGCAGTTGCCGGAAGAGCGCTACGGCCTGGCGTTCGTGTTCCGCGTATTCCCTCACGTGGCTTACGCACTGGTGACCGACGCATCGAACACCGTGGAAGTCGGCGATGCTGTCAGCAACCCCATGACTCAGCCCTGAGCCACCCGTCTGCCGTTCTGATTTGACCGATGCCTCGCAGGTCGCGGCGCCCCCCCCCCCCGACTCCACCGATCCCCTTTCCTGCACACGCGATCCGGCCGAGCTGGCCGCGTGGCTGCGTTTGACAGAAACGCCTGGCGTCGGCCCCGTTGCCGCACGGCAACTGCTGGCGGCATTCGGTTTGCCACAGGACATCTTTGCCCAGCCCTACGCCTCGCTTGCCAAGGTGCTGCCAGAGCGGCAGGCGCGCGCGCTCATCGCCGAACCCGATCCGGCGCTGGCCGATCGTATCGCACGCACCGTGGCGTGGGTCAACGAGCCTGGCAATGCCATCTTCACGCTGGCCGATCGCGGGTACCCGCCTCGTCTGCTGGAATTGCCTGATCCGCCGACGCTGCTCTATATAAAAGGCGATCCTTCGTTGCTGCGCGCGGCTGCCGTCGGTGTGGTGGGGGCGCGTAGCGCGACCGCGGCCGGCATCGATAATGCGCGAGCCTTTGCGCAGGCGCTGTCCGCCGCCAGCGTGACGGTGGTGTCCGGGCTCGCGCTTGGCATTGATATGGCGGCGCACGAGGGTGGTCTGACGGGTCCGGGCCGCACGGTCGCGGTGGTCGGCACGGGGCTCGACATCGTCTACCCGGCGCGCAACCGCGCGCTGGCACATCGCATTGCCGAGGGTGGCTTGATCCTCTCCGAGTACCCGCTTGGCATGGGCGCACGTGCTGAGAACTTCCCGCGCCGCAACCGGCTGATTTCGGGCCTGGCGCGCGGGCTGCTGGTGGTCGAGGCGGCCGCGCAGTCGGGTTCGCTGATCACCGCACGGCTGGCCGCCGAACAGGGCCGCGACGTATTCGCGATCCCCGGCTCGATCCATTCGCCGCTGGCCAAGGGCTGTCACCTGCTGATCAAGCAAGGCGCCAAGCTCGTGGAAACCGCCGCCGACATTCTGGACGAGCTCGGCTGGGGACGCACGGCTGCACCCGAACGGCCGGCCACGCGTGCGGCATTGGCCATGGCTGCAGCCGCAGGACCGGCTCCCGTTACGCGCGCGGCACCAAGTGCCGCCGAGACGGCACTGCTCGATGCACTCGGTTTCGATCCTGTCGACCTGGATACCTTGTGCGAGCGCACCGGCCAAGTGGCCGCCGCGCTGTCGGCGCAACTCCTGGCGCTGGAGCTGGATGGCCGCGTCGAACGACAGCCGGGGGGCCGCTTCCTGCGGCTTCCGTGAAAGCGTGTCTACAATGGGCGCCACCCCATTGCCGCTGATCGCGCGTTTCTCATGCCGCTGCTCTCGCCCGACACCGACGCCGTCGCCCTGCACGCGCGCCTCCGCGAAGGGCAACCGCTGATTGCCTGCCTGTGCGCCGAATGGTGCGGCACCTGCCGAAGCTATCGCGCGACCTTCGCCGAAGTTGCGGCGCGGCATCCGGAATGCTGCTTCGTCTGGATCGATGTGGAAGACCACGCCGACGCCCTTGGCGAGTTCGACGTCGAGAACTTCCCGACGCTGCTGGTCCAGCGAGGGACCGATGTGTTGTTTTTCGGCCCGGTCTTACCGCACGCGGGCGTCGTGGAGGGCGTGCTGTCGCGTGACTTGAGCATCGCTCCCGCGCTGGCCGCAGCCCCGGACTTGCGAGGCTGGCTGCTGGAATCGGCGTGATCGGGGGCCTTGACAACGCCGTGCGGTGCATGCGCCACTCTATTGCGCCTCAAAAGGAACCACGCTTATGATTGGCGGCCAAAATTGGGGCCGGGGGGGTGAATTCCAGCCGGGAAGGCCCTGGGTGGCACTTGAAAGTCGGCCCGCGAAGCCATAAGACTCTACAGAACCCACGCGAATGGTCGCTATAGATGAGCGACCTCTTGTTTACCAGATTGCTTGCGATCGTCAGGATCCGCTCACATGTCCAAGGCTCTCATCATTGCCGAAAAACCGTCGGTCGCCGCTGATATCGCGCGCGCGCTGGGTGGCTTCACCAAGCACGACGAGTACTTCGAGAGCGACGACTACGTCCTCTCGTCGGCGGTTGGTCACCTGGTCGAGATTGCCGCGCCGGATGAATACGAAGTCAAACGCGGCAAATGGAGCTTCGCGCATCTGCCCGTGATCCCGCCGCACTTTGACCTGCGCCCGATCGCCAAGTCGGAATCACGCCTGAAGGTGCTGACGCGCCTGATCAAGCGCAAGGACGTGACCAGCCTGATCAACGCATGTGACGCGGGGCGCGAAGGTGAATTGATCTTCCGCCTGATCGCGCAACACGCCAATACCAAGCTGCCGATCCAGCGGCTGTGGCTGCAGTCGATGACGCCGCAATCCATCCGCGATGGCTTTGGCAAGCTGCGCAGCAACGAAGACATGATGCCGCTGGCCGATGCCGCCCGCTGCCGTTCCGAGGCCGACTGGCTGGTCGGTATCAACGGCACGCGCGCCATGACCGCGTTCAACAGCAAGGGCGGCGGCTTCTTCCTGACCACGGTGGGGCGCGTGCAGACGCCTACGCTGTCGATCGTGGTGGAGCGCGAAGAGAAGATCAAACGCTTCGTCCCGCGCGATTACTGGGAAGTGCGCGCCGAGTTCATCGCCGCGGCCGGCCTGTACGAAGGCCGCTGGTTTGACCCGAAATTCAAGAAGAACGAGTTCGACCCCGAGCAGCGCGATTCGCGTCTGTGGAGCGAGGCCGAGGCCAAGAGCATCGTGGCTGCATGCCGCGACAAGCCGGGCTCGGTGACGGAAGAATCGAAGCCCTCGACGCAGATGTCGCCGGCATTGTTCGACCTGACCAGCCTGCAGCGCGAGGCCAACGGCCGCTTCGGCTTCTCGGCCAAGAACACGCTGGGCCTGGCGCAGGCGCTGTATGAAAAGCACAAGGTGCTGACCTACCCGCGTACCGATTCGCGCGCGCTGCCCGAAGACTACATGGGCACGGTCAAGCAGACGCTGGACATGCTGGGCGAAAGCTCGCCCAACTACCTGACGCACGCGAAGAAGATCCTGGCCAACCAGTGGGTCAAGCCGAACAAGCGGATCTTCGACAACAGCAAGATCAGCGATCACTTCGCCATCATCCCGACGCTGCAGGCGCCGAAGAATCTGTCGGAGCCCGAGCAGAAGCTGTACGACCTGGTGGTGCGCCGCTTCCTGGCGGTGTTCTTCCCGGCGGCCGAATACCAGGTCACTACGCGGATTACCGAGGTGGCCGGGCATCACTTCAAGACCGAAGGCAAGGTGCTGGTGAACCCGGGCTGGCTGGTCGTGTACGGTCGCGAGGCGCAGGGCGAAGATGCCAACCTCGTGCCCGTCGCCAAGGACGAGCGCGTCAAGACGGACAAGGTCGAGCCAGTGGGCCTGACCACCAAGCCGCCTGCGCGCTACAACGAAGCGACGCTGCTCTCCGCCATGGAAGGCGCCGGCAAGCTCGTCGACGACGACGCGCTGCGTGAAGCCATGGCCGGCAAGGGCCTGGGCACGCCAGCCACGCGCGCGGCCATCATCGAAGGGCTGTTGACGGAAAAGTACCTCGTGCGCGAAGGCCGCGAGCTGATCCCGACGGCCAAGGCCTTCCAGCTGATGACGCTGCTGCGCGGCCTGGGCGTGGAGGAACTGACGCAGGCCGAGTTGACCGGCGGCTGGGAGCACAAGCTTTCGCTGATCGAACGCGGTCAGCTGGAGCGCGACGAATTCATGCGCGAGATCGCGCAGATGACGCAGCAGATCGTCAAGCGCGCCAAGGAATACGACAGCGACACCATCCCCGGCGACTACGCGACGCTTTCCACGCCGTGCCCGCAATGCGGCCACGTGGTCAAGGAAAACTACCGCCGCTTCGCCTGCAGCCACTGCGACTTCTCGATCAGCAAGATCCCGGGTGGCCGCCAGTTCGAACTGGACGAGGTAGAAGAGCTGCTGACCAACAAGACCATCGGCCCGCTGCAGGGCTTCCGTAGCAAGATGGGCCGTCCGTTTGCGGCCATCCTCAAGCTGGCGCAGGAAGACGGCCATTGGAAGATGGAGTTCGACTTCGGCCAGAACGACGAAGACGACGGCGAGCCGGTCGATTTCTCTGGCCAGGAAAGCGTCGGCCACTGCCCGAAGTGCAACGGCAGCGTCTACGAGCACGGCCTGAAGTACGTGTGCGAAAACGCCGTGGCGCAGCCCAAGACGTGCGACTTCACCACCGGCAAGATCATCCTGCAGCAGGAGATCAGCCGCGAGCAGTTGGCCAAGCTGCTGACCGAGGGCAAGACGGACCTGCTGACCGGCTTCAAGTCGGCGCGCACGGGCCGTAACTTCAAGGCGTTCCTGGTCAAGCAGCCGGACGGCAAGATCGGCTTCGAATTCGAGCCGCGCGGCGAAGGCAAGGGCAAGCCCGGTGCCAAGACCGCGGCGAAGAAGACGACGGCTGCGGCCAAGACGCCTGCCGCCAAGAAGGCACCGGCCAAGACCGCGAGCAAGACGGCCGCCAAGAAAGCCCCGGCGCGCAAGAAAGCTTCAGAGGCCGAGGCCGACGAGGAAAGCACCAGCGAGACCTGAACGCGGTTTCGCCGGTACCAATGCAAACGGGAGGACAGTGTCCTCCCGTTTGCGTTGACACAACGTGCGACGATTACGCGGCTTCGCTCAGCGTGCGGCCCGCGCGGGCTTCGCTCTGCTTGACCTCCGTTGCCTGGGCGAGCATGTAGTCGATGAACGTGCGCACCTTGGTCGGCAGGAACTTGCGGCTTGGGTACACCAGCGACAGCGAGCGCTGCGGCAGCTGGTATTGCGGCAGCACGCGCACCAGGCGGCCCGATTCCAGGTCCGGCCGCGCCATGTACGACGAGAGCACCGCGATCCCCATGTCGGCCAGGACCGCGCGGTGCATCAGTTCGGCGTTGCTGGTGACGAGCGAAGGCTGCACGGGCACGGCGATCGACTGACCGTCGGGCGTGCTCATCTCCCACTCGTGCCGCAATTGCGGGTGCCACATGGCAATCACGCGGTGCTCGGCAATGTCTTCGGCGCGCATCGGTGTCGAGTGCTGTCGCAGATAGGCGGGCGTGGCGGCCATGACCATCTCGGCCGAGATCATGCGCCGCGCCACCAGGTGCGACCCCAGGCCCAACTCCGAGACCATGATGCCGACGTCACGGCCGTCTTCGACAATGTCGATGGGCCGATCGGACAGCGCCACGTCGAACGTCACCTCGGGATAGAGCTGCTGAAAGCGCGCGAGCAGCATCGGCAGCACGTGCAGGCCGAACATCACTGGCGCGACGATACGCAGACCTCCCACCAGCGCCTGGCTGCGCGAGGTCGCCAGCGATTCCGCTTCGTCAATGTCGAGCAGAATCTGCTGGCAGCGCTGAAGATAGGTTTCGCCCACGTCGGTCAGCGACAGACTGCGCGTGGTGCGGTTGAGCAGGCGCGTACCAAGGTGCGCCTCCAGGTCGGCGACGTAGCGCGTGACCACGGCATTGCTCATCGCCAGATGCTGGGCCGCCCTGGCGAAGCTGCCGAGCTCCACCACCTTGGAAAACACCCGCATCGATTGCAAACGATCCATTCCTGCCCCTCACTTAATTTGTTGTCAAAAATAGAACAAATCCGTCGTGGCGGCAAATATTTAATGTCGACGCAAGCAATTTACTTGTGAGTGGCAATCAAAGAAGGTGAGCGCCCGCTCCGGGGCAGTGCGCGGGCCCATATGCGTTGCATGGGGTCGGCTGGGCTGGCGGACGCTGACATCCAACTTCTCACCGATTGACGTTGCAACGGGTTTGCGTCGAAACTGTATACCGTACGGTAGATTTTCGTGTTTTGCCTTGAACAGGATCACGTTCGATCCCGATTTCCAGTGGAACGGAGTTTTGCGCAAATCGAATGGAGCGGTGCCCGCAGCGCCCCGTCATACTCAGAGCATGGTTGCCACGAAACCCCACCTGCATGAGCGCCCCGGCACGAGGGCAGCCATCACGGCCGCAGGCTCGCCCCGCGATGTCGACGGCCGAGGAGACACCATATGACCATCCAGAACCGCGAACCGGTCCACTACCTGGCGGGCGAGATGCCGCTGCACCGGTATTGCGCGCTGCACGCCCAGCAGACCCCCGAGCGCATCGCCCTCCTGTGGTACGGCCGCACGATCTGCTGGCGTGAGCTCGATCAGCTCTCGACGCGCCTGGCGGTGCAATTGCAACGACTGGGCGTCGCGCGCGGCGACCGCGTCGCACTGTTTCTGCAGAACTGCCCGCAGGCCATCCTTGCGCATCTGGCGACCGTCAAGCTGGGCGCCATTGTCGTGCCGTGCGGTCCCTTGTCCCGCCAGCACGAGTTGCGCGACCAACTGGCCGATTGCGGCGCCAAGATTCTGGTCGCTGCGGCCGACCTGATGCCGATTGTCGAGGCTGCGCGACCCGGCACCTCGGTCGCCACCGTCATTACCACCCGCTATGCCGATCTGCAGCCGGCGCAGCCGGCGTGCCGCAAGGCGCTGGCCGTGCCGCCGGAGTTGATTGCTGCCGATGCTTCGTCCGCGCCGCCGCTCAGGAACAAGGCGGGCGCCCCCCTCCTCGACCTGATGCAACTGCTGGCCGAGCCGGTGGACGTGGCCGAGCGCAATGCCGTGGCGGCCATCACCGTCGATCTCGACGAGGTGGCGTTGATGGTCTACACATCCGGCACCACCGGGCGCCCAAAGGGTGCCATGCTCACGCACCGCAACGCGCTGTATAAAACGGCCGTGACCGTGCAGGTCAGCGGCATCCATTCCTCGGACGTGATGCTCGCGGTGGCGCCGCTGTCGCACATTGCCGGCATGCTGATGGGCATGAATGTCATGCTCTATTCCGGCGCCACGACGATCCTGCTCTACCGCTTCGACCCGCTGGCCGTGCTGCAGGCCATCGACCGCTATCGTGTCACGCGCTGGTACAGCATGACGCCGATGAACCTGGCGGTGATGGCGCATCCGGACGCTGCGCAGTACCGCATGGAATCGCTGGTCGCCAACCCATGCACCAGCTTTGGCGTAACGCTCACCGAGGCCATCGCCGAGAGATGGCGCGCCTTTGCCGGACCGCAGTGCCGGATCTACGAAGCCGCATACGGCCTGTCGGAAACCCACACATGTGATGCCATTACGCCTGCCAACGCCCCGCGCTGGGGCTGGCACGGCAAGATCGTGCCGCAGACCGAGATCCGCATTGTCGACCCGCACACGGGCGACGAGCTGCCGCCCGGCCAGTCCGGTGAGATCACCATTCGCGGTCCCGGCGTGTTTCGCGGTTACTGGCAGCGCGACGAGGCGACGCGTGCCGCCTTGCATAACGGTTTTCTGCGCACGGGCGATATCGGCCAGGTCTCGCCCGACGGCTATCTGCAATGGCAGGGCCGTATCAAGGAGATGATCAAGGTGTCGGGCTACAGCGTGTTTCCCGAAGAGGTTGAATCGCTGCTGTCGCGACACCCCGGCATTCGCCAGGTGGCCGTGACCCCGATGCCCGACCCCGACAAGGGCGAAGTCGTCTGCGCGCACGTGGTGCCCATGGGCGGTACGACGCTTACCGAGGCCGAATTGATCGCATGGTCGCGCGACAACATGGCGCCATACAAAGTGCCCCGCCGCGTGAAGTTTCACGATGCGCTGCCCGCCACGGCCACGGGTAAGGTGCTGCGGCGCCTCCTGCGCGACGAGGCGGTTGCCGCCTGAAAGTACAACGGCCGCCAACCCTGGCGGCCGTGCTGTCAGGTCTGGACGAAGCGTTTCTGTCGGGCGATGCTCATCAGGATGCCGATGCCCATGCCTAGTGTGACGAGCGCCGTGCCTCCGTAGCTGATGAGCGGCAGCGGCACGCCCACCACCGGCAGGATGCCGCTCACCATGCCCATGTTGACGAAGGCGTAGGTGAAGAAGATCAGCGTGATCGACCCCGCCAGCAGGCGACCGAACAGCGTACCCGCGTTGGCCGCGATGAAGAGCCCACGCAGGATCAGCAGCAGGTACAGGAACAGCAGGATGGCGTTGCCGACCAGCCCGAACTCCTCCGAATACACCGCGAAGATGAAATCGGTGTGCTTCTCGGGAATGAACTCAAGGTGGGTCTGCGTACCCTTCAGCCACCCCTTGCCCGTGACCCCGCCCGAGCCGATCGCGATGATCGACTGGATGGTATGGAAGCCCTTGCCGAGCGGGTCGGTGGTCGGGTCAAGCAGTGTGCACACGCGGTGCTGCTGGTAATCGTGCAGGATCGGCCAGTTCACGCCCGGCGCACAGATGCGCGACTCGAACGACACCACCAGCGTGATGGCCGTCACCGCAATCACCAGCACCGGCACGATCAATCGCCACGACAGGCCGGCAAAGTAGATCACGTAGATGCCGGCAGCGAGCACCAGCAGCGCCGTGCCCAGGTCCGGCTGCTTGGCGATCAGGCCCACCGGAATCACCAGCAGCACGGCCGCTGCCAGGTAGTCATACCAGTGGATCACGCCCTCGCGCTTCTGGAAGTACCACGCCAGCATGAGCGGCATGGCGATCTTCATGATTTCGGAGGGCTGCACCACCACGCCGATATTGAGCCACCGCCGCGCACCCTTGCGGATGAGCCCGAACGCCGCCACGCCAATCAATAGCGCCACGCCGACGGTGTAGAGCGGCACTGCAAAGCGCATCAGCGTCTGCTGCGGCAGGTTGGCGATGATCCACATCAGCACGAATGACAGCAGGATGTTGCGGACCTGGTCTTCCACCCGTCCCGGCATGTCGATGGCGGCCGAGTACAGCGCGACCAATCCCGTGCCGAGCAGCAGAAAGACGATCAGCGCAAGCGGGCCATCGAAGCCGGTGAAGAGCGATTTGACGACGTTGAATAGGCGGCGCTTGTCCAGTTTGTCCATGGCGTGATCCTCAAGCGCAGATATCAGGGCGCAGCCGGCTTGGCGGCCGGTTTCTGCGCGGGCTTCGATGCCGGCCTGTTGCCCGGCTTGGCATCCTTCGCACCCTTTGGCGTGGTGGCGGGCGCCGGAGCCGGCGCGGCTGCGCTGCCACGTCCGCGCGGTGTCAGTTCGGGCGCCGGTTGGGCATGCGACAGGGCTTGCAGCACCTGGGCGTCCAGCGTGGCCGGGGCGACAGCCTCGGCGCTGGTGCCGGCCTCGCGCAGGGCCGGCGCCACCAGATCCGGCGACAGCGGCGGCGCGCTGCGCGTGGCGCCCGTTGCCACCGACGAGGCGGCCGGCGCTGAAGCGGCGGCCACGGCGCTCGAGGCGGGCGCTGCCACGCCCGACGCCGCAACCACCCCGGACGCCACCTCTGCAGCCGCCTGCGGCGCAGCCGTCGCGCTGGCGATGGTGGCCGTCTTGCCGGTGGAGAACACGCTCGGCGTATCCACCGGCGGTTGCGGCTGGGGCTTCGGCGCGGTGGCGGCCAGTTCGGCCGGCCACTTGCCGGTCAGGTAATAGTCCATGACCGCACGTGCAATTGGCGCAGCCGATGCGGCACCGAAGCCGGCGTTCTCCACGATGAGCGCCAGGGCGATCTTCGGGTGATCCGCCGGTGCAAAGGCCTCGAAGAGCGCGTGGTCGCGCTTGTTCTCGGGAATGGCGTGGTGGTTGTACTTTTCGTTCTTGCCCAGCGAGTACACCTGCGCCGTCCCCGTCTTGCCTGCCGACACATACTGCGCGCCGATGAATGCCTTGGCAGCGGTGCCCGTCTGGTTCACGCCGACCATGGCGTGCTTGATCACGTCGATGTTCGATTGCTTGAGCGGGATGCGGTAGCTCTCCGTGGGCACGGTCAGCGCGCGGGATTTGCTGACCGAATCCTCGACGGCCTTGACCAGATGGGGCTTCATGACCACGCCGTTGTTGGCGAGTGTCGATACCGCATGCGCAAGCTGCAGGATGGTGAAGTTGTTATACCCCTGGCCGATGCCCAGCGAGATGGTTTCGCCGTCGTACCACTTTTGCTGTTCGGGGCGCTTGTAGGCTCTGCGCTTCCAGTCGGTGGAGGGCAGGATGCCGGTGCGCTCGCCTTCGATGTCGATGCCCGTGATCTGTCCGAAGCCGAAGGGCTTCATGAAATCGTGGATGGCGTTGACACCCATGTCGTTGGCGAGCCGGTAGTAGTACGTGTCGCACGACATCACGATGGAGCGGAACATGTCGACCCAGCCATGCCCGCCCGGCACGTCGTCGCGGAAGGTGTGGTTGCCCAGCGTGAACGAGCCGGGGTCGGCCATGCCCCACTGCGGCGTGCGCTTGCCCAGCTCCAGCGCGCCCAGCGCCATGAAGGGCTTGTATGTCGAACCCGGCGGGTATGTGCCGCGCAGCGGACGGTTCAGCAGCGGTTTGTCGGGCGAATTGTTCAGTTCGTTCCAGGTGGCGCTGTCGATGCCCTCGATGAACAGGTTCGGGTCGAACGTCGGCTTGGAGACAAAGGCGAGGATGTCGCCGGTCTCGGGCTCGATTGCCACCAGCGCACCGCGGCGATTGCCGAAGAGCTGCTCGGCCAGACGCTGCAGGTTGATGTCGAGCGACAGGATCAGGTTGTTGCCCGGTGTCGCCTGCGAGGTGGACAGCGTGCGGATCGGCCGCCCGCCCGCGCTGACCTCCACCTCTTCGTAGCCGGTCAGGCCATGCAGCTCCGTCTCGTAGCTTTGCTCGATCCCGACCTTGCCGATGTATTCCGTGCCGCTGTAGTTGTTGGAATCCTTGCGCGGGTCGTATGTGACGCCCGGCTGGCTGTTGGCGTCGCTCATGTCGTCGATGCGTTCGAGATCGCGCTCGGAGATGCGGCCGATGTAGCCGATCACGTGCGACGCCGATTCGCCCAGCGGGTATTGGCGGAACAGCCGCGCGTGCACGTCCACGCCCGGAAAGCGGAAGCGCTGCGCCGAGAAGCGCGCGACTTCCTGGTCGGTCAGCTGGCTGCGGATCGGCAGGCTTTCGAAGCTGCGCGCATCTTCCATCAGGCGCTTGAAGCGGCGGCGGTCGCGCGGCTGGATGTCGACCAACTGGGCCAGCTGATCGATGGTGTTGTCCAGCGTGTCTTGCAGCTTGGACGGCGTGATCTCCAGCGTGTATGCCGAATAATTGCGCGCCAGCACCACGCCGTTGCGGTCCATGATGATGCCGCGGTTGGGCTCGATCGGCGCCACCGAGATGCGGTTGTCCTCGGCCTTGGCCGAGTACTGTTCATGCTTGATGGATTGCAGCCAGAAGAAGCGCGCCAGCAGCAGACCGAAGCAAACCAGCACAAACAGCGCCGCCGCCGCCAGCCGCAGGCGAAAGCGCGACAGCTCCTGTTCGACGTTACGGATTTCGGTCATGCCGGACTAACAGCGAGATACATCAGATCGGGCGCGTCTCATCGACGCTCTCCGGACGGCGTTGCGGCGCGAGCAGGAAGGCGTTCGCGAACGGCCAGAGACCTGCCTCGATCAGCGGGGGGAGGATGACCTGCCAGTCCGGCAGGTGCGCGCCCATCAGCAGGCGGATGACGATCGGCACGGCGTGCGCCAGCACCAGCAGCGGCAGCACGTGCAGCGCCTGCGACAGCACCGAGAACCACAGCACGCGCCGGTGGATGGTGATCGCAAAATACGACAGCAGCGTGTACGCCATGGCGTGTTCGCCCAGCAGGCGCGCCTCGTGCACGTCCATCAGCAGCCCGAGCAGAAAGGCCACCACCATGCCCACGCGGCGCGGCTGGTGGATGTTCCAGAACACCAGCACCAGCGCCACCAGATCGGGAATCCACTGCATGTGGCCCCACGGCATCAGGTTGAACAGGAATGCCAGCACGAAGCTGAAAGCGATGAAGCCGGGATTCACCGGGCGCAGCAGGTATTGCGGCGAGTTCATGAGCGATGGCCCCGCTTAGCGTTTTGGCGCTGGATCGGTATCCAACGGATTGCCGTCGGCGTCGGTCGGGCGCGGCGGCGTGGTGTTTTCATCGGCAGCCGGCCCCGGTACCGCGGCTTCGGCGGCGGCGCGTGCCGCCCGCTCTTTCTCTTCGCGCGCATCGCGGGCGGCGTTCTTGCCCTTGGCGGCGGGTGGCGCAGGCTCCATCGGCGGCGGGAAGCCCGATTCGTACTTCACGATCAGCAGGTGCCGGTTGCTGCGGATGCCAGCGACCGGCTCACAGGTCACGCGCGAGAACGCGGTGTCGGCCCTTCGCTCGATCTGTGAAATGCGCGCGACCGGCAGGCCTGCCGGATAGACGCCATCCAGCCCGGACGTCACGAGCAGGTCGCCCTGCTGCAGATCGGCCGAGGCCGCCATGAAACGCAGGTCCAGCGCGCCCGGGCGAGCGCCCCCGAAGGCCACGCTGCGCAGGCCGTTACGTACGACCTCTACGGGAATCGCCTGGTCCTTGTCCGTCAGCAAGGTCACCTGGGATTCGAAGAGCGACACGCGCGTGATCTGTCCCACCACGCCGCGATCGTCGATGACGGGGTAGCCGGCGCGGATGCCGTCCTTGGAGCCGCGATCGATCACGATGCGCTGGGTATAAGGATCACGCGCCTCGTAAAGAACCTCCGCCGCCACCGTCGGCACGGCTGCGTGCTGCTGCAGGTTCAGGAGGGTGCGCAGGTTGCGGTTCTCGGCTTCAAGCTGGGACGCGCGCAGCGACTGCTGGGCCTGGGCGACGGCCGACTCGCGCAGATTGCGGTTGTCCGCTGCCAGCTTGGTGGACGACTGTGTGTAGTCGAGTACCGCGCGCGCCGTATCACGCGGAATCAGTACCAGGCGCTCGACCGGGTACAGCACCACCGACACGACCTGCCGGACCACGCTGAGCACCGACATGCGGGCGTCGATCACCAGGAGCGCAAGCGCAAGCGCAAGCAGGGCGACCAGCCGCGCCGTGGCGGACGGGCCCTGCTTGAAGAGGGGCGGCGGGGAGTAATCCATGACCCGGACGCTTCAAATGGGCACGGCGGGCGCGCGATCGGCCTGCCGGCGACAGATTGGGTGTGGCGCTGGTGCGGTGCGGTGGCCCGTGGCGGGCAGAGCGCGGCGCACCGGCGCAAGACGCATCTCAGCGGTCCGCGAAGGCCGTTGGCGCGACCGTAAGCACGGCCACGAAAGCGAAACGCGGATGCGCGTGGTCCATGGTCCCGTTATTCGTACGAGAAGATGCTGCCGAGCTTGTCCATGCGTTCGAGCGCCATGCCGGAGCCGCGCACCACGCAGGTCAGCGGGTCTTCGGCCACCAGCACCGGCAGGCCGGTTTCTTCGGCCAGCAGGCGGTCGAGGTCGCGCAGCAGCGCGCCGCAGCCGGTGAGCATCATGCCGCGCTCGGCAATGTCGGCACCGAGTTCCGGCGGGGTTTGTTCCAGCGCGATCTTCACCGACGAGACGATCTGGTTCAGCGGATCCGTCAGCGCTTCCAGGATTTCGTTGGACGACACCGTGAAGGCACGCGGAATGCCTTCCGACAGGTTGCGGCCCTTCACTTCCATTTCGCGCACTTCCGAACCCGGGAAGGCCGAACCGATTTCCTTCTTGATGGCTTCGGCGGTCTGTTCGCCGATCAGCATGCCGTAGTTGCGGCGGATGTAGTTGACGATGGCCTCGTCGAACTTGTCGCCGCCCACCCGGACGCTGCCCTTGTAGACCATGCCGCCCAGCGAGATGATGCCCACCTCGGTGGTGCCGCCGCCAATGTCCACCACCATCGAGCCCGACGGCTCCGACACCGGCAGGCCGGCGCCAATCGCGGCAGCCATCGGCTCTTCAATCAGGTACACCTGCGACGCGCCGGCGCCGAGCGCCGATTCGCGGATGGCACGGCGCTCGACCTGGGTCGAGCCGCACGGCACGCAGATGATGATGCGCGGCGACGGACGCAGCAGCTTGCTGTCGTGCACCATCTTGATGAACTGCTTGAGCATCTGCTCGGTGACGGTGAAGTCGGCGATGACGCCGTCTTTCATCGGGCGGATGGCCTCGATGTTGCCCGGCACCTTGCCGAGCATCTGCTTGGCTTCCTTGCCCACCGCCTGGATGGTCTTCTTGGCGCTCGGGCCGCCTTCCTGGCGAATCGCCACCACCGAAGGCTCGTCGAGGACGATGCCCTTGTCGCGGACGTAGATCAGGGTGTTGGCGGTGCCGAGGTCGATCGCGAGATCGTTGGAGAAATAGCTGCGCAAAAAGCCGAACATCGAATGAATCCTGTTTTTCGAGTCATGGGCGGGTCAGCGGCAGGATCACGGCGCAAGGGCTGCACCAACGCACAGACCACGCATGGCTGTGCCATGCGGTCCGATCCTGCTACTGCGCTCCCGGGAATGTCGCGGGCTCCGTGGTAGTCGGCGGTACAGTGCCTTGGCACTGATCATCCTGCCGGAGTGAGCCGCCCGGAGAGGGCGGCCCCAAGGAACCTTTGATTAAGTGTCGCCAGATGCTGATGGCGCGGCTGCCGGGAGGTTCCCGGGCACTTAATCAGAGGGTCCGTGGCTTCACGAAGTCGCCTGCTGACTTAGAAATTTAGTCGGCAATCATACCTTATAATTCGGGCACTCTGCGGGTATTCGGCGGGCTCTTGGCTCCAAATTTGCGGGCGATCGGCGCCATCACGGCGCACCCCGCGCGCAGTGGTCGCCGCTTCCCGCCATTTGCGCGCCGCATCCTGCCCGCCGCCGCACTCACTGACCCACTCCGATGGCACTCGAACTTTCCGACGTCAAACGCATCGCCCACCTGGCCCGCATCGAAGTCTCCGATGGCGAAGCCGCGCAGACCCTCGCGCAACTCAACCAGTTCTTCTCGCTGGTCGAGCAGATGCAGGCCGTGGACACCACGGGCATCGAGCCGATGGCGCACCCGATCGAGCAGGTCCAGGTGCAGGCGCAGCGCCTGCGCGAGGATGCCGTCACCGAGCCCGACCGCCGCGCCGACTACCAGCAATGCGCTCCCGCCACCGAGGCGGGCCTTTACCTCGTGCCCAAGGTGATCGAGTAAGTCGCACAACGGCGCGTGTGCGCCCGACTTGACCCTTCCCGCATTTCGACGTCGCCGGCCGCTGCCGGCAGCCTATCCGAACGTATTCGATGACCGCATCCACGATCAAAGCCCTGTCTGCCCAACTCGCCGCCAAGGAGGTTTCGGCGGTCGAACTGGCGCGTCACTACCTGTCGCGCATCGAGGCCCGGGCGGACCTCAACGCCTTCACCCATGTCGATGCCGAGGCAACGCTCGCGCAGGCGCAGGCCGCCGATGCGCGCATTGCTGCCGGCAACGCCGCACCGCTGACCGGCGTGCCGATCGCGCACAAGGACGTGTTCGTCACGCGCGGCTGGCGCGCCACGGCGGGCTCCAGGATGCTCGCCAACTACACGAGCCCGTTTGACGCCACGGTGGTCGAACGCCTGGGCGCGGCGGGCATGGTGACGCTCGGCAAGACCAACATGGACGAGTTTGCGATGGGCTCCTCCAACGAGAATTCGGCCTTTGGCGCCGTCAAGAACCCGTGGAGCGTCGAGCACGTGCCGGGCGGTTCGTCGGGCGGCTCGGCGGCGGCGGTGGCAGCCGATCTGGCGCCCGCTGCAACGGGGACGGACACGGGCGGTTCGATCCGCCAGCCGGCATCGTTCTCGGGCATCACGGGGATCAAGCCGACGTACGGCCGCGTGTCGCGCTACGGCATGATCGCCTTCGCCTCGTCGCTGGACCAGGGCGGCCCGATGGCCCGCACAGCCGAAGATTGCGCGCTGCTGCTGTCGGCCATGGCCGGCTTTGACCCGCGCGATTCCACCAGCCTGGAACCCGGCCGCGGTGGCGACGTGGAAGATTTCAGCCGCCTGCTCGGCCAGCCGCTGCAGGGCGCCGATGCCGCGCGCCCGCTGGCCGGCCTGCGTATCGGTCTGCCCAGAGAGTATTTTGGCGAAGGCTTGGCCGACGACGTGCGCGCCGCCGTGCGCGCCTCGCTGGCAGAAATGGAAAAGCTCGGCGCCACGCTGGTCGACATCAGCCTGCCCAAGACCGAGCTGTCGATCCCGACGTATTACGTGATCGCCCCGGCCGAGGCTTCGTCGAACCTGTCGCGCTTTGACGGTGTGCGTTACGGCCACCGCGCAGCCGAGTATCGCGACCTGGCCGACATGTACCGGAAGACGCGAGCGGAGGGCTTCGGCTGGGAGGTCAAGCGGCGCATCCTGGTCGGTGCCTATGTGCTGTCGCACGGCTATTACGACGCTTATTACCTCCAGGCGCAGAAGATCCGCCGCATCATCGCGCAGGATTTCCAGAACGCATTCGCGCAGTGCGACGTGATCATGGGCCCCGTCGCCCCGACCGTTGCCTGGAAGATCGGCGAGAAGAGCGATGATCCGGTGCAGATGTACCTCGAAGACATCTTCACGCTGTCGACCAGCCTGGCGGGCCTGCCGGGCATGAGCGTGCCGGCCGGCTTTGGCGCCAACGGTCTGCCGGTTGGCTTGCAGATCATCGGCAACTATTTTGAAGAGGCACGCATGCTGCAGATCGCGCATGCGTTCCAGCAGGCGACCGACTGGCACAGCCGCCAGCCCGCCGCCTGATCTGGCGCACCGGCGCATTCGCAGCACGGCAGGAGGCACGCATGAACCTTCGCATCCGCAACGCATTCGGGCTGGCGCTTGCCGCCGGCCTGCTGGCGGCGTGCGTGCCGATTCCGCTGCCTTCGATTCCGGGCATCAGCCGCCCGTCGAAGCCGCCGCCGATCTCCGACCGACGCATCGACATCAACGGCTACTGCAGCCAGACCGAAGAAGACGGCTTCCGCGAGCAGGCGACGCTCACCGTGGCCGACAACAACGTCAGCGCCTTGCACTGGCAACTGTGGGTGGGCCGGCGTGGTTCGTGCCAGTTTGATCTGTCGACCCTCCAGCAGACCAAGCGCAGGCCGAGCATCGAGTTGCACGAGCGTGGCGGCAATTGCGAGCTGATGGTCTGGCAGGACCCGCGCCGCGTGACGCTGGCGCACGCCAATTGCGAAGCGCATTGCACGCCCGGCATCTACGACGAGGCATGGCCGGTCATGTTCGACCCGCAAACGGGCCAGTGCGCCCGCAACGCCCGGTGATCCGCGCATCGCTTCGCGTGCTGGCGGTGTTCGCAGGCGCCCTGGCGCTGCATGTCGCCGCCCAGCCGGCGCCCGACGCGCTGCCTGAAATGCCGGCTGCGCCTGCGCCCTCGGGGGCGGAATTGGGCGTGCGGACGGTGGAAATTCCGCGCGCGTCGGCCAAGGATGCGGAGGGCGCTCCGCAAACGCTGACGGCCTATTGGTTTGCGCCGCATGCCAAGGCACCCGCTGGCGGCGCGCCGGCCGTGATTGCACTGCATGGCTGCAGCGGGCTGTACACGCCTGCCGGCGCCGATGCGAGGGCGCTGGGCTCGCGTTACCGGGGTTATGCGCAGTGGCTGAGCGCGCGTGGCTATGCGGTGTTGTTTCCGGACAGCTTTGGCCCGCGCGGCAAGCCGCACGGCATTTGCACGGAGCGCTATGCTGCGCGCGGCATCAATGGCGCGGTCCGGCGCGCGGACATCCTCGCTGCGATTCGCTGGGTCGTCGCGCAGCCGGAGGTGGACGCCCGCCGTATCGTACTGCTGGGGTGGTCTAACGGCGCGCAGGCCGTGCTCGACGCAGTGGACGCAAGCCGAGCGTGGCCGGCGGGTACCCCGCTGGTGGATCGCGCCGTGGCGTTTTACCCTGGGTGCGCGTCGGCGCAGAAGCGGCCGGACTATCGGCTCAACGCGCCGTTGCTGCTGCTGGCCGGCGGCAACGACGACTGGACCCCGGCCGATCACTGCCAGGCGCTGCAGACCGCCGTGCTGGCCCGGCAGCCGCAGGCGCGTTTCGAGCTGGACATGTTTGGCGGCGCGTATCACGGCTTTGACGGCACGGCTGCAGTCAAGGAGCGCAATGGCATCCCGAAGGGGCGTCGCTACGGAACGGTCACGGTCGGCGGCGATCCGGCAGCGCGCGAAGCGGCCTTTGCCAAACTCGCGGCGTGGCTCGATGCGCCGCACCCCTGATCGCAGCGACGCAAGAACACCTGAATACCTGAGTACCTAGACATTCACACCACAACAATCGACAGGACACACGCAACATGCAATGGGAAGTGGTGATCGGCCTCGAGACGCACACGCAGCTCTCGACGGTCTCGAAGATTTTCTCCGGCGCGTCCACCGCCTTTGGCGCGGCGCCCAACACGCAAGCGGCGCCGGTTGACCTGGCGCTGCCGGGCGTGCTCCCGGTGCTGAACAAGGGCGCCGTCGAGCGTGCCATCGTGTTCGGCCTGGCCATTGGGGCCAAGATCGCGCCCAAGAGCATCTTCGCGCGCAAGAATTACTTCTACCCCGATCTGCCCAAGGGCTACCAGATCAGCCAATACGAGATTCCGGTGGTGCAGGGCGGCACGCTGACCATCCAGGTGGAAGGCAAGAACGGCCAGCCCGGCTATGAGAAGACCGTGCAGCTTACGCGAGCGCACCTGGAAGAAGATGCGGGCAAATCGCTGCACGAAGACTTTGCCGGCATGACCGGCATCGACCTGAACCGCGCCGGCACGCCGCTGCTGGAAATCGTGACCGAGCCCGACATGCGCAGCGCGGCCGAGGCCGTTGCTTACGCCAAGGCGCTGCACGCACTGGTAATGTGGCTGGGCATCTGCGACGGCAACATGCAGGAAGGCAGCTTCCGCTGCGACGCGAACGTGTCGGTGCGCCCGGGGCCGGATGCGCCGTTCGGCACGCGCTGCGAAATCAAGAACCTCAACTCGTTCCGCTTCCTGGAAGAGGCGATCAACTACGAAGTGCGCCGCCAGATCGAGCTGATCGAGGACGGCGGCACCGTGGTGCAGGAAACCCGCCTGTACGATCCGGACCGCAAGGAAACGCGCTCGATGCGCAGCAAGGAAGACGCGCAGGATTACCGCTACTTCCCCGATCCCGACCTGCTGCCGCTCGTCATCGGCGACGACTGGATCGAGCGTGTGCGCGCCACGTTGCCCGAGCTGCCGGCCGCCATGGCCGCACGCTTCGAGTCGGCCTATGGCCTGCCGAAGTACGACGCCAGCATCCTCACCGCCACCAAGGCGACGGCTGCGTATTTCGAAGCCGTCGTGGCGGATGCGGGCGCCGCGAACGCCAAGGCCGCGGCCAACTGGATCATGGGCGAGGTTGCCTCGAACCTGAATCGCGCCGACCTGGACATCGACGCCGCACCGGTCAAGCCTGCGCAACTGGCCAAGCTGCTCGCCCGCATTGCCGACGGCACGATCAGCAACAACACCGCGAAGAAGGACGTCTTCCCCGCCATGTGGGCCGGCGAACACGGTGGCGATGCCGACGCGCTCATCGCCGAGAAGGGCCTGAAGCAGATGTCCGATTCGGGCGAGCTGGAGAAGATCATCGACGACGTGCTGGCGGCCAACGCCAAGTCGGTCGAGGAATTCCGCGCCGGCAAGGAGAAGGCATTCAACGCGCTGGTCGGCCAGGCCATGAAGGCCACGCGCGGCAAGGCCAACCCCGCGCAAGTCAATGATCTGCTGAAGAAGAAACTGGGCGCAGCCTGATGAGCACCTCCACGATGAACGCACAAGACGTCGCCAACTACCTGCAGGCGCATCCGGCCTTCTTTGAAGAGCACGCCGAGCTGCTGGCCGCCATCCAGCTCACCAGCCCGCACAGCCACCGCGCCGTGTCACTGCAGGAGCGCCAGATGGAAATCCTGCGCGACAAGAACAAGCACCTCGAGCTCAAGCTGTCGGACCTGATGCGCCACGGCAACGAGAACGACCGCACGCAGCAGCGCGTGCACGCGTGGACGACGCGCCTGCTGGGCGAGGCCGACACGCATGCGCTGCCGTATGCCGTGCAGGATGGCCTGCGGGAAATCTTCGACGTGCCGGCTGTGGCGCTGCGCGTGTGGCAGGTCGGCGAAGAATTCGCGCACCTGGAAGTTGCGCAGGGTGTGAGCGAGGAAGTGCGCCTGTTTGCTGCGGGCCTGCGTGCGCCGTATTGCGGCGCCAATGCGGGTTTTGAAGCCGCCGGCTGGTTGGATACGTCGGACAGCGGCGAGCCCATCGAATCGCTCGCGATTGTGACGCTGCGCGTGCCGGTGCGGGGCGATGCCGATGCCAGCGCTGCGCCGGCATTCGGCCTGCTGGTGCTCGGCTCGCCGGACGCCCGCCGCTTCCATGACGGCATGGGCACGACCTACCTCGCGCAGATCGGCGAACTGGCCGCTGCCGCGCTCAATCGCCTGCGCGACTGAGCGCAGCCCACCGTATGCCGCACTCTGCATCCGCCGATGACCATGGCGCACAGCCGCCACATCCGCAGATTGCGGCGTACCTTGACGCACTGAAGTTCGAGCGGCAGCTCTCGCCGCACACCCTCGAGAGCTACACCCGCGAGCTGGCCGTGCTGCAGCGCCTGGGCGCGCAGCACGCTGCCAACGTCGATCTCACGCAACTGCAGTCGCACCATATCCGCCGCATGATGGCGCAGCTGCATGGCGACGGTTTGTCCGGCCGCAGCATTGCGCGGGCGCTGTCGGCGTGGCGCGGCTGGTTCAAATGGATGGCGCTGCGCGATGCCGCCGTCACCGCCAATCCCGTCGACGGTGTGCGCGCGCCGAAGAGCCCGAAGCGGTTGCCGAAAGCGTTGTCCGTCGAGCAAGCTGTCGCGCTGATGGAGCAACTGCCCGGCGACGATGCCGAGACCGTCCGCGACCGTGCCGTCAACGAGCTGTTCTATTCGTGCGGACTGCGGCTCTCCGAACTCGTCAGCCTGGATATGCGCCACGTGAAGGCCGGCGCGTATGAATCTTTGAGCTGGCTCGATCTGGAGGCGCGCGAGGTGCAGGTGCTCGGCAAGGGCAGCAAGCGGCGCACGGTGCCGGTCGGCACCAAGGCGGCCGAGGCGCTGGCCGCATGGCTGGCGGTGCGCGAGCAACTGGCCAAGCCGGACGCGGCACCCGAAGACGCGCACGCGCTGTTTCTCTCCCCACGCGGCAAGCGGCTGGCGCAGCGGCAGATCCAATTGCGCATGAAGCGCAACGCCATCGCGGCGGGTGTGCCGGCGGATGTGCATCCGCACGTGCTGCGGCATTCGTTTGCCACGCACATGCTGCAGTCGTCGGGCGATTTGCGCGCGGTGCAGGAACTGCTCGGCCACGCCAGCATTGCGAGCACGCAGGTTTATACTTCGCTCGATTTTCAGCACCTGGCCAAGATCTACGATCAGGCGCATCCCCGCGCAAAAAAGAAGTAGCGCATTGCCCGAGCCTTCGGGCGCCCCATCCCCAGTCGTATGCAAACCCTGATTCTGAAGCCCGGCAAGGAGCGCTCGCTGCTGCGCCGGCACCCGTGGATTTTCGCCAACGCCATCGATCGCGTGGAGGGCAAGCCGGCCTCCGGTGCGACCGTCATCGTGCGCGCACACAATGGCCAGTTTCTGGCGCGCGCCGCGTTCAGCCCCGTCTCGCAGATTCGCGCGCGCGCGTGGAGCTTTGATGAAGCCGAGCCCGTCGACCACGCGTTCTTCAAACGCCGCATTGCCGCCGCCGTGGCGTACCGCCGCGCGTGGGTGCACGACACCGACGCCGTGCGCCTCGTCATGGGCGAAGCCGACGGCCTGCCCGGCCTGATCGTCGATCAGTACGGCACCGGGGACGCGGGCCAGCTCGTCTGCCAGTTCAGCGCCGCGGGCGTGGAGCACTGGAAGCAGGCGATCGTCGCCGCGCTCATCAAAGAGACGGGTTGCCCGAACGTCTACGAACGGTCGGACGTGAGCGTGCGCGAGCGCGAAGGCCTGGAGCAGATGACCGGTGTGCTGGCCGGCGCCGAGCCTGCTGCAGACCTGTCTGCTACCGAGCACGGCGTGCGTTATTACGTGGATGTGCGTGAAGGCCACAAGACGGGCTTCTACATCGATCAGCGCGACAACCGCGCGCTGGTCGGCGCCTTGGCGCGCGATCGCGATGTGCTGAACTGCTTCTGCTATACCGGCGGGTTTTCGCTGGCGGCGCTCAAGGGCGGGGCGCGTTCGGTGGTGTCGATCGACTCGTCGGGCGAGGCGCTGGCGGTGGCCGAGCGCAACGTCACGCTCAACGGCTTCGATCCGGCGCGCGCCGAGTGGTTGGATGCGGACGTCTTCAAGTCGCTGCGCAATTTCCGCGCGGAAGGCCGCCAGTTTGACCTGATCGTGCTGGATCCGCCCAAGTTTGCGGCGTCGGCGCAGCAGGTCGATCGCGCGGCGCGGGCATACAAGGAGATCAACCTGGTCGGCATGCAGTTGCTGCGCCCGGGCGGCCTGCTGTTCACGTATTCGTGCTCGGGCGCGATCGACGCCGACCTGTTTCAGAAAATCGTCGCGGGTGCGGCGGCCGATGCCAAGGTGACGGCGCGCATCCAACGCAGGCTGGCCGGCGGCTTGGACCACCCGCTGCTGACGAGCTTTCCGGAAGGCGAATACCTCAAGGGCCTACTGCTGCAAGTCGGCTAG
The DNA here is from genome assembly GCF_958405655.1 of Ralstonia condita. NCBI lineage: Bacteria > Pseudomonadati > Pseudomonadota > Betaproteobacteria > Burkholderiales > Burkholderiaceae > Ralstonia > Ralstonia condita. The sequence goes on along the minus strand of NZ_CATYWO010000003.1, from coordinate 163,207 downwards.
CAATTTGTCGCAATTTTTGGCTTGTCCCGGCAAGCCTGCATTGCGAAGATGCGGTCCTTCGTTTTCCGCATCACGTCGATGGCATCCAATGCAGCCCATCACGCGACGGGCTGGGCGGCCGGTCTGATTGCCGCCGCCGCCGTCGCACAGGCTTCCCATACATCTCTCGAACATCTTGGCAGCCTCCTGGCGTTTTGCGCGGCGGTTGCGGGCAGCACCGCGCCTGACTGGATGGAGGTGGCCTGGTGGACCCGTGCGCGCCGCCTCTGGATCACGCACCGCACCGCCACCCATTGGGGCATTGGCTGGATCGCGGTGCTTGTGCTGTCGTATCACGCGTTGGGCCATGCGCACCTGTGGGCGCCGCTGCTGTTCGGCTTCGCCTGTGGCGGGCTGATGCATCTGCTGGCGGATTGGCCCAATCCGTTGGGCGTGCCCTGGATCTGGGGGCGCCATTCCCTGAACTGGTGGAAGAGCGGCCGCTGCGACCTGATCGTGGTGACGCTGGCGTGGGTCGCCGCATGCTGGCTGGTGCGGCCGCTGTGGGTGGCGACGGCCACGCGGGTGGTGGGTTGGTTTGCCCACCAAGCGCGATGAGCCTGCCGGCTCGGCATTGTCTGATGGAAGCCGGGCCCGCGAACGACTAAGTTGGAACCGCCGGACGCCACGCGTCCGAATCCCACTTCGTTTGCGCGACGCTTGCGCAAACGCCCTCACCGGAGTCGTCGATGACACTGGATGTGACGCGCCAAGACCCTCGCTACAACACGCTCAAACATGGCTTCAACCTGCGCTGGCCGGCGACGGATGCGCAGGCCGCCAGCCGCATCGCGCTCATAGAAAAGCCCGACGATGTGGCGCCCGCCGTGCAGCGCATCATCAACGCAGGCCAGCGCCCGACCGTGCGCAGCGGCGGGCATTGCTACGAGGATTTCGTCTCCAACAACCCCGACGGCACGATTGTCGACCTGAGCCTGCTCGCCACGCCCGAGGTGCGCGCCGACGGCTCGGTGCGCATTCCGGCCGGCACGCAAAACTGGAACGGCTACCTTGAGCTGTACAAGCGCCACAACGTGACGCTGCCCGGCGGCTCGTGCTATTCGGTGGGCGCGGGCGGACATATCTGCGGCGGCGGGTATGGGCTGCTCTCGCGGCTGCAGGGGCTGACGGTGGATTGGCTTTCGGCCGTGGACATCGTCACCGTGGATAAAACCGGCAAGGCGGCTGCGCGCATGGTGGATGCAGCGCACGATCCGGATCTGTTCCGTGCATGCCGCGGCGCGGGCGGCGGCAACTTCGGCGTCATCACCGGCTACACGTTCGCCAAGCTGCCCGAGGCGCCGCAGGAAGTGGCACTCGCCACCGTGGCCTTCGACTGGGCGACCATGACGCCGCAGCGCTTTGCCGAATTGCTGCGCATCTACGGCGAATACTGGGAGACGCGCGGCAAGGACCCGGACACGTGGGGCATGTTCTCCCTGCTCAAGCTCACGCACAAATCGTCGGGGCAGATCGTGCTGCTCACGCAGTTCTGCAACCCAGACGGCACGTGCCGCGATCTCTATGTCCTCAATGATTTTCTGAACCGCTTCCAGGCCTGCGCGCCGACGCCGGTCAAAGGGCGCCCGCCCGGCTATGGCCCCGCGCACAGGCAAGGCGTGGGGCAACTGCTCTGCTCCAAGCCGCACACCATCGTGCAGTACGACTGGCTGACGGCCACGCAGTATCTGAACGGCTCGGGGGCCAATCAACGCGGCAAATACAAGTCGGCCTATATGAAACGCGGCTTCACGGCGCGTGAGGCGCAGCGCATCTACGCCCACCTCACGCGGACGATGCCGGGTGTCGACCTGAGCCAGTCGCTGCTGCAAGTCGATTCGTACGGCGGCGCCGTCAACAAGACCGAGCGCATTGGCGACACCGCCGTGCCGCAGCGGGCGTCGATCATGAAGCTGCAGTACCAGACGTATTGGGGCGCCGCTGCCGACGATGCCGGCCACCTGCGCTGGATCAGCGATTTTTACCGCGATGTCTATGGTGCGCCCGATGTGCCCGCACCGCACAGCGGCACGCCATACCCCGGCGACCGGTACGAGGGCTGCTACATCAACTACCCCGACGTCGACATGCTCGCCTACCCGTTCTGGCCGCAACTCTATTACGGCAGCGGCGACCTGTACGCGTTTCTGCAGGATGTGAAGCACCGGTATGATCCGAACAACATCTTCCACCACGCCATGTCCGTGCGTGTTTGATGGAGCCATCCCATGACCAATCGTCTTCGTCGAACTTTCATGCAGTGGACCGGTAGCCTGCCTTTGCTGGGCGCTCTTCCCAAAACCGTCATGGCCCAGGCGGGCGAGCAATCCGCCGCGGCGGGCGCGCAGCCCGCAGGCAATGCACGCCCTCCCCGCTTTGCCTATGTCGGTACCTACACGTTCAATGCGCCCGGCGGCACTGCCGGTGGCCCGGCCGCACGCGGCATCTACGTGCTGGCGCCGCGCGGCGATGCGTGGACGCAGGTGCAGGTGGTCGAGAGTGCCAATCCGTCGTTTCTGGCCGTGCACCCGAATCAGCGGTTCCTGTACGCCATCAACGAACTGGAGGTCTACGAGGGCCGCCCGAACGGTAGCGCCGAGGCCTATGCGATTGATCCGCACGACGGCAAGCTGACGCTGCTGAACCGCCAGCCGCTGTCGCTGTCGGGCACGAACCCCGCGCATGTGGTCGTGTCGCCGGACGGCAAGCACCTGTGCGTGTCGATCTACAGCGGTGGCGCGTACAACCTCCTGCCGATTGGCGAGGACGGCAAGCTCGGCACTGTGTCCGGCATCTTCAAGGACACCGGTTCCGGCCCCCGCCCCGAACAGGAAGCGCCGCACGCGCACATGATGCTGTTCGACACCACCGGCGGCCACGTGATCGGCACCGACCTGGGTACCGATCGCATCAACGTGTTCGCCATTGAGGGCGGCAAGCTTGCCCCGCGGGATCGCGCGCAGCTCAAGCCCGGCAGCGGTCCGCGCCATCTGGCGCTGCATCCGCAAGGCAAGCTGCTCTACGTCATCAATGAACTCGAAGGCTCGGTCGCCTGCCACGGTTACGACCCCGCCACCGGCCACGTGCTGGAAGAGCGCCAGCGCATCTCCACCACCCCCGCCGACTACACCGGCCAGAAGAGCGGCGCCGAGCTGCTGATGCATCCGTCAGGGCGCTTCCTCTACGCCAGCAACCGGAAGCTGAAGTCCGACCACCCGCTGGCCGACAGCGTGGCCGCGTTCAGCATTGACGCCTCGGGCAAGCTCGCGCCGCTTCAGTACTGGAGCGAAGGTGTGCACTTCCCGCGCGCGATGACGATGGCGCCCGACGGCAGGTATGTCTACGTGCTCAACCAGAAGGGCGATACGATCCTGCGGCTGCGCATCGACGGACAAACCGGCAAGCTGGACCAGCCCACGGTCGTGGCGAAGGTGCCGACGCCCGTGTGTCTGATGTTTGCGGCGTAAGCGGTAGCGAAGCGCGAAAAGAAACCCTGGGCGGCGCAAGGCCGCCCAATTGCAACTCAATTGCAGCAACCCGCGCCCCGTGGGACAATTCCGCGCATGAACACCCCGGCCCCGCGCGACGATCTCGCCACTTCGCAATCCCATTCGCCTGAAGAGGCTGCCCGCGCGCGCCTGCGCGGCCTGGGCAGCCGTGTGACCGAGCCCCGCGTGCGCGTGCTGGCCGTGCTGATGCAGGGCGCCGATCCGCTTTCGCACCAGGCCGTGTGCGACGCGCTGCCGGACGATTCCGGCATTGACCGCGTGACGGTCTACCGCGTGCTCGACTGGCTCGTGGCCGGCGGCATCGTCCACAAGACGGCTGGGGCCGATCGGGTTTTTCGCTTCAGCCTGGCAGAGCATGACGCCGCGCGCGAAGCAGCGCACCGCTCGCATAGCCACTTCCACTGCACGCAATGCGGGCGCGACTTCTGTCTGGAAGGCGCCGAGCCGCCGGCCATGCCGAAGGCCGCCTTGCCCGCCGGCTTCGCAGCCGACCATGCCGAACTCACCATCAAGGGCGCCTGCGCGGATTGCGCGCATCCAGCGGCCCATCACAAGACAGGAAACGCACCATGTCCAAAATGATCCCGGTCACCATCCTGACGGGCTTTCTCGGCAGCGGTAAGACCACGCTGCTCAAGCGCATCCTGACCGAACAGCACGGCATGAAGATCGCCGTGATCGAAAACGAGTTCGGCGAAGAGAACATCGACAACGACATCCTCGTGCAAGACGGCAACGAGCAGATCGTGCAGATGAGCAACGGCTGCATCTGCTGCACGATCCGCGGCGACCTGGTGCAGGGGTTGTCCGACCTGCTCACGCGCCGCGACAACGGCCAGATCCAGTTCGACCGCGTGGTCATCGAGACCACCGGTGTCGCCAACCCCGGCCCCGTGGCCCAGACGTTCTTCATGGACGACGAGATCGCGAGCCGCTACCTGCTGGATGCCGTCATCACGCTGGTCGACGCCAAGCACGGCAACATGCAGCTCGACAAGCAGGAAGAAGCGCAGCGCCAGGTGGGTTTTGCCGACGCCATCTTCATCACCAAGAGCGATCTGGTGTCCGCCGACGATGTGGAGGCACTGCGCCACCGCCTGCTGCACATGAACCCGCGCGCCCCGATCCGCACCGCCAATTTTGGTGAGACGCCGATCGACACGATCTTCGACCTGCGCGGCTTCAATCTGAACGCCAAGCTCGAGATCGATCCCGACTTCCTGCGCGAAGACGATCATGATCACAACCACGATCACGATCATGACCACGCCTGCTCGACCGATTGTGATCACGACCATGATCATGAGCACCACCACGGCCACGGCCATCACCATCATCACGGGCATGCGCACCATACCGACCGCATTGCCTCGTTCGTCTTCCGCAGCGAACGGCCGTTCAATTACACCAAGCTGGAGGAATTCCTCTCGGGCGTGCTGAATATCTACGGCGAGAAGCTGCTGCGGTACAAGGGCGTGCTGTATATGGAAGGCGTCGACCGCAAGGTTGTGTTTCAGGGCGTGCACCAGCTCATGGGCAGCGACGTGGGGGGGGAATGGGACGGCGAGACCCCTTCCAACCGGATGGTGTTTATCGGCGTAGACCTGCCGCGCGAAACGATTCTGAAAGGATTGGAGAACTGCCTGGCCTGATCCGAACGGTCTCCCCCCTCGTTCTGGTGGCACCGGCGGGCGGTCCGGGGCCGATTTCCTGTCCGTGTTTCTCCGATAGTTCAGTTAATATCGTTCAGATACAATAGGTCGATTTTGAAGCACGTCGTCCGAAGCATGTCCGGCAGGAGGAGCAGGCGATGGTGACAAAGACCAAGGACAGGCGCGGCGCCGATGGCGGTGCCGGACGGTCTGAAGTGGAGTCGGCAGCAGCCCAGGCTGCGCCAGCCACCCGAAAAAAAGCGGCAGGGGGCGCCGCTGCGGGAGAGGCAATGGGAGGCGCGCGGGGCGGCAAGTCCGCCGCCAGCGAGAACGAGTCCGGCGCATCCCCGCGCAAGGACGACGCGACAGCCGACACGGCGCGCGATTTACCAGGATCATCTGCAGCAACCATGAGCAGCAAGAAACTACTCACCGAAGCCGAAATCCTGAAGATGGGCGAGAAGGATTACATGAACGAGGCGCAGCTCGCCTTCTTCAAAGACCGGCTTGTAAAAATGCGCGACGACATTCTCAAGAATGCCGACCAGACCGTCAGCGATCTGCGCGAGACCGTCGTTGTGCCGGACCCGGCCGACCGTGCCACCATCGAGGAAGAGCACGCGCTGGAACTGCGCACGCGTGACCGCGAGCGCAAGCTGCTCAAGAAGGTCGAGCAGTCGATCGCCCGCATCGATGCCGGCGACTACGGCTACTGTGATGAAACCGGCGAGCCGATCGGCGTGCCGCGTCTGTTGGCCCGCCCGACCGCCAACCTGTCGCTGGAGGCGCAGGAGCGCCGCGAAAAGCGCCAGAAGTTGCAGGGCGATTGAGGCGCGCGCAGTGCTTGTTTGAATTGGCAGCCCGGTGTAGAGCCGGGCTGTTTTGCTTTATAGGTCACGATCATGTCCCGTCCGCTTCCCGTCACCGTGCTGTCCGGCTTTCTGGGCGCCGGCAAGACCACGCTGCTCAACCACGTGCTCGCCAACCGCGAGGGCAAGCGTGTGGCCGTGATCGTCAATGACCTGTCGGACGTCAATATCGACGCCCAGCTCGTCGGCGACGGCACCGCCACCAGCGCGCAGCTCTCGCGCACCGACGAGCGCATGGTCGAGCTTTCCAACGGCTGCATCTGCTGCACGCTGCGAGAAGACCTGCTTGAAGAGATTGCCCGTCTCGCGCGCGAAGACCGCTTCGACTATCTGCTGATCGAGTCGACCGGCGTCGCCGAGCCGCTGCCGATTGCCGAGACGTTTACGTTTGAAGACGAGCAAGGCGATGTGCTGTCCGACCTCGCGCGCCTGGACACCATGGTCACCGTGGTCGATGCCCAGCATTTCCTTGCCGACTACGACGCTGCCGATTTTCTGTCTGACCGCGGCCAGGCGCGCGACGAAGACGACGACCGCACCGTCGTCGACCTGCTGATCGAACAGGTCGAGTTCTGCGACGTGATCGTGCTCAACAAGATCGATCTCGTGAGCGACGCCGAGCGCGCACGCCTGGGCGGCATCCTCCATTCGCTGAACCCGCGTGCGCACATCGTGCCGGCATCGTTCGGCAAGGTGCCGCTGGACGAGATTCTCAACACGCACCGGTTTGATTTCGATGCCGCCGCCGCCGCGCCGGCATGGCTGGCGGAGCTGCGCGGCGAGCACGTGCCCGAAACGGAGGCGCTCGGCATCCGCAGCTTCGTCTATCGCTGCCGCGTGCCGTTCCACCCGCAGCGCCTGTGGGACCTGATGCACACCGATTGGCTGCGCGAACACGGCCGCGTGCTGCGCTCGAAGGGCTATTTCTGGCTGGCCTCGCGCATGGACATTGCCGGGAGCTGGGGCCAGGCCGGCGGCGTAATGCGCCATGGCGGAGCAGGCGCGTGGTGGGCCGCTATCGATGCAGCCGAATGGCCCGATGAGGAGGAAGCCCGCGCGGACATCATCGACAAGATGCACGACAACGGTGCGGCCGCGCCGTGGGGCGACCGTCGTCAGGAGCTCGTCTTCATCGGCACCGACCTGGACGAGGCCGCGCTGGTCGCGCAGCTCGACGCCTGCCTGCTGAGCGCTGCCGAGATGGCTGCCGGCCCGGATGCCTGGGCCGCCCTGCCGGATCCGTTCCCGGCCTGGGCCGTCGACGATCACGACGAGGACTGGGACGGCGACCACGATCACCAGCATGGTGACGACTGCGATTGCGGGCAGCATCACTGAGCCTGCGCATACCCTGCCAAGCAGCCGTTGACACCGGTGTCATCGGGTCCCGACAATCGCCGAACGTGTTGTTTCCGTCACGAACTTCGGGGGATCGTCATGCCGGTTCTGCGTCTGCTGCGCGCCGCGAGTGTCGTCGCCGCGCTGTCTCTTGCCACGGCGCTTGCGCCGGTCGTCTCGTTTGCCCAGTCGTCCGCCGGTCCATCGACGCTGGTCATCGGACTCTCGGGCGACGTCACCTCGCTCGATCCGCACTTCCATAACGTCACGCCCAACGCCAATGCCGCCGAGCACATGTTCGAGACGCTGGTCGCCAAGGACGAGAAGATGCGCCTGAAGCCCGGGCTGGCCACCTCGTGGAAGGCCGTGAGCGATACGGTGTGGGAAATCAAGCTGCGCCCCGGCGTGCATTTTCATGACGGCAGCGAGTTCACCTCGGCCGACGTCGTCTACTCGCTGGCACGCCCGGCCACCATCAAGAACAGCCCGTCGCCGTATACGATCTACACGCGCGGCTTCAAGGATGTGACGGCAGTCGACAAGCTGACCGTGCGCATCACCACGAATGGCCCGTACCCGCTGGTGCCGAACGACCTGTCGACCATCTACATCGTCTCGAAGAAGGCGGCTGAGAAAGCCGGCCCGGACGACTTCAACAACGGCCGCGCTCTGATCGGTACGGGGCCGTTCAAGTTTGTCTCCTTCGCCAAGGGCGACCGCCTCGAACTTGCCCGGTTTGATGGCTATTGGGGCAAGAAGCCGCAATGGGAACATGTGACGCTGCGCATCCTGACCGCGGACGCCCCGCGCGTGGCCGCGCTGCTGGCCGGCGACGTGCAGGTCATCGAAAACGTGCCGACGTCCGACATCAAGAAGCTGTCGTCGGACCCGGCCGTCTCGGTGTTCAGGATGCCGGTGTTTCGCATGATGTATCTGCACCTGGATTCGAACCGCGACGTCTCGCCGTTCGTGACCGACAAGGCGGGCAAGCCGCTGGCCAAGAATCCGCTCAAGGACCCGCGCGTGCGCGAGGCGATCTCGCGGGCCATCTCGCGCCAGGCCATCGTCGATCGGGTCATGGAAGGCGCCGCCGAGCCGACCGGCCAGCTCGTCAACAGTGCGCTGTTCGGCCATGTGCCCGACCTGAAAGCGCCGGTGGCCGACCCAGCGGCGGCCAGGAAGCTGCTCGCGCAGGCCGGCTACCCAGAAGGCTTCGCAATCACATTGCACGCGACCAATAATCGCTACGTGAACGACGATCGCGTCGCCCAAGTCATCGCCTCGATGCTCTCGCGCGTGGGCATTGCGACCAAGGTCGAAGCGATGCCCTCGGCGACGTTCTTCACGCGCGCCAACAAGCTGGAGTTTTCGTTCCTGCAGGCGGGCTGGGGTGCCGACACGGGCGAAGCCAGCTCCAGCCTGAAGGCGTTGCTGGCCACCTACGACCCGGCGCGCGGCTGGGGCGCCTCCAACCGGGGGCGCTATTCCAACCCCGCGCTGGATGCCAAGCTGGCCGAGGCCCTCCAGACCATCGACGATGCCAAGCGCGAAAAGCTGCTGCAGGAGGCCACGGAGATCGGGATGCGCGACTACGGTGTGATTCCGCTGTACTTCAACATCAATGTGTGGGCGGCGCGCAAGGGCTACAGGCTCGTGCCGCGTCTGGATGAGCGCACGTACGCCTTCGACGTCACCCACTGAACCTGTCGGAAGCGAGCTTCGGGCCACAAAAATCCTGCGCCTCCGCCGAAGTCGCGCTTGAAATCCTAGGGGCTGGCGCCAAGTATGGAATTCTTTGGCCGGCTCGCGTCGGGCCGGCCGGACCCTAGGAACAAGCGCATGGAACAGTATCACGGCACCACCATCGTCAGCGTGCGGCGCGGCAACCAGGTTGCGCTGGGCGGCGACGGCCAGGTCACGCTGGGCAATATCGTCATGAAAGGCTCGGCCCGCAAAGTCCGTCCCATCTATGACGGCAAGGTGCTGGTCGGTTTTGCCGGTGCCACCGCCGACGCCTTTTCTCTGCTCGACCGCTTCGAGGCCAAGTTGCAGAAGCATCAGGGCAACCTGCTGCGTTCCGCCGTCGACCTTGCCAAGGACTGGCGCACCGACCGCGCCCTGCGTCACCTGGAAGCGATGCTGATCGTCGCCGACCGCGAATCCACGCTCATCATCACGGGCAACGGCGATGTGCTCGACCCCGAAGGCGGCATCGCTGCAATCGGCTCGGGCGGCGCATATGCGCAATCGGCCGCCAAGGCGCTGATGGAGAACACGGATCTCGCGCCGCGCGACGTGGTGGAGAAGTCGCTCAGGATCGCCGGCGAACTCTGCATCTACACCAACACCAATTTCGTGATCGAGACGCTGGAATAAGCGGGCTGACCGCGCCGCGCAAACTCGCCGCACGCACTGACAGGATTCCCCATGTCTGAGACCATGACACCGTCGGAAATCGTCTCCGAACTCGACAAGCACATCATCGGCCAGCAGAACGCCAAGAAGGCCGTCGCCGTGGCGCTGCGCAACCGCTGGCGCCGCCAGCAGGTGGGCGAGCCGCTGCGCCAGGAGATCACGCCCAAGAACATTCTCATGATCGGCCCGACCGGCGTGGGCAAGACCGAGATTGCCCGCCGCCTGGCCAAGCTGGCCGACGCGCCGTTCATCAAGATCGAGGCCACCAAGTTTACCGAGGTGGGCTACGTCGGCCGCGATGTCGACACCATCGTGCGTGACCTGGCCGAGATGGCCGTCAAGCAGACGCGCGAATCCGAGATGAAGAAGGTGCGCGCCAAGGCCGAAGATGCGGCGGAAGATCGCCTGCTCGACGTGCTGATCCCGCCGCCGCGCGACATCGGCTTCGCACAGCCCGAAGAGAAGGACTCCACCGCGCGTCAGACCTTTCGCAAGAAGCTGCGTGAAGGCCAGCTCGACGACAAGGAGATCGAACTCGAGGTGTCGGCCGGCGTGCCGAGCATGGACATCATGGGGCCGCCCGGCATGGAAGACATGACCGAGCAGATCCGTTCGATGTTCGCGGGCCTGGGCCAGGGCAAGAAGCACCGCCGCAAGATGAAGGTGGCCGAGGCGTTCAAGCTGCTGATCGACGAAGAGGCGGCCAAGCTCGTCAATGAGGACGAACTCAAGCACAAGGCCATCGCCAACGTCGAGCAGAACGGGATCGTGTTCCTGGATGAAATCGACAAGATCGCCAGCCGCAGCGAAGTCGGCGGCGGCGAGGTGTCGCGCCAGGGCGTGCAGCGCGATCTGCTGCCGCTGGTGGAAGGCACGACGGTCAACACCAAGTACGGGATGATCAAGACCGATCACATCCTGTTCATTGCTTCGGGCGCGTTTCACCTGTCCAAGCCGAGCGACCTGATTCCTGAGTTGCAGGGCCGGTTCCCGATCCGCGTCGAGCTGGATTCGCTGTCGGTGGACGACTTCCGCGCCATCCTCACGCAAACCGACGCCAGCCTCACCAAGCAATATCAGGCACTGCTGAAGACGGAAGGCGTTGACCTTGTCTTTGCCGAGGATGGCATCCGCCGCCTGGCCGAGATTGCCTGCTCGGTGAACGAGAAGGTCGAGAACATCGGCGCCCGCCGTTTGTACACGGTGATGGAGCGCCTGCTCGAAGACCTGTCGTTCCACGCGCACAAATCGTCGGGTGAGACCGTGACGATCGATGCGGCCTATGTCGATGAACGCCTGAACGAACTGTCCGGCAACGAAGACCTCTCGCGCTACGTGTTGTAACGACGACATTGCGCACGCCCAGCGGGCCGCATCGGAGACGATGCGGCCCGTTTTGTTTGGAGCCCCGCCAGGCCAGTGCGCACAAGGGTTTGTTCCGTATCGAGGCGGGGCGGGCCCGTTATCTGCTGAAGAGGTGGTGCCGCAAGAACACATGCGCGCCGCGTACTTCGTGTGCGCGACCCCAACACCACGACAAGGAGAGAAGCGTATGAAACCGATCCGACGCCTGGCTATTTGTTGCGTGCTTGCGTGCGCCCCGCTGGGGCTGGCCCATGCCCAGTTGACGCCCGCGCCGACCGCGTCCGCTCCCAACGACGCCAAGCGCACTGCGTATGACAACGCCGTCAAGCAGGCCGATTCCGACTACAAAGCCGCCAAGGACAAATGCGACGCCATGAAGGGCAACGACCGCGACGTTTGCCGTGCGCAGGCCAAGGGCGATTACAACGTCGCCAAGGCCAATGCAAGGGTGGAGCGCGACGGCACCGAGGCTGCACGCAACCGCGCCGCCAAGGAAAAGGCGGAAGCCGATTACGACGTTGCCAAGACCAAGTGCGATGCGCTCAAAGGCAACGACAAGGACACTTGCATGAAGGACGCGAAGGCCGCCTACACGCGAGCCAAGAGCGGCGAAGAGGTGAGCCACGCGAAGGCCACGGGCAACGCCAAGGACGTCAGCGAAGCGCGTCGCGATGCCGTCAAGGACCGCAACGATGCCGACTACAAGGCGGCCAAGGAGCGCTGCGACGCCATGTCGGGCGACGCCAAGACGAAATGCCAGAACGACGTGGCCGCCAAGTACAAGAAGTAAGTCTGGCGGGTTTTTCTCAGCGGCGGCTGCGGGTGGCCGCCGCGTTGTCTCAATCGCAACGGAGGACGTGATGAACTGGGATCAGATCGAAGGCAAATGGGATCAGGCCAAGGGCAAGGTCAAGGAAAAGTGGGGGCAACTGACCGACGATGACCTGACCGTGATCCGCGGCAAGCGCGATCAGCTTGCCGGCAAGATCCAGGAGCGCTACGGCTACACGAAGGAGCGTGCCGAAGACGAGCTCAAGGCGTGGGAGCGCGATACGCGCTGGTAGGCGCCGTCACTTTGCAACCGGACGCTTCCCCAGCTTGCGCTGGAGCGTGCGTCGGTGCATGTTCAGGGCGCGCGCGGTGGCCGAGATGTTGCCGTTGTGCTCGGCCAGCACGCGCTGGATGTGTTCCCACTCCAACCGTGCAACCGACAGCGGGGCGGGGTTTTCCATGGTTTGCTCCGCCACCGCTTCCGACACGCCCACCTGCAGCGCCAGCAGGATGGAATCCACATTGGCCGGCTTGGCCAGGTATTCGTCCGCCCCCAGCTTGACGGCCTGGACCGCGGTGGCGATGCTCGCGTAGCCCGTGAGGATCAGCATTCGCGCATCGGGTAGCGCCTGGCGCAGCGGGGCAATCCAGTGCAGGCCGGAATCCGTGCCGCCATGCGGCATCAAGCCCTTGTCGCTGGCGGCCAGATGCAGGTCGACGGTCACGTAGGCAAAGCGATTCTGGCGCGCGAGCGCGAGCGCCTCACCTCCCGTGTGGGCGATCTGCGGGGCAAAGCCGCGGCGCGTGAGCGCGCGTGACAGCGTCTGCGCAAAGACATCGTCGTCGTCGAGGATGAGGAAGGGGGCGGGTTGCTGCATGGCTTTCTCCGGAGCCGCATCGAGGCGGTCGCGTTATGTGAAGAGGGTGGGCGCCCCAATGATGGGCGGCGCCGATTGTTCCTTCGGACCGCCAAGGGGCAGCCGGAGTTCGGCAATGGCGCCTTGCGGCGGGTTGGGCCGCAGCACCACGACGCCGCCCAGGCGGCGCGCCGTGGTCGCGGCAAGATACACGCCGATGCCGTGCCCGCCGTGCCGGCTGGGCACGGGCGTGCGGCCCAGCGAGGTGCGCAGGTCTTCCGGCAGGCCCAGGCCCGTGTCGACCACGGATAGCACGATCTGCGGCGGCATGCTCTGGCCGCCAAGCGCGCGCTGCGCGTCCGGGTTGGCATCGATCCTGGCGGTCAGCAACAGCGGTACCAGGTCGCGCCCGGCCTGCTGCTGGCTGCGCGCGGCGTTGTCGAGCAGGATGGTGAGGATCTGGCCCACGTTGACGCCGTCCAATGCCACGGCCTGCGCCGCCGGGGAGGTCTCCGTGTGCAGGCGAATGTCCGGATGGCGCAGCTGCCAGGTCTGCGTGAATTCCGGCAGCCATTGGCCCAGCGGCTCAGGCGCGCCGTCGCTGGGTTTGCGCTGCAGGCGCGCAAGTGCGGCGCGGCACAGTTCCAGTTGCTGTTCAATCGCACGCAGGTCTTCCTGGTATGGCGCGAGCGGAGAGTTGGGCAGGCGCGCGTCGTGCTGCAGCTCGCCCGCGATGACGGCCACCGTCGACAGCGGCGTCCCCATCTCGTGCGCCACGCTGGCGCCCTGCGACATCAGCGCCTCGATACGCTGGTCGCGCAGCAGGCGCTCGCGCGCCTCGGTCAGTTGCGCGTCACGCTCGCGCAGTGCGGCCGACAGCCGCGCCGTAAAGCCGGCGATCATCGCACTGCTGGCCACAAAATCGATCCACATGCCCGCAAGGTGGTACGGCACCGCATCGGCCTCGTTCAGCAGCTTCAGCGGGATGTAGTTGCCGAGCATCATGCTGTAGGCGGCCAGCGCATACAGCGTGAGGCCCACGACATGTGCAATCGGCAGCATGGCCGCGGCAATCGCCAGCGCGGGCAGGTAAAACGAAACAAAGGGATTGGTCGCCCCGCCCGTGAAATACAGCAGGGCAGACAGGGCGCTCAAATCCACCAGCAACTGGATGGTGATCTCGATATGGCGCACCGGCGGGTTGCTGCGCATGCGCAAGCCGGTCACCAGGTTGAACAACGCATGCAGGCCCATCACGCCCAGCAGCGGCAGCACCGGCAACTGCACCGCAAACACCATCGGTGCCAGCAGCATCAGGATCAACTGCGTGGCAAGCAGGCTCCATCGCAGCCAGAACAGGCGGCGTAGACTGGATATATCCAGCAGTGGAGCGGCAAGGGACAGTGTGGAAAGCATGGCGGGTAAGTGTAAACGTGCGCGCCGCGCGGTTCTGGCCGGCGCGATGCGTCAATCGGCCGCACAATTGTGCACCTAACGTATCCCCCCACAAGCGCTGTGCTTTAATGCGCAGCACATTTGTCCCGACAGGAGCCTTTCATGAAGATGTCCCGATCGATGCGTTACTCCGTTCGCGTGGCTGCGCTGGCTGCTGGCCTGCTTGCCGGCGCTACCGCTTTCGCACAGGTGACGGTGCAGGACGCCTGGGTGCGCGGCACCGTGCCCGGCCAGACCGCGAGCGGGGCGTTCATGACGCTGCAATCGGCCGATGGCGCGAGGGTGGTGGGCGTGTCCACGCCGGTGGCGGGTACGGCTGAAATCCACGAGATGAAGATGGAGGGCAATGTCATGCGCATGCGCGCCATGCCATCGCTTGACCTGCCAAAGGGCCAAACCGTGCAACTCAAGCCGGGCGGCTACCATGTGATGCTGATGGATCTGAAGCAGCCTCTGGTCAAGGACACCACCGTGCCGATCACGCTCAAGGTGGAACTGGCCGACAAGCGCGTCGTCGAGCAGAAGGTCGAGGCCAAGGTACGCGACCTGACCGCAGGCAACATGCCCGCCATGGGCCACGGCGGCGAACACATGCACTGATGGTCTGCGGCGGGCGTCGCTGCGGGCTGCACAGGGCAAAGGAGTGCATTCCTCATGGCTAACAAGACGCTGGGCACCCGCCAGAAACTGACCTTCCGCATCGAGCCGTCCACCCAGGCCGGCATCGCGCGCCCACGCAATTTCCTGGTGCCGCTCGCCCGTGGCCGCAAGGCGGGCGCCCACACCCAAGGCGGTCACGCCGAACGCCAGCGCGGCCGGGCCGACGTCCGCCGCGCGCTGCGCACGCTGAACGAAGACAGCCAGGACTGATCAGTCCGACGCGGCAACTGCGCGCGCGCGTGCGATCGCCTCACGCAGGCAGCGCGGGCAGAGACAGCCCTGTCCCGGAAGCCGGGCATGGGCGGGTAGCGCCGCTTCCGCCGCGCACCAGCACGCCGGATCGGGTTGGGTCCCGTCACCGATGGCGCCGCAACGCAGCGTGGTTCCGCAGTTGCCGCACGTGGTGTTGGCCGGGCGTACCGGCATCGATGTCTTCATGGGCGGTCGTTGCCGGCATCGTCCTGGCCCAGCCGGTGCATGGCCTGGCGCAGGAATCCCATCTGCTGCGAAAACCGCGTGCACGCATCACATGCGAACAGGTGAAGACGCAGGCGCAGGCGCTCGCTGGCGGGCAGTTCTCGATCCATCTTGGCCACCAGCATGCGGTGGGCTTCCTGGCAGGTGGGCAATCCCCAGCGGTTCGGCATGGTTCTTCTCGGTGATGCGTCTGACATGCGACTCAGGTGGCGGTCGGCTGATTGCCGAACCAGTGCAGATCCAGGCACTCGCGCAAGCGCATGCGGGCACGGTAAAGCAGTGCCCAGGCATTGGTCGCGGTGATTTGCAGTTCCTGACAGATCTCGTCCGTCTCCAGCTCCAGCCACTCACGCATCATGAAGACGCGGCCCACCCGTGGGGGCAGGCGGTCGACGCACATCTGCAGCACATCGAAGAATTCGCGCCGTGACAGCGCCGCGTCGGGGTCGCCCCAGTCGGAAGGCGGGCGGACGTAATGGCCATCGGCAGCGAACAGCGTGTCGAAGACGGCCTCATCAGAGCGCTGGTCGGCGTCGTCCGCGGCGGCGCCTGCAAGCAGCGAGACACGCACTTCGCGCCGTCCCGATCGGATCGCATCGATGATCTTGTGCTTCAGGATGCCGATCACGTACGTCTTGAGCGACGCGTTGCCGGCAAAGCGCTCGGGGTGTTCCAGCACGGCAAGGATGCTGTCGGCGACGACGTCTTCGGCCAGCGCCGTGTCGCGCAACTGCAGTTGCGCAAAGCGCAGCAGATGCGGGCGCAAGGCGTCGAGCTGATCGGGTGCGATGGCCATGTTTCCCCAGAGGTGTTCTTTCGCGGCAACGGTGCGGCAGGCACGCAAGGTGCGCGGTCAGACCGGAGATGCTTTTCTTGTAAAATCGCGCCTGCCGAAAATGGGCTGCTCCGTTTGTGTAGCACGCGACATTCGGCGCTCCATCATACCCGCCCAACCGGATGTCACCGTCATGACCGCTGCTGCTGCCCCCGACCCTGCTGGCCTCGCCCCCGAACTCGCGCATATCGCGCCGGCGCTCAAGGCTGAAATTCTTGCGCAAGCGCTGCCCTACATTCGCAAGTTCCACGGCAAGACCATCGTCATCAAGTACGGTGGCAATGCCATGACCGAAGAGAAGCTCAAGCACGGCTTCGCGCGTGACGTGATCCTGCTCAAGCTGGTCGGCATGAACCCGGTGGTAGTCCACGGCGGCGGCCCGCAGATTGACGAAGCCCTGAAGAAGATCGGCAAGACCGGCACCTTCATCCAGGGCATGCGCGTGACCGACGAAGAGACCATGGAAGTGGTCGAGTGGGTGCTCGGCGGCGAAGTCCAACAGGACATCGTCATGCTGATCAACCAGTACGGCGGCCAGGCGGTCGGCCTGACCGGCAAGGACGGCGGCCTGATCCGCGCCAAGAAGCTCAAGATGCCGGACCGTGAAAACCCCGGGCAATTTCTCGATATCGGCTTCGTGGGCGACATCGAGGCGATCAACCCGGCGGTGGTCAAGGCGCTGCAGGACGACGCGTTCATTCCCGTCATCTCGCCCATCGGCTTCTCCGATGACGGCCAGGCCTACAACATCAATGCCGACGTGGTGGCCGGCAAGATGGCCGAAATCCTCAAGGCCGAGAAGCTGGTCATGATGACCAACATTCCCGGCGTGATGGACAAGCAGGGCAACCTGCTGACCGATCTTTCCGCCCGCGAGATCGACGAGCTGTTCGCCGACGGCACGATTTCCGGCGGCATGCTGCCGAAGATCTCGTCGGCACTGGATGCGGCCAAGAGCGGCGTCAATTCGGTGCACATCGTCGATGGCCGTATCGAGCACTCGCTGCTGCTGGAAATCCTGACCGAACAGGCGTTCGGCACCATGATCCGCTCGCACTGATGCAGACCACCCGGGTGGCCCGGGCGCGCCGTACGCGCGCCTGGCCGCGCGAGGTGGCGGCGCCCACGCGGCCCGTGCAACAGCCCGTCTGGCTGTTCGACCTCGACAACACCCTCCACCACGCCTCGCACGCGATCTTTCCGCAGATCAACCGGCTGATGACGGCCTACGTGGCCCGCGTGCTCGGCACCGACGAAGCCACCGCCAGCCAGGTGCGCGTCGACTACTGGCGCCGCTATGGCGCCACCATTCTTGGCATGGTGCGCCACCATGGCGTCGATCCGGACGATTTCCTGGCCGAGGCCCATCGCTTTGACGACCTGCGCGCCATGGTGCGCGCGGAGCGCGGTCTCGCCCAGTTGCTGCGCGCGCTGCCCGGACGCAAGATCCTGCTGACCAACGCGCCGGTCGCCTATGCGCGCGAGGTGCTACGGCACATCGGCCTCAAGCGCGCGTTCATGCGTGAGATTGCCGTCGAGCACATGTGGGTGCATCGTCGTCTGCGCCCGAAGCCTGATCCGCTGATGCTGCGCCGCTTGCTGGCACGCGAGCGGATTGCGCCATCGCGCGCCATCCTCGTCGAAGACACGCTTTCTCACCTCAAGCGCTATCGGCGTCTTGGGATCGGCACGGTGTGGGTGACGGGCTACTTGCCGCGCGTCGCGCCCGGCGTGCAGCCGGCCGCTGCGGCCGATGCCTTGCATCCCATGCAAGCGGCAGCCGTTGGCGCGCGTGCAAATTCACCACATCAACCGGCCGCCGCCCCGATTTTGTTCGCCAACCGGCCCGGCTATGTGGGCGTGAAAGTAAAATCGGTGCTTCAACTACAACGAAGGCTTGTTCGACGCGGCTAGACAGGCAGGTAGTCTCCGCAGTCAGGACGGGAGAGGGGCCAGGACGTCATGAGCAACGCGCAAACGCGGTTTTCTGCGGCCGAGTCGGCCTCGGAAGCCGTCATCGAAGCACCACCACCGGCCCGCAAGCGGCCGCGCCCCGGCGAGCGCCGGGTGCAAATCCTGCAAACGCTGGCCGGCATGCTCGAGCATCCGCGTGGTGAGAAGATCACTACGGCCGGGCTCGCAGCCAGGCTCGATGTGTCCGAGGCGGCGCTCTATCGCCATTTCGCCAGCAAGGCGCAGATGTTCGAGGGGCTGATCGAATTCATCGAGCAGACCGTCTTCGGCCTCATCAACCAGATCACGCTGCGCGAAGAACACGGCCTGCGCCAGGCCCATGCGATCGCGCACATGCTGCTCTCGTTTGCCGACAAGAATCCGGGCATGACGCGCGTGCTGGTGGGCGATGCGTTGGTCGGCGAAGATGAGCGCCTGCCCGAGCGCATGGCGCAGTGTCTCGATCGCATCGAGGCGTCGCTCAAGCAGAGTCTGCGCATGGCCGTGACGCAAGGCGCATGGCCGGCCGACAGCGATATCGCCTCACGCGCGAACCTCATCGTCTGTGCCGTGCTGGGCCGCTGGCATCGCTACGCCAAGAGTGGTTTCCGCAAATCGCCGGTGGAAGGCGCGGACGCGCAACTGCGCGTGCTGCTGGCCTGAGCACAGCGCTTGCGGCAGGAAGCCCCGCACATGCGGGGCTTTTGTGTTTCGGCGCACGTGTCAAACGACGCTGCGCACGGCCTGCGCCAAGGTATGAAACCGCGCGGCAATCGCCTCCGTTTCAACGTGTCCATAGCCCAGCAGCAAGCCAGGTTGCCTGCGTGCATCGTCCTGGTAATAGCGCGAGAGCGGCCGCGTGACGACGTCATTGGCCAGCGCCCGCTCGGCCACGGCCACATCGTTGGTGCCAGGCGGCAGGCCGAGCACCAGGTGCAGTCCCGAGGCGCCGTCATGTACGGGCAGCGCGTCGCCGAATGCATCGGCGATGGACGCCAGCAGCGTCTCGCGCCGTTCCGCATAGATGCCCCGCATGCGGCGGATGTGTGAAACGAAATGTCCTTCCGCAATGAAATCCGCGAGCACGGCCTGCGTGAGGATCTGCCCGCCGCGGAACATCTCCGACAGCCCTGTCGCAAAGGCATCGGCGAGCGCCGGCGGCACGACCAGGTAGCCAATCCGCAGGCTCGGGAACAGCACCTTGGAGAACGTGCCCATGTAGAGCACGCGGCCGCCCTCGTCCAGGCCCTGCAGCGACGGCAGCGGACGGCTGCCGTAGCGGAATTCGCTGTCGTAGTCGTCTTCGGCGATCCATGCGTTGGTGGCGTGCGCCGTGGCCAGCAGCGCGCGGCGCCGCGCCAGGCTCATCACCGAGCCGAGCGGATACTGATGCGAAGGCGACACGACCATCAGCTTGGGGGGCTTGTCGCGTTGACGCGTGCGCGTGGGCGCGTCGAAGCGCATGCCTTCGTCATCCACCGGCAGCGGCACGGTTCGGATGCCGGCAGCGGTGAGTACGCTGCGCACGCCCCAATAGCCGGGGTCTTCGATCCACGCGCTGTCGCCGGCGTCGCACAGCAACTGGGCGATGAGCTGCAGCGAGGGGTGGATGCCCGCGGTGATGATGATCTGCTCGGGTTCGCAACGCACCCCACGCGCCGTGCGCAGGTAGTCTGCCAGCGCAGTGCGCAGTGGCAGGTAGCCGGCGCCCACCGGGTACGTCAACAGCGCGGGCGACGGCTTGCGCAGCAGCCGGTTGTGCAGCCGCGACCAGATGCGCGCCGGAAACATCCGCACCTCCGGCACACCCGGCATGAAGGCGCCCCATTGGCGCGAACTCGCACCCGCATCGCGCACCAGCGCACGGCCGCGCGTGGACAGCATCGGCGCAGACGGCATTGCCGCTTCGGTGATCGGCGCAGCGGCGGCAGCGACCGCCGGTGGCGCCGCGTCGAGCCGGTCCGGCGCGGTATCGGCGACGAACGTGCCGCTGCCGACACCGGCCGAGACATAGCCTTCCACGCCCAGTTGCTCGTAAACATGGATCACCGTGTTGCGCGCGATGCCCAGTTCCGACGCCAGTTGCCGCGATGACGGCAGGCGTGTGCCGGGCTGCAGCTCATCGCGCAGGATGCCCTCCTGCAGCACGCGGTACAGGCGGCGGTGGTCGGGCTCTCCACCGGGACCGGAACCGTCGGATCGATCGAAGCGCCGCTGCAGGTAGTCGACCAGCATGCTGGCACGGTGGGCGGGGGAATGGTCTGCCATGGCGGGCTGCGGAGCCGGAAATGGTTCTAAAAGAAAAACCTGATTGGGTCTCATTGTACGGGGCCAATGACTGCGACACTGGCCCGCATCGCATCTTTTTTGACCCCACACATCCCGACCGCCATGAACGCCCGAGACCCGCAACAGAACGCCCAATGGAATGCCCGCCGCCTGGCCGCCACGCCGCGCGGTGTCGGCGTGATGACCGACCGCTACGCCGAGCGCGCCGAGAACGCGCTGTTCTGGGACGTGGAAGGCCGCCGCTACATCGACTTCGCGGCCGGCATTGCCGTGGTCAATACGGGTCACCGCCACCCGCGCCTGGTGCAAGCCGTGCGCGAGCAGCTGGATCACTTCACGCACACCGCCTACCAGATCGTGCCGTACGGCTCGTACGTCGAATTGGCCGAGCGCCTGAACGCGATCACGCCGGGCACTTATGCCAAGAAGACCGCGTTCTTCACCACCGGCGCCGAGGCCGTGGAAAACGCCATCAAGATCGCACGGGCGCACACGGGCCGCCCGGGTGTGATCGCGCTCACGGGCGCGTTCCACGGCCGCACGTTCATGGGCATGTCGCTGACCGGCAAGGTGGTGCCGTACAAGACGGGCTTCGGGCCGTTCCCGGGCAGCATCTACCACGTGCCCGCGCCTGTCGCGCTGCATGGCGTGAGCACGCAGGATGCGCTCGATGCCATCCAGCGCCTGTTCAAGGCCGATATCGATCCGCGCCAGGTGGCAGCCATCATCTTCGAGCCGGTGCAGGGCGAGGGCGGCTTCTACCAGATGCCCGCCGATTTTGTACGCGCCGTGCGTGCGCTCTGCGATGAACACGGCATCGTGATGATCGCCGACGAAGTACAGACCGGCTTCGCCCGCACCGGCAAGCTGTTTGCCATGGAGCACACCGGCGTGCTGCCCGACCTGATGACGATGGCGAAGGGCCTCGCAGGTGGGCTGCCGCTGTCCGCCGTCACCGGCCGCGCCGAGATCATGGACGCACCCGCCCCCGGCGGCCTCGGCGGCACCTACGCCGGCAACCCGCTGGCCGTGGCGGCCGCGCACGCGGTGCTCGACATCATCGCCGATGAAAAGCTATGCGAGCGTTCGGCCGCGCTGGGCGCACGCCTGGTCGATGCCCTCAACGCCGCCCAGGCCAGGCAGCCGCGCATTGCCGAAGTGCGCGGCGTGGGCGCGATGGTTGCTGTCGAGTTCAATACACCGGATGGCAAGCCCGACGCCGATTTCACCAAGCTCGTGCAGCAGCGTGCGCTTGAAGCCGGCTTGCTGCTGCTGTCGTGCGGCGTCTACGGCAACGTGATCCGCTTCCTGTTCCCGCTGACCATCGAAGACGCCGTGTTCGAAGAGGGGCTCGCCATCCTGCAACGCGTCCTGGAGGCTTGACGCCATGACCCGCACCGATCTGCCGGGCGCGCCTGCCGCGCCCATCGCCCTGAAAGACCCCGGCCTGTGGTGCACGCAGGCATTCCTCGCCGGCACCTGGGCCGATGCCGATGACGGCACCACGCGCGATGTGGTCGACCCCGCCACCGGGCGGAAGATTGGCACCGTGCCCGCCATGGGCGCCGCCGAGACGCGCCGCGCCATCGACGCCGCACAGGCGACGCAGCGCGCCTGGCGCAAGGTCAGCGCACGCGATCGCGCCAAGATCCTGCGCAAGCTGGCCGATTTGATGCTGGAGCACCAGCAGGACCTCGCCGCCATCCTCACGGCCGAGCAGGGCAAGCCGCTGGCCGAAGCCGCCGGCGAGATCGCCTACGCCGCGTCCTTCATCGAATGGTTTGCCGAAGAAGCGCGCCGCATCTACGGCGACACGATTCCCTCGCCGCAGGGCGACCGCCGCATCGTCGTGCAGAAAGAGCCGATTGGCGTGACCGCCGCCATCACACCGTGGAATTTTCCGATCGCGATGATGACGCGCAAGGTTGGGCCGGCATTGGCGGCGGGCTGCGCGATGGTGGTCAAGCCCGCGCTCGAGACGCCCTACTCCGCGTTGGCGTTTGCCGAGCTTGCAGCGCGGGCCGGCGTGCCTGCCGGGCTGCTCTCGATCGTGACCGGCGACTCACAGCCCATCGGCGGCGAACTGACGTCCAACCCGATCGTCCGCAAGCTGAGCTTCACGGGCTCTACCGCCGTGGGCCGCCTGCTGATGCGCCAGTGCGCAGAAGACATCAAGAAGCTGTCGCTGGAACTGGGCGGCAACGCGCCGTTCATCGTGTTCGACGATGCCGACGTCGACGCGGCCGTGGAAGGCGCGATGATCGCCAAGTACCGCAATGCGGGCCAAACGTGCGTATGCGCCAACCGCTTCTATGTTCAGCGCGGCATCTACGACGCGTTCGCCGCCAAGCTGGCCGATGCCGTGCGGGCACTGCGCGTGGGCAACGGCACCGAGCCCGGCGTGCAGCAGGGCCCGCTGATCCACATGCGCGCCATGGAGAAGGTCCGCCAGCATCTGGATGACGCCGTGTCGCAAGGCGCGCGGGTGCTGGTGGGCGGCAAGCCGCATGCGCTGGCCGCGCAAGGCGGCGCGTTCTTCGAGCCGACCGTCGTGGTGGATGCCCGGCCGGGCATGCTGCTGACGCACGAAGAAACGTTCGGCCCGCTGGCGGCGCTCATTCCGTTCGACACTGAAGACGAGGCCGTCGCGGCAGCCAACAACACCGAGTTCGGCCTGGCCGCGTACTTCTACACGCGCGATCTCGGTCGCGCGTGGCGTGTGTCCGAGGCGCTGGAGAGCGGCATGGTCGGCGTCAACACGGGGCTGATCTCGACGGCCGAAGCGCCCTTCGGCGGCGTCAAGCAGTCGGGGCTCGGGCGAGAAGGCTCGAAGTACGGCATCGACGAGTACCTGGAGATCAAGTACATCAACATGGCGGGTCTCTGACCCGAGGCATGGCGGCGGATCGGTCGCATCACACGGCGGTGATGCGCCGGCCGCCGCTTGCTCTATAATCGCTTTACTCTGGCGCGCCGATTTGACGACTGGCTTGCGGGCGCGCGGGAGCCTCGGCGTGTGCCGCTGGGCTCTCATTACAAATGCGGCTAAAGAGGTTCGGTCAGGACGGGGGCAGGCGCCCCACGTGCGCCACAAGAGCCCGATTGGTTGCGTTGTCAGCGTTGCCGGTCGGGTTTTTTCTTTGGCGCCATGACAGATATCCAAGCGGCCCCCGCGGATGATGCGGCCCCGGCCGACACGGCTTCTCCCATTGAACATGCCGGCAAACCGGCCAACGCCATCGGCCTGGTCGTGCCCGCGCGCATGCACTTTACCGAGCCGCTTGCCCTGCGCAACGGCTCGCAGATCGCCGATTACGACCTGATGGTCGAAACCTACGGCACGCTCAATGCAGATCGCTCAAACGCGGTGCTGATCTGCCATGCGCTGAATGCTTCGCACCACGTGGCGGGCGTGCACGCCGAGGGCGAGGTCGGCTGGTGGGACAACATGGTCGGCCCCGGCAAACCGGTGGATACCAACCGCTTCTTCGTCATCGGGGTGAACAACCTGGGTTCGTGCTTCGGCTCGACCGGCCCCATGAGCCCGCACCCCGAGACCGGCCTGCCGTATGGTGCGCGCTTTCCGGTGGTGACGGTGGAAGACTGGGTCAACGCCCAGGCGCGCGTAGCGGACCGCTTCGGTATCCGCCAGTTCGCGGCGGTGATGGGCGGCAGCCTCGGCGGCATGCAGGCGCTGGCCTGGAGCCTGATGTATCCGGAGCGGTTGCGGCACTGCGTGGTGGTGGCATCCACGCCCAAGTTGTCGGCACAGAACATCGCCTTCAACGAGGTGGCGCGCAGCGCGATCCTGTCGGACCCCGATTTCCATGGCGGCGATTACTACGCGCATCACGTCAAGCCCAAGCGCGGCCTGCGCGTGGCGCGCATGATCGGCCACATCACGTATCTGTCGGATGAAGACATGGCCGAGAAATTCGGCCGCGAGCTCAAGAGCGACGATATCCGGTTCTCGTTCGACGTCGAGTTCCAGGTGGAAAGCTACCTGCGCTACCAGGGCGACAAGTTTGCCGAATACTTCGACGCGAACACGTATCTGCTCATCACGCGCGCGCTCGACTACTTCGACCCCGCGCTGGCTTACGGTGGCAACCTGACCCAAGCCGTGGCGCATACGCAGGCGAGCTACCTCGTCATCAGTTTCGCAACCGACTGGCGCTTTGCGCCCGCGCGCAGCCGAGAACTCGTCAAGGCGCTCCTCGACAACAAGCGGGCCGTCACCTACGGCGAGATCGACGCACCGCACGGCCACGACGCCTTCCTGCTGGAAGACGCGCGCTACCACGCGCTGGTGCGGGCCTACTACGAACGTATTGCGCAGGAGATCGGCGCATGACCACGCAAACGCTGAACGTGGCACCTCGGGCGGTGCCCAATATCCTGGCCGACCGGGCTGACTTCCGTGCGATTGCACGTTGGATCGAACCGCATTCGTCGGTGCTCGACCTCGGTTGCGCCGATGGCAGCCTGCTGCGCGTGCTGCAGGACGAGCTCGACGTGCTTGCCTACGGCATCGAGATCGACGATGCCGGCGTGCTGGCCTGTACGCAGAAGGGCGTGCACGTGATCCAGCAGAACCTCGAGGGCGGCCTCGCGCTGTTCGAAGACAAGAGCTTCGATACCGTCATCCTGTCGCAGACGCTGCAGACCATCCACAACACCGCGCAGGTGCTGCGCGAGATGCTGCGCGTGGGCCGCGAGTGCATCGTGTCGTTCCCGAACTTCGGCTACTGGCCGCACCGGCTGTCGATCTTCCGGGGGCGGATGCCGGTGTCGGAAGCGCTGCCGTATGAGTGGTACGACACGCCCAACGTGCGCGTGCTGACCATCCGCGATTTCGAGGCGCTGGCGCCCAAGGTCGGGCTGGTGATTCTCGATCGCGTGGTGCTGCACGAGGGGAATGTGGTCCGCTGGGGCGCCAACTGGCGCGGCAGCGTGGCGGTCTACCGGGTGCGCGCGGGCTGATTGCCCGGGCATGCAAACCGCCCGCGCGTGGCGGCTCGCCTGGGGTCCACGCGCAGTTGCGCTGCGCGCTACACTGGCCGCTCTTCCCTTGAGGAGATCGCCATGGACACACCGTTCGGCCGCTGTGGAGTTCGACGCATCCTGCGGGGGGCTATTGCCCTCGCGACCAGCGTCGCGATCTTGCCGGCGCTGGCGGCCACCTCCCCCGCGCAGGCTCACAGCGAGGCTGCCGCCCTCACCCAGGTCGCCATCGCGCACTACGAGCAGAACGACTTCGGCCACGCCTTCGACGAATTTGCCGAAGCTGCGCAGCGCGGCGACCGCCTGGCGCAATTCAATTACGCCATGATGCTGATGCGCGGCGAGGGTACCGTCGCGCGGCCCGACGAGGCGGTCAAATGGCTGCGTCGCGCCGCCGACAACCAGATGACGCATGCGCAGTTCGCCTACGGCGAGCTGTTCGAGCGTGGCGAACTGGTGCCGCGCTCATTGGAAGAGGCCAACAAGTGGTACGAGCGTGCCGCCACCGGCGGGCATGTCGAAGCCCAGCGCGCGCTGGCCACGAACTACTTCACCGGCCGGGGCGTACCGCGCGACTACGCCAGGGCGTTCCTCTGGTACAAGCGGGCGGCCGAGGCTGGCGATGGGCCGTCTCAGTACATCGTCGCCAGCTACTACGAGCGCGGCGAGCCGGGCGTGGTCCCGCAGAACATCGAGCAGGCCAAGGCTTGGTACGGGCGTGCGGCGGCGCAGGGTGACGTGGGTGCGCTGGCCAAGCTGCGCGAACTGGTCGAGAAGACGTATCGCGCCAAGCACGGGGATCCGCCGACCGCCGCGGCGCGGCCGTCCATGTAGGCAAACAAAAAAAACCGCCAGGCATCACGCACTGGCGGTTTTGCTTTTGCGACCGCGTCTTGCCGTTCAGCAGCAGCGGCCGACCCGGCCCTTGTAGCGCGCGTCCTGGCGTTCACGAAAGAATTCTTCGTACGTCATGACCGACGCGCCGGGGTGGGTCTCCTGCATGTGGCGCACGTAGGTGTCGTAGTCCGGCACGCCGACCATCAGGCGCATCGCCTGGCCCAGGTAGCGGCCGAGGGTTTCGATCTCTTCGCGCATGGGGATCTCCTTGCAGCAGCGTGGCGGCGCGCATCGCGTCCGCCACGCCTGCCGTGCCTTACGCGCCCAGCGCTTCGTACGGCGTTTCGTTGACGGTCGGACGCGCGTGCGCACGCGCCTTGAATACCGTGCGCAGACCGTACCAGGCGATGCTCACCACCACGAGCACGAACAGGCCGCACAGGAAGGCGTCGATGCGGTCGTTCAGCACGATCTGCTGCATTTGTGCCATCGACTTGGCCGGGGCCAGCAACTTGCCGGCTGCGATGGCATCGGCGTACTTGTTGGCGTGGGCCAGGAAGCCGATCTTCGGGTCCGGATCGAACAGCTTCTGCCAGCCCGCCGTGAGCGTGCAGATCAGCAGCCAGGCAGTCGGCAGCAGCGTCACCCAGACATAGCGGTCGCGCTTCATCTTCACCAGCACGCAGGTGCCGAGCGTGAGTGCAATCGCGGCCAGCATCTGGTTGGAGATGCCGAACAGCGGCCACAGCGTGTTGATCCCGCCCAGCGGATCGATCACACCCTGATACAGGAAGTAGCCCCACAGCGCGACAGTCGCAGCCGTGGCAATCAGGTTGGCTACCAGCGAATCCGTGCGCTTGAGCGACGGCACGAAGGTGCCCAGCAGATCCTGCAGCATGAAGCGTCCGGCCCGCGTGCCGGCATCCACGGCGGTCAGGATGAACAGCGCCTCGAACAGGATCGCGAAGTGGTACCAGAACGCCATCATGGCCTGGCCACCCACCACCTGGTGCAGGATGTGCGCCATGCCGACAGCCAGCGTCGGCGCGCCGCCTGCCCGGGCGAGGATGGTGTTCTCACCCACGTCCTTGGCGGTCTGGATCAGCACGTCGGGCGTGATGACGAAGCCCCATGTGGAGAGCGTCTGCGCAACGGCGTCCGGCGTGGCGCCCACCAGGGCCGCCGGGCTGTTCATCGCGAAGTACACGCCCGGATTGATGACCGAGGCGGCCACCAGCGCCATGATGGCGACGAATGATTCCATCAGCATCGCGCCGTAACCGATGAAGCGGGCCTGCGTCTCGTTCTCCAGCAGCTTGGGCGTGGTGCCCGACGAGATGAGCGAGTGGAACCCCGACACCGCGCCGCATGCAATCGTGATGAACAGGAACGGGAACAGGTTGCCCGACCACACCGGACCGCCGCCGCCCGCGAACTGCGTGAGCGAAGGCATCTGCATGTTGGGTGCGACGATCAAAATGCCGATGGCCAGCGCCATGATGGTGCCGATCTTCAGGAACGTCGACAGGTAATCGCGCGGGGCCAGCAGCAGCCACACCGGCAACACCGAAGCGACGAAGCCGTAGCCGATCAGCATCCACGTCAGCGTCTTGCCGTCGAAGGTGAACAGCGGCGCGAGCGTGGCGCTGTCATGGACGGCCTGTCCGCCCACGATGGCCAGCATCAGCAGCACGAAGCCGATGATGGAGATTTCGCCAATGCGGCCCGGGCGGATATAGCGCACATACACGCCCATGAACAGCGCGATCGGAATCGTCGCCGCCACCGTGAAGCTGCCCCACGGCGAACCCACCAGCGCCTTCACCACGATCAGCGCCAGCACGGCCAGGATGATGATCATGATGAGGAACGCGCCGAACAGCGCGATCACGCCGGGCACCGTGCCCATTTCGCTCTTCACCAGGTCGCCCAGTGAGCGGCCGTCGCGGCGGGTGGAGATGAACAGCACGATGAAGTCCTGCACCGCGCCGGCAAACACCACGCCGGCCAGGATCCACAGCATGCCCGGCAGATAGCCCATCTGCGCGGCAAGCACCGGGCCCACCAGCGGACCCGCCCCCGCAATGGCTGCGAAGTGGTGGCCGAACAGCACGTACTTGTTGGTGGGGACGTAATCGAGCCCGTCGTTGTGGCGCCAGGCCGGCGTCTTGCGGGTGCCGTCGAGGCCGAGCACCTTGTCGGCGATGAAGCGGCTGTAGTAGCGATATGCGATCAGATAGATACACACGGCGGCCACCACCACCCAGAGCGCGCTGACTGCCTCGCCGCGCGCAAGCGCTACGGTGGCAAAGCCAAACGCGCCAAGAATGGCGACGACCAGCCAGATCAGGTGTTGCCTGACGAAGCTCATGTCGGTCTCCTCGAACCTTGGTCGAAGTTGCTGGATTGCGGGATGTGGGTTCATCCCTGCGGTCGGAAATCGCCGGTCGGAGTGGGCCGACGGGCAGACTTTGCGCGGTGCCCGTCGGGCAGGCGGCAAGGGCGTGTAGTATTTGCCAACGCTGCCCTGCGCCACAAGCGGAAGACTACGCAGCGCATGCCCGTAGTACTACGCAGGGCGCACATTCCCAACCAAGATCGCATCGCCCCTTGCGACGTCGTGCCGCAAGACGCGCGCGTCTGCCATGAAGCTTCGACAGAAAATCCTGCTGCTCGCCGTAGCGCCGCTGACCATCGCCATGCTGGCGATCATGCTGACCGTGCGCCATCAATCGATCGCACTGGCGCGGCATGAGCGGCAACTGGTGGAAACAGCCTACCTGCAGGCCAAGGAGACCGAGCTGCGCGCCTACGTGAAGCTCGCGCAGAGCGCCATCGCCCCGCTGCTTGCGTCGGGCCGTGACGATGAAGCGACACGCGACGAAGCCATGCGGACCCTCGCCCGTCTCGACTTCGGCACCGACGGCTATTTCTTCCTCTACGACCTGCGCGGACGCAACCTGATGCACCCGCGCCAGCCCGAGCTCGTCGGCCGCGATCTCTGGGGCCTGACCGATGCCCGCGGCCAGCCCACCATCCAGAAGCTGGTGGCCGCCGCGCAGGCAGGGGGCGGCTTCGTGCGCTACATGTGGGACAAGCCGTCCACGCATCAGAGCGTGCCCAAACTCGGATACGTCGAACCGATTCCGCAGTGGGGCTGGATGGTCGGTACCGGCCTGTATCTGGACGACATCGAACAGACGCTGCGCGAGATCGACCAGCGCGCGCAGGCCAACATTGACCTGACGCTGGCGTGGGTGGTGGGCATTGCCGCGATCAGCATCCTGCTGGTGGCCGGCAGCGGCCTGGCGCTGAACGTCAGCGACCACCGCGAGGCCGACGCCAAGCTGCGGCAGCTTGCCCAGCAGGTCGTGAGGTCACAGGAAGATGAGCGTGCGCGCGTTTCGCGCGAGCTGCACGACGGGATCAGCCAGGTCCTGGTGTCGACCAAGCTGTTGCTGGAGACTGCCCACGGGCATCTGGAAAAATCCCCCGCGCCGGACAAGGCGGCCAGCATGCTGCGCCGCGCACTGGATCGCCTCAACAGTGCGTTGGGCGAGGTGCGGCGTGTGTCGCACAACCTGCGGCCAGCGTTGCTTGATGACCTCGGCCTGGCCGCAGCACTGCAGTTGCTGGTGCGCGAAACGCGCGAGGCGCACGAAGATCGCCAGCCGGGTCTATCCATCACGCTCGAGCTGGCGGGTCCGCCTGTGCAGTTGCCGGATGCCTGCAATACCGCGCTGTTCCGCATCGCGCAGGAAGCCATCTCCAACATCGAACGTCATGCCACGCAAGCCACGCGCATCGGCGTGCTGCTGGAGAACGATATCGACGCCGTGCGGCTGTCGATTCGGGACAACGGCCCCGGCTTCGATGTGGAGTCCGTCCAGGTGGACCCGCAGCACGGCATCGGGCTGCGGAACATGCGCGAGCGCATGGCCGCGCTGGGGGGCTCCTGCACCATTGTGTCCGGTGGGCACGGTACCGAGGTGTCGGCCGTTTTCCCGCATGTCGTCATCGCCCAACTGGCTTCCGTCCCGTCAACCCCGTCCGTATGAATATGCCTGTCAAACTGCTTCTGGTTGATGATCACCCGCTGGTGCGGGATGGCGTCCGTGTGCGGCTCGAGGCCGTGCCGCATTTCGAGGTGGTCGGCGAGGCGGGCGATGCCCAGGGCGCGCTCGAAGCGGCGCGCACGCTGTCGCCCGACCTCGTCCTGATGGACATCGGCATGCGCGGCATGAATGGCATTGCGCTGACCGAGCGGTTTGCCGAATCGTTTCCCGAGATTGCCGTGCTGGTGCTGTCGATGCACGACAACCTCGAGTATGTGCGGCAGGTCATGCGGGCCGGTGCGCGCGGCTACGTGCTCAAGGACGCGCCGGCCAGCGAGCTGGTCGAAGCCATCGATGCCGTGTTGGCCGGCCGACCGTTCTACAGCGCCCAACTGGCGATGCGCATGGCTGAGCAGGCCATCATGCCGACCCCAGTGGAGGCGCTGACCCCCCGTGAGCGCGACATTCTCGACGGGATCGCCAAGGGCTACGCCAACAAGCGCATCGCCGACGAGCTGGGGCTGTCGGTGCGCACGGTCGAATCGCACCGCCTCAACCTCAAGCGCAAGCTCGGCATCGAGGGCCAGGCGGAACTGGTGAAGTTTGCGGTCGAGCTGGGCAAGGGCCGTTAGGCGGCCTTCATGCCCTCAACGTAGTCGCGCACCATCGCCTCGAACGAGGTGTCGCGGCCGAAGCCCATGGCGTCGGCACGGGCGGTATCAAAGCGCGCAGGCCAGCTCTGCACGATCGCCTTGATGCGGGCATCC
Organism: Ralstonia condita; assembly: GCF_958405655.1. NCBI lineage: Bacteria > Pseudomonadati > Pseudomonadota > Betaproteobacteria > Burkholderiales > Burkholderiaceae > Ralstonia > Ralstonia condita. Next base: position 132,060 of record NZ_CATYWO010000003.1, on the reverse strand, counting down.
GGTTCCCAGCGGATGCGGCTCACGGGCGCGTCACCCGACACGTTGCGCAACGCTTCCACCATCTCGCCCACGCGCACCGTGATGCCCGGCAGATTCAGCGTGCGGCGGTTGCCCCATGCCGATGCGGGCAGCGTGTACGCATGCAGTAGTGATGCCACCACCTGGCGCGGCGAGGCCAGCCACAACTCGGTTTCGGCCTCCACCGGGCAGATGGCTTCTTCGCCCGCCAGCGGCTCGCGAATGATGCCGCTGGCAAAGCTCGATGCGGCGCCGTTCGGCTTGCCGGGGCGCACCGATACCGTCGGGATGCGCACCGCGCGCCCGTCGATGTAGCCCTTGCGCGAATACTCGCCCACCAGGAATTCCCCCATCAGCTTCTGTACCCCGTACGAAGCCTGCGGCGTGGCCGCCGTGTCGTCCGTCACCACGCTGGGCAGTTGGCCGCCGAACACCGCCACCGAACTGGCGAACAGCATGCGCGGCGCGCGGCCGGTCTTGGCCTGCTGCGCACGCAGCGCTTCGAGCAGGGCGCGCGTGCCATCGAGGTTGACGCGCATGCCAAGGTCGAAGTCGGCTTCGGCGGTGCCGCTCACGACGGCGGCGAGGTGGAAGACGCCGCTCACCTGGTCGTCGATCACCCGCGCGATCAGCGCCGCGTCGGACGCATCGCCCGTCACGTAGCGCACGCGCGCATCGGCAATCTGCCCGGCGACCTGGTCCAGCACGATGAAGGTCTCGACCGGCTGCGCGGTGCCGTCCGGACCGGGCAGGCCGGGCTGCTGGAGCAGTTCCGCCAGCACGCGCTGACCGAGGAAACCGGCGCCGCCGGTGATGACGATGTTCATGGTGCCTCCTTGCCGCCAGCGTGGTTTGCCGGGGATTTGATCGATGCCTAGGGTAAACGTGGATGAATCCACAGAATTCAACTTGTATGATGACACGACGAATTTACGCTTGCCAAGCCTCCCACCATGTTTGAACGACTCGACGCCGCGCCCTCCCTGTCCGACCGCGTGGCCCAGGCCCTGATGGACAAGATCGATGCCGGCGAACTGCGCCGCGGCGAGCGCATGCCGTCCGAGACCGTGCTCGGCCAGGAATTCGGCGTGAGCCGCACGGTCATCCGCGAGGCGATTTCGCGCCTGCGTCATGAAGGCGTGGTCGAGGCGCGCCAGGGCAGCGGCGTGTACGTCACACAGCAGGCCGGGCTCAAGCCGTTGCGCATCGACGCGGCGCAGGCGGGGTCGATCGATGCCGTGCTGCACATCATCGAGCTGCGCCGTGCCCTCGAAGCCGAGGGCGCCGCCCTGGCCGCGCAGCGCCGCACCGATGCACAGATGGTCGAGATCGACGCGGCGCTCGACAGCATCGACGCGGCGGTGGCTGCGGGCGGCGATGGCGTGGCCGAAGACCTGCGTTTCCATCACGCGATTGCGGCGGCCAGCGGCAACCCGTTCCTGGTGCAGGCGCTTGGCTTCTTCAGCCAGTACCTCGAAGAAGCGATCGGCGTGACGCGCAGCAACGAAGCCCGCCGTGAAGACTTCGCCCGCCAGGTCCGTGACGAACACCGCGCGATGGTCGAGGCGATCCGCAACCGCGACGCGCTTGCCGCACGCAACGCCGCACAGACCCACATGTTCAACGCCGCACGTCGCCTGGCCGAAGGCCGGGGCGACGTCGCGTGACACCACTTTCAGGAGTTTCCATGACGCAAGCGACGGCCGACCGACAGGTCGGCGTGATCGGGCTCGGCGCGATGGGTCTGGGCATTGCCAAGACGCTGCGCAACCACGGCTACACGGTGTATGCCTGCGATGCGCGCCCGGAGGCCGCGGCAGCGTTCGCCTGTGAAGGCGGCGTGGCCTGTGCCGCGCCGGCCGAGGTGGCGTCCCATGTGGACGTCATCGTCTCGGTGGTGGTCAACGCCGCACAGACCGAAGCCGTGCTGTTCGGGGAGGGCGGCGCAGCGGGTGCCATGCGACAGGGCAGCACGTTCGTCATGTGCTCGACGGTGGATCCGAACTGGTCGATCGCACTCGAAGCGCGCCTTGCGCAGCAGGGCATCCTGTATGTGGACGGTCCGATCTCGGGCGGCGCCGCCAAGGCCGCCTCAGGCCAGATGACGATGATGACGTCGGCCACGCCCGCCGCGTATGCGGCTGCGGGCGACGTGCTCGAGGCGATGGCCGGCAAGGTCTACCGCCTCGGCGACAAGGCGGGAGCGGGCAGCAAGGTCAAGATCATCAACCAGCTGCTGGCCGGCGTGCACATCGCCGTGGCGGCAGAGGCGATGGCGCTCGGCCTGCGTGAAGGCGTCGATGCCGCGTCGCTGTACGAAGTCATCACACACAGCGCGGGCAACAGCTGGATGTTCGAGAACCGCATGGCGCACGTGCTGGCCGGCGACTACACGCCGCTGTCGGCCGTCGACATCTTCGTCAAGGACCTGGGGCTCGTGCTCGATACCGCGCGCGCCACCAAGTTCCCACTGCCGCTGGCGGCCACCGCGCACCAGATGTTCATGCAGGCGTCCACCGCCGGTCATGCGAAGGAAGACGACGCCGCCGTCATCAAGATCTTCCCGGGTATCACCTTGCCGGAGGGCCCCTCCGCATGAGCACGGTATCGACATCCCGCCCCGTGCTCGGCTGCATTGCCGACGACTTCACCGGCGCAACGGACCTGGCCAACATGCTCGTGCGTGCCGGCATGCGCACCGTGCAGACCATCGGCGTGCCACAAGCGGGCGAAGAGGCGAGCGCTGCCGATGCGGATGCGATTGTCGTCGCGCTCAAGTCGCGCACGATGCCCGCGGCCGAGGCGGTGCAGCAGTCGCTTGACGCGCTGCGCTGGCTGCGTGCTCGCGGTTGCACGCGCTTCTTCTTCAAGTACTGCTCGACCTTCGATTCAACCGATGCCGGCAACATCGGCCCGGTCGCCGAAGCGCTGATGGCAGAACTGGGCACCGACTTCACGCTCGCGTGCCCGGCATTTCCGGAAAACGGCCGCACCGTGTATCGCGGACATCTGTTTGTCGGTGATGTGCTGCTCAACGCGTCGGGCATGGAGCGCCATCCGCTTACGCCGATGCGCGATCCGAATCTCGTCTCGGTGCTTGCGCGCCAGAGCTTGGGCAAGGTTGGCCTGTTGCGCTATGACGCTGTGATGGACGGTGTGCAGGCCTGCCGCGATCAGGCCGCGCAGTTGCGCCGCGCGGGCGTGAAGCTGGCGATTGCCGACGCCATCTCCAATGACGATCTGATCGTGCTGGGCGAGGCGTTTGCCGATCTGCCCTTGCTCACCGGCGGCTCCGGATTGGCGCTCGGCCTGCCTGCGCAATACCGCCGCGCGGGGCTGATCATCGAACAGGGCAACGCGGCGCACCTGCCGCGGGTGGACGATGCCGCCGTGGTGCTGTCGGGCAGCTGCTCGCGCGCGACCAATGCGCAGGTGGCGCACTGGCGCGCATCGCGGCCAGCGTTCCAGATCGATCCGCTGGCGCTCGCGCAGGGCAAGCCAGTCGTGGAGGAAGCGCTGGACTTTGTGCGGCGCCACGCAGGCCAGCCCGTGCTCGTCTATGCCACGAGCGCGCCCGAACACGTCGCGCTTGTCCAGGAGGCCCTGGGCGTCGCGCGCGCCGGCAAGCTGGTCGAAGATGCGCTGGGCTGCATTGCCCGCGCGCTGCATGCCGACGGCGTGCGCCGCTTCGTGGTGGCAGGTGGGGAGACGTCGGGGGCGGTGGTGCAAGCCCTGGCCGTGCGCGCGCTGCGCATCGGCCCGCAGATTGATCCTGGCGTGCCATGGACGGCGACTATCGGCAACGAGCCGGTGGCGCTGGCCCTGAAGTCGGGCAACTTCGGCACGGTCGATTTCTTCGAGAAGGCGCTCGCGCAACTGGCGCACGCCATGACGGAGGCGATGGCATGAGCGCCGCCAACGAAAACGCCCTGCGCGAAGAGATCGCGCGCGTCGGCCAGAGCCTGTATGCGCGTGGCTACACGGTCGGCACCGCGGGCAACATCAGTGCACGCCTGCCCGACGGCTGGCTCATCACGCCCACCGATGCGTGCCTCGGCACGCTGGACCCCGCGCGCATCGCCAAGGTGCTGGCGACGGGCGAGTGGGTGAGCGGCGACAAGCCTTCAAAGACGCTCGCCCTGCATCGCGGCATCTACGATCGCAACGCAGAGGCGCATGCCGTCGTGCATACGCATTCGACGCACCTGGTGGCGCTCACGCTGGCCGGCGTCTGGCGCGAAACGGACGTCCTGCCGCCCATCACGCCGTACTACGTGATGAAGGTCGGCCACGTGCCGTTGATTGAGTACCAGCGTCCGGGGCATCCGGATGTGGCTGCGAAGATTGCCGCGCTGGCCAACGACGTGCGTGCTGTGCTGCTCGATCGCCTGGGCCCTGTCGTCTGGCACGGCTCGGTCTCGCAAGCGGCCCATGCGCTGGAAGAACTGGAAGAGACCGCCAAGCTTTGGCTGATGACCGAGCCGAAGCCCGCACCGCTGTCAGACGCGCAGATCGACGCACTGCGCCAGACGTTCGGGGCCCGCTGGTAAGTCGCTGCGGCCCATATAAAACCTAGATTGGAGACCACATGAACACCTCCGCCACCACGGCGGCGCTGCCGGCGCGCGCCATTTCGAAGGAAGACAGCGTGTACGCACGCGTGTCGCGCCGCATCGTCCCGCTCATCATGCTGTGCTACGTGGTCGCGTATCTCGACCGTGTGAACGTCGGCTTCGCGAAGTTGCAGATGTCGCAGGCGCTGAATTTTTCCGAGACGGTGTATGGCCTCGGCGCGGGCATCTTCTTTATCGGCTACTTCCTGTTCGAGGTGCCGAGCAACCTGCTGCTGCACAAGATCGGCGCACGCGTGTGGATCGCGCGGATCATGATCACGTGGGGCTTGATCTCGGGTGCGTTCGCGTTTGTGCAGACGCCGACGCAGTTCTACGTGATGCGCTTCCTGCTGGGGCTGGCGGAAGCCGGCTTCTATCCAGGCATCATCCTGTACCTGACCTACTGGTATCCGTCGCACCGGCGCGCCCGCATCGTGGCGTTGTTCATGGCGGCGATCCCCATCTCGGGCATCTTCGGCAATCCGTTGTCGGGCTGGATCATGAGCGCGTTCCATGACAGCACCGGCTGGCAGGGCTGGCAGTGGATGTTCATGATCGAGGCGATTCCGGCGGTGCTGGTGGGGCTGCTCGTGCTGTGGAAATTCGATGACAGCATCCGCAAAGCCCAATGGCTGGGCGAAGACGAGAAGCAGATCCTCGAGGCCAACATCGCCGCCGACAACCACGGCAAGGTCGAACACCCCGGCATCGGCAAGGTGTTCTCCGATGTGCGTGTGTGGGCGATGAGCCTGATCTACTTTGCCTTCGTGATGGGCCAGTATGGATTGACCTTCTGGATGCCCACGCTGGTGAAGAATGCAGGCGTGCAGGATACCTTCATGATCGGCGTGCTCTCGGCGATTCCGTATCTGTGTGCTGCGATCGCGATGGTGCTGATCGGCCGCAGTGCCGATGTGCGCCGCGAGCGCCGCTGGCACCTGGTCGTGCCGGCCCTGATGGGCGCCGTCGGTTTCGCGGTGGTAGCGACGGCGGGCCACAACGTGGCGTTGTCCATCGTGTTCCTGTCGTTGGCCGCTGCGGGCGTGTTGACCTGCGCGCCGTTGTTCTGGTCGTTGCCGACCGCGTTTCTCCAGGGTACGGCCGCCGCAGCAGGCATCGCCGCCATCAATGCGGTGGGTAACCTTGCGGGCTTCGTGAGCCCCTATATGATTGGGGCGCTCAAGGACCTGACCGGCAGCAACGCCGCAGGCATGTATGCGTTGGCGGCTGTGCTCGTGCTTGGCAGCATTGCCGTGCTGCGCACACCTGCGCAACTGGTCAACAAGTAACACCGTCGACGTAAGGATCTGCCATGCCGCGCTTTGCCGCCAATCTCTCCATGATGTACCAGGAGCACGCGTTCCTCGACCGCTTTGCCGCCGCGGCAAAGGACGGCTTCGAGGGCGTGGAGTTCCTCTTCCCCTACGACTTCGACAAGGCGGATATCCGCGCCCGCCTGGTCGATGCCGGGCTCACGCAGGCGCTGTTCAATGCCCCACCGGGCGATTGGGCCAGCGGGGAGCGCGGCATTGCCTCGCTGCCGGGACGCGAGGACGAATTCAAGCGCGGCATTGCGACGGCCCTGGAATACGCGCGGGTGCTGGGCAATGCGCGCCTGCACGTGATGGCCGGTCTGCTGCCCGCGGATGCCGACCGTGCTCGTCATCACGCAACGTACGTTGCGAATGTCGCCCATGCCGCGCGTGAGGCGGCTGGGGCGGGCGTCACCATCGTGCTCGAGCCGATCAACACGCGCGACATGCCGGACTATTTCCTCACGCATCAGGCGCAGGCCCACGCGGTGTGCAAGGACATCGGCGCGCCCAACCTGAAGGTGCAGTTCGACCTGTACCACGCGCAGATCATGGAAGGTGATCTGTCCGTCAAGCTCAGGCAGTCCATCGGCGGCGTCGGCCACGTGCAGATCGCCGGGGTGCCCGATCGTCATGAGCCGGACGAGGGTGAGGTGAACTATCCGTATCTGTTTGCGCTGCTCGATACGCTCGGCTACGACGGTTGGGTTGGCTGCGAGTATCGTCCTCGCGCGGGGACGAGCGAGGGGCTTGGCTGGCTCCGCCGGTGGCGTGAAAGCCAGCGCTGAGCGGGGCGCCGGCAACAATAACGGCCGCGCTGCCTGCGCGGTCCGGTCGCCTCCCTGCGGCAAGTCACGGGCTTGCCGCTGATGCTCATCAGCGGCGTCTGCTTTTCCGCTTCCCCTACGCGCAGCCCAAGGGCACCCATCTGGCAAGCCTTGCCGCCGGCGCATTCGTACCCAACGTCGACCGCATTGAGCGCGCCTGGGTCGTCATGCTGAACAGGAGGGTGCTCCCGTGCACGCAACCCGCCCGCGTGTCACCCAGGTTGGCGCGTGGCGATCGTCAAGCGCTAAGCCGAGGCCGCGCCTTCCCGCGACGGTGTCACCGGGGGCATCGGGCGCAGGGCGCCGTAATGGGGGTGTCGACGCGGACCTTCGACAGGCTCCGTTCGAAGGGCGGGTGCCGTCGTGGGCTGTCCGTCGCTGTCTCGCTGCGTCATCAAGCGATAACCGGTGCCCCGTACCGTCTGGATGAGCCCGTCGCACAGGGTGCCTGCCAGCGCCACCCGCAGCTTACGGATATGGACGTCCACGGTGCGTTCGCCAACGAACACGCTGTTGCCCCATACCCGATCGAGCAGTTGGGTGCGTGAGTGCACCTTCTGAGGGTGTGACGCGAGAAAATGCAGCAGACGGAACTCGAGCGGGCTGAGCACGATGGATTGCGGCCCATGCAGGGTCTGGGCTTCGACGCCGAGCGTCAGCGGGTCCATGCAAAGTCCGTAAGCTCGCACCATGTCGTCCGCTTGCCGGGTTTGCTGACGCCGCATCACGGCACGAATGCGCGCCAGCAGTTCGCCTGTATCGCAAGGCGTGACCAGATAATCGTCTGCGCCAGCATCCAGTGCAGCGATCTTGAACAGCGGGTCGGCCTGATGCGACATCACGATCACGGGCAATTTGCTCGTGTGCGGGTCGGAACGCAGCGTGGTGAGCCACGAGGCTTGGACTTCCAGCCAGTTGGCCCCCAGCAGTACGTCCGGCAATGCGGATCGCATCAACGCCTGCGCCTGCCCCCACCCACCCGCACGCAGTACGCGGTAGCCGCTCGCCTCGAGCCATAGCGCCAGTTGCTTGAGTTGTGCCTGATCTCGATCGATCAGCAGAATCTGATGACCCATTCCAACCTCTCTTGTGAGCGACTGCGCTGCGCGTTTCAAGCCGCCGTGCTGGCACGTGCGCCACGCATGATGCGGTGTGGCCTGTATGCCGATGCGACGCTGCTGTCTGTGCGGGCCGCTCTCGGCAATCGATTGCGTTGCTCTCTTTTATTGACGGCACTGCGGCTGCGCGCGAAGGGCGTCGCGGGTGGCGGCGCACGATTGGGCCAGGCCATCCCGATTCGGGTTGGCTCGCCAGCGGGCGCGAACGCCTTCCATTTCCTTGGGAAGCGCATCACGCAGTCGCTGCGCAGCGTCGGGCTGGCCCGCGCGTTCAATGTTTGCCGCCATGGTTTCCGTGCAGGCCCGGTGAGCCTGTTCAGCTTCCACGCATTCCTTCGGCAGATCGGTGTCTGTCCCGACGGCCTGGGCCGTGACGTCGTGGTTGGCGACGTCTTCCTTCTTGGTGCAGGCACCCAGTAGTGCCACCAGGGCAAGCGCTGCGCAGGTCAATCGCAGGCGGTTGGAATCCATTGTCTTCTCCTCGGATGGGTGTTGGATCCTGAATCAGTTCAGGTTTGCGGCGTATGCGCGAAGGCTTGCCGCTGCCGCATGCGGCGACGTTGCCGCAGAGCGTGAGCCTGCGGGCCACGTTCTGGAGCTGTCGGGCACAGGAGCCTCCCCTGTGTCCGCTCCTTCGCGACGCTGCCGATACTGCTGGTAGAGCGCGAGCACACGCGGCACATAGTCCTGCGTCTCCGCATAGGGCGGGATATGCATGCCATGGCGTTCGACCGCGCCTTCCCCAGCGTTATAGGCCGCCAAGGCCAACCTCAGGTCGCCATAGCGGCGGAGCAGATAACGCAGGTGCGCTGCCCCCGCTTGTACGTTCTGGTTGGGATCACGCAGATCGCCTGCGCCGTAGCGGCTTGCGGTGGCCGGTATCAGTTGCATCAGGCCGACCGCGCCTTTGGGCGACAGGGCCTGAGCGTTGAATCCAGACTCGGCATGAATCACGGCAAGCAGCAGCGCGGGATCGAGGCGATGCGCCTTGGCCGCCTGTTCGACGACCGGCAATACGGGGCCCATGTCGAGCAGCCGGCGCGGCGTGTCGCGCCAGCCGTACGTGGCCCCGCGGCCGAGCGTGGCCAGCGCTGCAGGCGTACCGACGAACGGCATGGCGGGCGCATCGACTGCAGCGTCGCCCGGTTGTCGCGCGGCAAGCTCAGTCAGGCCAATGGGCGCGGGCGGGTCCTGACGCCGGTGAAACCGGCCCCGTGACGGTTGCAGACTGGCGCGCCCGGGCCCCGACTGCACCCCGGTCGCCGCTGCGCCGCCACTGAGCCAGACCACGCCCGCCGCGCGGACCGTTTCGACTCCAGCCTGCGCCCCCGACGTGCCACATGCAAGGCACACGCCCAGGATCACCAGACCGGTGGAGCAAGGGGCCACGTCGATGCCCAGCATCATTGGCGCGCGATCTCGACGCGACGGTTCTGCGCGCGGCCGGCCGGCGTGGTGTTGGGCGCCACCGGGCGGCTCGCACCGAACCCCTGCGCGGTCAGGCGATCGGCCGGGATACCCGCGTCGATCAGGTACTGCCGCACGCTGGCCGCGCGACGTTGCGAGAGGTCCTGGTTGTGCGCATCGCCGCCGGAGCTGTCGGTATGGCCTTCGATCGTGAGCTTCCAGTCAGGGTGCGCCTTGGCGGCCTTGGTCACGTTGTCCAGCGCGGGTCGGCTGTCTGCCCGCAAGGTGTCGGCATCGAGATCAAAGTTCACGCCATAAAGCGTGACGCGCTTGTCCTGTTCCAGGGCGCTGCTCACGGGGTCTTGATCGAGGCCCGGGCAGGTGTTCTGATAGGCGGCCGTTTTCCAGCCCACGCTCGACACTGCGTTCCTGAACACCGTTGTCTGGGCGGTGGCGTTGGCCGGAAATTCCAGCACTGCCGCGCGGTCTCCGTCGGGATTGAAACTCACCACGCCGCGCCATGATTGCTTGCCGCTGGCGCGCGTGTAGCGCAAGTAGCCATTCGGCTCCAAGCCGCCCTCGAACGTGCCGCTGACCTGGCGCACCTTCAACTTGCCGTGGCTGACGTCACCGTCGCCATAGCAGCCGCGCACGGTGGCGCCTTCCTGCTTCATCGCCACGAACCCGCTTACGTCGAAGCCATTGCCAAACTGGTAGACCCCGGTCACGTCGCGTGTCGTCGGTGTGGACTGTGCGGGTTCCGCCAGTGCCGCGAACTGCTGCAGGCTGATGCTGCCGCCACCGCCGCCCGAGACCACCAGGCGAATCCAGCCGGCGGCGGCAGGTTTGTCGAGTTTGACGGCATTCGACACGCTGTTATTGCCGCTGACGGGGGGCAGATCGGCGTCGTATAGCGTCTGCCACGGTCCGTTCGGGCCCTGCTCCGAAACCTGTACCTGCGCGTGCCGAGCCGACGCCGCTTCGGGCAGCCTGTCAAAGCGCAGCGCCCGGATCGTGGCCGGTGCCGCGAGGGCGATGATGGCTTCGTAGGTGTCGCCGTTGACCAGCATGCCGACGGAGTCCGGAATTTCATTCAGCATGGGAACCCAGGCCGAGTTATCACGTGGCTTGTTGACGACGAACGCGCCTTGCGACAGCCCGGCGACGTTCACCAGTTGCGGCTGCGTCTCAGGTGTCGAGGCTGATTGCGTGGGCGCGGCGGCAGCGGCGGAAGCGGGTGCTGCGGACGGGGCTGCCGCGGCGGGGGCGCTGGCTTCGGCAGCCGGTTGCAGCGTCGTTTTCTTCTTGCAGCCGGTCATGCCCGCTGCGGCGAAGGCGATGGCGGCCAGCACGATGAGCTGACGGGACAAGGTGGGGCGGGCGATGGACAACGACAGGCTCCTTGAGTGATACGACAGCGCATCCAATACCGATGCGCTGCGGATTTCCGTTGACAGGCTATGGCTGCGGCACACGCGTATTGCGTACCAGCACGTCAATCTGGTCGAGCGTGCGGCTGATGGCCTCTTCCAGCGGGGCCAGCGTCTCGGGCGGTGACGCCCCGAGCAGCGCACGATTGTATGCGGCGATCTGGTCCTGCAACACCGCTTCGGTGACACGCAGGCGTTTGCGCACAGGGGCGGCGCCGTCCTTGGGCCTGCCGTCGTCACCGGTCTCTCCCGCCGTATCCGGGAGGATCGAGACGTTGTCGCGCGCGGGAAGGCGGTCATCGAGCCGGCCGTTCTCCGCACGGTCCCCGTCCGGTTGCGGGCGCGCAGGCGCCGTTTCCGCCACGCTGTCTCTTGGCGGGTCCGTGCGCGTGCTCGCCGGTGAGGACTGCGGCGCCGCGGTGCGGGCCGCGTTGCCGGGTCCGCTGGCCGTTATCCCTGCTGCACGACTGGGCGGTGGCGTCGCCATGGTCCGGCGCCCGATGATGATCTCGACGCCTTCTCTGTGCCGCACGTCCATGGCGGCGTGCGCAGCCGACAGCGCAAGCGCCAGCGCCAGCGCGCCAAGCATGGCAATGAAGATCGCGCGCACCATCATTCAGCCCCCTTGGTATGGCGTCTGCATCCGCACGATCGCCTCGGATTCGAGCGGAATCCGCCAGCTGCCCTCAACAGCCGACAGCGCGTAGCAGGCATTGGGCGCGAGCGGAATCTCGGCGCCGGGCGCGCCGGTGCTGTAGATGTCGTTGATCTTGTTCATCAGCGAGAAGATGGTGCGGTTGGCAAACGGCACGTACATCTCGTAGCAGTACGTCACGCGAATCTTCAGCAGGTTGGCATCCTGGATGGTGAGGCCTGAGCTCGCGCCAACCGACGTGTTGCGAAACATCAGCGTGTCATTGGGAATCTGCATGACGTTCGAGCCGGCATATTCGCCGGTGCGGCCGAAATCCTGCAGCGCCGCACTGGTGGGGTTGATGACATCGATCTGGTATGCGCCGGGCTTCAGCAGGTCGACGTTCGTCGCCAGCAAGGCTTGCTGCTGACCTGCCAGGCTCGCTGTGCGTGCATACAGCGGCGCAAGCCCGCGCGCGAGGCCGGTGCGCATGGCTGCGCTCTTGCCGTTGTTGAGCGCGCCGGCACGTGCGGCCTGCAGCGCGGCGTAATCGAGCGTGGATTTCGCCTGGTACAGCAAACCGAACTGCAAGATGCCGAGGCAAAGCAGCAGCAGGATCGGCAGCACGATGATGAACTCGACCATGCTGGCGCCGGTCGCGCGGCGCCTGCTAGGCCATCTGCGATGGGCGATCGTCTTCATCCATGCTCCCTTTCGAATCGGAGCTGCTGTCCTGGCTGTAGGCCCAGGCCGCTGGCAAGGCCCGCGCGCAGCTCCACGACCGCTGCGGCTCGCCAGTGCAGGCGGAACCGGTTCGGCCGGACGGTGTCATGCACCGACAGCACCGTGCCGTTGCGCGACAGGAACACGACGTCGATCGGCATGCGCATCCCGATGGTGTGCACAGCGTTGCATGGCGCGATCCAGAGCGCCTGCTGCGCGCTCAGGCCGTCGCGTCCGAGCAGCCCACGCAGGCGCTCCAGCGGCCGGTCCGCCAGTTCCGCTCGGGCGCACAGCAGCTCACGCTCACGCAACAGGGTGCCACGCTTCACAGCAGGCCCTCCTGCATGAACTTCATCACGATCGGAAAGCCAAGCACGATGAACGTGACCGGAAAGATGAACACCACCAGCGGGAAGATCAGTTTCACCGGGGCTTCCATCGCCTGCTTCTCGGCGCGCTGAAAACGCTCTGTGCGGCGCTGTTCGGACTGAAAGCGCAGCGTGGACGCCAGTCCGGAGCCCATGCGTTCCGCCTGGATCACGGCGCCGACGAAGTTGGTGATTTCCTTCATGCGCAGGCGGTCGTCCATCCGGCGCAGGGCATCGGACCGGTTCAGCCCGGCCTTCAGGTCGCGCAGGACGTGCTCGAACTCGCGGCGCAAGGTCCCGTCCGGCCCCTTTTCGACGGCCTGGGTCAGGGCGCCGTTGATGTTGAGGCCGGCCTCCACGCTGAGCGTGAGGAAGTCCAGGAAGACGGGCAGTTGCTTGATGACCTGCGTCATGGTGCGCCGGCGCACTTCGCGCAGCCACAGGCGCGGGTAGAAGAATCCGCCCAGCGCCGCCAGCAGCAAGGTGGGCATGGAGAACATGTCCAGCCCGAGCATCATCAGCGACAGCAGCAGCCCGAACAGGAGCGCTGACACCATGCTGAGCGCGATGAACTGCCGGGCCGACATCAGGAACGACATGCCGGTCAGCCGCAGTTGTTCTTGCGAGCGCGCCAGCACGGGCTTGGGAACGACCCACAGAAAGTGATGTTCGACAAACTGCACGGCCGGCCACAGGGTACGCAGCGATTTGGGCAGCGGGTCGAGATAGTCGCGGTTTTCGCTGGGGACCGCGCGCGTCAGGCGCGTCATGGCGTGGGTCAACAGACCCAACATCAGCACCGTGGCCAGACAGATCACGAAGATCATTAACACCTGCATGTTCTCATCCGTTCGTTCTTAGACGTCGATGTGGGTGATCTTCTTGATCGCCTGGTAGCCGATGAATTCCATCACGCCGATGACCAGCAGGACGCCCCAGCCGATCGGCGAATCGAACAATGGCGCCATGGCTTTGGGCTCCATGTGACGCAGCACGAAGATCAGGAAGATCGGTAGCCCCGTCATCACCCAGCCTTGCATCTTTCCCTGCGCGGTCAGGGAGCGGATCTTGCCTTCCATCTGCTGCTTCTCGCGCAGCGTTCGCGCCACGGATTCAAGCGTCTCCGCCAGGTTGCCGCCCACCTCGCGCGAGATGGAGATGGCTGCGGTCACCATCAGGAAGTCGGATACCGGGATGCGGCGCTCCATGTTGCGCAGTGCCACCGGCAGATCCACGCCCAGCCGGATCTCGCGCAGCAGGAGGTCGAACTCCTGCGAGATCGGTGGCCGCGATTCCTGTGCGACGCTCTCCAGCGCGATCGGGAAACTCGCGCCCGCGCGCAGTGCGCCCGACATCATCAGCAGCGCATCCGGCAATTGGCTTTCGATGTCACGCAGGCGTCTGGTACGCATCCGTCCTACCCACAGGCGCGGCAACATGAACGCCAGCGGCACCGAGACGACGGTGAACAGAACGTTCTGCGACACCAGGTAGACGACCAGCGGCAGGACGAATACGGCCAATGCACTCAGCCCGGCAACCTGCTGCGTATTGATGAAGATGAACAGGTCGGCCAGGTTGGATTCCACCTCCGAGGCCACCCGCTGCGTGCGCTTCATGAACCAGGTCCTGCCGTGGAGCAGAGCCCCCCACGCAAGGAAGATCATGACCGCAAACACCAACGCCATCACTACGATGATTTCCATCGCCCGCTCCTACGGCTGCTCGCCAAAGATGCTGGTGTCGACCGGAATGCCGCGCCGAATCAGGTCCTGGTAGAAGTCGGGGATGTAACTGGTCGACACGAAACGGCCCTTGACCCTGCCGTCGCTGCCGTAGCCCTCTTCCTTGAAGACGAAGACATCCTGCAGTTGCACGACGCCGGTTTCCATGCCGCTGACTTCGGTGATGTACGTCACGCGCCGTGAGCCGCAAGAGAACCGTGTCTGCTGCACGATGATGTCCACCGCCGAGCACACCTGTTCGCGGATCGCCTGCACCGGCAGGTCCAGACCCGCCATCAGCGTCATGACCTCGAGGCGCGACAGGCAATCTCGCGGAGAGTTGGCATGTGCCGTCGTGAGCGAGCCATCATGGCCGGTGTTCATGGCCTGCAGCATGTCGAGTGCTTCCCCGCCACGGCACTCACCCACGACGATGCGGTCGGGGCGCATCCGCAGGCAGTTCTTGACGAGGTCGCGAATGGTCACGGCGCCCTTGCCTTCCATGTTGGGCGGGCGGGCTTCGAGCGAGACCAGGTTGGGCTGCGTGAGCTGCAGTTCGGCAGCGTCCTCGACCGTGACGATGCGCTCATCGTCGGGAATGAAGTTCGAGAGCACGTTCAACAGCGTGGTCTTGCCGGAGCCCGTACCGCCGGAGATGACGATGTTGGCGCGGCGCTCCACGGCCACACGAAGAAACTCGACCATCTGGGGCGACATCGACCCGAAATGCACCAGGTCGCTCGCCTGCAGCTTGCGCTTGGAGAATTTCCGGATGGTGATGTTGGGGCCCTTGAGCGCCAGCGGCGGAATCACGGCGTTCACGCGCGAGCCGTCCTTGAGGCGGGCGTCGACCATCGGCGATGACTCATCGATGCGGCGTCCGAGCGGCGCGACAATCCGCTCGATCGCGCCAAGGACGGCACGGTCATCGGTGAAGATGACCGAGGACTGGGTCAGCCGGCCGCTGCGCTCGACGAAGATCTCGTCATGCCGATTCACCATGATTTCAGTCACGGCTTCGTCTTCCAGCAAGGCTTCAAGCGGCCCGAGCCCGATGACTTCGTCAAACACGCTCTTCTTGAGCACATCGCGCGGAATGCTCGGCGTGTTGTAGCGTGGATCGTCTGCCAGGATCTCGTCGAGCAGGCCACCCACGATCTTGCGCAGTTCCTCTTCCTCCATGCGAGCCACATTGACGCGTCGCAGATCCATCGCATTGATGAGCGCCTGGTGTGCGGCCTTGCGCAGCTCGACACCGTGGGGGGTGTTGATCGGGGAAAGCACGTCTTCGCGGGCAGCGTGGTGCGGGGCGCGCACAACCGGCGCCGGCCGCGGAAGGTCGGCAACGGCAGGCGCCGAAGCGTTTGCCGATGGCGTCGCCGGGACCGCGATGGCCTGCGCAGCCGGCTCTTGGCGCACGGGTATCGGTGCGGCTGGCGTGCTCGTCTGCTCGGTGCGGCCGGCAGGCACGCCATGACCCTCGGCCAGATTGCCCCGGCCATTCGTGCCGTGGATACCGTTGACGCGATCGGCCGAAGCAGGTCTGCCGGGAGGCGGGACGGACTCGGCTCGCTGGCCGTTCTCCGGCGCGACCGACAGGAGGTAGCTGCCGATTTCGATCTTGTCCGAGGGCGTCAGCGGACCATAGGACGTGACCGGATTGCCATTGATCAGCGTGGATGCAATGCCACCCTCGTCTTCCAGGTAGTAGCGGCCGTCACGGTTGATGATCTGGGCGTGTCGCTTGCCGATCAGGAAACCCTTGAGCACGATGTCGCAGCCGGGGTCCTTGCCGATCGTGCACGCTTGCCCGATCTGGCGGACCTCGCTGCTGCCGTCGCGTCCGGTAATGGTGAGTCTGAGCATGGCAAGTTCCTCAGCCGCCCTGGTAGACGTCGCTCTTCAGGCTGTTGGGCGACGGCTGCAGCAGACGCTCGTGGTTTTCGCGGCGCTCGATTTCCTTCTCGCGGCGGCTGTCGATTTCTGCCAGCGGGCTCGGGTCGCCGTTTTCGTGGCGATAGTTCCGGTTGATGCTTTCCGCACGGTCCAGCAGGTTGTCGGTAGGTGGCAGGTTCGGGTCATAGATCATCGGCGTGACGAAGATGACCAGATCGCTCTTGTTGTTGCGGAAGTTGGTGGACTTGAACAGCTGGCCCAGCACCGGGATCTCGCCGAGCAGCGGTACCTTGTCGATCGCGTTGCTGGCCTGCGAAGACACCAGCCCCGAGATGGCGATCGTCTCGCCCGGGCGCAGTGTGAGCTCAGACGAGGTTCGCCGCGTCAGGAACGCCGGGTAACCGCCGAACGAGACGGACGGATCGATCTGGCTGATCTCGGTGCCCAGCGAAGTCGTGATGACGTTATCGCCATCGACCGCGGGTTTGACCTCGAGCTTGATGCCGTATTGCTTGTAGATCACCGTCTGCGAGCCGAATGCGCCAGCAATCGGGATCGGGACTTCACCGCCGGCCAGGAAGTCGGCCTTGCCACCGCTGCGCGTATTCAGCTCGGGCGCCGCCAGCACATAGGCTTCGCCCTTGCTCACGGCGAGGTTGATCTTGGAGAAGATCGACGTGGCGATCCCGACGAAGAATCCGCTGCCGGCACCATTGACGCTGCCGGGCACGCTGTCGTAAGGGCTGCCGATCAGCGGCGGCAGCGTGCCGTAGCGGCCCGTGCGGGCCAGGCTGTTGGCGAAGGACGCCTGTGGGCCATTGATCTGCTGGTCCCACGCAATGCCGATGTTCTCCAGCCCTGTCTTGGTGATCTCCATGATCTGGACCTTGAAGTGCACCGCCTTCTTGAGAGGCCCGCCATCTTCGGAGCGGATCAGGTTGGTGACCATCGGGTAGCGGTCCGTCACCTGCTTGAGGTCGGGAGCCCGATCCGGATGAATGAAGCCGTTGAGTACGATCGAGTTGCCTCGCTGCGTGACCTCCAGCTTGCGTACGAACGGCGAAAGCGTGCTGCGCAGTTGTTCGGCAATGTCGTTCAGGTCCTGATCGGTGACGCGCAGCCGCACATTCATGGCGATGCCGGCTTCGTTCCAGATCACCATGTTCGTGACACCGGCCTTTTCCGCCAGCAGGATCAACTTCTTGTCGGCCACGGTGCTGCTGACCAGGGCACCATCGCCCACGGCGACGCGCTTGATGGTGCCCGGAACGTCAATGATGCGGACCTCACCCTTGAAGAGCACCAGTTCGTGCGCCGATTTGTTGGCCGCCGGTGCCGGTGTCGACATCGATGCCGGCTTGGTGCCCGGCACGCCGCGCACAACCCCTGTCGGGTCCGGGGCGCCCTGATCCGTGGTGGCCGCCGACCAAGCCGCAGGCGCCAGCGCAGCGCTGAGCGCCAGCACCGACACGTGCGCAAGAACCCTGCCCTGAATTGCCGCTCGGGAGACGGCTCTGTAATGAGTGGACATGCAATCGCTCTGCAA
Source organism: Ralstonia condita (assembly GCF_958405655.1). Lineage (NCBI taxonomy): Bacteria > Pseudomonadati > Pseudomonadota > Betaproteobacteria > Burkholderiales > Burkholderiaceae > Ralstonia > Ralstonia condita. The sequence continues at coordinate 114,443 of NZ_CATYWO010000003.1, read as the reverse complement.
TCGAAGAATCGGTTGAGGAAGGGGGGGGCCGTGTGCCGCTGCCCCGATTCATGACGTGGGCTTGGCCGTACGGCTATCCGAGGGGTCAGTTGCCTTGCTGCTGGACGGTGCCGGCTCCGACGAGGGCGCTGGTCAGTCGGTCCATGCTGGCTTGCTGGGCGGCGGCGAGCTTCTGTGACGCCGCCAGCGCGGCATCCGAGCGCAGGCTGGTTGCAGTCGCGTTGGTGCCGATCGGAAGTTCTGGCGCATTCGGCAGGGACGAGATCAGCTTGCCGTGCGTGTTACCCACGATGTACTGAACCGCATCGGTATCCGCGTCATCCGAAAAGAGCGAGCGCTCTTGAACGACGATCTGAGGGGTCGAGCGTTTGTCGGCGGCATTGCGCAGCACCGCGCGCAGATTGCCGACCTTCTGGGCCAGCGAGATGCGTGCCGCCTGCTCGGGCGTCACGCTCAGCGTGACGCTGTCGTAGGCGGTCGGATCGTCAGGCTGTCCGGCTTGTACGTTTGCGCGCCGACGCTCGTAGGCTTCGCCCAGGTCGCGTGCGCGAACGTCTTGCCCCGTTGCAATCACGGTCAGGTCGGACAGGAGCAGGCGAGCGGCCTTGCCGGCGGATCTTCCGTCATCTGCGCTGCCGCTTGCGTTGCTACCGGCAGCACTGATGAGGTACAGGTCGATGTGATTGCCCGGCTTGAGCATCTTGTCAGCCGAATTGACGGCGTCGATTTCGATGGTCAAAGCGCGCTTTCCGACCTCAAGCATGTCGGAGAAGTCGCGCGCTTGCAGCGCTTCCAGATCGGCGCGCCGCACCGGACGGCCCCGGGCGACTGCGCGGACCAGCTTCAGATTGGAGACCGCATCGAAGTCACTGGCACGAATGACATCGTCGAACACGAGGTCGGCGGGCACGTCGCGTGCGGCGAAGTTGTTGTTGTCCACCACGGTGCCTACCGCCGCATCGCGCACCGGCACCAGGACCGATACGTGCTTCTGGCGGCTCAGCTCGGCGGCGAGCTTGGCCTTCAGGGCCGCTTCGCGGCTATCCAGGAAGCGGTACACCCAAAACGTCAGCAACGCGGCCGCTGCCACGGCGACGACCAGCATGACCCAGGGGTTGCTTGCCAGCGAGCGGACTTTGATCTTCTTCAGCATGAAAGGTCGACGTCAAATAAGTAAGGACAGGGCACGGAAGCCGTCGGCGCAGGCTTACGGCACTGCGATGGCGTAGCTGTACGACTGGTAGAACGATTTGAAGGCTGCGATGAGCTGGTTGATGGGCGAGCTGTCGCCTCCCGTGATCAACAGCAGGATCACGACGACGAGGATCACCACGTATTCCGCGTAGACCTGACCTCGCATCGACGCATGAGCCGCCGTGGCGATACCGCCGGCGCCGCGGCGCGACCTCGGGCTTCGGGTTGTCTTCACAGCTGCCTCGACAGGTTCAGCACGGCTTGCGTGCTGGCGCCGTTGGGAACGAACGCCGCATCCAGCTTGTAGCCTTCCTTCTGCAGCGCCATGCCGTAGCCGCGGCGACCTGTGCCGGTGGACTTGCCCAGCGCCTGCGCGCTGGACAGCACGCGCCATCCGGCAGCCTGCACATTGGCGAGATAGCTGTCGCGGGCGCGCGCCGCGCTGCCGCTCAACTGCACGACCACCGTGCGGCCCACGGCCATCGGATCTCGGCTGACCACATCGGAGAGGACCTTGCCGCCAAGCGGCAGCGGCAACGCTGCCGAGCCGACGTCGGTGGGCGTGTCCATCTTGCGCAAGCGCATCGCGCTGTACACGCCGGCTGCCATGCCGCGCGGGTCGGGCTGCGCCGGCATCTGAAGGACGTAGCTGCACTCGCCGTCAGTCGCCGTGACGATCCACCCCTTGTGGTTGTGCACACCCCGCGACGGGATGCCGGCGTCGTCCCAGTAGGCCTTGTAGCGGCGGACCACATCGCCGGGCGTGTTGCGGTAGCTGACCGTCATGACGGCCAGTGGCATGCCGTCGACCACCGTATCCTGGCTGATCCAGGCGCCAACGTCGGGGCGCAGCGGCATGCGGGCGCACTGACTTGCCGCGCTGCTTGCGGCGTGGGCAAGGCCGGTCGCGCTCAGGCAACCCAGGACGGTCAGCCAGCAGAACAGGATCGATGGTTGCGCGATACGGTCGCGGAGTGTGTTGGCCATGCTATTGCCCCAGTCGATCGGCAGGCACCACATCGGGGGCGATCTTGCCCAGGTCCAGACCGAGGATGTCGGGTGCGAACCAGGCCAGGACATCAAGCGCGACCCCTCCCATGAGGCCGGCTTTCTTGACGGGCGTGGCATTGCTGACCTGTGCCAGCGTGCCGCTGGAACCATCAGGCGTCCATCCATTCGTCAGCAGGACGTGCTTGTCGCTGGCGGTGAAGCCGCTCCAGCCTGGCCACAATTGCCGAAGGGTGTCGCTGGAGTTGGCGACGCTCAGGCTCACAAGTGCCGTCTGCTCGTTGTTTGTCGGCAAATCGAACCCGACGCCGACGGTGCCGCCGGCATCCAGTGCCGCCACCGCCGTGTCGAGCGGGGTGCTGGTGCCACTGCGGCTCGTGCTGAGCTGGATGTCGTCGTAGCTCGCCAGCAGGTCGCCTCCGGCAATGTCGTGCCACATCGGAACACCGCCCGCCGGCAACGAGGCGCGGGTGCCATCGTCGGCGTGCAGCCTGGGATCGTCATGGCCGAGCACACGTTGCACCATCTCGCTGCGGATGGCTTCGGGCTGCTTGGTGCGGGACATGCCGTACTGGTTCCAGGCAGCATCGTCCAGGTACACGGTGCGCTCCCATGCAGCGTAGCGGCCGGCCATCAGCGTCTTGTTCCGCACATCGCTCAGCCGGCCCAGCATCGCCATGGCCAGGAAGAGCAGCACCAGCACGCCACCGGCCACAGCCGCCAGTTCGACGATTGCCTGGCCGCGCTGCCGGCGGAGGGCGCTGCGGCTTCGGTTGCAGGAGGTCGGTCGATTCATCACGGCGCTCCTGCGGCTTGTGCCACGGCGGCGGCTTCGAGGTCGGTGGTGGAGGTATCGACCAGGGATGGCTGCCAGTACGGGCTGAACAGGCTCGGGTATTCGAACCGATTGTCGCCACGGCGCCAGGCCGCCGCGTTCAGCAGGCTGCCGGGGCCGCCCGTGCTGCGCGGGCGGATGAAGTAAGCGCTGGCGCTGGACAGCGCACGCAGTTCGTTGGATGGGGCGGCGTCTTCCAGCTGGGTTCGCCCGACGCCAACTTGCATGGCTTGGGTTGTGCGGGCGGTGTCGACGCTGCGCTTGACCTGCAACGTGATCGTCGGCGCGCGGTTGAAGTTGGCATCGCCTGGCGCTGCCTTTTTCGGATCACTCAAATCGTAGTAAGGCTGCAAGCCCGCGCGGCTCGAGTTGTCGAGTGATGAGCCGGGGCCTACCTCGTATTGCAGGAACGCCGCGATGGCTGCCGCGCTGACGAGTGTGTCGCCGATATTCCCGGTGTTGCGATAGCCGCTGGTGCCGGAATAGCTGCTGCCGGGGCCATTGGCGGCGCCGCCGCGCCCCAAGGATTCGAGGATCGGAAGATCAAAACCGACCGGCCCCAGTGGGGTGGCCCAGATGCAGATCAGGTTGCCGACGGCTGCAGTCGCATCGAGGGCTTCCCAGCCCGAGAGGTCCGGGCGCAACTGCGTGGCGCCAGAGTGCGGCTCGCCAACGAGCATGAAGCTGAACACCGAACCGACACAGCCTTTCTCGGCTGTACTGGCCACGGTCGGGGTGCGGATCTTGCCGCGTTCTGGCACAAAGTCGTCGAGCGTGTCCTTGTCCGTGACCACGTCGGCGAAGCGGTCCGCGCCGCTACCGCCGCTACCGGCTTGCTGCTTTGGATCCGTGCGCGTGACGTAGTTCTTCCAGGCGAACAGCTTCGGGGCCCCGAGGGTCGCCATATAACCCTCGTCGGCCGTCGTGTGAGGCTCGTTGGCTTGTGCCACCTGGTTGGCCACCAACGGATAGGAGGCAAGCGTGGCCAGGCGGTAGGTGTGCTGTGCTGTAGAAAGTGACCAGTTCAGGAGGTCCAGGCCCTTCACTACCGTCGGTGCGATGGAGTCGATGGTCGACTTGAGTGGGGTGATCATGGCGCGGGCCGTCTGCTTGGGCAGATCCCACTCGACCTCGCCCAGATCGGCAAACACGTCGATTTCTGTGTCGACCACGTGATCCGACTGCGCGGTCTCGCTGACTTCGTCGATCCACGACTTCAGGCTCAGTACCTGGGCGACGGCCGCCTGGTTGGCCACCATGGCGCGGTTGGTATACGCGCTGAAGTTGTAGTCGCGCGCCTGCAATACGGCCACGCTGTAGGCGGTTGCGTCTGCGGTGTTCTGGAGTTTCGTCTTCGCGCTGGTCAGCTGAGACGCATTGAATGCCGTGAAGAGGGCGAGGCCCCCGACGGCCAGAAAGATGAGGGCGAAGGCCAGCGCCTGCCCTCGCTGCCGGGCAAGCGCGGCCTTGCCATGAAGGCAAGGCTTGCGCATGGGGTCGGCACAGGTTGGCTTAGTTGCCCGTGTCGTTGCCGACGTTGAAGTTGTTCAGGCCCTTGCCTTGGTTGGCCTTGTTCGTCGCTTGCCCGGAGTCCTGGCCCGCGCGGTTGATGTTGTTCTGCGACTCGCTTGTCTTCCCCGACATTTCTGACGCGAGGGCGGCGGTCTGGTGGCGGATCGTCTGGCCGAACATGGCGTACACGCCGATGGCTGACACGGCGATCAGGGCAACGATGATGATGTATTCCGTCATGCCTTGCCCCTTCTGGCGGGCGCGGCTGCGCAGCTTTGCGAATGTCATAACAACTCCTTCCGTTTGAGCGGGCGAATAAGGTCGCGCCTCAGAAAGGCCATGCGGCCCGAATAAGCTGGCCATGCAAAAGGCCCCACTGGTCAGCGGGCGGAATAGTAGCAGCGCGAGAAATATGCCAGAAGCGAAATAGTTTCTACGTTTTAATGATTATTGAAATGACGTCATCGCGGTTGCGGTTTAATATCGCACGCATTACCCTTCGCGCGAAGCTTGCGTTATCTCGCACGAGACAACATAAATGTTACAGGCGTGTGGACGTTCCGACGGGAGGCGGCGTAAAGGCTGAAGGGAGGCGGCCCGTCACACGAGATGGGAGCGCGCGGCGAGCCATGACGGGTCCGGGCTCGGATATGTGTTGTACTTCATAAGAAACAAAAATGAACCGAATCGATATCAAAAGCGCAGCAGAAGTATTGGGCGCTTTGGCGCACGAAAACAGGTTGAAGATATTTCTTTTGTTGGTCGAATCAGGACCGGATGGAATTTCGGCGGGTGTTATTTCCGCATCCTCTGACTTAACTCCATCCTCGGTGACATTTCATTTGAAGGAGTTATCAAGAACGGGTTTGGTGAAAAGCCGGCAGCAAGGGCGCTTTGTTATTTACTCAGCGACGTGCAAATATATTGCGCCGATCCTGGAATTTCTACATAGCAAGTGCGCGTCGTTGAGCGCGGACTGCTGAGCCGACTCCCGCCATCTTCGGTGCCGCCTCGTCCGGCGGGCCGAGCCATCCGCTGATGGCTCCCTACCAAAGTAGGGTGCTCATTTCATTACTCACCGGATTCTTTAATCTGATACCCCCCATATGGAGGGGTTTGCCAGGGGTGCTGGCCGTTAGTCGAGGCGAGCGGCCCATGCAAGTCGTCTTACTGAGGTTTGGAGGCGAACGTTTGCCTCCGACAGGAGAATTATTCTTATTTTCTCCACAAGCCGATTGTTTGATCCCTATTGTTATATTTTGTTACGTGGCGTCGGCAGTTTGAAAATGACCGGCAACCGTCGAAGCCGACAGCAATGTTCGTCCGAGTCTGTCAAACAGAAAACGGCTTCGCCAACGCTTTGTGGCAACTCCGCGGCTCGGGTGTGACAGTCTCAGGAGCGCCCCCATGAGGCGCGGATGGCGTACTGGCGCCATTTGCAGGGTGCAGCGTTGCTATGTCGCTGCGTTCCGGTGTGGGGCGTCACTATGCTTTCGTCGACACAACAAAACCTGACCGCATAAATGAGGAGGCAATTTAGAGGGTTTGACCTAATTGGCAGGGCTGATTATTCAAAAGAACTAGTCTCTAAGTTGTAATTGCTGATTTTGGTGATAAAAAAACCCGCGATTGACGCGGATTTTTCTTGGGGGCGCGGGCTGCCGTGCGTGGACTCAGTTGCCCAACCTTCCCTCCAGCCGTGCTTTCGCCTCGGGCAACGCCTGGGGCAGGCGGTGTGCCAGTTGCGTGAACAGTTCGTCGTGCAGCGCGAGTTCAAGCTTCCAGGCGACCACGTCCAGCGAGATCACCTTCTCGAACTGTTCGACCGTAAAGTCCAGCCCTTCCCAGCTCAGTTCCTCATAGCGCGGCGAAACGCCGAAGACATGTTCGTCGCCTTCAGCCTGGCCTTCGATGCGGTCGATCATCCACTTGAGCACGCGCATGTTTTCGCCGAAGCCCGGCCACACGAAGCGGCCGTCTTCGTCCTTGCGGAACCAGTTCACGCAGAAGATCTTGGGCAGCGTCGCACCGCTCTTGGCGAGCTGTTCGCCAAGCTTCAGCCAGTGCGCGAAGTAGTCGGCCATGTTGTAGCCGCAGAACGGCAGCATGGCGAACGGGTCGCGCCGCACCACGCCTTGCTGGCCGGCAGCCGCGGCGGTGGTTTCGGAGCCCATCGTGGCGGCCATGTAGACACCTTCGGTCCAGTCGCGGGCCTCGGTGACGAGCGGCACGGTGGTCGAGCGGCGGCCGCCGAAGATGAATGCATCGATCGCCACGCCGGCCGGGTTGTCCCATTCCGGGTCGATCGACGGGCATTGCGCGGCCGGCGCCGTGAAACGGGCGTTCGGGTGCGCTGCCTTGCGGCCGGTCTCCTTGGCGATCGCGGGCGTCCAGTCCTGGCCCTGCCAGTCGGTCAGGTGCGCGGGCGGCGTGTCGGTCATGCCTTCCCACCATACGTCGCCGTCATCCGTGAGCGCCACGTTGGTGAAGATGACGTTTTCCTTGAGCGTGGCCATCGCGTTGAAGTTGGTCTTCTCGCTCGTACCCGGGGCGACACCGAAGTAGCCGGCTTCCGGGTTGATGGCGTACAGCCGTGTCTGGCCGTCGGCGTCCTTGCGGGGTTTGATCCAGGCGATGTCGTCGCCGATGGTCGTCACCTTCCAGCCGTTGAGGCCGGCCGGCGGGATCAGCATCGCAAAGTTGGTCTTGCCGCAGGCAGACGGGAAGGCTGCCGCAACGTGGTAGGTCTTGCCTTCCGGCGAGGTCACGCCCAGGATCAGCATGTGCTCGGCCAGCCACCCCTGGTCACGTCCCATGGTGGAGGCAATCCGCAGTGCGAAGCATTTCTTGCCCAGCAGCGCGTTGCCGCCGTAGCCCGAGCCGAACGACCAGATCTCGCGCGATTCTGGAAAGTGCACGATGTACTTGGTCGGGTTGCACGGCCACGCCACGTCCTTCTCGCCGGCAGCCAGTGGCTTGCCGACGGTGTGCACGCACGGCACGAAATCGCCGTCGGTGCCGAGCACGTCGTACACGGCGCGGCCCATGCGGGTCATGATGCGCATGTTCACGGCCACGTAAGGGCTGTCCGACAACTCCACGCCGATATGCGCGATCGGCGAGCCCAGCGGGCCCATCGAGAACGGCACCACATACAGCGTGCGGCCGCGCATGCAGCCATCGAACAGGCCGTTCAGCGTCTGGCGCATCTCGGCCGCGGCGATCCAGTTGTTGGTGGGGCCGGCGTCTTCCTTCTTTTCCGAGCAGATGAAGGTGCGGTCTTCCACGCGCGCCACATCCGAGGGATCGGACAGCGCCAGGTACGAATTCTTGCGCTTGGCCGGGTTGAGCCGCTTCATCGTCCCGGCGGCGACCATCTCGGCGCACAGGCGGTCGTATTCCTCCTGCGAGCCATCGCACCAGACGATGCGCTCAGGCCGCGTGAGCGCCGCCACCTCGCTCACCCACGCGATCAGGCGCGGGTGTTTCACATATTCGGGCACGTTCAATGCAGGCACGCCCTGCATCACGGGTTGATTCATGACCAAAACTCCAATGGAAGTGAAAAAGAAAGCGGAGGCAGATCAATACGGGCGCCGTCCCAGGGGGCCGCAGGTTGGAAAGCGATCGACAGCACAGCGCAGACGCGCCGGATCAGCGATTTCCAGGGGGCGGGGCAACGCAGGCGAAAGGTCGGTAGCCGTACTGATTTCACATTCAGTTACAAAGCGGTGCGCCGCCGGATCGAGGGTTTTTCCGGGCGGCGGGGGCCGCGTGCGCTAAAGTGACGGGACGTTAAGAACAAGGACTCGTCACCAGCGTGGCTGCGCAATTTGCGTGCCCGCGGCGGGCAATTCCGAACGTCGCCACGGATTGCCGGGCGACGGGGGAAGGGAAGAATACCACCGCGAGGGATCGCTGTTTTTTGCTGCGCACCATTGTCCGAAGTGAGATGTCGATGAAGATTGCCGTACTGGACGACTACCAAGACGCCGTTCGCAAGCTGGATTGCTTCAGCCTGCTGCAAGATCACGAAGTCAAAGTATTCAACAACACCGTCAAGGGTGTGGGTCAATTGGCCGCACGCGTGGCCGACGTAGAAGCCATCGTGCTGATCCGGGAGCGCACGCGTGTGACGCGTCAGCTGCTCGACCGCCTGCCCAAGCTCAAGATCATCAGCCAGACGGGCCGCGTGTCGCGCGATTCAGGCAGCCATATCGACCTGGATGCCTGTACCGACAAGGGCGTGGTCGTGCTGGAGGGCAAGGGGTCGCCGGTGGCGCCAGCCGAATTGACCTGGGCGCTGGTGATGGCGGCGCAGCGCCGGATTCCGCAATACGTGGCGAGCCTCAAGCACGGCGCCTGGCAGCAGTCGGGGCTGAAGTCCACGACGATGCCGGCCAACTTCGGCATTGGCCGTGTGCTCAAGGGGCAGACGCTGGGGATTTTCGGCTACGGCAAGATCGGCCAGCTTGTGGCCGGCTATGGCCGTGCCTTCGGGATGAACGTGCTGGTCTGGGGGCGCGAGGGTTCGCTGGAGCGTGCCCGCGCCGACGGCTTTGCCGTGGCCGACTCGAAGGACGCGCTGTTCGAGCAGTCTGATGTGCTGTCCATCCACCTGCGCCTGAATGATGAGACGCGCGGCATCGTGACGGTGGCCGACCTTACGCGCATGAAGCCGACGGCGCTCTTCGTGAATACCAGCCGCGCTGAGCTGGTGGAGGAAAACGGCCTGGTGACCGCGCTCAACCGCGGACGCCCCGGGATGGCCGCCATCGACGTGTTTGAAACGGAACCCATCCTGCAGGGCCACACCCTGCTGCGCATGGAGAACTGCATCTGCACGCCGCACATCGGCTACGTGGAACGCGAAAGCTACGAGATGTACTTCGGCTTTGCGTTCCAGAACATCCTCGATGTGCTCCAGGGCAACGTCGACAGCGTGGTCAACCCGACGGCGCTGGCGCCCGCGCTGATCCGCGCATAACGCCAGGCGCTCTGTCCGTCGTTTCCGTCAATCAAGCCGCGCTGCGCAGTTGCGGCTGATTGGCGCCCGCGCCGTCGAAGCGGAAGCTGTCCATCGCCAGCGAACCGTAGGTCACCGTATCGACCACGTGCTGCGCCTGCACGCCGCCCGGCGTGGCTTGGCCCGGCTGACCCATGGCGGCACCCAGTGCCACGTACAGCGGCATCAGGTGCTCGTCGGTCGGGTGGGCATGCGCGGCATGCGGGGCTTGCGCGCGGTAGTCGCAGAAGGCGGCGAAGTCGCCGGTGCGGATGCCGTCGGTCATGGCCTCCATCATCCATTCGCGGAAGGCCGTCACCCAAGGCTCGACCGGCACGCCGTGCTGCGCCATGCCGGGGCCCCGCATCAGCGCGCGCAGGTTGTGGGTGAAACTGCCCGAGCCGATGATCAGCACACCCTCGTCGCGCAACGGTGCGAGGGTGCGCCCCATTCCCATCTGGCACGCCGGCGACAGGCCGGGCATCAGCGACACCTGGACCACCGGGATCGTCGCCTCTGGAAACATCATCATCAGCGGGATCCACGCGCCGTGGTCCAGCGGCTGGCGGGGGTCGAGCACCGTGGAAGCCTGTTCCTCCAGGCCGGGCACGACGCGGCCGTCGATCAGGTCGCGTATGCGCTCGGCCAGCTCCGGCGCACCGGGCGGCGCGTACTCAAGCGCATAGAGCTGCGGCGGAAAGCCGCCGAAGTCGTGCCATGCCTCCTGCTGTGCGCGGGCGGTGACGGCGGGGCGGCGGGTCATCCAGTGCGGCGAAACGACGACGATGGCGCGGGGTGTGAGTGCTGACATGTCCTGCCCGAGCGCTGCAAATGCGCGCCCGACAGGGCCCGGATCGACCGCCAGCATCGGTGACCCATGAGAGAGATAGAGCACGGGAAGCATGTCAAAATTCCTGAAGTCCTTTTCTGCCATTCTGCGCCGGCGGCGGGCCGGCGAGTTGTGCAGTTTTGCAGCATGCCATCAGGAAAGTTGAACAAGTGCGCTTGGGCCTCACACCGCCAGCAGTTCCTGCGCGACGGTCGGATGCAGGCCAATCGTCGCACGCAAATGCTTCAGCCGGACGCCCAGGCGAACCGCTACGGCCAGCGCCTGGATGATCTCGGGGGCGGCGTTGTCGACGATGTGCGCGCCGAGTACCCGCCCGCTGCGCGCATTGCACACGAGCTTGATCAGCGACTCCATGCCGCGGCCCGCCACGCGTTGCTCCAGTGACACGAAGCGGCGGACCACCACGTCGATGCGCTCCGGTGCCGGGCGTCTGTCGATGTCGGCGCGGTCGGGCCAGCGCATGCGCGCCTCGGCTTCCGTCAGGCCTACGGCCGCGATGGCGGGGTCGCAGAACACCGCCATCGGCACGGCGCCCATGTCGGGCAGCTTGGCGCCTTTGCCGAAAATGCGTTCGGCGACGTAGCGGCCCTGGGCCTCGGCCACCGCCGTGTGCTGGACAGTGCGGCCGGCATCCCCGATCGCGTGTATGCCGCAGGCACGGGTGCGGAAGTGGCGGTCCACGGGGATGCGCCCGCGTGCGTCGAGCGACACCCCCGCCGTCTCGAGGCCCAGCCCCGCCGTGTCGGGGTTCGGGCCACCGGCGCTCAGGACGCGCTGGGCGCGCAGCACCCTGGGCGTGTCTTGGCCGCCTACGCTGACGTAGACCGCCACGCCGCCGCCATTGATCGCATCGCGCTCCACGCGCACCACCTCCGCATCGACGATGACTTCGACGCCGCCATCGGCCAGCGCCAGCGCGGCGGCTTCCGAGACGGCCGAATCGAAGTCAGCCAGGACCCGGGGCTCGCGCGCCAGCACGACTGCCCGCACGCCAAAGCGCGCGAGCGTGGAGGCCAACTCCACCGCCACTACGCCGCCACCCACAAGGATGAGCGATGCGGGAAGCGCGTCCCATCCGAGCACGTCGTCGGCCGTGCCGGCAAGCTCGCCGCCCGGCACCGCCAGCGGCGTGGAACGCCCACCGGTGTCCAGCACGATCTGGCGCGCGCGCAAAACCGTTTTGCCTGCGTCGTTCCGCAACCGGACGATGCCTCGCCCGCGCAATGACACCTCTGCGCTCAGCCATTGCACGCCGGCAGCGGTCAGGCGGGCGAGATGCGCTTCGCGCAGCCTTGCCACTTCCGCCCGTGTGCGGGCGACGGCGTCGGTCCAGGCACCGGGGCGCAGCGCCGGCCCGGACAGGCGCAGACATTGGGCGACCCTCTGCGACCAGGCTGCGCCATCACCAGGCGTTGTGTTCGGCGTGCAGCCTGGGGGGATGCCGGAATCGCCTGCCGGCACGCGCTCGATCAGGGCCGTACGCGCGCCCAGTTGCGCGGCACGCTGCGCGGCGGCCAACCCGGCCGAGCCGGCGCCGATCACGACGAGGTCAAACAAATGGGAGGAGCGTGCGGGCATGGCGGTGTCCGTCGAACAAGCGTCGGCCGGACGACCACAAGCGGTGTGCCGGCGGGCTCACCGCCCGCCCTGAGGTCGCGGCTACGCAGCCGCCGGCGTGGCAAACCCGCGTGGAAGTTCTCGCAGGAACGTTTCGCCGTCATGACGGCCCAGCGCGTACGCGTCACGCATGGCGTCAGGGCGGGTGTAATCCCAACTCGAAATCGGCACCTTGCGCGACGGCTGCACGTAGAAGCGGCGTTGCACGCCGCCCGGCACTGGCACATCCAGCCGGAAATACGTCGGGCGCGGATACAGCCGCGTGACCAGCACGAGTGCATCGCCCGGGGTTTGATCCAGCGCGTGCACCGGGACGTTGTCGACCATGCCGCCGTCAAGCACGGGCCGCCCGGAGCGCCGCAACACCGGCGTGAACGGCGGCGTGGACGCCGACTGCAGGAGCAGATCGGCCAGGGCTTCCGGTGTGGCGCAGTCCTGCGCGCGCACGAATTCGGGCGTAAAGCCCAGCCGCCGGCCCAGGGTCGGGTGCAGCGTCTTGCGGATGTGCTTTTCGATGTTGTAGGCGATGAGTCCGGTGGCGACCGCCGTGCGGGCGCCCATCCAGCGAGGGATGTGCGCCACGCCGATGCGGATCTCGGGCGCCTGCGCGAGCCGCTCCAGACGGCCGTCGCCGAAGACGGTCAACAGCGCCGCCCGGTACATGCCGTAATGCGGAAACACGCGCTCGCCCCGCAACAGGTTGCCCCAGTGCGCGTTGCGCGTGTTGTGGCGCAGGGCCTCGCCGTAATAGTCCATCAACTCGGTGGAATTCCATGCGTGGAGCATGCATGCGGTGGACGCCCCTGCGGAGATGCCTGCAATCACGCGCGGGGCCAGACCCAGCGCCGGCTGAACGGCGTCCCACCAGCCGGCCTGCCACCAGCAACGATTGCCTCCGCCGGCAAAAACCATCTGATCGAACCTGGGCGAACTCATGCGGCGGCTCCTGCGTGACCAGGTTGCACTAGACGCAGCGCCGGCGAGTACCTGAGCGTATCGATGCAGGCATCCAGCAGGCGCTCCTGCTGGCCGGCGAGGCTCGAGGCGTCGGGGTGGAACAGGTAGTCGCCCATGATGCCGTTGAACGCGGCATGGAACTGCGCAACCGCCAGCGGAATGTCGAGGTCCGCAGGCAACTGGCCGCGTCGGGTCGCCTGCTCGATGATGCTTGTCAGGCGGGACATGCCTTCTTCGTAGGACTCCTGCTGGCGTTTCAGTATCGGGCTCGTGTCTTCCACGAACTCGCATTTGTTGAACATGATTTCGAAGACTTTGCGCCAGTGTGCGTCCTCCACGAGCTGGCGCAGGAGAAAGTTGCCCACGTGACGCAGCTCGCCCAGCGGGTCGTCGGCTTCCACGCCGGGCGGTGAGCACATGGTTTCCATCGGCAGCTTCACGCGCTCGCACATGGCGGCGAAGACGTCGGCCTTGTTGCGGAAATGCCAGTAGATGGCGCCGCGCGTCACGCCCGCGGCCTGCGCGATATCCGATAGGGATGTGCGCGCTACGCCTCGTGCATAGAACACGTCTTCCGCCGCATCGAGAATGCGGTTGCGTGTTTCGAGGGCTTCTTCCTTGGTTCGTCTGACCATGATCTTCCAGGGGAACATCGCGGCCACCCCGCCGATGTTCTTTCGATTGGCTTTTGTGCGCTGCACAAAGGCAGGCAATGTGCCGTTGCGATCGGCGCAACGCCCCGCGTCCGCCGCAGGCCGCCAATCCTTGTGGCAGCGAGAGTACGCGGGCAATTGAAGCCTCGCGGCGGTTGCCGCGCACTGCGGAAACGCGTCAATGGAGCCCGCTCCGCTCGTAGCCGTAACTTACATACATACGCGAACGTATCTATAATAGCGCGCACTCGGTCGCTTGCCCATGGTCTTATGCGCCACATCCAGGCGCACCCGGCTTTCCGAGCCGACCTCGTGTCGTCGGCTCCAGAGGCCCAGAGGCCGATGGCCCGATTGCGCCACGTTCTTCGCATTTTGGTCTGGATTGTTGCGCGTTCGTCGCAACGGCCATATCGCATGCCGTCAGATGCAGCTAGCATCGGACGTTTTGATTTTGTGTATTTTTTGGTTTCGTTGACGGTTTGCCGGCGCCGCACTCGTTTGCGCGGCGCGGCACCCGGCATTCCGCTTATCGCCACATGGGGTCATCTATGACGAACACCCGCCGTTATCACCAACTTGCTGCCGCCGCGATCACGGTGGTGGCGCTTGCAGCCTGCGGAAACAAGCAGGCACAAGGGCCGGGCGGCGCCGGCATGCCTCCGACCAACGTCGGCGTTGTGACCGTGCAGCCGCACGCTGTCGGGTTGACCAGCGAACTGCCTGGGCGCCTCGAGGCCACGCGTGTGGCCCAGGTCCGCGCGCGGGTGGCTGGCATCATCCTCAAGCGAACCTACGCCGAGGGCAGCGACGTGAAGGCCGGTCAGCAGCTGTTCCAGATCGACCCGGCCCAGTACCAGGCGGCGCTCGACAGCGCAAAAGCACAATTGGCACGCGCCGAGGCCACGCAGACGCAGGCACAGCTCAAGGCTGAGCGCTACAAGCCGCTGGTGGCGACCAACGCCATCAGCAAGCAGGACTACGACGACGCTACCGCCGCCGCCAAGCAAGCGACCGCTGACGTGGCAGCCGCGCGCGCGGCAGTCGAAACCGCCAAGCTGAATCTGGGCTATGCCAGTGTGACTTCGCCCATCGCCGGCCGCGCTGGTCTTGCGCAGATCACCGAGGGCGCCCTGGTCGGCCAGGGCGACGCGACGCTGCTGACAACCGTGCAGCAGATCGATCCGATCTATTTGACCTTTACGCAGTCAAGCACCGAAGTGCTTCGCCTGCAGCAAGCGCTCAAGGCCGGCAAGCTGGCCAAGGTGGGTGGTGACGCGGCCAAAGTCACGCTTGTCACCGAAGACGGTCGCGCTTATGCACAACCCGGCAAGCTGTATTTCTCTGACCTGACGGTGGATCCGGCCACGGGCACCATTACATTGCGCGCGATTGTTCCGAACCCGGAACGCACGCTGCTGCCCGGCATGTATGTGCGTGCCCGCCTGGAGCAGGCAGTGGACGAGCAGGCCATTACGGTGCCGCAGCAGGCGGTGGCACGCAGCCCGGACGGCGCCTCGGTCATGGTTGTCGATGAGAAGGGCCAGGCAGCCGTACGCCAGGTCCAGGCCGATCGCTCGACCGGTACGGAATGGATCGTCACCAGCGGCCTGAAGGCCGGCGACAAGGTGATCGTCGACGGCTTGCAGAAGGTCCGTCCGGGCGCACCAGTCAAGGCCGTGCCGTGGCAGCCAATGTCGGCAGGCCAGGGTGGCGGCGCAGCTCCTGCGCCGGCGGCCAGCGCCCCTGCTGCAAGCACTCCCGCTGCCAGCGCATCGGCAGCCAAGCAGTAAACAAGGAGCCATCGCATGGCAAAGTTTTTTATCGATCGCCCAGTCTTTGCCTGGGTGCTCGCGCTGTTCATCATCCTTGCTGGGGCGATTTCGATCACCCAACTGCCGATCTCGCAGTACCCGACCATCGCGCCGCCGTCCATCATCATCACGGCCACGTACCCGGGCGCCAATGCGAAGACGCTGGACGAATCCGTCACCAGCATCATCGAGCAGGAAATGAACGGTGCGGACGGCCTGCTCTATATTGAGTCGGTCAGCCAGGGCGGTAACGGCCAGGCGCAGATCACCGTGACGTTCAAGGCCGGTACCGATCCGGCGCTGGCGCAGGTGGACGTGCAGAACCGCTTAAAGCGCGTGGAAGCGCGTTTGCCGTCGGCGGTGACGCAGCAGGGCGTGCAGGTCGACAAGGCCCGCTCAAACTTCCTGCTGTTCGCCACGCTGGCATCCACCGACGGCAAGATGGACCCGGTGGCGCTGGGCGACTACATCTCGCGCAACGTGCTGAATGAAATCAAGCGCGTGCCGGGTGTAGGCCAGGCCATCCTGTTCGGTACGGAACGCGCCATGCGCGTCTGGATCGACCCGGCCAAGCTGGTCGGCTACAAGCTGACGCCCACGGATGTGTACAACGCCATCCGCGCACAGAACGCGCTGGTCTCCGCCGGTACGATCGGTGATCTGCCGTCTGTCTCCGACCAGCCGCTCGCGGCGACGGTCGTGGTGGAAGGCCAGCTCACGACCACCGAGCAGTTCGGCAACATCGTGCTGGTGGCCAAGCCGGACGGCTCGCTGGTCCGCGTGAAGGACGTTGCACGCCTGGAATTGGGCGGCCAGACCTACTCGACGTCTGCGCGCATCAACGGTCAGCCGATCTCGGCGATTGGTGTGCAGCTCTCCCCCACCGGTAACGCGCTGGGCACGGCCAAGGCGGTGAAGGCCAAACTGGAAGAGCTGTCGAAGTACTTCCCGGCCGGCGTGGAATACAAGGTGCCGTACGACACCTCGAAGTTCGTCCAGATCTCGATCGAGGAAGTGGTCAAGACGCTGTTCGAGGCCATGGTGCTCGTGTTCCTGGTGATGCTGCTGTTCCTGCAGAACATCCGCTACAC
This sequence comes from Ralstonia condita, assembly GCF_958405655.1. NCBI lineage: Bacteria > Pseudomonadati > Pseudomonadota > Betaproteobacteria > Burkholderiales > Burkholderiaceae > Ralstonia > Ralstonia condita. The sequence goes on along the minus strand of NZ_CATYWO010000003.1, from coordinate 97,910 downwards.
GCTGGTGCCGTCGATCGTGGTGCCGATCTCGCTGCTCGGGGCGTTCGCCACCATGAACGCGATGGGCTTCTCGATCAACGTGCTGACCATGTTCGGTCTCGTGCTGGCGATCGGCATTCTCGTTGACGATGCCATCGTGGTGGTGGAAAACGTCGAGCGGATCATGGCCGAGGAAGGCCTGCCCCCGCGCGAAGCCACCCGCAAGGCCATGGGCCAGATCACTGGCGCCATCATCGGTATTACGCTGGTGCTGATGGCCGTGTTCATCCCGATGGCATTTTTCTCGGGCTCGGTGGGCGCGATCTATCGCCAGTTCTCGCTGTCGATGGTGTCGTCGATCTTCTTCTCGGCGCTCATGGCGCTGACGCTCACGCCAGCGCTGTGCGCGACGCTGCTCAAGCCGATCGAAAAGGGTTCGCACCACGAGAAGAAAGGCTTCTTCGGCTGGTTCAACCGCATGTTCAGTAGCACCACGAACCGCTACCAAAGCTTCGTGGAACGCATGCTCAAGAAGACCTTCCGCTACATGGTCATCTACGTGGCGCTGATCGTTGCGGTGGTGTTCCTGTTCCTGCGCCTGCCGTCTTCGTTCCTGCCGACCGAAGACCAGGGCTACATCGTGACCAACATCCAGTTGCCGCCGGGTGCATCGGCCAACCGCACGCTGGAAGTGATCAAGCAGGTCGAGAACTACTACAAGCATGAAAAGGCGGTCGAGAACATCGTGGCCGTGCAGGGTTTCAGCTTCTCGGGCAACGGGCCGAACGCCGGTATCGTGTTCACCCCGTTCAAGGACTGGAGCGAGCGCAAGGGCAAGGATCAAACCGCTGATGCCGTGGTCGGCCGGGCCTTTGGTGCGCTGTTCGGTGGCATTCGCGATGCGATCGTGTTCCCGCTGAATCCGCCGCCGATTCCGGAATTGGGCAACGCCACCGGCTTTACCTTCCGCCTGCAGGATCGTGCTGGCCTGGGACATGACGCGCTGATCGCAGCCCGCAATCAACTGATGGGGATGGCGGCGAAAAGCAAGGTCATTACCGGCATGCGCCCGGAAGGCCTGGAAGATTCGCCGCAGTACCAGGTGGACATCGACCGCGAGAAGGCCAATGCCCTGGGTGTGTCGTTCTCCGACATCAACGCCGTGCTTTCGACGGCGCTGGGTTCGGCGTACGCCAACGACTTCCCGAACTACGGTCGTCAGCAGCGTGTGATCGTGCAAGCGGACAAGATCAACCGCATGCAGCCCGAAGACATCATGAACCTGTACGTGCGCAACGCGCAGGGCAACATGGTGCCGATGTCGACGTTCGCGAAGGGCCATTGGATCGTCGGCCCGGTGCAGCTCGTGCGCTACAACGGCTATCCGGCTGTCCGCCTTTCGGGTGCGGCCGCGCCGGGCGCCAGCTCGGGTGACGCCATGGCCGAGATGGAACGCCTGGCTGCCAAGCTGCCTGCTGGTATCGGCTACGAGTGGACGGGCCAGTCGCTGCAGGAAAAGGCCTCGGGCTCGCAGGCGCCGGCGCTGTATGCGCTGTCGCTGCTGGCGGTGTTCCTGGTGCTCGCGGCGCTGTATGAAAGCTGGTCGATCCCGGCGGCGGTGATTCTGGTGGTGCCGCTGGGGGTGCTCGGCGCCTTGCTGGGCGTGACGCTGCGCGCGATGCCCGATGACGTGTACTTCAAGGTCGGCCTGATTGCGGTGGTGGGTCTGTCCGCCAAGAACGCGATTCTGATCATCGAGTTTGCGAAGGACTTGCAGGCGCAAGGCAAGGGCCTGATCGAGGCGACGCTGGAAGCTGTGCACCTGCGGTTCCGCCCGATCATCATGACGTCGTTCGCCTTCATCCTGGGCGTGCTGCCGCTGGCGATTGCCACTGGTGCCAGCTCCGCCAGCCAACGCGCCATCGGTACCGGCGTGATGGGCGGGATGATCACCGCGACGGTGCTGGCCGTGGTGCTGGTGCCCGTGTTCTTCGTGGTGGTCCGCCGCATCTTCAAGGGCAGCGAGCGTCAACGCCGCCTGGATGCCGCGCACCGTCCGCTGGACGAGGAAATCTGAACATGCAGAACACCATGACTTTCCGAACCCCCGCGCTGTTGCCGGCGCTCCTGTTGGCGGCCGGCGTGCTGTCCGGCTGCTCGCTGGCGCCCACCTATGAGCGCCCGGATGCCCCGGTCGCGGGCACGTATCCGCAGGCTCCGGCCGGCTATGCCGTGCCGGCCGATAGCGCCAAGCCGGGTGAAAACGCCCCGCGCGCCACCGACCTCGGCTGGCGCGAGTTCTTCCCTGATGCGCGCCTGCAGAAGCTGATCGGCCTGGCGCTGGAGAACAACCGCGATTTGCGCGTGGCCATGCTCAACGTCGAGGCTGCCCGTGCGCAGTACCGGCTGCAGATCGCCGATCTGCTGCCGCCGGTCAACGCCTCCGCGGTGTACACGCGCAGCCATACGCCGCCGTCGATCTCGACGACGGGCGGCAACATCTACACCAAGCAGTACCAGCTTGGCGTGGGCATCAGCAACTATCAGGTGAACCTGTTCAGCGTGGGCGACGTCACGTCGTCTGCGCGTGCAAGTTATCTGGCGACGGACGAGGGCCGGCGTGCCGCGCAGATCAGCCTGATCTCGCAGGTGGCCAAGGCCTACCTGAACGAGCGCGCGTACGCCGAGCAGCTTGAACTGGCCCAGCAGACCCTGAAGGGCCGCGAGGACTACTACAAGCTAGCGAAGCAGCGGTTTGACGTGGGCGCTTCGTCGGCGCTGGATCTGCGCCAGACCGAGACCCTCGTCGAATCGGCGCGCGTATCGGTGGCACAGCTCACCCGCCAGTACGCCCAGGCGACCAACGCCCTGGTCTTGCTGGTGGGCGCGCCTCTGCCAGCCGACCTGCCGGCACCGACTACGGTCTCGTCGGAGAGGATCGTCGCCGATATCCCGCCAGGTGTGCCGTCGGAGCTGCTGGAGCAGCGCCCGGACATTCGCCAGGCGGAGCAGAAGCTGGTGGCCGCCAATGCCAACATCGGTGTGGCGCGTGCAGCGTTCTTCCCCAGCATCGGCCTGACGTCCAACGTGGGCACGGCCAGCACGGCGCTGCACAATCTGTTCAAGAGCGGGACCGGGCTGTGGTCGTTCGTACCGAACCTCACGTTGCCGATCTTCAACTGGGGTACCAATGTCTTCAACCTGGACCTCACGAAGGCCAACCAGAAGATTGCGGTGGCCAACTACGAGAAGACGATCCAGACCGCCTTCCGTGAGGTGTCCGACGCCCTCGTGGCGCGCGGCACGCTGGAAGAGCAGGTGGCCGCGCAGAAGCGTTTCCGCGATGCTACGGCCGATCGCCTGACACTGTCTGACCAGCGCTATCGCAACGGCGTGTCGAGCTTCCTCGATGTGCTCGACGCGCAGCGCGATCTGTTCAGCGCCGACCAGACCCTGGTGCAGACGCGCCTGGCCCGCCTGACCAACGCCATCGATCTGTACACGGCACTGGGTGGCGGTCTGCAGGAGCACAGCACCACGGTGGCGGCGCAGCAGGCTCAGCCGACGGCTGCCCCGGGTGTTGCGCCCGCCACGCCGGACATGACGCCGCAGCCATCGAAGTAAGTTCGCGTCTGTTCGCTCGAAAGCCCGCCTTGTTCAGGCGGGCTTTTTTTCGCCTGTGCCCTTTGCGCTGGCACTGGATTCAAGAAAGCGAAGCAGCGCCGCTTCTTCGCGTCGCAGGCCCCTGCGTGCGCGGGTCGGGGGCAGTGCTTCTAGCTCGCCGGCCAGGAAGGCGTCCACCACGGCCGGATGCACATAGCACTTGCGGCAGACAGCCGGCGTGTTCCCCAGACGCTTGGCCACGGCAGCAATGGCTTCCACCACCTGCCGGCGCGCCTCGGTAACGTTCGCCGAGGTGCGCCCGCGCAGCAGATCCAGCGCGAGCACGCTGCCGGCCCAGGTGCGGTAGTCCTTTGCCGTGAAATCTGCGCCCGTGATCTCTTGTAAGTACGCATTCACATCCATGGAATCCACCACACTGCGCTCGCCTGCTTCATCGATGTACTGGAACAACTCCTGCCCGGGGAGATCGACGCAGCGCCGGATGATGCGCGCCAGACGCGGGTCCGATACCGACACGTCGTGCTCCACGCCGCTCTTGCCGCGAAACTGAAAACGCACCGTGTTGCCATGCACCTCCACGTGGCGATTGCGCAGCGTCGTGAGCCCATAGGAGCGGTTGTCGCGTGCATATGCCACGTTGCCCACGCGCACCAGCGTCACGTCCAGCAGGAAGACAACCGTCGCCAGCATCTTCTCGCGCGGCAGGCCCGGGCCGCCAAGTGGGCGGCAATCGCCTTGCGCACCCGCGGCAGCGCCGCCCCGAAGGTCAGCAGCCGGCCATATTTGTTTGCATCGCGGAAAGCGCGCCAGCCGGCGTGGTAGCGGTATTGCTTGCGTCCGCGCGCATCGCGCCCGGTGGCCTGGAGATGGCCGTTCGCATGGGGGCAGATCCACACATCGGTGTACGCTGGTGGAATCGCCAGCTTGTGGATGCGCGATATGACGGCCGGGTCGCGGATGCGTTCGCCGCGCGTGTCGAAATAGACGAAGCCGCGCCGGCGTCGACGGCGGGTATAGCCAGGGCGCGTATCGTCCACGTAGCGCAGCGGCTCGGGCAGCGCTTCAATGATGGCCGGTGTCCCGGTCATGCCGGGCGTCAAGGCGGATTCGGGCGTACGTTCCACATCAGAGGTCCGAAGGTACGCTCGCCGCAGCAAGTAGCATTCCTCGCTGGGGATGGCTGTCTGCCGTCGTTTCGAGACCACGAAACTGCGCAAAGAAGTGGCGGGAAATAGGCTTTTTGTCACAGGCGCTCCCGACCTTGCATCGGTAAACGGATTCAACTACACTGCTTGCCCTCTGGGCGGTATATAATCTGCGGTTTCGCCGTCCACCCGAATACTGAGCAAGGGACCCGATGACCACCATCCGTCTGAAAGAAAACGAGCCGGTCGAAGTTGCGCTGCGCCGCTTCCGCCGTGAAATCGAGCGCACTGGCCTGATCAAGGAACTGCGCGCTCGTACCGCTTACGAGAAGCCGACGACCGAGCGCAAGCGCAAGAAGGCTGCCGCTGTGTCGCGCACGCGCAAACGCCTGCGCTCGCAAATGCTGCCCAAGAAGCTCTACTAAGATCGCGCGGTTGTTTCGGTAGCACCAATCGGGTGCTGCCGCTGGCGGCGTGAAGTCCATCGACATCCGTTCCGCCGAGCTTGGCTTGTTGCGCCCATGCGCATCCGGAATTGCTTTCCGACCTGGCCAACGCTCTACCCCCCGATACAGAAGCTTGCAGGACGCGGTTGATGGCATGAATGCCATTCTCCGTTGGATCGGCGTGTCTGCGCTCGATTTTTCTGTTGCAAACGACCTCCGCCAGCGGTATCTGACCGGCTGGCTGTTGGCGTTTTTCTTTCGGGATCGGGGTTGCGGCTCGGGTGGGGCTCCCGCTTTTCCTCCGTGATTGCGCTGAGGGCGGTGTCCTAGACGTCAGCCGAACACGCCGCCGCAATCGACGCCCGGTATCCAGCCGGCAGGTTGGCCGGCAGCGCTCCCGGCGCAAAGCAACCGATTTGCGTGTGTCCATGGCTGATCGTCGGTTTGAACGCGCCCATCAGCCTGCAGTTGTACGTTGCAATAAAGACATGCCTGTCCGGCACGACCTCGAACAGGTACGTATCGATCGGCGCGCCCACCTCGATCTGCAGGCTCAGCGCTACCGCCATCTCGCGTGCAAGACATTCGGCGGGCGATTCGCCGCGCTCTAGTCGCCCGCCGGGCAACTCCCATTCGCGGCGTTCGTTGAGCAGCAGGACGATTTCACCGGTAGGCGCGCGCAACACGCCTTTGATCGAGATGGGGTAGGCCGACATCAGGCTTACTTGCCGATGCAGAACCGGCTGAAGATCACGCCCAGCAGATCATCGCTGGAGAATGCCCCTGTGATGCTGTTCAGCGCCTCCTGCGCCAGCCGCAGTTCTTCCGCAAACAGGTCCAGCGCCTGCGCCTGCTGGGCGGCATGCTCGGCGGCCATGGCCAAGTGGTCGCGTGCCGTGCGCAGCGCTGCAAGATGGCGCTCGCGTGCAAGGTACAGGCCCTCCCCGCCGCCCTGCCAGCCTGCAATTTCGAGCAATGCCGTGCGCAGCAGCTCGATACCGGTGCCGTTGCGCGCCGACAGCCAGACCTCGGGAGGGCAGCCATCCTTGCGTCCGGGGGCGGCAACACCCGCCAAGTCGATCTTGTTGACCACGCGCAGCGTCGGCACACCAGCTGGTACGTGCGCTGCGATGCGCGCGTCGATGGCGGCATCTTCGGGCGAGAGGCCGTTGGTGCGATAGTCCGCCGCGTCCAGCAGATGCAGCACGCCATCAGCGCGCGCGATGGCGGCCCACGTGCGCTCGATGCCGATGCGCTCGACTTCGTCCTCCGTGTCGCGCAGGCCCGCCGTATCGACGATGTTCAGCGGGATGCCTTCGATCTGGATGGTCTGTTGCACCTTGTCACGCGTGGTGCCGGCGATGGGCGTGACGATGGCAAGCTCGGCACCGGCCAGCGCATTGAGCAGCGACGACTTGCCGACGTTCGGCTGCCCCGCCAGCACAACGTGCAGGCCTTCGCGCAGCAGCGCACCCTGGCGCGCCTGCGCCAGCACGCCATCGACGGCCGCTCGAATGCCGGCGAGCTGACCCCGCGCGTCGGAGGCTTCCAGGAAGTCGATTTCCTCTTCGGGAAAATCCAGCGTCGCTTCCACCAGCATGCGCAGATGGATCACGCGCTCGACCAGCGCATGCACCGCCTGCGAGAACGCGCCATCGAGCGAACGTGCCGCTGAACGTGCGGCGGCTTCGGTGCTGGCCTCGATCAGGTCGGCGACGGCCTCGGCCTGCGCGAGATCCATCTTGTCGTTGAGGAAGGCGCGGCGCGTGAACTCGCCCGGCTCGGCCACGCGCAGGCCGATCTCGCGGCCGGCGGTCAGGCAGCGCTGCAGCAGCAATTGCATCACGACGGGCCCGCCGTGGCCCTGCAGCTCAAGCACATCCTCGCCCGTGTACGAATGCGGCGCCGGAAACCACAGCGCGATGCCGCGATCGATGGCGTTTCCGTCTGCGTCGAGAAAGGGCAGGTAGGTCGCTTGGCGTGGCGTCAGCAGGCGACCACACACCGCCTGCATGACGGCGCGCACATCGGGCCCCGACACACGCACCACGCCGATGCCGCCGCGCCCCGGCGCGGTGGCGATCGCCGCGATCGGGATGCTGCGATTGGGTGCGCGTGGCGTGCTGGCGGCGTTTGACAAGGTGTGGGGTTCGTGTGCAGCGGTCATGAGCGGTATTGTGCGGCAGCCTCGCATCGGCGCGCCAGTTTCCCATCAGGGCGATTTGGATAATCGATCGCAGCGGCGTGCGGCGTCATTGGTGTGAGCAGGCTGCCGGCGTTGGCCGCCTCGTTGACGGGGCAACCTGATACGGCCGGCTGGGGGGCGCACGGCAAACCGGTATGCCGGCGTGCGGGGCCGGTTGGGGATCATCCCATCAACGGCGGAGGCATGTGGTGTTGCGGGTGGAGGTACGTGCCGAGCCGCACGCCTTTGGGTGGCCGCTACTGATGCGAGCGGCCAGAGCAGCGGCAGGCCGGGCCTGCACCAGCACGATCGCCCGCTTACTCGGGGCGTCCATCCGTGACCCGGGCAGCTGCACAATCGCGGCGGCCTACTTCGTTCTGGAATCGCGCTGGATCAAGAAAAAAGGGGCGCCCGAAGGTGCCCCTCTTTCTTTGCGTCCCGTCTCGCCTTATTTGGCGGCAGCGGGTTTCTTGTTGGTGCCCAGCATGCGGTTGATCGACCACTGCTGCGCGATCGACAGGCAGTTGTTCACCACCCAGTACAGCACCAGGCCGGCCGGGAAGAAGAAGAACATCACCGAGAACGCGATCGGCATGAACATCATCACCTTGGCCTGCACGGGGTCCGGCGGCGTCGGGTTCAGGCGCGTCTGCACAAACATCGACACCGCCATCAGAACCGGCAGGATATAGAACGGGTCCGGCGCGGACAGGTCGTGCACCCAGCCAATCCAGGGGGCGCCGCGCATTTCTGCCGACGAGAGCAGTGCCCAGTAAAGCGCCATGAACACCGGAATCTGGATCACGATCGGCAGACAGCCGCCGAGCGGGTTCACCTTCTCGGTGCGGTACAGCGTCATCATCTCCTGGTTCATCTTCTGCGGATCGCCCTTGTGGCGCTCGCGGATCGACGTCATGCGCGGCTGCAGATCCTTCATCTTCGCCATCGAGCGGTAGCTCGTGGCCGACAGCGGGAAGAACACCAGCTTGATCAGCACCGTCAGCGCCACGATGGACCAGCCCCAGTTGCCGAGCAGCCCGTGGAGTTTCTCCAGCAGCCAGAACAGCGGCTTGGCGATGATGGTCAGCCAGCCGTAGTCCTTCACCAGCTCCAGGCCCGGGGTGATGCCTTCAAGCATGCGCTCTTCCTGCGGGCCGGCGAACAGGCGCGCCGTGGCCGATACGCTTGCGCCCGGCGCCACCGTACCCAGCGACTCCTGCATGCCGACGCGGTAGAAGTTCGTGTCGATGCGATCGACATAGAACTCGCGCTTGACGTTGGCGGCGGGAATCCACGCCGATGCAAAGTAGTGCTGCACCATCGCCACCCAGCCGCTGTCGGTCGGCGACGGCACGTGCGCCTTGCCCTTGTCGATATCGGCGAAGGTGATCTTGTGATAGTGATCGCCATCGGTGTAGACGGCCGGGCCGGTGAACGTGCTGTAGAAGCGCGATTGTTCCGCCGCGCCGCCGTCGCGTGCCAGCTCCATGTACAGCGTCGGAGTGATCGGCGCCGAGCCGTCGTTGGTCACGTCAAAGCGCGTGTCGATCACGTAGCTGCCGCGCTTGAAGACATATGTCTTGGCTAGCTTGGCCCCGCCCTTGTCGGCCGTGAATGTGATGGAGACATCGTTGCCGGTGCCCAGGTCACGCGGGCCGGCCGAGGCCGTGAATGCCGTCGTGTGGTTCGGGAAGTCGCCGCCGATGATGCCCGAGCGCGCCAGGTACGTGCGCTCCAGGCTGCGGTCGAACAGCACCATCGGGTTGCCGTCGTGGTCCTTCTGCGTCAACAGCTCGAGCTTGCTGACGATGGCGCCTGCCGTGTCGATGGTGGCGCGGAGCACGTCCGTCGTGATGACGACCTTTTCCGAGGCCGGAGCCTGCGAGGCCGCGCCCGTGGCCGGAGCGGCCTGGGTGTTCGTCGCTGCAGTGGTCGCAGCGCTCTTTGGCACGTCGCCTGCAGGCGTGCTGCCCGGCGCGGTCGCAGAGGTGGTAGCCGTCTGCGGCGTCGGGAAGAACATCGACTGGTGGCCATTCGCGCGTTGCCAGTTGTCGAACAGCATGACAACCGCCAGCGAGAAGATCACCCAGAGAATGGTGCGTTTGATATCCATGTCGGATTACGGTCTGGGAAGGTGAATCGACGGCCGCGCAGCCGGGGTGTCGGCTGCGGTCGCGTCGGTCGATGCAGAATCGGTGGAGCGGGGCGCAGCATTGCCAGCGGCGGGCGGCACAGGATCATACCCGCCTTGTGCGAACGGATGGCAGCGGCATAGGCGTTTTGCCGCAAGATAACTGCCGACAGCCGGCCCATGCGTGAGCACGGCGTCGCGTGCGTAGTCGGAGCAGGTCGGCAGGAACCGGCATTGCGCGCCGACAAACGGGCTGAATGCCACTTTGTAGGCGCGCAGGAGGAACAGCAGCACGCGCGTCATGGTGTCTCCGCGGCAGGGGGTGCCGGGGGCGCTGCCGTGGGTGCCGCAGGCAGCGGCCGCGCGGCAATCTCAAACAAATGAGAAAGCTCTTCGCGGCAGATGCGCTTGAAGGCGGCCACGGAGGGCACGTCCTCGCGCGGGAACTTGGCCTGCAGGCGGATCAGCACGTCGCGTCCGCCCAGCTTCGGCTGCCGTAGCCGGAACAGTTCGCGGCACTGGCGCTTGATCAGGTTGCGCTCCACGGCGCGCCGGGCGAACTTCTTGCCGATGACCACACCCAGGCGCGCCTGCGGGTGGCCGTTGGCGCGCACGTACAGCACGAAGTGACGACTACGCCGGACCGGCCGCAAAGCAAAAACGGATGAGAACTCATCCGTTTTCGTCAGCCTTGCGGCTTTGGGGTAGGCGTGCGGGCCCATCGTCAGCGTGCCGCAAAAGCCATAGGCAACGGCAGAAGCCGCCACCCGGGGCGCGGCAGTCTTAGATGGCCAGGCGCTTGCGGCCCTTGGCGCGGCGTGCGTTCAGCACGGCACGGCCACCACGGGTCTTCATGCGGACACGGAAACCGTGGGTGCGCTTGCGACGGGTAACGGAAGGTTGATAGGTACGTTTCATGATGCACTCTCTGGTTAATGGGTGCGGACGCTGCCGCACGCGCCGGGCCTTAGGGTCACCCTGTCAGCCTGGTGTCGATTCAGTAGGAGAAATCGCCCACGCAGACCGCCGTGCGCTGTGTTGTTCAGGTCTTGGGCGTCACCGGTAATGTGGGCACCGAAAACATCGGTTCCCGCCGGATCAGGCGCGACGGGATGGAACCCGGCACCGCGTCTGACGCGAACAAGCGTGCGCTCCCCTGCCGCGCATCGCAGAACCCGCCATTTAAACGATATTCGCCGCGCCTGTCAAGCGTGCGGAGCTGGGGATAACGGGTATGCGCCCCTGATCTTCCACGCGCAACGAAGTTGTCCCCAGTGCCTTGTGCGGCTTGGGGCGTTCTGCGTCAAGCCTTGCCGGTGCTGGGTTTGCGGGAGGTGTAAAAAAACGGTTGTCCACCGCTACTCACAGCAGGTCCACAGGTTATCCACAGACTTATCCTTTGTGGATAACTTTCGGCCGGGGGTACAATCCCGCTCCAACAACGAAAGCCATCCGGTTTCTGGCATGCGCCAGGGGCCCGGCGGCCGGCTCACCCGGGGACGTCGTCGATGACGCGTGTGTGGTGCCGGTCAAACACCTAACGATAACGATGCAGGATTTCTGGCACGCGGCGTCTGCTCAGCTCGAGAGTGAGTTGACGCCGCAACAATTCAAGACGTGGATCAAGCCGCTGACGCCGCTGTCGTTTGACGAGCAGGCGTGCACGCTGCGGATTGCCGCGCCCAACCGGTTCAAGCTCGACTGGGTCAAGAGCCAGTTCTCGGGCCGTATCCAGTCGCTTGCGTGCGACTACTGGGAGGCGACGGTCGATGTCCAGTTCGTGCTCGACCCGGCCGCCGGCCAGCGCCAGGCGGCCCTTCAGCCGGCACTGGCGCCGGTGCCGATGCAGCCCCTGGCGGCGCAATCGATTCAATCCCTGCAGGCAATGTCCGGCGCCAACGGCGTCGCGCAGCCCAGGCACGACGGCGCCCCCGTGCGCCCGACCCCCGCGATGTACCGCGAAACGCCGCTGGCTGCCGCGAGCCATGCTGTGGCCGACATCGATGTCCCCGTGATGGACGCTGCCGAGGCGAGCGCCCAGTCGTACCGCATGCCGTCGCCCGTGCCGGCCGTTGCGTCCAACCTCGGGTTGGCCACGCCGCCGCAGGTGCCGGTAGACGATACCGTGCATGAGCGGTCGCGCCTGAACCCGATCCTCACGTTCGACAACTTCGTCACCGGTAAGGCGAACCAGTTGGCGCGCGCTGCGGCCATCCAGGTCGCCAACAACCCGGGCAAGTCGTACAACCCGCTGTACCTGTACGGCGGCGTGGGCCTGGGCAAGACGCACTTGATCCATGCCATCGGCAACTTCATGCTGATGGAGAACCCGCGCGCGCGCATTCGCTACATTCACGCAGAACAGTACGTTTCCGACGTAGTGAAGGCTTACCAGCGCAAGGCGTTTGACGATTTCAAGCGCTACTACCACTCGCTCGATCTGCTGCTGATCGACGATATTCAGTTCTTCTCGGGCAAGAACCGCACGCAGGAAGAGTTCTTCTATGCGTTCGAGGCACTGATCGCCAACCGCGCGCAGGTCATCATCACCAGCGACACGTATCCGAAAGAGATCACCGGCATCGACGACCGCCTGATCTCGCGCTTCGACTCCGGCCTGACCGTGGCCATCGAGCCGCCCGAGCTGGAGATGCGCGTCGCGATTCTGATGAAGAAGGCGCAGGCTGAGAATGTGATCGTGCCGGAAGAAGTGGCCTTCTTCGTGGCCAAGCACCTGCGCTCGAACGTGCGCGAGCTGGAAGGCGCGCTGCGCAAGATCCTGGCGTACTCGAACTTCCACGGCAAAGAGATCACGATCGAGGTCACGCGCGAGGCCCTGAAAGACCTGCTGACCGTGCAGAACCGCCAGATCTCGGTGGAAAACATCCAGAAGACCTGCGCGGATTTCTACAACATCAAGGTCGCGGACATGTACTCCAAGAAGCGGCCGGCCAACATCGCGCGCCCGCGCCAGATCGCCATGTATCTGGCCAAGGAGCTGACGCAGAAGAGCTTGCCCGAGATCGGCGAATTGTTCGGCGGACGCGACCACACCACGGTGCTGCACGCCGTGCGCAAGATCGCCGACGAGCGCAGCAAGGACGCCCAGCTCAACCACGAGTTGCACGTGCTGGAGCAAACGCTCAAAGGCTGACCGCGCGATGGTCAGCAGAGCGCATGGCAACGCCATTCGCCCTGAATCAAGCCTCGACAAACGCCCGCTCGAATGCGGGCGTCTTTTCATGCACAATAGCTGTATTTGCCGCGCGCGCGACGCTATCCAGCGCCCCCTTCTTTGCGGTATAATTTGTGATTAACCCCTTGATTTACAAGAAGTTTGGGGTTAATCGCGAATGCTCCTGCAGGCACCTGCCTTGAGGGGCGCGCGCGGTGTCACCTCAAACTGCAAGGAACGCCTTCATGCAATTGGTCAAAACCTCGCGAGACAACCTGCTGCGTCCGCTGCAAATCGTGAGCGGCATCGTGGAACGCCGACACACGCTGCCCATCCTGGCCAATCTGCTGATCCGCAAGACCGGTGAACGGGTCTCCTTCCTGTCCACCGACATCGAAATCCAGATCACCACGCACGCCGATTGCGGCGCCGGCGCCGGCGACATTGCCACCACCGTGGCCGCCCGCAAGCTGGTCGACATCCTGCGTGCGATGCCCGACGGCGAAGTCGCTCTCACGCTCAACGACAAGCGCATGACGGTGCAGTCCGGCAAGAGCCGCTTTGCCCTGCAGACGCTGGCCGCCGAAGAATTCCCGACCGTCGCCGAGGCAACCGATTTCGGTGCGCGCATCACCCTGCCGCAGAAGACGCTCAAGCACCTGCTGGCGATGGTGCACTTCGCGATGGCCCAGCAGGACATCCGCTACTACCTCAACGGCATGCTGCTGGTGGTGGACGGCAAGCATGTCATGGCCGTCGCCACCGATGGCCACCGCTTGGCCTACTGCGGCGTCGAAACCGGCGAGCAACCGGCAGGCGCCGGCGGCCGCCACGAAGTCATCATCCCGCGCAAGACCATCCTCGAGCTGCAACGCCTGCTGGAAGACGTGGACGATCCCGTCTCGGTGCAACTGGCCTCGAACCAGGTCAAGTTCACCTTCGGCAACATCGAGCTGATCTCCAAGCTGGTCGAAGGCAAGTTCCCCGATTTCCAGCGCGTGATCCCGAAGGGTTACCGCAACAGCTTCACGATCGACCGTGCCTTCCTGCAGCAGGCGCTGCAACGCACGGCCATCCTGACCACCGACAAGTTCAAGGGCGTGCGCTGCATGCTCGACACCAACGTCCTGAAGATCAGCTCCACCAACGCTGACCAGGAAGAAGCGCAGGAAGAACTCGAAATCGACTACCAGGGCGATGCGCTGGATATCGGCTTCAACGTCACCTACCTGCTGGACGTGCTGGCCAACCTCAAGGCCGAAAAGGTGCAGGTGAGCCTGGGCGACTCCAACTCGAGCGCGCTCATCACCCTGCCCGACGACGACACCTTCAAGTACGTCGTCATGCCGATGCGCATTTGACGAGGCTGTTTCAGCAAGCCGCGCGAACAACCATCGAAAGCAAGACGAGGGGCTGGATCGGAAAGATCCGCCCCTTCGCCGTTTTTAAGCAACCCCGCTATGTGCGCCGAGATCACCCTCTTCGTGCCCGTGGCAGCGAGCAGAACGACATGACCGAACAGCAGAAACCGCAATCCGCACCCAACGACGGCAGCAGCTACGGCGCCGCCTCGATCCAGATCCTGGAAGGCCTGGAGGCGGTTCGCAAGCGGCCGGGCATGTACATCGGCGACACCTCCGACGGCACCGGTCTGCATCACCTCGTGTTCGAGGTGCTGGACAACTCCATCGACGAAGCGCTCGCCGGGCATTGCACCGAGATCCTCGTCACCATCCACACCGACAACTCCATCTCAGTGGTCGACAACGGCCGCGGCATCCCGACCGGCATCAAGTTTGACGACAAGCACGAGCCCAAGCGCAGTGCCGCAGAAATCGTCATGACCGAACTGCACGCCGGCGGCAAGTTCGACCAGAACAGCTACAAGGTCTCGGGCGGCCTGCACGGCGTGGGCGTGTCCTGCGTGAACGGCCTGTCGAAGTGGCTCAAGCTCACGGTGCGCCGTGACGGCAAGGTCCACCACATGGACTTCGCACGCGGCATCCCGCAAAACCGCCTGCTCGACACCATGGAAGCCCCGGACGGCAAGATGGTGGAGGTGTCTCCGCTGCGCGTATCCGGCACCACCGACAAGCGCGGCACCGAAGTGCACTTCCTGGCCGACGAAGAGATCTTCACCAACGTCGAATACCACTACGAGATCCTCTCCAAGCGCATCCGCGAGCTCTCGTTCCTGAACAACGGCGTGCACATCAAGCTGTGCGACCAGCGCACCGGCAAGGAAGAAGACTTCGCCTTCTCGGGCGGCGTGAAGGGCTTCGTTGAATACATCAACAAGAACAAGAACGTCCTGCACCCCACTATCTTCGTGGCCAACGGCGAGAAAGACGGCGTGGGCGTTGAAGTGTCGATGCAATGGAACGACGGCTTCAACGAACAGGTGCTCTGCTTCACCAACAACATCCCGCAGCGCGACGGCGGCACCCACCTCACCGGCCTGCGCGCGGCCATGACGCGCGTCATCAACAAGTACATCGTCGACAACGAGATCGCCAAGAAGGCCAAGGTCGAAACCTCCGGCGACGACATGCGCGAAGGCCTGACCTGCGTGCTGTCCGTCAAGGTGCCCGAGCCCAAGTTCAGCTCGCAGACCAAGGACAAGCTCGTCTCGTCAGAAGTGCGCCTGCCGGTGGAAGAAGTCGTGGCCAAGGCCCTGACCGACTTCCTGCTCGAGACGCCTGTCGACGCCAAGATCATCTGCGGCAAGATCGTCGAAGCCGCCCGCGCGCGTGAAGCCGCCCGCAAGGCCCGCGAAATGACGCGCCGCAAGGGCGTGCTCGACGGCATGGGCCTGCCCGGCAAACTGGCCGACTGCCAGGAGAAAGACCCCGCGCTGTCAGAACTCTTCATCGTCGAGGGTGACTCCGCAGGTGGATCGGCCAAGCAAGGCCGCGACCGCAAGTTCCAGGCAATCCTGCCGCTCAAGGGCAAGATCCTGAACGTCGAGCGCGCCCGCTTTGACAAGATGCTGTCCAGCCAGGAAGTGCTCACGCTCATCACCGCCCTGGGCACCGGCATTGGCAAGGACGACTACAACCTCGACAAGCTGCGCTACCACCGCATCATCATCATGACCGATGCTGACGTGGACGGCTCGCACATCCGCACGCTGCTGCTCACGTTCTTCTACCGCCAGATGCCCGAGATCATCGAGCGTGGCCACGTGTACATCGCCCAGCCGCCGCTCTACAAGATCAAGCACGGCAAGGAAGAGCGCTACATCAAAGACGACGTCGAGATGGCCGCCTACCTCGTGCGCCAGGCCCTGGACACCGCCGTGCTCGTGCGTGCCGACGGCACCGAGATTGCCGGCGACGCCCTGGCCGAACTCGCCCGCCAGTACCAGCTCAGCCGCGGCGTGATCGAACGCCTGTCCCGCGTGATTGACGCTGACGCCCTGCGCGCCATTGCTGAAGGCGTGGTGCTCGACTTGTCAAGCGAAGCCGCAGCCGACGCCAGCGCCCGTGCACTCAAGGCCCGCCTGCTGGAAATGCAGGGCAACGCCAGCAACGCCAACGGCGGCGCCACCGCAGACGCCTTCATGCAGTACGACGAAAAGAGCGAGAAATACCGCGTCATGGTCGTCCGCCGCCAGCACGGCAACCAGCGCCTGAGCCACATCGACGCCGACTTCGTGGCCGGCGCCGACTACACCGCCCTGGCCCAGACCGCCCACACCTTCCAGGGCCTGATTGGCGAAGGCGCCAAGGTGCGCCGCGGCACCGGCGACAAGCTGCGCGAGCAGAACGTCACCGACTTCCACGCCGCCATGAACTGGCTGCTGAGCGAAGCCGAGCGCGGCGTGAGCCGCCAGCGCTACAAGGGCCTGGGCGAAATGAACCCCGAGCAGCTGTGGGAAACCACCATGGACGTCACCCAGCGCCGCCTGCTGCGCGTGCAGATTGAAGACGCCATTGCCGCGGACCAGATCTTCACCACGCTGATGGGCGACGACGTGGAACCGCGCCGAAACTTCATTGAGAGCAATGCGTTGGTGGCACGGAATATTGATGTTTGAGGGTTGGTTAAGCCGAACGAAAAACGCCGAGATTTATCTCGGCGTTTTTTATTTTGATACCAACACCCTTAAATATTCTTAAAAGGTATTAGTGAATCTATGCGGTCAAACCATTAACAACCCGTCACATCACTGTGCCTCCTCCTCCATCTTCCTCCTCGGCCCCCGGCTAAACCGAACCGACAAAGCCTGCCGAGCAGTATCCAGCCCTTCTCCCTTACCTGCTACCTTCAGGAAGGCATACCCTTCCAGTGAACCCGTCATCAAATCGCTACCCAGCGCCAGCTGCGAATCGCGCATCTTTTCGTAGAGCTTTTCAACGCGGACCAAGCGTGGCCGGAGCGTGTCAAAGCCAGCAAGGTCGCGCCGCAACTCTACAAGGCTGAAGTTGGCCGGCAGCACGCCAGGGTTGTTGCCCAACACTTCCACGGCCTTCCGGCAAAACGCCTCCGACTTGTCGCCCATCTTCATGAGCGTGCTGCGTTGTTCGGTCGATAAGTCGATCAGACCAACAAGCTTCTCTTCGAGTGTCTTAAGCGCGGCGTCGATGGCCGTCAGGTCCGCGGGGCTCGGTTGAAACGAAATCAAGTTTTGTGACATTGCAATCCTTGTTGGTTGGCGACGTTATGCCGGTTGGCACAACCGGGCGAGATTGGCGTGCCGCAGTCTCGGTAGCAATGCAAGCATCGACATTTGACAATTCGATCGGACGGTTCCGAAGGAAACCGCTCGGCCGCCGCCTGTTTCGTTTCAGTGTTGGAGAGTGACGTTCGACTCTTGGACGGTCGAGTTCGAGCGTTAGAGAGTCGAGCCTGACTCTCGGAGCGTGACGGTTCAGTGTCTGAAGGTGGAGCGCGAGGCCCAGACCGTGACGCTTCACTGTCTAAGGATGACAAACGCCACCCTTATACAGTGAAGCGTCAGTGTTTGAGGGTGAAGCACGACCGCCAGAGGGGCGGACTCCACAGTTTTAGGCTGAAGCGCGACTCTTTGATCGTGGCGTTCCACTGTTTGAAGGTGGAACGCTAGCCTCAGACAGTCGATGACATCGCGCAGTGCGCAGGTTATTAAGCGTTTCCGTCCGCAAACGGCGCTTCCTTCGCCGCGATGCGCGCGCGCAGCTCGTCGTTTCGGTGCTGGCCGTTCTCGCCAAAGTGGATCAGACGGTGACACGTCGGGCAGATCGCGCCGACGTACTTCGGGTGGTCCAGCCCGCCATCAGAAAGCCTGTTGATGTGATGCGGTTCCAGATACGGCGTGCCGTCGCTCTTGCGATTGAACGGTGCCGGCGCCTCGCAAAGCTCGCAGTGGCCCTGCGCACGCGCCAAGACATATCGCTTAACGCGGGCACTACGCTGGTATGCAATTCGCACAGTCTCTTTCGGGTCTGCGATCGGGCCGCTAGGCTGACATGCATCAATCGCCGCTTGCCTCAACGTCGACAAGTCCGCCGGTTCGCTCTCGACCTTCGTCGCGGTGTCATCGCCTTGATCGGGCAGATCGTCTAGTTCGCGGCGCAGCGTGTTTGATACCGGCATCAGTCGAAACACGATCACATCGCGTTCGTTTCCATTGCGGTCCGCATCTCGTTTGATGAAGTGCGAGTCACAAGCGAACTCACCCAGGTACACGCAAGGCCTACCCTTGCCCGTCATCTGAAACACATGAAGCGCGCGCCCGTCCTTCGCGTGAGACGCGATGGCGAGGTTGCCCTTCATCATCTTCATATCGCCGAGCTGGCCCTCGCCAACGTAATACAGGTAACCAAACTCGTCGAACTTGTCTTTATAACCGTGCGGCTCGCCGTTCCCCGTAAACAGAAAGATGGCGGGTGACTGGCGCGAGGGCGCGATACCGCTTTGGCCGTTGCCGCCAAACTTTCCTGTGATTTCTTCTCTGCGGTTGTAGGCCTTCCCGACGACGAACTCGGGAATCTCCGTTGCCGTTTCAGCCGTGTGCTGAACGGTGTCCTCATCTTCATTAGGCAGCATGCAATCCCCCCGGATTGGCTGTAAATTTTTGTGCTCATTCTATCCCGCGCTGGTGCACTGCAAGTGGCGCGCACTGGGTCACTAGGCCAGTGCCATCAGGCCGTTCGTAATTCTTTGGAGCCTCATGACAGGCTGTTTTTGCGGGTCGCTTCCGTATAATCCTCACCGCTGCCGCACCAACGGCAGCCGGGTTTGGCGACCTGCATAGCAGTTCTTAGAGAGGCTATCGCGCAAGCGATGGTCCGCTCCTGCTCGCTTGTGTTGTTTATGGCGGGCCGGGCGGGGAGACCTTCGGGTCTGCCGGTCGTTCTCTAAGGGCCGGTTCGCCAGCCCCGCCGTCAGGCCCGCCACCTTCGTCTGGCGACGAATGGCGCGCCTCCACTGTTACTTAGAGAGGCCGACATGCCATCTGTCAAAAGCGGGCACCGCCCCGCGTCCTACCCATCTCCACCCGCACCACCCACCCCCACGCCCACGTCACCCGACACCGGCAGACTCACCAAAAACCGTGTCTACCTGAACGGCGCACTCGCAGCACAGGCCTATCTCAAGCGCGTACGCACGGCCATGTGCACCCACGGCCAATGCCGCCCCGGCATGCTGCGCGAGCAGCTTCAGGTCTTCTCTGCGCAGGCGTTTCCGCCGGTCTTCGTCAAAGGCTTTGTGGATGCGATCGACGCGTACGTTTCGATGTCGCTCGGGGGCCGCGATGTCGATCCGCAAACGTGGGACGTACTAGCCGCCATCGAGCGGCGTGGCTACAGCCAATAACAACGGTTTGATGCGTTCCCGTGACGGGCGGGAATGCCAGGGTTTTCGAGAACCTCCCCAGGCAATTCGTACGCCCGCCGTCACAACGGCGCTATTGGCGTTCCAATCTCCCTAACTCTTCAAGAACGGCATCCCGAAACTGGTCAAAGATCAGCCAGCTTTTGTACTCGGCGCGCCAGTGCCCCTTTCCCCGGCAGATTGGCTCGACCATCGTCCTCACTGATTCGTTGTATGGATGAAATACCGTCATGTTTCTAAACGGTAAATTCCGTGCATAGACCGGCACCCCTAGAATCAGAAACATCCATTGCCCATTTCCTTGCAACATGTCGACCTCCGTGTGAATGACGAGGTCAGGCTAGGAGCGGCCGGGCGCAAAAAACACTCTCCAACCATGAACGAAACACTGGTGCAGGGAAATTCCGGCTTTGAAATCAACGGGTTGGAGGAGGAGCGGGCACAGCAGGTCGCCGCGCTCAAAGCCTTCCTGGCCTTCCACAAGCAGTTCGATCGCGAGACCAAAGCGCTCGCCGTGGCTCGCGCTCTCGCGCAGGAGTCGTTGGATCGGCTCGAAAGCGGACGCCCGATTGCCAAGTACAACTCGGCAAATATCGCTGACTTGGTTGGGCAGAAAGTGGGGCCGGACGGCGCGACCGGATGGCTGTCGAAGGTCTGGAAGTCGCTGGAGCAATCTCTTGAGGAGCGCCGAACGGGCATTCAAGACGTAGCACGACAAGCGGGCGCCAATATCTACGCGTGGCCAAAAAAGACACCGGGGGCAGGAGGGGCGGGTAATAGCTCGGAATACAGCATTGAGTTCATATCTCTGCCTCAGAGCGACAACCCTGTCGTAACGCCCCAGCCGGGGGAGGTCACCTACGTTCAAGAACTCACCTTGAAGCCGGCGTTCTGGGCCCGTCCGCTGTTCAAGAAAGGATTTTCCTTAAAGGGTTGGCGGCGCACCGGCTTCATTGCTTTCGGTGTTGTTGTCCTCCTAGCCGTCGGCGGCACACTGCTGCTGACTTGGCTGGCCCTGAACAACCCGAGGGTGTCATCGTCCGCTAAAGATGTCGCTGTCTGGATGCTGTTCGCCCTGATGATCTCTTGGGGCGGCTATTCGATACTGAAGCCCTTCTCCGACTTGGCAGACCTTCGCCTCATCATGGCGCCGGATGTGATGGTCGGCTTCACTGAACTGAATGTTCAACTTGAACTAGCCCGAGAGCGTCCCGCCGACGAGGAGCCGTATCGCGTGCTGCGGCTGGTGCGCTACTCGGCCAAATGCGCTGTCTGCGGTGAGACCGTCCACTTGGCCGACGGCAAAAGAGAATTTCCTGGCAGGCTGGTGGGCCGGTGTTCAGAACAGCCAAGGGAGCACGTCTACTCCTTTGATCGACACACCAGAATCGGCAAGCCTCTTCGTTAGCATCAAAGGCTTTGTGGATGCGATCGACGCGTACGTTTCGATGTCGCTCGGGGGCCGCGATGTCGATCCGCAAACGTGGGACGTACTAGCCGCCATCGAGCGGCGTGGCTACAGCCAATAACAACGGTTTGACGCGTTCCCGTGACGGGCGGGAATGCCAGCATGCCGCACGCAAATGCAGGGGAGGTCAGTCGGCACACGGGCCGTCTGCCATAATTCGCCACACTCCTTCCCCAAAGCATTTCGCTCCCCATGGTTGTCCGCCCCCATCTGCACTGGTTCCGCATGCTGCTCGCATGGCGCGGTTCGGTGCTGCCGCAGCTTCTGCCGCGCCTGTTCCTCATCTTCGTGATCTCGCTGGCCGCCATGGCGGTGCATGCGCATTGGCTGCCCATTACCGTCAACCTGAGCACGACGCCGTTCTCGCTGGTGGGTATTGCGCTGGCGGTGTTCCTGGGTTTTCGCAACAACGCCAGTTACGACCGCTATTGGGAGGCGCGCAAGCTCTGGGGCCAGTTGCTCAACGTTGCACGCGGGCTCACGCGCCAGGCGCTGACGCTGCCGCGCAATGCGGTGCCTGCGGACGAACTGCATGAGTTCACGCAGGTGCTGGGCGCGCTGCCGCATGCGCTGCGCCACCAGTTGCGCCGCACCGATGCGCGTAAAGATCTGGCCGCCCGCCTGCCCGCGCCGCTGCTCAATCGCGTGATGGCCTCGCGCTACCAGCCGACCATCCTCGTACTGTGGTTGGGGGAGTGGGTGCAGCGCCGCGCGCAATCGGGCGCGCTGGATACGGTTGGCGTGCTGGCGTTTGATCGCAACCTGACCGAGCTGACCAACCTCATTGGCGGGTGTGAGCGCATTGCCAATACGCCGCTGCCGTTTGCGTACTCCGTGATGATTCACCGCACGGTGTATTTCTTCTGCGCGGCGCTGCCCTTCGGGCTGGTAGAGAGCATCGGCAATTTCACGCCGGTGTTTGCGGTGTTCGTGGCCTATACCTTCATGGCGCACGAGGCCATCGCGGCGCAAATTGAAGAGCCCTTCGGCACCGAAGACAACGACCTTGCCCTCAACGCCATGTCCGCCACCATTGAGGACGCCGTGCGCGACCTGCTGGGCCAGCCGAGCCTGGCCAACGGCAAGGCGGAGCGGGATTTCATTCTGGATTGATCGTGACGCACCAAGATAGCGCCGGCTATGACGTCTTCCGCGTTGATGATGCCGGTATGGTGCTGCTCTGGCCGTTTCTGCCGCACTACTTTGAGTCGCTCGGCATGGTGCGCGATGGACAGTTTGTCGATGCGGCCGCCAACCATCGCGCGGTGCATCTGATGCGCTTTCTGGCCAGCGGCGAGTGGGCGCTGACGGAGCCGCTGCTGCTGCTGTCCAAGCTGATGTGCGGCCTCTCGCCGTCCACGCTGCTGATGCCCACTGAAGCGGCGCCGACCGAGTCTGAGCTTGCGCTGTCCGACAGCTTGCTGCGAGCCGTTATTCAGCGTTGGGCCCAGGTGAAGAACACCTCCATCGAGGCGCTGCGCGAGACGTTCCTGATGCGCGAAGGGCTGTTGGAGCGCCGTGCCGCTCAGGACGGTGCTCGGCACCTGAAGGTGCATCGCAGGACGGTTGACGAGCTGGTCGATCTCCTACCGTGGTCGATTTGGTCCATCCAGAACAGTTGGATGCCGCAGCCGCTGCGCGTGCGGTGGTAGTCCATCGCCTACACCGCCAAGGCAGACGGTGAGTGCCAACTGGCCCAGGCCGCCGGGCTGGCATGCCCTGTCGCCCGCAAGGCTTCTGCGTTTGTCGCTGCCAAGGCGTTGAGTTCGACGCCGAACAGGCTGGCGCAGGTTTCATTCAATGTGCGCACGGTTCGCAGGCCGGCCCGCCGGGCGAGCGCCTGCATCGCTTCCGTTTGGGCCGCATCGTCGGCGTCCAGCGCGGCCAGCCGGTACAGCGCCCAGGCGGCGCGCTGTTCGCGCACCAGCGCATGCAGCGCTTCACCTTCGGCAAACAGGCGCGCGCGCACCTGACGCGGGCAGGCTTGCCAGCACTCGCTCAGCAGCGCTGCGTTCCACGCCTGCGCCGGGTGTTCAAACACCAGCGTGGCCAGTGCGCGGGCCCAGGGTTTGTCATGCTGGATGGCGGCCATGCGCGGGCAGCCCGCGTCGGGCACGGCCTTGAAGGTGATGGCGCACGGCTGCCACACGGTACCCGGGATCTCGCACCCGAAATGCGCGAAGGCGGGCACCACAAACGGGTCTCCCGGGCGCACCTCGCGGCGGCCGTTGGCATCGCGCAGGCAGGCGGTGCCCTGCTCGGCCTGCACGCTCACCGCAAACGGAAAGCGCAGGCGCAAGAGTCGGACGTGGGCGCGGCTGGTGAGTGGCATGAGGTGGAAACGCGACGGGCAAGCAGGCAGACAAGCGACAAGGCGCGCTACTGTCGCAGGATTCTATGTCTACCCGCAACAAGGGCAATGTCGCTCGGGTGACAGTGTGCGGCAGGCCCCGCCCGCGCCGCTTACAGCTCGGACAACCCGAACAGCCGCAGCCGCTCCAGGTCGGTCACGCGAATGGTCTGGTACGACTGCGTGATCATGCCGCCTTCGGCCAGCCGCTGCAGTGCGCGGTTCACGCGCTGGCGCGACAGCCCCGTCAGCAGCCCGATCTCTTCCTGTGACAGCTCCAGCACAGCGCTCGTGCGTGGATACAGGGCGGGGTGAAACAACTGCGCAATCGCTTGCGCCACGCGCGCATCGGCGCTCAGCAGGCGGTCGTTCTGCACGGTGGCAATGAACTGGCCCATGCGTTCGTTCAGCTGGCGCACCACAAAGCTGGCAAACGGCAGGCTTTGCGCCAGCAGCGTGTTGAACACCGGCTCGGGCACCAGCAGCACGTGCGAGGCGCGCACGGCAATCACGTCATAGCGGCGGTCTTCGCGCTTGATGACGCTGCCTTCGCCGCACCAGCCGCCGGCGGGCACGCCCGAGAACGTGCAGCCGCGCCCATCCGACGTGTACACCGCCAGCTTGATGAGCCCGCTGTCGACGCCGATCCAGTAGCGCGAGGGCTCGCCGCGCCGGGCGATGAACGCGCCGGGCTCAAACGCCTGCAGCAGGGTTTCGCGGGCGGCCAGCGCCTGGTGTTCGGGCGCCAGCGCGGTAAACCACGCGTGGCCTGGCAACTGCGTGGCGGGCGTCAGGGCGCTGGGTGTGGTCATGGCAAGGGCGGGCACACAATCAAATGGTGGAACGGGCGCGTGGGGCTCTGCCGCCGCATTGTAAGAAACCCGTCAGCCTTGGTGTGGCGCGGGTTGGCGGGCGGTTTGTCATCCAGGTGACAGAGTGCGGGAGCTGCCCGATGATAGCTTTGCGTAATAAAAAGCGACAGCGCCCGACGCACGGAGACACAGCAATGCCCACCGATTTTGAAAGCGGCCTGGCCCGCAACGCGGCCAACTTCGTTCCGCTCAGCCCCATTGAGTTCCTGGTCCGTGCGGCGGAGGTCTACGGCGACCGCCTGGCCATCGTGCATGGCCCGGTGCGCCAGAACTGGCGCGACACCTACACCCGCGCGCGCCGGCTGGCGAGCGCGCTGTCGCTGGCCGGCGTGGGCCGGGGCGACACGGTGGCGGCGCTGCTGCCCAATACGCCGGCCATGGTGGAGGCCCATTTCGGGGTGCCGATGGCGGGCGGCGTGCTCAACGCGCTGAACATCCGCCTGGACGCCGCCAACCTGGTCTTCATGCTGCGCCATGGCGAGGCCCGCGTGCTGCTGGCCGACACCGAGTTTGCCGACGTGGCCCGCCAGATGGCGCTGGAGATTCCCGGCCTGAAGGTGATTGCCGTGCACGACGCCCTGGGCCCGCAGGCCGAGCCGTTTGGCGACACCGATTACGAATCCTTCCTGGCCTCGGGCGACCCGCACTACGCCTGGCAGATGCCGGCTGACGAGTGGGATGCGATTGCGCTCAACTACACCTCGGGCACCACGGGCGACCCGAAGGGCGTGGTCTACCACCATCGCGGCGCGACCATCAATGCGGTGTCCAACATCCTGGAGTGGGATCTGCCCAAGCATCCGGTCTATCTCTGGACGCTGCCGATGTTCCACTGCAACGGCTGGTGCTTCCCGTGGACGATCGCGGCGCGCGCAGGCGTGAATGTCTGCCTGCGCAAGTTCGAGCCGAAGCTGGTGTTCGACCTCATGCGCGACGAGGGCGTGACGCACTACTGCGCCGCGCCCATCGTGCACACCGCGCTGGTGAACGCGCCGCCATCGTGGCGCGAGGGCCTGCGCGGGCCGGTGCGCGGCATGGTGGCCGGTGCGCCGCCGCCCGCCGCCGTGCTGGCGCAGATGGAAGCCATGGGCTTTGAGCTGACGCACGTCTACGGCCTGACCGAGGTGTACGGCCCCGCCGCCGTCTGTGCCGAGCAGGACGCATGGCGCACGCTGCCCGAGCACGACCGCGCCACCATGAAGGCGCGCCAGGGCGTGCGGTATCACCTGCAATCGCAGGTGGCGGTGCTCGACCCCGAGACCATGCAGCCCGTGCCGGCCGATGGCGAAACCATTGGCGAAATCATGTTCCGCGGCAACATCTGCATGAAGGGCTACCTCAAGAACGAGAAGGCCACGCGCGAGGCGTTTGCCGGCGGCTGGTTCCACACCGGCGATCTGGGCGTCTGCATGCCCGACGGCTACATCAAGATCAAGGACCGCAGCAAGGACATCATCATCTCCGGCGGCGAGAACATCTCCAGCGTGGAGGTGGAAGACGCGCTGTATCGGCACCCCGCCGTGCTGGCCGCCGCCGTGGTCGCCCAGCCGGATGCGAAGTGGGGCGAAACGCCCTGCGCCTTCGTTGAACTCAAGGACGGCGCCACCGCCACCGCAGAAGACCTCATCGCCCACTGCAAGACGCTGCTCGCGGGCTTCAAGGTGCCCAAGGCGGTGTTCTTCGGGCCGCTGCCCAAGACGTCCACGGGCAAGATCCAGAAATACGAGCTGCGCCGCAAGGTGAAGTCGACGTCCGCCATTGATGTGTGACATGCGCTGACGGCGTGGGCGTTGCCTGCGCTGTCGGCCTGCATAAAAAAGCCCCTCGCCATGGCGAGGGGCTTTTTTATGCGTCCGGGCAATCGGCCCTGCCTCCCGGCGTTACGGCACGGCCACGATCGCCATGCCGCGCGGGATGTTGCCGGTGGCGGCCGATCCGCTGGGCACGGCGGTCAGCTTGCCGGTGGTGGCGTCCATGCTGTACGCGGTGACGGTGTTGTCCACGGCGTTCACCACGTAGGCGAACGTGCCGGCGGGGTTGATCAGGATCGTGACGGGGTCGGCGCCCGTGGTGACCGTCTGCACCAGCGTGAGCGCACCGTTGGCCGGGTTGATGGCGAACACGTTCACGTTGTTGGCGAGCACGTTGGCTTCGTACAGGAAGGTGCCCGACGGCGAGATCGCGATGGAGTAGGGGTTGCTGCCGGTGCCGGTTGACACGGGCGTGCCCGATGCCGTGAGCGCGCCATTGGTGCCGATGCTGTACACGCCCAGCGTGTTGTCTCCGGAGTTGGCGACGTAGGCAAAGCTGCCATTGGGCGTGAGGGCGATGAATTGCGGCACGCTGCCGGCGGTGATCGTGCTGCCCACCTGCGTGAGGCCGCCCGTGGTGCCGTTGATGGCAAACGCCATGACGGTGCCGTTGGTGTTGGCGGTGTCGGCGTTGACCACGTAGGCGACGGTGCCCGTGCTATTGACGACGACGGTGTACGGGTTGTTGCCCGCTGTGATGGGCGCGAGCGCCGTGAGCGCACCGGTGCCCGTATCCACCGAGAAAGCCGATAGCGTGTTGTCGCCAAAGTTGGCCGTGTACGCAAACGTGCCGCTGGGCGTGCGCGCAATGCTGTAGGGCTGGATGCCGGTAGCGGTGGGCGCGCCGACCACGCTCAGCAAGCCGGTGTCGGCGTTGATGGCCAGCGTGGTGATGGTGCTGTCCGCTGCATTGGCCACGTACACATACTTGCCCGCCGGGTCTGCGGTGAGCGACAGTGGCCCTTGCCCGACCTGCACCGGCGTCGCGCCGATGGCCGTGGGCATGCCGGTGGTCAGGTCCAGCGTGAAGGCCGAGACGGTACCGTCGTTGGAATTGACGGCATACGCAAACAGCGGACGCGGCGCACAGGTGACGGCAATGTTGGTCACGTTGGCGGTGCCGACCGTGCCGCTGCCGTTGGTGACAGTGCAGTTCTCCCCGGCGGGCCGCGTGCCTACGGTGGCCGCATAGGCGGCACCTTGCGCCAGCGCCGTCGCAAACTGGAAGCTGCCATCCGCATTGACGGTGACGGCATCGCCGCCGTTGTTCAGCAGCGTGACGGAGGTGCCCGTGCTCAGTCCGCTCACCGTGCCGCCAATCGTGTACGTGGGTGCGGGGGCAGGCGCGGGAGCCGGTGCGGGCGACGGAGCGGGCGTTGGCGTCGGTGTCGGTGAAGGAGACGGTGTCGGGGCCGGCGTGGTGTTGGAGGTGGGCGGTGTCGCGCCCGTGCCGGCATCGTCGCCGCCGCCGCAGGCCGTGAGCCCCAGCGAAAGCGAGGCGGCCATCACGAGTGCGGCGCCATGCAGGCCAACCGCACGCCGATGCGCGGAAAGCGCATGAGGGGTGGGGGCCGGTGCCGGTTGCAACTGAGCGCCGCTGGTGCGTTGCGCGGTGGCGATAGACAGCTCGGCCATGGCTTCCCCTCGTTCTGGATTGGCGAGCTTCGGCTCGCGTTTTCCCAAAGGATAGAAACCCATACCCACACGGCGACATAGGCCAATTGACCGACAGTGCCATCGGCTTGTCGGATGCAGACATGCAGCGCGCGCCGCTTCATGCCACGCCGCGACATGGCGAAGAAAGGCGCTCCAGGAGCGCCTTGCATGGTGCAGTCTGCAGCGGTTGGCGACGCGGTTGCCGCGCGCCGGATGTACCCGATGTGCTGGATGTGCCGGATATGTCTTATGCGGCCTCGGCGGCCGGCACCTTGATCGGCACCGGGTTGCGCAGGCTGACGTTCAGCAGGTTCCAGCTGTTGATGACGACGATGACGAAGCTCAGTTCAGCGATCTCCTCGTCGCTGAAGTGCTCGCGCAGCCTGGCGAATTCCGCGTCGCTCGCGTCGCTGTGCGGCGTGTCGCTGACCAGCTCGGCCCAACGCAGCGCGGCACGCTCGCGCTCGGTAAAGAACGGCGCTTCGCGCCAGCCGGCCACGGCGTTCAGGTGACGCGGGTCTTCGCCCAGCTTGATGAGGTCGCGCCAGTGCATGTCGATGCAGAACGCGCAGCCGTTGATCTGCGAGACGCGCAGCAGCACGAGGTCGACCAGGCGGGCGCCGAGCAGATCCTTGCGCAGCGCGTTCGACAGGTTCAGCAGGCCGTTGAAGGCCTTGGGCGCGAGTTGGTAATAGGCAATGCGGGGCGCGTGCGACATGAGGGGCTCCTTGAGGTGGGTGGCATGCCGGAGCCGCCGTGCAGTGCGCGGCTCCCTATCCTCAAGACGCGCGGCGCAGCCACGTTGTGACAGCCCGGCAGAATGTTTTCTGCCGCGCTTATGCGCCGATGTGGATGTGCGCCAGCTTGTCCGGGTTGCGCACCACGTAGATGGCGACGATGCGTCCGTTCTCGATCACGAACGACTGCGCAGATTCCAGCTGGCCGTCCACATAGCGCAGCAGGCCCGGCTCGCCATTGACTTGGGCAGGCACGTAGCGCACCTCATCGCCCATGTGCTGCACGAGCTCGCAGTAGATCTTGGTGATCTGCTCGGCGTTCTGGATGATGCGCGTGAAGGAGGGCACCTTGCCGCCGCCGTCGCCCACGAGCTGCGCGTCGTCGGCCAGGAGCGCGCGGATGGCGTCGCGCTGGCCCGTGCGCGAGGCCTCGGCAAAGCGTGCGAGCAGGTCGCGGTGCGCATCGTGCGAGACATCGAAGCGTGGGCGCTCCTGCTGCACGCGGTCGGACGCGCGATGCACCATCTGCCGGCACGCGGCCTCGGTCTTGCCGAGCAGCGCGGCAATCTCGGCGTAGTCCTGGTCGAACACCTGCCGCATGAGAAACGCGGCGCGCTCTTCGGGCGACAGGCGTTCCAGCACCCACAGCAGCGCCATCGACAGGTCGCCCGCCAGCTCCACGGCCTTCTCGGGTGTGGGCGTATCCGCTTCGGGCTCGACCAGGGGTTCGGGCAGCCACCAGCCGACATAGGCTTCGCGCTCGGTCTTGGCCGCGCGCAGGCGGTCGATCGACAGGCGCGTGACCACCGTCACCAGCCACGCTTCGGCCGATTGCAGTGTCGACGGGTCGGTCTGGTGCCAGCGCATCCATGCGTCTTGCAGCACGTCTTCGGCATCTGCGCGGGAGCCGAGCATGCGGTAGGCGATCGCAAACAGGCGCGGGCGCGCGGCGGTGAACGCGGTGTCCTGCATGCCGGTGGCGCGGGTGATGCCTGTGGTGCCAGCGGTGTGGGTACGGGGCGGTGTGGTCATGACGTGGGGCCGTGCGCGTGGGTTGCCTGGGGAATGTATTCCCCAGACGGACGGCTGGCCACGTTTGTGACAGCGCGACGGTGTTGGTGCCGTGCGCGTCACCGCATGAAACGTGCCCAGGGCAAGGCAACCGCGCGGTGGGCGTGCGGCGCTAGCGGGCGGGTTTGCGATGGCGTTGCGCCTTGGCCGCGCCAATCGTCACCGCCTTGGCCACAGGCGCGGAGAGCACCAGCGAGGTCGTCACCGCACCGTGTACGGCAAGACTGTCCACCACGCGTTCGAGGTCGGCCGGCTCGGCAAGCGCGCAGCGCACGATAAAGCAGTGCTGACCCGTCACGCGGCTGGCTTCCAGCACCTCGGGCATGTTTTCAAACAGCTTCAGGTATGGGCGGATATGCGCGTGGGTCGTCTCGATGTGGATGTAGGCCTGCAGCCCGACGCCGACGCTGCGCAGGTTGACGCGCGCGCCGTAGCCTTCGATGACGCCGGCGTCTTCCAGCTTGCGCACGCGTTCGCTCATCGCCGGCTGCGACAGGCCGATGCGCTTGCCCAGCGCAGCCAGACTCTGTCTGGCATCGGTCTGCAGGGCTTCGAGGATGAGCCAATCCTTGTTGTCCAGTGTCATCGGGCTTCCGTTAGCTGTTGCAATGTGGCCGATGATTCATCGGCGCAAGCCCCCGATTTTGGATGGAAACCGCTTAACCGTGCCACCCGGGCTGCTTATCATGTGGCGTCTGTCTTCCCACCCACCAGCTCAACCCGCAGGAGATTCCATGAAGCTGATCGGCATGCTTGATTCCCCCTACGTGCGTCGCACGGCCATTTCGCTCAAGCTGCTCGGGCTGCCGTTCGAGCACGCGTCGGTCTCGGTCTTCCGGCATTTCGAGCAGTTCCGCGCCATCAACCCCGTGGTGAAGGCGCCCACGCTGGTCTGCGACGACGGCACGGTGCTGATCGATTCGACGCTCATCATCGATTACGCCGAGGCGCTGGCCGGGCGCAGCCTGATGCCGGCCCCGATTGCCGCGCGCCAGCATGCGCTGCGTGTGATCGGCCTGGCATTGGCCGCCTGCGAGAAGGCGGTGCAGATCGTCTACGAACACAAGCTGCGCCCGACCGAGAAGGTGCACGCCCCGTGGGTGGAGCGCGTGCACAGCCAGCTGCTGGCCGCAGTGGAGGCGCTGGAGGCCGAATGGAAAGCGACCCCGCTGCCGGTGACGGCAAGCGAACTGACGCAGGCTGGCGTGACGGTGGCCGTGGCGTGGGGCTTCATCCAGTTGATGGTGCCCGACCGCGTGCCGGCGGCGGACTATCCGCGGCTGGTGGCGTATGCGGCGGCTGCGGAGCAGCTTGACGTATTCCGCGCCTTGCCGATCGACGCGGCTTGATGGCGCGCGCGGCTCAGGCCACCCGTGGCTCGATGTTGGCCTGGCGATACAGCCCGCCCACCAGATCCGACTCGGTGATGATGCCGACCAGCCGGCTGGCGGTATCGATCACGGGGATGTGGTGGTGTCCCGCGCTGGCAAACAGCGGCACCAGCTCCGACATGGGCGCGCTGGCCGGAATGGTCTGCACGTGCGTCTTCATGTGGTCGGCCACGCGCGGCGGCGTGAGGGTGCCGATGCTGAACCAGTGACGCAGCGTCTGCCGCAGGTCACGCGGGCTCAGGCCCAGCAGGTCGGCACGCGTGACGATGCCGATCACGCGTTGTCCTCCGTCGATCACGGGCAACGCCTTGATGCTGTGCTGGCGCAGCAGTTGCAGCGCACGCGGTATCGACGTGCCGGGTGTGGCGGCAACCACCGGCTGCGACATGATGTCGGCGCAGGTGAGCGCCTGGAACGTGCGCGTGTAGGCCTGGAGCTGCATCTCGCGCAGCACGGCCTCGATGTCTTCGGGGTCGATGTCGAGCAGCTCGCTCTGGCGGCGCAGCGCGGCGACGATGTCGGCGCGGGTGAAGCCCGCGGTGGCGGGCGTCCGCTCGGCAGCAGGCAGCCGCTGGGCGTGCGGGTAGCGATGGCCCGTGGCGGCGTGGTAGACCAGCGCGCCCACCAGCAGCAGCGCCGACTGGATCAGGATCGGCTCGCAGACGAAGCGATACCCGAGTGCATGCACGGCGGGGCCGCCGATCACGGCGGTGAGGGCCACCGCGCCCGAGGGCGGGTGCACGCAGCGCAGCGCAAACATGCCTGCGATGGCGGCGGAAATCGCCAGCGCGGAGGCGATGACGGGGTCGTCCACCAATAGCGCGAAGGTCACGCCCACCGTGGCCGCCACCAGGTTGCCGCCGATGATCGACCACGGCTGCGCCAGTGGACTGGCTGGCACGGCAAACAGCAGCACGGCGGACGCGCCCATGGGTGCCACCAGCAGCGGAATCAGCGTCGACGCGCCCGGCACCATCTTCATGATCGTGCCCGTAAAGAGGATGCCGACGAGCGCGCCGACAGCCGAGCGGACACGCTCGCGCCAGCGGACCGTGACGGGAGCGGGGACGAAGCTGTGGAGCCAGCGGCGCAGGGCGGAGCGTTGGAGCGGTGAGGCGGACATGGTCGACGGACGGCGATTGCCCGGACCAGGCTTCACCAAAGTCAAAAAAATGTGGCGCGGATTCTATCACGCTGTGACATAACCGCGTGGCGCCCCCATGTCGGCCATCTCAGCTCCAATCGGGGGCGCAAAGGCT
Organism: Ralstonia condita; assembly: GCF_958405655.1. NCBI lineage: Bacteria > Pseudomonadati > Pseudomonadota > Betaproteobacteria > Burkholderiales > Burkholderiaceae > Ralstonia > Ralstonia condita. Next base: position 65,791 of record NZ_CATYWO010000003.1, on the reverse strand, counting down.
GGCCAACGGGTTGGGTGCCGTGGTGTACCCGGACGTTGGCACGCCGCGCCTTTCAAACGCAACAGCTGCACATGGCGCCCGGCGTTCATGCCGAACAGCAGCGCGAACTGCCGATGAAAGTGGGACTTCGAAAACGCGGCTACCTCGGCCCGCCACGCCACATCGAGCGCCCTGTCGAGATGCGCGTCGATGTGCGCGAGCACGGCGCGCATGCGGGCGAGGTAGCGATCTGTGGCGGTGGCGTGGGTCAAGCTGGGCTCCCGGGTGGCGATACGGTACCGGGGCACTGGCGCGCGTGCCTGATCGCAATGGCTCGATGGCATAAAAAAACCGCCCCGAGGGGCGGTTTCTTCCGTGCGGCAGCGCAGGTTCAGGCGAACGCCTTGGTTGGCTCGCCGGCCAGGCCTGCCGCTTCGCGCAGCAGCAGGGCCTTGTCGGTGGCTTCCCAGCTGAACTCCGGCTCTTCGCGGCCGAAGTGGCCGTACGCGGCGGTCTTTTCGTAGATCGGGCGCAGCAGGTCCAGCATCTGCACGATGCCCTTCGGGCGCAGGTCGAAATGCTCCTGCACGAGCTTGGCGATCTGCTCGTCCGGGATCACGCCCGTGCCTTCCGTGTACACCGTGATGTTGATCGGGCGTGCCACGCCAATCGCGTAGCTCACCTGCACCTGGCACTGGCGCGCCAGGCCGGCGGCCACCACGTTCTTGGCCACGTAGCGCGCGGCATAGGCCGCCGAGCGGTCGACCTTCGACGGGTCCTTGCCCGAGAACGCGCCGCCGCCGTGCGGGGCCGCGCCACCGTACGTGTCGACGATGATCTTGCGGCCGGTCAGGCCGCAGTCGCCTTGCGGGCCGCCGATGACGAAGCGGCCGGTCGGGTTCACCAGGTACTTGGTGTCAGCCAGCATGTGCGACGGGAGAACCGGCTTGATGATCTCTTCGATCACGGCTTCGCGGATGGCCTCTTGCGACATCTCCGGCGCGTGCTGGGTGGACAGCACCACGGTATCGACGCTGTGCGGCTTGCCGTCCACATAACGCACCGTCACCTGCGACTTGGCGTCCGGGCGCAGCCAGGGCAGACGGCCGTCGCGGCGCAGTTGCGACTGGCGCTCGACCAGGCGGTGCGCGTAGTAGATCGGGAAGGGCATCAGCTCGGGCGTTTCATCGCACGCGTAGCCGAACATCAGGCCCTGGTCGCCGGCGCCCTGATTCAGGTAGTCGTCCGACGCGCGGTCGACGCCCTGGGCGATGTCCGGCGATTGCTTGTCGTAAGCGACGAGAACGGCACAGCCCTTGTAGTCGATGCCGTATTCGGTATTGTCGTAGCCGATGCGCTTGATGGTTTCGCGCGCAACGTGGATGTAGTCGACGTTGGCCGTCGTGGTGATTTCACCGGCGAGCACCACCAGGCCGGTGTTGCACAGCGTTTCTGCCGCGACGCGCGCGTATTTGTCCTCGGTCAGGATGGCGTCGAGGATGGCGTCGGAAATCTGGTCGGCGACCTTGTCGGGATGGCCCTCGGAGACCGACTCCGAGGTGAAGAGGAAGTCGTTTGACACGGCTGTTAGCTCCAGATTGGCTATCACGTTGCCAATCCGTTTGTGCCACGGCCGGCGACGCTTTAGCGGTATTTAGCAACCTTGCCCAGGTTTGTGGCCGGACAAGGATTCGCCCCGCAAGTTGTCAGTTAACTCGGCGAATCGCGCTATTATACGCGGCACTTTTCGGGGGTGCAGCACGGCCTGTCAAGACCCTGTTCCCCTGTCGACCGCGACCAACACATACGGCTGCGCAAGCACGCATGACCTTCCTGTTCTGGCTGTTTTCACGCTGGCCCCTTGCGTGGCTGCAGGCGCTGGGCGGCTGGTTGGGGGCGCTGGCCGCGAAGGTGCCGGGCCGCTATCACGACCGGCTCATCGCCAACTTCCGCCACGCCTATCCGGACGTCACCCCCGCCATGCTCGACGAGGCAGCCCGTTCCGCCGGCCGCATGGTCTTCGAGATGCCGTACTTCTGGGTGCGCAAGAATGCCTTGAAGATCGCCCCCGGCCTGCTGGACGACTGCTGGCCGACGTACGAACGCCTGCTCGAGAACGGCCGCGGCATCATTTTCCTGACCCCGCACCTGGGCTGCTTCGAGGTGCTGCCGCAGGCCTATGCCCAGCGCCGCCCGATCACGGCGATGTTCAAGCCGCCGCATCAGGCGCGGCTGCGCAACTGGATCGAGGCCATGCGCACGCGGCCGAACATGCACATGGCGCCGGCCGATCCGCGCGGTGTGCGGATGGTGGTGCGCGCGCTCAAGCGCGGCGAGGCCGTCGGTATCCTGCCCGACCAGACGCCCACCGCCGGCGAGGGCGTGTGGGCGCCGTTCTTCGGCAAGCCCGCCTATACGATGACGCTGGTGCACCGGCTGCATCGCCTGACCGGCGCACCGATCGTGCTGATGTTTGGCGAGCGCCTGCCGCGCGGTCGCGGCTATCGTGCCCACATGCGCGTGATTGAAACGTTGCCCGGGGACGTGGCCGCCGCCGCCGGCCGGATCAACGCCGACATCGAACAATTGATTGCCCTGGCCCCCACGCAATATCTGTGGGGCTACAACCGTTACAAGCATCCCGAGGGCGCGGTTGCCCCGCCCGCTGGAGCCTGACGCTGGACTTTATGGAACGATTTTCTGCCTACCTCGGACTCGGCTTTCTGCGGCTGCTGTCCTTTTTCCCCTACGGCTTCGTCGCGCGCTTCGGCGAGGGACTGGGCGGGCTGCTGTACCGCATTCCGAACAGCCGCCGCCGCGTGGTGCTGGCCAACCTCAAGGCGTGCTTCCCCGAGAAGTCCGACGCCGAGCGCGAGGCCATTGCGCATGAGGTATTCCGCAAGGTGTTCCGCAGCTTTGCCGAGCGCTCGTTCGCGTGGTTTGCTTCGGAGAAGCGCCTGAACCGCGTGGTCAGGATCGACGATCAGGCCAATCTGCCGGCATTGCATGGCAAGCCGCACATCCTCGTCACGCTGCACCTGTCGGGCGTGGAAATCGGCGCGCTGGCGCTGACGGACTACCTGCGCAAGCACGTCGGCAACGCTGGCTGTTCGCTGTACACGCGCATGGCCAATCCGGTGCTGGACGATGCGATCAAGGCGCTGCGCAGCCGCTTTGGCGCGACCATGGTGTCGCGCAATGAAAACATCCGCCAGATCATGCGCACCATCAAGCGCGGCGAGGCGCTGCAGCTGATTTCCGACATGGATTTCGGCGAGCGCGACTCGGAGTTCGTGCCGTTCTTCGGTGTGCCGGCGCTGACGCTCAATGCCATTCCGCGCATGGCGTCGATGACGGGCGCCAAGGTCATCCCGATGTACACCGAGATCCTGCCCAATTACGAGGGCTACGCGCTGCGCATCCTGCCGGCGTGGGAGAACTACCCCACCGGCGACCTTACCGCCGACACGCGCCGCATGAACGCCTTCTTTGAAGACGCGATCCGTCCGCGCATCAGCGAGTATTACTGGGTGCACAAGCGCTTCAAGCATCGCCCGGAAGGCTTGCCCGGTCTCTATTGACGGGTGGGGCGGGCCGGCACCGCTCGCTCTACAATGAGTGCTTTCCGAGCTTCTCTCGCCGCCAACGCGCGGCCTGCCACCGTGAAACTGCACTTCACCAAGATGCATGGCGCGGGCAACGACTTTGTCGTGCTCGACGGCATCCAGACCCCGATCGATTTCACGCCCGAGCAATGGCGTGCCATTGCCGATCGCCACTTCGGCGTGGGCGCGGATCAACTGCTGCTGGTCGAACGCTCGACGCGCCCCGACGTCGATTTCCGCTACCGCATCTTCAACCATGACGGCAGCGAGGTGGAGCACTGCGGCAACGGCGCGCGCTGCTTCGTCAAGTTCGTCACCGACCGCGGTCTGACGACCAAGCGCACCGTGCGCGTGGAAGTCATGAATGGCATTGCCACGCTCACGATGCAGGACGACGGCCAAGTCACAGTCGACATGGGCGCGCCCGTGTTCGAGGCCGCGCGCCTGCCGTTCCTGCCCGACGGCCTGCCCACCCGCGTCGAAGGCGACGACACGCAGCACGCGCTGCAGATCAACGGCCGTACGGCATGGGTCTCCACCGTGTCGATGGGCAATCCGCACGCCGTGCAGGTGGTGGACGACACCGAGGCTTTCCCCGTGCTGGAAGACGGCCCGCTGATCGAGTCACATACGGTGTTCCCGCGGCGTGTGAATGCCGGCTTCATGCAGGTCGTCGATCGCCACGCGATCCGGCTGCGCGTGTATGAACGCGGTGCTGGCGAGACGCTTGCCTGTGGGACGGGAGCTTGCGCTGCCGTGGTGGCCGGCATCCGGCGGTGTCTGCTGGATTCGCCCGTCAAGGTGGCCACGCATGGCGGCGATCTGACCATCGCCTGGGCAGGCGTGGGTGAGCCGGTCTTGATGACCGGCCCGGCCACGACCGTCTTCGAAGGTACCCTGGATCTGGATGCGCTGACGCTGACGGCGACGCATTGACCAACGCGTGGGCTGTGTGCCCCCGCTCAGCACCACAGGAAGGAGGGCTCGTGGCATCCAACGGCAAGTCTGCGCTAGACGAGTGGTATTTCGACGGCAGCACCAAGTTCAGGATCGCCAAGTTCGATCCGGCCGCCAAGCCATGCACCACCGGCAGCAAGGCGAGCGATCTGGAGCGCCTGGCCGCCCTGTCGGCGCGCATCGAGACGCTGCAGGACATCTTCTATGCCGAGCATCGGCGCAAGCTCCTGGTGGTGCTGCAGGGGATGGACACCGCAGGCAAGGACGGAACCGTGCGCACGGTGTTCCGCGCGCTCGATCCGCTGGGCCTGCGGGTGGTCGGGTTCAAGACGCCGACGCCGCTGGAGCTGGCGCATGATTTTCTGTGGCGCGTACACGCTCAGGTACCCGGCGCCGGTGAGATCGTGATCTTCAATCGCAGCCATTACGAAGACGTGCTCGTCACCCGCGTGCACGACGACATCGACGCGGCCGAGTGCAAGCGCCGCTACGCACATATCAATGCATTCGAACGGATGCTGGCGGAAACCGGTACCACCCTCATCAAGTGCTTTCTGCACATCTCCAAGGACGAGCAGCGCGACCGCCTGCAGGAGCGTGTCGACGATCCGCACAAGCACTGGAAGCTCGGCATGGCCGACATCGAGGAGCGCGGTCACTGGGAGGCGTACATGACGGCCTACGAAGAGGCCATCAACGCCACCGCCACTCCGCACGCACCGTGGCACATCATCCCGGCGAACTCGAAGTCGCATCGGAGCCTGATGGTGGCTGAGATCCTGCTTGGTGTGATGGAGCGATTGAAGCCGGAGTATCCGGCAGGGAACCCGGCTTTCAATGGCTTGAAGGTGGAATAAGGCGGCCGGGCGTCAAACCGATGGTGCCCCCGCCAAAAAAACAAACCCCGGCAGATACCGTCCGCCGGGGCGCCGTGACTTCAACTCCAGAACAGGTCAGATCGCGCTGACGCCGTACTTGTCACGGTAGGCGGCGGCCTTGTCCCGATAGCCAGCCAACGCGGGATCACCCGCTCCATCCAGGTATCCCAGCAGGTCATCCAGATTGGCAATCGACACAACCGGCATCCCGTACTGAGCCTGCACTTCCTGCACCGCAGAGCGCTCGCCGATATCCACTGCGTTGCCGCTGCGCTCCATCCGATCCATCAGGATCAGCACGGCGGCCGGCGTCGCACCGGCAGCGCGAATCAGCTCAACCGACTCGCGCACCGAGGTGCCGGCAGAGATCACGTCATCGACGATCACCACGCGCCCCTGCAGCTTCGCGCCGACCAGGCTGCCGCCTTCGCCGTGGTCCTTGGCTTCCTTGCGGTTGTACGCAAAACCCACATTGCGGCCCAGGCCCGCCAGCGCGACTGCGGTGGCCGACGCCAGCGTGATCCCCTTGTAGGCCGGCCCAAACAGCATGTCGAACTCGACACCCGAGTCCAGCAGGGTTTTCGCATAGAATTGCGCGACTTGGCCCAGCAGCGCGCCGTCATTGAACTTGCCGGCGTTGAAGAAATAGGGCGATGTCCGCCCCGCCTTGGTCACGAATTCCCCGAACGACAGCACGCCGGCTTGCACCGCAAAGCGGATGAAGGATTGGCGCAACTCGCTGTTTTGGCTCATCTTTTTTCTCTGGTCTGCAAAAAAGTCCCGCCATGTTACGCATCATTTCCGCCAACCTCAACGGCGTCCGCTCCGCCGCCAGCAAGGGCTTCTTCGAGTGGATGGGCAAGCAGGATGCCGATTTCGTCTGCGTGCAGGAACTCAAGTGTGCACAAGACGACATGACGCCCGAATTCCTGGCGCCGCACGGCTACCACGGCGTGTTCCAGCATGCCGTCAAGAAGGGCTACAGCGGTGCCGGTCTCTACACACGCCACAAGCCGGACGACGTAATCATCGGCTTTGACGGTGGCGAGTTCGACGCCGAAGGCCGTTACGTCGAGGCCCGCTACGGCAAGCTGTCGATCATCTCGGTCTATGTGCCCTCGGGCTCCAGCGGCGAAGAGCGCCAGCAGGCCAAGTTCCGCTTCATGGACTTGTTCATGCAGCACCTTGTCGACCTGCGCCACGAAAAGGGCCGCGAGGTCGTGCTGTGCGGCGACGTCAACATCGTCCACAAGGAAATCGACATCAAGAACTGGAAGGGCAACCAGAAGAACTCCGGCTGCCTGCCCGAAGAGCGCGCGTGGCTGACCAAGCTGTTCGACGAGGTCGGCTACGTGGATGTCTTCCGCACGCTCGATCCGCGCCCCGAGCAGTACACGTGGTGGAGCAACCGCGGCCAGGCCTACGCAAAGAACGTCGGGTGGCGTATCGATTACCAGATCGCCACCCCGGGCATTGCCGCCACAGCGCGCCGTACGTCGATCTTCAAGGACATCAAGTTCAGCGACCACGCGCCGCTGACGATCGATTACGACGCCAAAGTGCATTGGTAAGCGGTAAGTAAATCACTTTATTGCGCTGCCGCAGAAAATTCTCCGTCAGCCGCTACAATGCAAAACTTACGCGCCGGCACCGCTTGCCGGCGTTGTCTTTGGCCCCCAGTTTTTTAGCGAGATCACCATGGCATTCAAGGTTTTCGTCGACGGTCAGGAAGGCACCACCGGCCTTCGCCTGCTCGACTATCTGTCGCAGCGCGACGATATCGAGCTGATGCGTATCGCCGACGACAAGCGCAAGGATTCAGCCGAGCGCGCCAAATTCCTGAATGCCGCCGATGTCGCATTCCTGTGCCTGCCGGACGTCGCCTCGCGCGAGGCCGTCTCGCTGGTCAATAACCCGAACACCTGCATCATCGACGCCAGCACCGCGTTCCGCACGTCGGACGACTGGGTCTACGGTCTGCCGGAACTGGCCCAGGGCCAGCGCGAGCGCCTGCGCAACACCAAGCGGATCGCCGTGCCGGGCTGCCATGCCAGCGCCTTCGTGCTGCTGATGCGCCCGCTGGTGGATGCGGGCATCGTCCCGGCCGACTACCCGGTCACCGCGTTCTCGCTCACCGGCTACAGCGGCGGCGGCAAGCAGATGATCGCCGATTACTTGGCAGCCAATAACCCGAAGCTCGACAGTCCGCGCCCGTATGCGCTGGCGCTGGCGCACAAGCACCTGCCGGAGATGCGCGTGCAGAGCCGGCTGAGCCTCGCGCCGATCTTCACGCCGGTGGTCGGCAACTTCCTCAAGGGCCTGGCCGTGACGATCGGTCTGCACCCGCAGCACCTGGCGCGTAAGGTGAGCCCCGCCGACATCGCCCGCGTGCTGGCCGATTACTACCAGGGCGAGCAGTTCATCCGCGTGGCGCCGGCCGACAACGTTGCGACGCTCGACAATGGCTTCTTCGATGTGCAGGGTGCCAACGACACCAACCGTGCCGACCTGTTCGTGTTCGGCTCGGACGAGCGCATGGTCGTCACCGCGCGTCTGGACAACCTGGGCAAGGGCGCAGCCGGCGCTGCGGTGCAATGCATGAACGTGCACCTGGGCGTGGATGAGGCGACGAGCCTGCATGTGGAAGCGCCGATTCCCGCAGCCGGTGCCGAGCACGCCGTGCGCGAAGCGGCGCCGGGTTTTGCGAGCTGATCGCCAGCTGAGCTGAAACGAAAAACGCGCCCGAAGGCGCGTTTTTCTTTGGGCGCGCGGCTTACGACTCACCGGGCTGGAGGCGGGCCGGATTCCAGCCCAGCGCGTTATAGACGTGATAGCGCGCAATGCCGATCCACTCGTGCAGCGCGAAATCGGTCAGGGCAAAGTTGTATGCCAGCGGCAAGGGGGAGACGGTGGCTTGCAGATCGTCGGCGCGCACGGGGATCGGCGTCATGCCGAAGTGCGCGAAATACAGCAGGCTGCGCCGCAGGTGGATGGCCGAAGAGACGAGCACCGTCCGGTCCGGCCCATACTGCGCGAGCAGTGCGCGGGAGAACTGCGCGTTCTGCCACGTGTTCATGCTCTCGGGCTCGAGGAGCACGTCGGTACGGTCGACGCCGAGCGCGATGAGGTCGCGGGCATAGACGGTCGCTTCTGGCGCACCGTGGTGGCGGGCATCGCCGCCGCTGACGAAGATCTTGCAATCGTTGTCCGATTTGCGGCATGCCTCGTACAGCTTCGCGGCTTGTACCATGCGGGGATACGAGAAGAGACTGGGCTCGACCGTCTGCCCCACGCGAAACGTGCCGGCACCGAGCAACACGATGGCGTTGCGCGGGCCCCAGGTCAGCTGCGGCGCATGCTCAAAAGGCTGCTCCAGCGAATCGAGCAGCCACGCCGGCACCGGCCCGCAGCCGATGGCCACCACCAGGGCCGCCGCACCTCCCGCCAGCGCGCGCGCAGCGCGTCGCCGGCCCTGCGCCCCGCACACCATCGCCACGATCACCAGTACACACAGCACAGCCAAACTCACGGCATCCTCCGATTGGGCACGCCCCGCGCGTGCATGGGCCGCCATCGTAATGAGGAATGGCCGGGCGCGCGACCCGTCCGCTTACAAGGTCGTTTCGGCGGGCTGCACATGCAGGTCCGGGCAGTCGGTCACGGGTGCGTTGACACGCTACCGCCCCACCATCGGCCGCATCGGCGCCTCATCGCCGTTATCAACCGGCGCGGCGCCCAGGTATTGCACGTTGGAGCGATATTCCGGCAGTTTGGCCATTGGCATCTGCTTCGCGGCCGCAAAAAGCGTGAGTGTTTCGGGCAGATGGCGCGACAGCACGACCATGCGGGTGCGTCCGGATGGATGTGTGGACAGAAACTGCTTCTGCTCCGCGCCGCCGATCGAGCCCATCTTCTGCCACAACGTGAGCGCGGCGCGCGGGTCGTAGCCGGCGCGCGAGGCGATGTCCATGCCCACCAGGTCGGCTTCGGTTTCCTCCGCACGCGAGAACGCGAGCAGGTGCATCTTGGCGCCTTCGCCGAGGTCGGTATCGCCGCGGTTGCCGAACCCGAAGAGCTGCGAGATGACGTTGGCGCCCAGGTTGGTGATTTCGCGCTGGCCGGCGCGTGCTCGGGCGTGTTCGCGCAGCGCGTGGGCGATCTCGTGACCGAGCGCCATGGCGAGTTCGTCGTCCGTCAGCTTGAACTGTTCGACCAGCCCCGAGAACACGGCGATCTTGCCGCCGGGCATGCAGAACGCATTGACTTGCGGCGAGCCGATCAGGTTGACCTCCCACCGCCAGTGCGCGGCATCGCTGTTCCAGCGGGGAGCCTGCGGAATCAAGCGCTTGACGATGGCGCGAATCCGTACGAGGTCCGGCACGGTGTCTGGCGCCAGTGCGCCTTCGCGCGCGGCGTTATCGATGACCTGCCGGTATTCGGCCTGCGCACGCTTTTCGATCTCGTCGGACGGAATGACGAGGCGGATGTTGGGCGACGTGGTGGTCGGGGCTTCCAGCTTCACGCCGTCGGCGGGCACGGGTAGCGGGCCATCCATGGCGGTGGCCCACGTGGCGAGCGCGAGGCCGGTGGCAGTGAGCAGGAGGCGCGTTATGCGAGGCATATCAGTCTTGAGCCGAGTCCGTGCGACATAATATCGGGCAACGTTCCCGGCCACGCTACGTGGCAACCCGTATCCGCCCGTACGCAGCCTGCCGCATGACATTTCACGACTATCTCGACGTTTTCCGTAACCGACGCATCGGCGCGATGCTGCTGCTGGGCTTTGCCTCGGGTCTGCCGCTGGCGCTCACCTCGGGCACGCTGCAGGCGTGGATGACGGTGGAAGGGCTCGACATCCGCACGATCGGGCTGTTCTCGCTGGTGGGGCAGGCCTACATCTTCAAGTTCCTCTGGGCGCCGCTCATGGACCGCTTCACGCCGCCGCTCATGGGCCGGCGGCGCGGCTGGCTGGTGCTGACGCAGGCCGGGCTGGTGGCGTCGATTGCCGCGATGGCCTTCACGCCGCCGCATGCCGCGCTCTGGGCGCTGGCCGGGTTGGCGGTGCTGGTGGCGTTCCTGTCGGCATCGCAGGACATCGTTTTCGATGCCTACAGCACCGATGTGCTGCACACCAGCGAGCGCGGCGTCGGCGCGGCCGTGAAGGTGCTCGGCTACCGGCTGGCGATGCTGGTGTCGGGCGGCTTGGCGTTGTATCTTGCCGATCGCGTGATGGGCTGGAGCCACATGTATCTGCTGATGGCCGGGCTGATGGCGCTGGGCATTGTCACGACGCTGTGGTCGCCCGAACCTGAGGTGCAGGCGCGCCCGCCGCGCAGCCTGCAGGAAGCGGTGGTCGGGCCGCTGCGGGATTTCTTCTCGCGCCGCGGCGCGTGGGCGCTGCTGGCGCTGATCGTCCTCTACAAGCTGGGCGATGCGTTTGCGGGCAGCCTGTCGACCACGTTCCTGATGCGTGGCGTGGGTTTCTCGGCCGGTGAGGTTGGCATCGTCAACAAGACGCTGGGGTTGGCGGCCACCATCGTTGGGGCGCTGTATGGCGGCACGCTCATGGTGCGGCTGGGGCTGGTGCGCGCGCTCCTGCTGTTTGGCGTGTTGCAGGCGGTATCGAATCTGGGCTACTGGGTGCTGGCCGTCACGCCGCAGCACCTGTGGACGATGGCCGTGGCCATCGGCATCGAGAACATCTGCGGCGGCATGGGCACCGCGGCGTTCGTCGCGCTGCTGATGGCGCTGTGCAACCGGTCATTCTCGGCGACGCAGTATGCGCTGCTGTCGGCGCTGGCATCGATCGGCCGCGTGTACGTCGGCCCCACCTCGGGCTACCTCGTGGAAGCCTATGGCTGGCCGACGTTCTATCTGATGACAGTGGGGTTTGCCTTGCCCGGGCTCGCGCTGCTGTGGGGGATGCGGCGCACGATCGGGCGCTACGAGGCCGAGCAGAACGAGCGCGCCCTCGAGGCCCAGGCCGCGAAACCCGCGTCAGCCTAAGCGTTCCGACCGATCGGCATTGCCAAAGCCGATCAACGGCAGGGCCGCATCAATGCCCCTGCCCAGCGCGATCGCCTTGAAGAGTTCGCCCATCTCCGCTTCCGAGAGCAGCTTCTGCACCGCGTTGGCCGCCGGCAGGAATTGCATGGGATCGCTGGGGTCGAGCGTCATCAGTAGTTCACCCACTCCCGCGCCCAACAGGAAGCGCGCCTGGCTCGCATAGCCGAGCAGCTCCAGCCCCGCGTCCTTGCCCGCCTGGGCAATCCCCGAAAAATCGACGTGCGCGGTGATGTCCTGCAAGCCGGGCAGCCAGAACGGATCATCGTGTGCATGCTGGCGGTAGTGGCACATCAGCGTGCCCCCTACGCGGTGCGCGTGGTAGTACTCGCCGGCCGGGAAACCGTAGTCGATCAGCAGCAGCAGGCCTCGCTCGAGCGCCGCACCGGTGCTGCGGATGAAGCCTTCCGCGGCCTCGTGCGATTCGGTGACGAAGTCGTCCGTGCCGGGCAGGGCGGCGAGCTTGGCGGGCACGTCTGACGGAGCAACGAGCCGGTCTTCCCATTGCAGGCCGTTCTCTGCATCGAGCGTCACGCCGCGCAGGTGCCACGCACCGCCACGGCGCGCCCACAGCGACACAGGCATCGCATCCAGCACTTCGTTGCCGACCATCACACCGGTGAACTGCGTGGGCAGCGTGTCGTGCCAGTGCGCCAGCGCAGCCAGTTCGGGGCCGAGCGCAGCGAGCCGCTCCTGCTGGCGCTGGCGCAGTTCCCCGGACAGCTCGACGATGCCGTATCCATCCGGCCGCACGCCGAGCGCATCGAGTTCGGTCAGGATGTCGGCGGCCAACTTGCCGGTGCCCGCTCCGAACTCCAGCACGTGGCGCTGCCCTGCGGGCAGTACGCGCAGCACCTGCGCGATCTGATGCGCTACCGTGCGCCCGAAGAATGGGGTCAGCTCTGGCGCAGTGATGAAGTCGCCGCCGTCTTCCACGCGGCGGCCGAACTTGGCTGCGCCACCGCTGTAATAGCCCAGGCCTGGCGCGTACAGCGCAAGTTCCATGTAGCGGTCAAAGGCAAGCCAGCCACCGGCGGCCGCAATGGCGTCGGCGATCAGGGTGAACAGGCGGGCGGACTGCGCCTGCGCGGCTTCGCTCGGAAGCGGTAGACTGACGGTTTTGCTCATCGCCGGATTGTAAACAATGGCGCAGACGCCGACTCAATCGAACGCACAACCGCCCGCACCGGCCCGTGTGGCGCTCGTCACGGGCGCCGCCCGCCGCGTAGGCCGTGTCATCGCCCTGGCGCTGGCCCGCCACGGCTGGGACGTTGCCGTGCATTGCCACCGCTCTCGTGCCGAGGCCGACGCCGTGGCCGCCGAGATCACCGCCCTGGGCCGCCGCGCTGCGGTGCTGCAGGCTGACCTGTCGGACGAAACGGCCGCCGGGCGGCTGGTTGCGGACTGCATCGCAGCACTTGGCACGCCCACGTGCCTGGTCAACAACGCGTCGCTGTTCCAGTACGACGTGGCGACCAGCTTCAGTTATGCGTCGCTCGACACGCACATGCGCACCAACGTCGCGGCGCCGTTGCTCCTTTCGCGCGAGCTGCACCGCGCGCTGGTGGGCGAGCAGCCGGAAAGTCGCGACGTGCGCGGCGTGGTCATCAACCTGCTCGACCAGAAGCTGGACAACCTGAATCCGGATTTCCTGTCGTACACGCTGTCGAAGGCCGCGCTGTCGACGGCCACGATGCAGCTCGCGCAGGCACTGGCCCCCGCGCTGCGAGTGGTGGGGGTGGCGCCTGGCATCACGATGGTGTCCGGCGACCAGTCGCAAGGCGGCTTTGCGCGCGCCCACCAGATGACGCCGCTGGGCCAGTCGTCCACGCCGGAGGACATCGCCGAGGCGGTCTGCTACCTTGCGACCGCCCGTGCCGTGACCGGTACCACGCTGTTCGTCGACGGAGGCCAGCATTTGATGCCGCTGGCCCGCGACGTGATGTTTCTGACCGAGTAATCTTTTTCCGGACGCCCCATGCTTTCCCTGTTATCCCACCCGCGCCTGTCGCACTGCCGCCGCATGTTCCTGCGCAACTATGAAGTGCAGATCAACATCGGCGTGCACGAGTTCGAAAAGAAGGGCGAGCAGCGCGTCCTGATCAATATCGAGCTGTATGTGCCGCTCGAATATTCGTCGCCCACGGAGGACAAGCTGCACGAAGTGGTGGACTACGACTTCATGCGCGAGACGGTGTCGCGTCGCGTGGCGCAAGGCCATATCCACCTGCAGGAAACGCTCTGCGACGATGTGCTCACAGAGATGCTCAAGCACCCGCAGGTGCTGGCCGCGCGGGTGTCGACGGAGAAGCCCGACGTCTATCCCGATTGCGAGTCGGTGGGTGTCGAGGTGTTTCGGATCAAGGACTGACGGGCGGCTCAAGCCGCCGTCGCATATTCGTGGCGCTGGGCGTGCAACGCGCCCGCGACGCTGCCCAGCAGGTCGAGCGCCAAGCGCGCCGTGATCCCGTTCTTGTCATGGCGCGGGTTGTATTCCACCAGTTCGAATGCCGTAAAGCGCGCATCGCGCGCGCAGGCCGCCAGCGCCTGGGCCATCTCCTGCCCCGTGAGACCGCCCGGCTCCGGTGAGCCCACGCCCGGCGCGACTGCCGGGTCAAACGCGTCCAGATCGAGCGTGACTCCAAAGCCCGCCGTGCCGGCCGTCACTTGGCGGATGGCATCGGCCATCGTCGCGCGCAGGCCGTTGCTGGCCACCTCATCCGCGTCGATCACACGCACGCCGAGCTGATCGAGCAACGCCCGTTCAGCTGGCTCGTAGCTGCGTGCGCCAATCACCGCCACATGCTGCGGCAGCACCTTTGGTGCGGCGTCGCGCACCTGCGTGAGTGCAGGTGCACCATGGCCGAGCAGTGCTGCCAGCGGCATTCCGTGGATGGCGCCGGAATCGCTGCTTTGCGGCGTATGGCTGTCGAGGTGAGCATCGATCCAGATCAGCCCCAGCGGCCCATGCGGTCGCAACGCGCTTGCCACGCCCGACCACGTGCCAATCGCACACGAGTGGTCCCCGCCGATCACCACCGGGACATGGCCCTCGTGCAGGCTGTGCGCCGTCGCATCGGCCAGCGCGCGCGAAAAGCCCGCCACACCGTGTTGCGCTGCCAGGCGCGCGGCGCGGCTGTGGCCCGCCGCCATCGCCAGTTCGATGTCATGCACGAGTCCGCTCTGCGTCCCCGGCGTTCGCAGCCGTGCGAGCGCGCCGGCTTGCAGCAGCGCGCGCGGGCCGTCCTTGCAGCCGTCGTCTTGCGCCCCGCATCCGATGGCTGCGCCAATCACGTCGATGATGGTCATGTCCACTCCCCTTGTTCAATGCGTGATGGCTCAGGCCGCCTTGCGGCGCGGCCATCCGGCCAGCGTGGCGCGAATGGCCTCCGCCGCCAGCGCCAGCTCTGCCTCGCCAATCACCAGCGGCGGTGTCAGCCGGACCACGTTGCCGTAGGTGTCCTTGGTCAGCACGCCGCGCTCGGCCAGTGCGAAGGCGAAGTCATGTGCGTCGATGTCGGCCTCGAGTTGCAGGCCGATCATCAGCCCGCGCCCGCGTACCTGACGCGCGCCGTGGCCGATGAGCGTGTTCAGCTCGCCCATGAACGCCTCGCCCACCCGTGCGGCGCGCTGCGGCAGTTGTTCTTCACTCAGCAAGGCGAGTGCCGCGCGCCCGATGTGCGCCGCCAGCGGATTGCCGCCAAACGTCGAGCCGTGATCACCCGGCTGGAATACGCCGATCACCGCCTCCCGCCCCGCGATGGCCGACACCGGCATCATGCCGCCACCCAGCGCCTTGCCGAGCACGACGAGATCGGCCTGCACGCCTTCGTGCCAGCTCGCCAGGATGTCGCCGGTACGGCCGAGTCCGGTCTGGACTTCGTCGCAGATCAGCAATGCGTTGTGCTGCGTGGCCAGTTCGCGTGCAAGCGTCAGGTAGCCGGGCGGCGGCACGACGATCCCGCCTTCCCCCTGCACGGGTTCGATCAGGATGGCGCCCGTGTTCGGGCCCATCGCAGCGCGCAGCGCTTGCGCGTCGCCGAACGGAATGCGCCGGAAACCCGCCGCGAACGGCCCGAAGCCGTAGCGGTACTGTTCATGCGAGGAAAAGCCGACGATGGTCGTCGTGCGGCCATGGAAGTTGTTCTCGAAGACGATGATCTCGGCTGCATCGGGTGCCAGGCCCTTGACGTCGCGCGCCCACTTGCGGGCGGCCTTGATGGCGGTTTCGACGGCTTCCGCGCCGGTGTTCATCGGCAGCGCCCGGTCCATCCGCGTGATGCGGCAGACGTCGGCCAGGAACGGGCCGAGCTCCGTGTTGTGGAAGGCGCGTGAGGTGAGCGTCAGACGTTGCGCCTGCTCGATCAGCGCAGCGACCAGCTTCGGATGCGAGTGGCCGAAGCTGACGGCCGAGTAGGCCGACATCATGTCGAGGTAGCGGCGGCCATCCGTATCGAACAGCCACACGCCTTCACCGCGCCCGAGCATGACGGGCAGGGGCGCGTAGTTGCGGGCGCCATAGCGTGCTTCCAATGCGTAGCTTGGATGTTGCATTGCGGTCGTCATGAGAGCCTCCGTGCAAGGTAGATCGGTCACTTGCGGCGGATTGTCCAATCTGACAGACTCGAAATCAAATCGAATGTTTTTCGTTTTTTCATCCAAAATTTTTATATTTAAACGCCTGTGCCTTCGGCATGTCGCACTCCCCGCTTCGCTACCTGCATAGCTTTCTGATCGTCGCCAACGAGGGCAGCTTCGTGCGTGCGGCCGACCATCTTTCGGTGTCGCAGCCGGCGCTGTCGTATCAGATGCGACAGTTGGAGCAATGGCTGGGCGTGCCGCTGTTCGAACGCTCGGGGCGCAAGCTCGTGCTCACCCGGTCCGGAGCATTGGTGCGCGCGTGGTGCCGGGACGCGTTCGCGGGGCTGGATGAACTGCGTGCCGCACTGCATAGCGGCGAGATGGAACGGGTATCGCTCAAGCTCGCCAGCGGCTCCAGCTTTGGCCGACATGTCCTGATGCCCGCACTGCTGACGCCGGCTGCCGCGTCCGATGGGCCGCTGCTTGACGACGTGCGCCTGGAGCTTGCCTTCGGCAGTGACGACGAAGTCTTCGGTCACGTTGAATCCGGTCGTGCAGACCTGGGCTTTGTCTACACGCCGCGAACCTCGCGGCTGTTCGAGCATCACGCCGTCTACACCGAGGAGTTCGTCCTCGCCTGCGGCGCGCATGCGCTGCGTGATCATGCCGCGCCCCGCACGCTGGCTGAATGCGCGGCACTGCCGTTCGTCACGTACGACGAATCCGATGCGGTGTATGGCCTGTGGTTCAAGGCGCTGTTTCGGCGGTTGCCGGAAACCACCGTCAGCGCGCATCACGTGTCGGACATCGAAGAAGTCGCCACGCTGGTCGAGGCCGGCATGGGCTGGTCGGTCCTGCCCCTGCATGCCATCCGCGACGCGGTGGAGCGCGCGCGTCTGCATGTTGCCCGGCCGGTGGCAGGGCGGCGCTGCCTGAACACCGTGTTTGCGGTGCGTCGCACGTCGAGTTTCCCGAGCGAGGCGCAGGATCGCCTGCTTGTCCGTCTCGCCCAGCTCAACGCGGCAGCAGCGAAGGTCTAGTGCTTATTCCACGTCAAAGCGGATGCCCTGCGCGAGCGGCAATGCGCTACCGTAGTTGAGCGTATTCGTCGCCCGCCGCATATAGCCTTTCCACGCATCGGACCCCGCCTCCCGGCCACCACCGGTGTCCTTCTCGCCGCCGAACGCTCCGCCAATCTCGGCGCCGCTGGGGCCGATGTTGACGTTGGCGATGCCGCAATCGCTGCCAGTGGCCGACACAAATCGCTCGGCCTCGCGCATGTCGAGCGTGAAGAGGCTCGACGACAGCCCGTGCGGCACTGCGTTGTTCAGGGCGATGGCCTCGTCCAGCGAATCGACCGGCATGACGTAGAGGATGGGTGCGAACGTCTCTTCGCAGACCACGCCGTGCTGCGCGGGCATCTCCACGAGCGCGGGGCGCACGTAATAGGCGTTCTCGCCGAATGCCCGGGCGGTGCGTGCGCCGCCGTGGACAGTGCCCCCTTCGGCGCGCGCACGCGCCAGTGCGGATTGCATGCGTTCGTAGGCCACTGCGTCGATCAGCGGACCGACCAGCGTGTCGGCCTCGCGCGGGTCGCCTACGCGCACCCGTTCGTACAGCCTCACCAGACGCGGAACCAGGGCCTCGTACACCGCGCGATGGACAAATAGCCGGCGCAGCGAGGTACAGCGCTGCCCGGCCGTGCCCATCGCGGCAAAGGCGATGGCGCGTTCCGCCAGCGGAAGATCGGCGCTGGGGCACACGATGGCCGCATTGTTGCCGCCAAGTTCAAGGATCGTGCGCGCAAAGCGCGGGGCTGCGGCTTGCGCCACGGCGCGCCCCATCCCCGTGCTGCCGGTGGCGGAAATGAGCGGGATGCCGCGGTGGTGGGCGAGGGCTTCACCCAGGCCGCGCTCGCCGATGGCGACCTGTGCAAGGTGGGGTGGCGCGGCGCCAAAACGCTGGCATGCGCGAAGGAACAGGCGCTCGACCGCCAGCGCCGTAAGGGGCGTCTTCTCCGACGGCTTCCAGATGACCGGGTCGCCGCAAACCAGTGCCAGGGCGGCGTTCCAGGCCCACACCGCCACCGGGAAGTTGAATGCGGTGATGATCAGGCATGGCCCCAGCGGGTGCCATGTTTCCATCATGCGATGCGCGGGCCGCTCGCTGGCGATCGTCAGCCCGTAAAGCTGCCGCGACAGCCCGACGGCAAAGTCGCAGATGTCGATCATCTCCTGCACTTCGCCCAAGCCCTCCTGCGTGATCTTGCCGGCCTCCAGCGTGACAAGGGCGCCGAGGTCTTCCTTGTGCGCGCGCAGTTCTTCACCCAGCAGGCGCACGAGTTCGCCGCGACGCGGGGCCGGCACGGTGCGCCAGGCCGAGAACGCCGTGTGCGCTTGCATGACGATGCGGTCTGCGTCGTCGGCAGTCTCGACCGGCAGGCGTGCCAGCACGGCGCCGTCGATGGGGGAACGCGCGACCAGCGGGCCGGTGCCGCCCATGAGCGTGTCGAGGTGCAGGCGTTGCATCAGCGTTTCAGCGGGGGTCGGCATGACGGTTGGGGCGTGGGCTTTGCGTCATCTTCAGCATGCGCCGGGGGCAGTCGATGTGCAAGGCCGATGCCGCCGCCTTGAATTTAATTAATCCGGAAATTAATATTGGCGGCATGTCACCCAAAACAACTTCTCCACGTCGCCCCGGCCGCCCGCGTCGACCACAGGGTGCGGCGCAGGACGACCTGCGAGAGCGTCTGCTCGACATCGCCGTGACGCGGTTCGCCAGCGACGGGGTAGAGCCGACCACGCTGGCTGCCATTGCGCGCGAGGCCGGCGTGACGCCGCCCATGGTGCATTACCACTTCAAGACGCGCGACCAGTTGCTCGATGCGGTGGTCGATGCGCGTTTGCGGCCCCTGATCGACCAGGTGATGGGGCCAGCGCTGCTGGCGATCGCGGACGACGGCGACGTGGTTGACCTGGCGCATGCCGTGGCAGGCGTGGCGCAGCGCATGGTGGCGATGGCCTGTGCAACACCGTGGTTTGCGCCGCTGTGGATTCGGGAGATCGCCAGTGAGGGCGGCCAGTTGCGTGAACGCGTGTTCGCACGCATTGCGCTGGAGCGCGCAACCGTCCTGGTCGGGCGCATCGGTCGAGCGCAAGCAGCCGGCGCGGTGAACGCCGGCCTGCAACCGCCGCTGGTGATGGTGTCCGTGATTGGTCTGGCGATGTTGCCGCTGGCGACGCGCGGGCTGTGGGAGCGGCTCCCGGGGGCAGCCGAAGTGACCGACGACGCCATTGGCCAGCACGTGGCGGCGTTGCTGCTGCACGGCATCGGCCCGGTGGCGGCGCCTGACAGCCAGGCTGATCGCGGTCGCCCGCCCAGACGCAAGGGGCGCGGGTAGGCAAGGCAGTTCAATCGCTTCAAACGACTCCGGTGGAGGGCGGCATGAGTGCAGCGAAGTGGGCAGGTGTAGCGGGGTGTGCGGCGGCGGGCGTCATGCTGGTCGGCTGTGCGAAGCAGGAACCCAACACCTACCAAGGCTACGTGGAAGGCGAGTTTGTGTACGTCGCCTCACCGGTGGGCGGGCGACTGGAACAGTTGAGCGTGCAGCGCGGCCAGACGGTCAGCGCTGGTGCGCCGTTGTTCGCGCTGGAATCCGTCGACGAAACCGCTGCGCGGCAGCAGGCCGTCGCACAACTTCAGGCGGCCGAAGCGCAATTGGCGGACCTGCACCTCGGCAAGCGCGTGCCCGAGGTCGATGCGGTCCGTGCGCAACTGGCGCAGGCAGTGGCGGCAGACAAGCTGTCGAGCCTCCAGCTGACGCGTGACGAGGCGCAGTTCCACGCGGGCGGTATTCCCCAGGCGCAGCTCGATTCCAGTCGGGCGAGCGCGCAGACCAACGCGCAACGCGTGCGCGAGTTGACCAACCAATTGCGCATCGCCCAATTGCCCGCGCGCGGGGATCAGATTCGCGCGCAATCTGCGCAGGTCCAGGCGGCCCGCGCTGCCGTCGCGCAGGCGCAATGGCGGCTTGACCAGAAGGTGCAGCAGGCCACGCAGGGCGGGCTGGTGTTCGACACCCTGTATCGCGAAGGCGAGTGGGTGGGTGCCGGAAGCCCGGTGGTGCGCATGCTGCCGCCGGCCAACGTGAAAGTGCGGTTCTTCGTGCCGCAAGGTGTGGTGGGCGCTCTCAAGCCTGGCCAGGCGGCACGCATCCACTGCGACGGCTGTGCGGCCGATGTCACCGCCACGGTCACCTACGTTGCCAACGAGGCTGAATACACCCCGCCCGTGATCTATAGCAACACCACGCGCGACAAGCTGGTCTTCATGGTCGAGGCCCGGCCTGCCGCCGCCGATGGCCCCAGGCTGCGGCCCGGCCAGCCCGTCGAGGTGACGCTGCAATGAGCGCCGCCAACCGCAACGGGCCCGGCGAATACGCCATCGACGTGCGCGGCCTGAACAAGCACTTCGGCGACAAGCACGTCGTCAAGGATCTCTCCATGCAGGTGGCGCGGGGCGAGATCTTCGGCTTCCTGGGCCCGAACGGCAGCGGCAAGACCACGTCGATCCGCATGATGTGCGGGCTTCTCACACCGGATAGCGGCAGCGGCACCTGCCTGGGTTACGACATCCTGAGGCAGTCGGCGCTGATCAAACGCCGCGTCGGGTATATGACGCAGCGCTTTTCGTATTGGGACGATCTTTCCATTCGCGAGAACCTCGACTTTGTCGCGCGTCTGTACGAGATGCCCAACCGGCGTGAGGCGGTCGACCAGGCGCTGGAGAACCTCGGGCTGGCCTCGCGCGCCAAGCAGCTCGCGGGGTCGTTGTCGGGTGGCTGGAAACAGCGGCTGGCGCTGGCCGCCTGCATGCTGCACAAGCCTGACCTGCTCCTGCTTGACGAGCCGACCGCGGGCGTGGATCCCAAAGCGCGCCGCGACTTCTGGGAAGAGCTGCACCGGCTGGCCGCGCAGGGGATTTCCGTGCTCGTCAGCACGCACTACATGGACGAGGCCGAGCGCTGCCACAAGCTCGCCTACATCGCCTACGGTGAACTGCTCGCGCAAGGCACGGCCGATGACGTGATTGCCAGCCAGCACCTTGCCACCTGGGCCGTGACGGGCGGCAACCTCGTGGACCTGGGTCGCAAGCTCGAAGGCCAACCGGGCGTGGACCAGACGGTTGCCTTCGGCTCGGTGCTGCATGTGGCCGGCGCCGACGCCCGCGCGCTGGAAGCCACGCTAGGTCGCCTCGCAGCCGAAGAGGGCGTTCGCGCCGAACCCATCAGCACGGGCCTGGAAGACGTCTTCATCCACCTCATGCGCGGCTCGTCCGACAACTACGGAGATGCGCCATGAGCATCACCGGGGATCGCTTTTCCCTTCACCGCTGGTGGAGCGTGGTGCTCAAGGAGTTTCTCCAACTGCGGCGGGATCGCATCACCTTCGCCATGATGATCGGCATCCCGATCATGCAACTGTTCCTGTTCGGCTTTGCCATCAACACCGATCCGAAACACCTGCTGACCGGGGTGATCGCCGCCGATCAGAGCGAATTCACGCGCAGCTTCCTGGCGGCCATGCGCAATTCCGAGTATTTCGATGTGACGACGACGTTGGCGGATGAAACCGCCGCACGCGAGGCGCTGGCGAAGGGGCAACTGCAGTTTGTCGTCTCGATTCCGCCGGACTTCACGCGCAAGCTGGTGCGCGGCGAGAAACCCTCGTTGCTGGTGGAAGCGGATGCCACCGACCCGGCCGCCACGGGGCTGGCGCTGGCGTCGGTCTCGCAGCTGGTGCAGGGCGTGGTCAGCAAGGATATGAAAGGCGTGTTGTCGCCGTTCGCGGGCGGCGGCGCACCGCCGTTCGACGTGCGTCTGCACAAGCTCTACAACCCGGAAGGCATCACGCAGTACAACATCATCCCCGGCCTGATGGGCACCATCCTCACGATGACCATGGTGATGATGACGGGCCTGGCCATGACGCGCGAGCGCGAGCGCGGCACGATGGAAAACCTGCTCGCCACCCCGGTGCATCCGCTGGAGGTGATGACGGGCAAGATCGTCCCATACATCTTCATTGGGCTGGTGCAGGTGACCATCATCCTGCTGATGGCGGTCTTCGTTTTCCACGTGCCGTTTGTCGGCAGCGTGTGGATGGTCTACGTGTCGGCGCTGCTGTTTATCGTGGCGAGCCTGACGGTGGGGATCACGCTGTCGTCGCTCGCGCAGAACCAGCTGCAGGCGACGCAGCTGACGTTCTTCTACTTCCTGCCGAACATCCTGCTCTCGGGCTTCATGTTTCCGTTCGTGGGCATGCCGAAGTGGGCGCAAGTGATCGGCAACCTGCTGCCCATGACGTACTTCAACCGGCTCACGCGCGGCATCCTGCTCAAGGGCAACGGCTGGTTCGAGCTGTGGCCGAGCATTTGGCCGTTGATGGTGTTTACGGTGGTGGTGTTGGGGGTGGCGTTGCGGTTTTATCGCAAGACGTTGGATTGAGGTGGCTATGTGGACGCTGTGGATTCGACGTGCTGACGCTGGTGGTGCATTCCTTGTTTCGTCCCCTGCCGGGGCCGACTTACTTTCTTTGTCTTGCCAAAGAAAGGTAAGCAAAGAAAGGCGCGCCCGAGATGGCGACTTCCCCTTGGATTTATGTCGCAGAGAGGGGAAGGGAAAAACTCGCTGCGCTCAGACAGTTTCCCTTCCTTTTTCCTCTCTGCAACAGAAATTCAAGGCGCCATCTAGGGCAGGGTACGGCCAAACCGTCTGGCAGCGTTTGCTGGCGTTAGGGCAAGCGCTGGTGGGTGGCGAGCGGTTGCTTAGTGTTGTGATTGTTGCCGCGCTGGGTGTGGGAGGCTGTGCCGTCGGACCTGACTTCAAGACGCCGGGCGGTCCTGCGGCCGCGGCCTATTCCGCACAGCCAGTGTCGCGGGAAACCGCATCCGCGCCCGTAGTTGGCGGCGAAGCGCAGCATCTTGTCGATGCCAACGTGCCGGCCGATTGGTGGCACCTGTTCCGATCGCCGGCGCTGGATGCGTTGGTGGACGAGGCGTTGCGGGCGAGCCCGTCCGTGGCCCAGGCGCAGGCGCGCTTGCGTCAGGCGCAGGCCGAAGCGCAGGCGCAGTTCGGCTATGCGCTGCCGTCGGTGGATGGCACCGTGTCGGCGGTGCGTCAGCAGATCAACCCGGAGGCGTTCGGATTCAACACGCCCAAGCCGGGGCCGTTCACGTTGTATTCGGCGTCGCTGTCGGTGTCGTATGCGCTGGATATTTTCGGCGGCGTGCGCCGGGCGCTGGAGGCATCGCAAGCCCAGGTCGATACGCAGCGTTATGAACTGGAAGCGGCGCGGCTGTCTCTGGCAGGCAATGTGGTGACGACGACGGTGCGGATTGCCGCGCTGGAGGCGCAGATCGCCACCACGCAGCGATTGGCCGCCGAGCAGCGCAAGCAGTTGGAGATCACGGAGCGCCGCCTCAGCCTTGGCGGCGTCGCGCAGGTCGATGCGTTCTCGCAGCGCACGCTCGTCGCGCAAACCGACGCCACGTTGCCGCCCCTCGTGCAACAGGCTGCGCAGCAGCGGCATCGTCTATCGGTGTTGCTGGGCCGCGAACCTGGCGCCGGGTTGCCGGAGTTGCCGTCGCTCGACGCGCTGTATCTGCCGGACCCGCTGCCGGTGTCGCTGCCGTCCACACTCGCGCAGCGCCGCCCCGACATCCGCGCTGCTGAGGCAATGTGGCACGAAGCCAGCGCCAATGTGGGTGTCGCCACGGCCAACCTGTTCCCGCGCATCACTTTGTCCGCAGGGCTAGGTTCGGAAACCACCAGCTTCCGCAACCTTCTCGGCGCCGGATCGAGCATCTGGAACCTCGGCGCAGGACTCACGCAGCCAATCTTCCACGGCGGTACCCTGCGCGCCAAAAAGCGCGAAGCCGAAGCCGCCTACGACGCGGCCGGCGCCGCCTACAAGCAAGCCGTATTGCAAGGTCTGCAAGAAGTGGCCGACGCCCTGCACGCCGTGCACAACGACGCCCAAACGCTGCAGGCCAGAGCGCTGGCAACCGACCAGGCGCAACAGACCCTGCGCGCCGCCCAAGCCCGCCACGCCGCCGGCGGCATCAGCACGCTAACGTTGCTGGACGCTCAGCGTCAGGTCGACCAGGCCACGCTGCAACAGGTGCAGAGCCAAGCCGACAGGCTGCTCGACTCCGCCGCGCTCATGCAGGCGTTGGGTGGCGGTTGGCAATAGGCAAATGACAAGCAGCGATCCAGAGTGGCGCCGCTGGCAGTAGACGGTTTGCTTTTCCTTGCCCTAGATGGCGCCTTGGATTTTTGTCGCGGGGAGGATCAAGGAAGGAGCCTTGTCTGAGCGCAGCGAGTTTGGCTCCTTCCCCTCCCCGCGACAAAAATTCAAGGAGGGGGTCGCCATCTCGGGCGCGCCTTTCTTTGCTTACTTTCTTTGGCAAGACAAAGAAAGTGAGTCAGCCCCGGCAGGGGATGAAACCGGGGATGAACCCCAAACACAAAACAATCAAACGGCAGCCCGCAACAACCGCTGCTGATAAGCCTGCAAATGCGCAAACGCCACCCGCAGCAGCGACACATCCACGCCCAACGCCCGCCCACGGCGCAGCATGTCCCCCACGATGTGATCCGCCTCCACCCGCGCACCACTCTCCAGATCTCGCAGCATCGATGCCGTCAGCGGCGACCCAGCCTGCGTCAGCACATTCAACCCACGCTCGCGCGCAGCCTGCCGATTCGGATAGCCCGACGCTGCTGCGACACGCTCGCACGCGGTGAACATCGCCTCGTTCAGCGCAGCGCCCTCATCCGTGGCGACAATCTCGCCCACCGTCGCCCGCATCAGGCATGTCATCGCCGCCAGCGAAGTGAGGAAGGTGAATTTCTCCCACATGTCCTGCATGACGTTCTCGGCCAGCACGGAATCAAAGTTGGCCGTGGCAAATACATCGCGAATCGCCTCGGTGCGCTCGCGCGGCGCGTGCAGCGTGCGCTCGCCAAAGGTGATGGAGTGCACGGCGGGCCCTTGGCCGTTGCTCAGGTGCAGCACCGCACCATCGGGCGCGCTCGTCGCGCTGATATGGCACAGCCCACCCAGCACGCGCGATTCACCAAAGGCGGCATCGAGCCGTTCCAGATGCGCGAGCCCGTTGAGCACCGGCAGCACGACCGTGCGTTCACCCACCGCGGGGCGGATGGCCGTGATGGCGTCTTCCAGGTCGTAGGCCTTGCAGCTCAGCAGCACCAGGTCGGCACGGCCCCAAGCCGCGGCCTGGTCTGCGGTGATGGTCTGCACGGGCAATTGCGCATCGCCATGCGGGCTGCGGATCACGAGACCGTGTTCGCGCAACCGCGCCGCACGCGCGGGGCGCACCAGGAAGGTCACGTCCGCGCCCGCCTGGGCGAGCCGCCCGCCGAAATAACCGCCGGTGCCACCGGCGCCAAGCACCAGAATCCGCATTGCTGTCTCCAGAGGGCTGTATCGATTGGCAGAAGATTGGCAACCGATTCTAGGCCTGTTCTTCCAACGCTGCAGACCACGCACCAGATGTGGGCCGGCGGTGCGGATGGCGCGCTAAAATGCTGATTTTCCTCACGATTTGACGCCCGTCCGGCCATTATTCAGCGCTGGCGGGGTCGATATGCCATGACGTTTTCCAATAATTTCCACCGCCTCGAAACCCGTCTGCAGTCGCAGGTCGGCCGTGCCATCGGCGACTTCAAGATGATCGAAGACGGCGACACCATCCTCGTGTGCCTGTCCGGCGGCAAGGATTCGTACACGATGCTGTCGGTGCTGATGGCGCTGCAGAAGCGCGCGCCGGTCGACTTCAAGCTGATCGCCATGAACCTCGACCAGAAGCAGCCCGGCTTTCCGGAAGAGGTGCTGCCCAACTACCTGAAGAAGCTGGGCGTGGAATATGTGATCGTCGAGGCGGACACGTATTCGATCGTCAAGGAGAAGGTGCCCGAGGGCAAGACGACGTGCTCGCTGTGCTCGCGCCTGCGCCGCGGCGTGATCTACCGCACGGCCAAGGAGCTGGGCGCCAACAAGATCGCGCTGGGCCACCACCGCGACGATATCGTCAACACGTTCTTCCTGAACATGTTCTTTGGCGGCAAGATGAAGTCGATGCCCCCCAAGCTGGCCACCGACAACGGCGATCACATCGTCATCCGGCCGCTCGCCTATTGCGCGGAAAAGGACATCGCCTCGTACGCCCGTGCGATGGAATTTCCGATCATTCCGTGCAATCTCTGCGGCTCGCAGGAAAACCTGCAGCGCAAGAAGGTCAAGGAGATGCTGCTGGAGTGGGAGCGCCAGACGCCGGGCCGCATCGACAACATCTTCGCATCGCTGCAGAACGTCGTGCCGTCGCACCTGGCCGATACCGACCTGTTCGACTTCAACGGCCTGACCACGGGCCTGGCGAAGATCGGTGAAGACGCGCTGTTCGGCCAGACCGCCTACGACCAGGCGCCGCTGGTGTTTGCCGGCTCGCACGATGACCGCATCGAGTTTGTCCGCTTCGAGCGCAAGCCCGGGGGCGCGGGGGGCGACGCAACGGCGTTGGGCGAGGCCGCTGCCAGTTGAGCCGCTCGCTTCCCGCCGGGCGGCGGGAGCGGCGTCAGGTTCTCGCCGCATGTGGCCAAAGCGTCCTCCATCCGTCTGACCCGCCGGCGGTCTAACCGGCCCGGCAATGGCGCAATTGCAACAATTCGACCGTTTGGCCGGTTCAGGCGGAGGGTGGGCCCCATGCTAGAATTTTCACCTGTGTCTTATACGCCGCAAATGCGCCCCGCAGAAGGGTTTGCAGGCGGTCCGGCCATCTGAGGGGAGGTGGCGGGCGGTGGTGAAGGGCGGCCGTTCATGTGCCCGGACATCCACGGCAGGCTATCGCTTCGGGTCACTCTAGGAACCTCCTTGTGAATATCGCCATCCTTGCCGCGGGCATGGGCAAACGCATGCGTTCTGCCTTGCCGAAAGTGTTGCACCCCCTGGCCGGCAAACCGCTGCTGGCGCACGTCATTGAAACGGCGCGCTCCATGTCGCCGAAGCGCCTGGTGGTCGTGGTCGGTCACGGTGGCGAGCGCGTCCGGGAAATGGTGGGAGCGCCGGACATCACCTTCGCCACGCAGGACAAACAGCTCGGCACCGGCCACGCCGTCATGCAGGCGCTGGATCAGCTCGATGAGAGCGTGCCCACGCTGGTGCTCTACGGCGATGTACCGCTGACCCGCGCCGACACGCTGGGGGCGCTGGTTGGCGCTGCCGGTACCGACCACCTGGGTGTGCTGACCGTGCATCTGGGCGACCCGACCGGCTATGGTCGCATCGTGCGCGACGCCGCCGGCCGCATCACGCGCATCGTCGAGCAGAAGGACGCCAACGAGACGCAGCTGGCCATTCACGAAGTGAACACCGGCATCCTCGTGTGCCCGACGGCCAAGCTCAAGAGCTGGCTCGCCACGCTCTCCAACGACAACGCGCAGGGCGAGTACTACCTGACCGATGTCATCGAGCGCGCCGCCAGCGAAGGCGTGCCCATCACCTCCGCGCATCCGCTGGCCGAGTGGGAAACGCTGGGCGTGAACAGCAAGGTGCAGCTGGCGGAGCTGGAGCGCATTCACCAGCGCAACCTCGCGCAGCAACTGCTGGAAGACGGCGTGACGCTGATCGACCCGGCGCGCATCGACGTGCGCGGCAAGCTCACCTGCGGCCGCGACGTGGTGATCGACGTCAACTGCATCTTCGAGGGCGATGTCACGCTGGCAGACGGCGTGCGCATCGGCGCCAATGCGGTGATCCGCGATGCCGCCATCGAGGCCGGTGCCGAGATCCTGCCGTTCTGCCACATCGAGAGCGCCAAGGTTGGCGCCGACTCGCGCATCGGCCCGTACGCGCGCCTGCGCCCCGGCACCGAGCTGGCCGAAGACGTGCACATCGGCAACTTTGTCGAGGTCAAGAACAGCCAGATCGCGGCGCATAGCAAGGCTAACCATCTCGCCTACGTGGGCGACGCCACGGTGGGCTCGCGCGTGAACATCGGCGCCGGCACCATCACGTGCAACTACGACGGCGCGAACAAGTTCCGCACCATCATCGAGGACGACGCCTTCATTGGCTCGGACACGCAACTGGTGGCGCCCGTGCGGGTGGGCAAGGGCGCCACGCTCGGGGCCGGCACCACCCTGACCAAGGATGCCCCGGCGGGCAAGCTGACGGTGTCTCGTGCGCGCCAGACCACGATTGACAGCTGGCAGCGGCCGGTCAAGCAGAAGAAGGAAGCCTGAGCAGCACATGCCTGCGCCGAATAGCGGATGCCGCTGCGGCACATGAGCGTCGATACTGAATGAATACCGAGCGCGGCGGCCAAGCTGCCGCGCCTCAACCGGAGAAATCAACATGTGCGGTATCGTTGGCGCGGTTTCCTCGCGCAATATCGTTCCCGTCCTGATCGAAGGTCTGCGCCGCCTCGAATATCGCGGCTATGACTCGTGCGGCGTGGCCGTGCAGCGCGACGGCCAGCTCGAGCGCGCCCGCACGGTTTCGCGCGTGGCCGATCTCGATGCCCAGGCACAGACCAGCCACCTCGACGGCGCCATCGGCATTGCCCACACGCGCTGGGCCACACACGGCCGTCCCGACACGGTCAACGCGCATCCGCATTTCTCGGGTGACACCATCGCTCTGGTGCACAACGGCATCATCGAAAACTACGAATCGCTGCGCGAAGAACTCAAGGCCGTCGGCTACGGCTTTGAATCGCAGACGGATACCGAAGTCGTCGCCCACCTGATCCACCAGGCCTACACCTACCCGAGCAGCGCCACGCGCGGCGACCTGTTCGCCTCGGTGCGCGCGACGGTCAAGCGTCTGCATGGCGCGTATGCGATTGCCGTATTTGCCCGCGACAACTCGGATGTGGTGGTGGGCGCCCGCGCCGGTTCGCCGCTGGTGGTGGCGCTGGGCGACAATGAATCGTTCCTCGCGTCCGATGCGCTGGCCGTGGCAGGTACCGCCAGCCGCATGGCCTACCTGGAAGAAGGCGACGTGGTTGAAATCACGCGTGAGGGCTTTACCGTGGCCGATGCGCATGACCGCATCGTCGAGCGCGAGGTCAAGGAAGTCGGCGGCTATGCTGCTGCCGTCGAGCTTGGCCCGTTCCGCCACTTCATGCAGAAGGAAATCTTCGAGCAGCCGCGCGCCCTTGGCGACACGCTGGAAGGCGTGCAGGGCTTCGCGCCCGACCTGTTCGGCCCGCGCGCAGCCGAAGTCCTGCCCAAGATCGACAGCGTACTGATCCTGGCGTGCGGCACGAGTTATTACTCGGGGTGTACCGCCAAGTACTGGCTGGAGTCGATCGCCAAGATTCCGACGCAGGTGGAAGTGGCCAGCGAGTACCGCTACCGCGAGACCGTGCCCAACCCGAACGCGCTGGTGGTGGTGATCTCGCAATCGGGCGAGACCGCTGACACGCTGGCCGCACTGCGTCATGCGCGTGAACTGGGCCACACGCACACGCTGGCCATCTGCAACGTGGCGACCAGCGCCATGGTGCGCGAGACCCAGCTCAAGTTCCTGACGCGCGCGGGCACCGAGATCGGTGTGGCGTCCACCAAGGCCTTCACGACGCAGCTCGCCGCGCTCTACATGCTGGCGATGACGTTTGCCAAGCTGCGAGGACATCTCACCGCCGAGCAGGAAGAGGATGCACTGCGCCATCTGCGCCACCTGCCTTCGGCACTGAACGCCGTGCTGGCGCTTGAGCCGCAGATCATCGCGTGGTCGGAAGAATTTGCCCGCCGCGAGAACGCCTTGTTCCTGGGTCGCGGGCTGCATTACCCTATCGCGCTGGAAGGGGCGCTCAAGCTCAAGGAAATTTCGTACATCCACGCCGAGGCCTATCCGGCGGGCGAACTCAAGCACGGCCCGCTCGCGCTCGTCACCGAGCAGATGCCGGTGGTAACGGTTGCACCGAACGACGCGCTGCTCGAAAAGCTCAAGTCCAACATCCAGGAGGTGCGCGCGCGCGGCGGCAAGCTGTATGTGTTCGCCGATGCCGATACGCATATCCAGTCGAGCGACGGCATCCAGGTCATCCGCATGCCCGAGCACTACGGACAGCTTTCGCCGATCCTGCACGTGGTGCCG
This sequence comes from Ralstonia condita, assembly GCF_958405655.1. Taxonomy (NCBI): domain Bacteria; kingdom Pseudomonadati; phylum Pseudomonadota; class Betaproteobacteria; order Burkholderiales; family Burkholderiaceae; genus Ralstonia; species Ralstonia condita. Next base: position 35,545 of record NZ_CATYWO010000003.1, on the reverse strand, counting down.
CTGCAACTGCTGGCGTATCACACCGCCTTGGCGCGTGGAACGGACGTGGACAAGCCACGCAATTTGGCGAAGTCCGTGACTGTTGAGTAAGGCGCTCCGCTGGTAAGCGGATCTGCCACTATTCAATAGTTCCGTATACGGAGCCCTAGAAGTTCCGTATACGAGATGACCTCTTACCCTATGGAGGCTTGCTCCATAAGCCGTACACGGAACTAGCTGGAAACCACATGCTGGCCAGAAATATCCGGAGACAGTTTTCAATTGCGCGCAAACTTGGGCGTACCCACTACGAGCACTCTCTGCCCCTAAGCGACGGGGCCGATAGCGCCATGCACCGTGTGAGTTAATCCTCCCCGATTTTGACGTTCACTTTGGTAACCCAACCATACAGGGCATTACCTCGACCAACTCCGGCCCAAACCATGTTGCGAGTGCCGGCAATCAGAAACACCATTGGTTCGCTTTTTGTGTGGTAAATATTTTGCCACTCGCGCGTGTCAATTGACGACGGCGTGGGCTCTGTTTCCGGATGCGTATGCCACTCACCGATGTAGTCCATCGTTTTGTGTTCCGCCTCCCAACGCTCAAGGGCAATCTTCTGGTGCCGGTGTGCCTGTCGTTGAAAGCTATAGCGATGTTGAGTATCGCCAGGTTGAGGAGTCGTCATCGTCGAAACATGAAGATGTGCGCCTCGTCGATATCCCAACAGGATGCCTCCCGACTCGGGTGTTGCCGCGCTTGTTTGTCGATAGCGCATTAGCGTCACCAAGACAGAAGGCTCAATAAGAACCCGAGCCTCCTCGTTGAATGGGTGTCCGAGAATCAGGCAGTCCGGCATGCGGGGCATCCATCCGTCGGTGCGATATCTTGGTTCTTAACCCGTAACGCATTCGCTGTTTCGAGGTACCGCGTACGGAATCTCGGGCTGACGTCGCCCCTCAGCCAGTCGCCAACCATATCGGCAGCAAGGGCGGCTGCAGACATCGGCGCTGAGACCGCATATGGTGTGAATGAGCTGCATCCCCGGAATTGAGTTCGAGGCGGGTTCGGCAGAACCGGAAACCGATCTTGACGATAGTTGGGACCAATTCCGTGACGCAGACACTGAAAGCATCCATACTTCGAAGAGTCCGACCAGAGCGCTTGTACGACTTCACCGTTGCCCTTTACCCAAACGTATGCGACGCGACTGTGGCATATGACCTATCGACGTGCCGGCGTAGTGTTGGCCTTGGACGTTCGGTTGCTCGTTGTTCATCTTCGTTCTCCCGTGACCAGTGCATGTGGTCTGTTGATGGAGAAAGTTTGGTCGATCTACCGATTGGATACCGTTTTAATTTGTAAGGGTCTGTAGGGCTCTATTCCACTTCCAAATCAATGGGTTGAGCACCTTCGGTGCAAGGCGTGGAAACCTGACGATGTTACAAATGGTGGGGAGGCTCGCGGTTTGCGTCCGCGCTGCGCACAAAAGACGGATCGCCGCTGGTTTCCCGGGAAGCCCAAAGGCCTGAGGGACGGGCCGTATTTGGCCGGTAGCGGACGGCTGGGGCGCCAGCCAAATGCTTGCGACCCAGACCCGACGTCCAGTTCGCCGCGCTGCTCGCCACGAAGCGGTCGTCCACGTCAGGACCGGGCAAAGTCAGAATCTTCCCCGGCGTTCGGCATGCTCATTAGCACTTCCGCAAAGCACTTGCGCTTTGTTCCGCCAAGCGCCTTGGCCAAAATCTCACGATGCTCTGCCTCAGGGCTACGCCCGTGCGCGGCTGCGCGTTCACGTAGGCGCTGTACAAGACAGTCATCGACGTTGCGAACCAAAAGGTCTGCCATTGGGACACCTCGCATAACTAAGAGTGACGACAGCCAGTCGTGCGGTAGCTTCATCATGTAGCTGTGGCCGCGACGTTGCCCCGCATCAACGCGTGGGGCTCTTGCGTCCATGAGCTCGCTTCAGTCTGCGGAGCTCATCGCGCAGTCTTTTCTTGAACTCCCGCCCAAGTGCAGTCGATGGTATCGACAGAACAGTGACAACTGTCTTTCGATTCAGGTCATGCAGCCGCCTTGTCAGGCTTTTCTTAATTGCGGCAACAACTAATTGCTCCAAGTCCATGGCCGCTAAGTTGAACCAGTAAGTAAGGACGGCATTGGTGAAATCACGACACGCGATAATCCTTGCTGGATAGTCGATTTCGACATTCGCTGTGCCCACATAACAGCTTCGTTGATCGTACAAGGCGGGCGCGGGAGCTCGTAACGGCGCTCGAACCATTCCATCAGTTGATAGCCAAGCCGCCGATCACGGTGCGAACACTGAATGCTGTCGAAGGCCCTCGTCAGCGCCGCTTTACTTGGGATGCAAGATCTTAAAGCCTGATTCTTCGGTGCTGCCGCCTGTTGCAGGTAGCGGAATCCGGCTTCAACGGCCGCTGCAACCCGCGTTGCTTCAGAGACACCGGCTAACTTCGCGTCTCGTAGCGCCCTTGCGGCGATTGCGTGCCCCGGGTTGGATAGATGGCGCATAGCAGATACTCGTTAATTGGAAGTGAGCGGGTCAGCCTTTGTTCGAGTCCGGGCTACAAGAACGTTGCCGAACAGATGCGATCCGTTTCACCTTCGTGCAGCTGGAGGATAGGGGCCCGCGTCTTATCATGCCGTCATCGAAGTGACGTCGGTGACCTAGCTAGCTTTCCGCCCTTCTGGTTGGAGGCAGGGGACTGGCAGCTACACTGGGGGTCATTTACACAGTTGAGATGACTAGTTCGACATCTGCTCTAACTAACATCACCGAGTGGGTCGTATTCATCGCTCACATCCTTGGCCCACGGGACGGCGTTGTAGAGACTCCATAGAAGCCAAACATATTGGCCATCGTCGTCGTACCCGGCCTTACCGGATAGCACGTATCTCCGACCACTCGTACTAACACCGGTGCGCGTATTGAAGTCAAAAGAGACGATTGCAGAGCTGACGCGTCCGCGACCACTCTCAATGCAGTGGCCAGCGAAGTGTCGCTCACCTAGCTCCGTCTGAAATACTCTCCACCGTACGAGCGTCGCGCGCGGCTGCAAACTCACAGGCGTAGCAGACCAGAATGACATGATGAGCCTCACTGTAAAAGCGTCTGCGGAACTGCTGTTTCATACTTCGACAAGGACTCGAACCCCGGTTTGTTCGCAGCACGCGCCAACGGACTAACCAAACCTCGCACACCGGCGTGGCGGGCAGGGAGACTGATCTGCCATAACAACGTCGGTACAGGCAAGTGCCGCCCCAGCTAGTACGCTCGCGTCGCTGAGAACCAGGAATGCGGGCACAAAGCTCCTGCCCTACACTCGTCAGCGGGCGTGCAGGCTTAGTCAGTCCAAGCTCAGGCAGCGACGAGTCGGGAGCTCAACGGCCTGTCAGGCATGTTGCAAGCAAGGAGAGGAAATTTGTTGCCAAGATGTAGTTCTGCTTATGGCGGCAACAGTTTGGGCACCGGGGGTACGCGTGTCTACAGTCTAGAACGCCTACCGAGAGATGCAAGGTCGCGCGGCGATATCCGGTAGGCCTGCACAGTGGATTCTTTACTGAACTACCCTCACCAGGTCAGTACATTTCCTCAATTCGTTAGCGAAGACCGTGCCGCGCACAGAACATCGAAAAAGCCAACCAACACCCCGTACCCCGGCAGGCGGGACCACGACCTCACACAAACTTGACCAAATCGAGGCGACTGATTTCGAGCGCCTTCTTCACAGTGCAGTAGCGTGCGATGTGGAACTCGAAGGCTGCCTTCTGAGTGGAAGTCAGGCTTGCGTCCAGCGCTTCCATGATTTGTAATTGCAGATCCACAGGGGTACGCATACCAAATATGATGCCCTTCAGATGCTTCTCTTTGTAATGCATCAACTTGTCCGAGTCTGAGTTCCGGCCAGAGAACCACGCACTCTTGACGACGCGGTACTCGTGCTCGCGCTCCCATTCTGGAAATTTGTGCGAAATCGTATCCGCATAGACCCTCCAGTATGAGGAGCGGTACTCGGAGGAACTGTACGTGCACGCAAGCGGGCTAACGCGTTCGTCGAGTGAAAGCCAGTGCTTGTGCAAGCTCGCCTGTGGAAGATATCCAAGGCTTTCGAACACGTTGACCTGCGGTGGGTATGGGCTGTATTGCACTCGGTGCAATGCTAGGCGCATCGACTCTTCCATATCCATCTCGAGCTGGCCCTCTCGTTCATCGAACTCAAAAATGAGGCAGACCCCTCGATGTCCTGATGCATAGTGGCCCCACATTGATTCATTGTCATTCCGCTCCGTAAAGCAAGCGATGTAATACTCGTCGTAGATCGCCTTGACACATGCGTCCAAGTACAAGGCATGGAAATTGCCGATCAGGGTGAGGAGATTTTTCTTCGCTGTCCGCTGCTCAGAGGAAGGATGTATGTGCTTATACATACCTATTAGCTGCATCTGACGACTAGCCTGCTCCGCCGCACCAGCCAAAGCACTCAGCACATGCGAGTCAGTCTGCCTCACTACCGCTTCGAAATCGGGAAGCGAAGCGGGGGATTTGTTCAATTCCAGCCCCAGCATGAAGTCGGTATGCCCGTTGCGCCGAAACGTTTCGCGAAGGAGCGTAAGGATTCGGGGATGGTACATCCCAAGAAGAAGCCGTAGCTCATCCTTTGCCAGCCGTTTCCTATCTACCAGCATAGCTAAGAGGCCACGGATTGTTCCGTCGGCATTAACAGCGTCGACAAATTCCCGGAAGAGCTGCCTTATAGGCGCATCTGGTAAATCATCTGGCGTCGCGCGTGCAAAAACGTGGTCCAGCTCGAATAGGGTGCTATCCCCTGCCATGCGAACAAAGTATGCGGCGTTCAGCATGCAAAAGCAGTAGTGCCGGATAAGATTGCCCCAGACTACGTCATCCCCCTCCCAATAGGCATCCTGCATGCCATCCATCGGGTCGTTATTTTGTTCGAGCGTTCCAAGATAGAGTTCGCGTGCTCGCAACTCGTCTGCAACGGATTTGTCAGGCAGGATTTGGGGAGGCCTGAATCGGTAAAACCGCTTTATGCTAGCTGTCATCTTTTCGTTCTTTGCTATATTGCGGGGACGACGTGCCCCTATGCCACCGATAAGACGAACTGTTGCGGGGCTGCTGGTTGGCGGAAGGCGAACCACCGCCTGCTCGAACTGGCCTGCCATAGTCAGGCGGTCTCCAACTCTACTGCAACCTGGTTGAGGATTTGCTCAGTACCTTTTGCGTCAATGCATCGACGTCTCGACGGCCTTGAAATACCTCTTCACATCACTGGCCTTCGCCGCATAGAGGCCCGGACTCTCGACGAGCCGAAAACCGACGAATGACTGCGCGGCACCGAGGCGAGCCATTCGGCAGAGAGCATTCCTCAGGTTGTTGGTTGAGTCATATCGAGTGTCGAGGGCGCTAGCTCCAGCGATCAGCGCCATCAGCGTCAACGGTGGCAACCCGCTGGTCGCTGTGTTGGGACTCTTCCGGGCTCACCCCCGTGCAACTTTGCTAGCGGCCCTCGCGCGCGTGCACCGCAAACGAAATCCTTGAGTACTGCCAACAGGTTGGCGCGCTATGGTCTTTGGTTTGATCGGACCTCTACGGGATCGACGTGGGTCATAACATTGAGCACATCACGCCTTTCCATTACGCGGCGTCTCGCTTCGAGCGCGATATCGTGGCCGACCTTCACGGTTGCGGTGCCTGCGATTTCGAGGTGGACGTCCATAAGAATCATGTCGCCCATTTTACGTGTTCGTACGTCATGGACGCCAAGCACGCCCGGCGTGCTGAGTATCACCTCCCGAAGCTCGATCGCTGTCTCTTCATCGACGGCTCTGTCCATGAGGTCGTGCAGCGCGTTCGAGCCAAACTGCCAGCCCATTCTCGTCACCATTAACCCAACAATAAGTGCCGCTACGGGGTCGAGCAGGTGGAATCCCAGCAAGTTACCGACGATACCGAGTGCGACAACTAACGAGGAAGCCGCGTCGGAACGAGCATGCCAGGCGTTCGCTATCAGCATGCTGGAGCGTACGCGCTCCGCTATGGCCAGCATGTACCGGAACAACAGTTCTTTGCTCACCAGTGCGCCAAGCGCGACCCATAAACCGATCAACTTCACATGGGATATCGATTCCGGATGCTCCAGCTTGGTCACCGAGCTCCAAAGCATTCCGATCCCGACTGCGAGCAGCAGCAAGCCCAACACGAGGGATGCTGCTGTCTCGAATCGAAGGTGCCCGTAGTGATGATCTGCGTCCGGCTCTTTCTGACTGTGGTGTCCAGCGAAGAGAACAACGAAATCCGAAACAAGGTCAGAAAGCGAGTGAATCGCATCGGCTACCAACGCTTGTGAATGGGCCAGGACGCCAGCAACTAGTTGTGCGGCTGTGAGGGCCAAGTTGACGCCCACGCTCACGAGCGTGCTGCGTTTCGCGGCGCGTTTCATGGTGGGCGTCTCGTCGCCGAGATCGGTCTCGATTGGCTGTTGCATGGTTTTGCTCGTCCGATGGTTTAGGACAGATCCTTTTGGCGGCGGGTGCCCAATTTGTGCGCGATCATAGGAGGAGAACTGGCCGTTTGGGTAATAACCGGCAGCCGCAGAAAAGAATCCGCATGAGAGGCGTTCGCATTTGCTGTCTCACAAGTCGTCACAGTTGCAACACCGGCGCAGACGATCAAGACAAGCCACCGGTGCCCAGGTGCGCTCGAAAGTATCTTCGCCATCGCACCCGTGAGGCGTGACAGTGCGGTGCTTCTGATGGGGGGCAAATTCAACTTATCGCCCCCAATACGAGTGTCGACCCGGCCTCAGCCGGTCAGAAGCCCTGCAATACGCACGAGCACCAGCCCCGCCGCCACGACAAGATAGCCGCGCAACACGAACATCCACGTATGCTTGAGGGGAGTCCACCGTGCCGGAGCGAGCTGCTCCAACGGCGGCATAGTCCATCGATTACGATCGAGCACGCTTACGCGCTGCGGATGATGTGGCCTGTGACTGCGCTGTTCGATAAGCCACAGTACCAGCGACATGACGATGGCGATGAGCGAACCACCGATCAGAATCGCACCGATCTCGATCTCGCCAATCCCCGGGAACAACACGGCGGCGGTCAGGATGACAGACAGCATCACCAGCACCGCCACGACGCCACCGGTGAAAATGTTCATGGCGCGACCGTTCGTCCATGGACCCAGCACAGCCTTGTCGTTACACAACAAGAGCAGGAACACCGTCGCACTAGGCAACAACACACCGGCCAGTGATTGCACTGCATTGGTTAGCAATCCCAGCGGCATGCCGGGCGTGAGCACCAAACCAGCTGCCAGCAGCGTCAAGCCGAAGTAGATCGCATAAAAGCCCTTCGCCTCCGTCGGCTTGCGATGCAGCGAATGCCGCACGGCAAACACATCGCCGATTGCGTAAGCCGTGGAAAGCGACACAGCGCACGCGCCGATGATGCTCGCGTCCAGCAGGGCAATCGCAAACAGCACGCCGGCCCAGCGACCCGAGTGCCTCTCCAGCCCTTGCGCGGTGCCCAGCGCATCGGTGTAGTTGCCGAACGCCGGCGTGCCATGAAATGCCTGGGCGCTGAACGCAATCATCGCCACCGCACCGGCAATGACCAGCGCGATGCCAAGCCATAGGTCGGCACGCTCGTAGCGGATGAAGCGCGCCGTAATGCGCTTGTCGATCACATAGCTCTGCTGGAAGAACAGTTGCCAAGGCGCCACAGTCGTGCCGACGATAGCGATAATCAGCAGCATTACCTCTGCCAGCGGGGCGCCTGCTGGCAACGCAGGCACGAAGAAATCGCGCGCGACCTGCCCCATGGGCGGATGCACCATCAGGAAGATTGGAATGAGCGTCAGGCTGCCTGCGACCAGTGCGAGTGCGAAGCGCTCGAACCGTCGGAAGTCGCCCGTGGAGGCAGCCAGCATGACCAGCGCTGCCGCCGCACACACGCCCCATTGGCGAGGAATGCCGAGATACTCGAGTGCCAAGCTGATACCGATGAACTCCGTGACCAGCGTCAGCGCATTGACGAGGAACAGATCAATGACGGAGAAGCTGCCCCAAAACTTGCCGAAGCGCGCGAAGATCAGCCTCGCATGGCCGACGCGAGTGACGGCGCCCAGGCGCAGCACCATTTCCTGATTCACGTACAGAACGGGAATGAGCAACAGCAGCGTCCACAGCAGAGTCGTGCCGTAGTTCTGACCAGCCTGTGTGTACGTGCCGAATGCACCGGCATCGTTGTCACCGACCATCACGATCAGGCCAGGTCCGAGAATGGCGAGCATCGTGCGCAGACGCGCCCGCCAGGTATCGCGTGCGCCGGTGTCGTGATGTGCAATGGTGCCGAGCGCGCCGCGAATATCGCCCACGTGGGCATCGTCAAGTGCGGCATGACGTGGTGGTGCGTCGATGCCCGAAGCAGTTTTGGTCATGTAGACCTCCGATTCGATTTGTGTTGGCGTTGTTGGGCTACCAGTACGTACGCGACAGCCGAATGGCGGCGCTGGCATAGTCGCGGCTCGTGAGCGGTTGAGCAGCACCCACCCCACGTGGGTTGGACTTGACCGACACAGCGTCAGCGCGCTCGGGCGTGCCAGCCCGGGCTTGCACAAATGGCGAGCTGAAAGGCAGTGCAAGCGCCGAGAAACGACGCGGAGAGATGTTGAATTTACGCATAGTTCACTCCTAGCCGTATAAGCACGACACGTGCAGGGCATACGGCAATCGCCACGACCGAGCATGGCGTATTCAAACAATCAAGGAGCGATGCGGACACCGCTGCCTTGCCTGGACGGCAAGTCAGCAGCAGGGAACAACCGTGCGGCGGACTTGCCTAGTGGGATTTAGTTGAAGCTATCGGGTAAGGTCGACTCGGACTGTCCATATGGGTCCTCCGTAAGTCTTAGAACTCAGCGTGAGCCCGGATGCCATAAAACTTGGCGGGCCCCCGATCCCGGTTGTAGCCTGGGTTCTGGATTAATTGAAAATCAGGGCTGAGAGTGATGCCCTTGACCGGTTGAAAGCTATAAAACAGTTCGAGTATGTGTTCGGGGCCATAGTTCAACGCCCCATCACCCAGGAATGCGCCACTGCCGCCCGCCGCTAGATACGCGCGGTGGTCGGGACCCAGCATGTTCAACGAGACCGCTGCCCCCAGCACGTCGTTAGGCCTCGCCCACGACGCGCCTTTGAGCAGGCCACCCAACGACACATTGCGCCCGGCTTCCGTAAAAGCATAGGTCTCCGTCTTGTCATCCGACCAGTTCAGGCGGGCGAATAGGCCCACGTTTTCGCCCACTTTCTGCTCGAACGACAGGCCCACGCCCATCTTGGCGTGCTCGCGGCGCACCAGGCTCAGGTCCGGTGCAGCATCGGTAGCTTGGCCGAGCGCGATCGCATCATCAAAACGGCCCATGCGCGCAAAATTACGCCAGCCCAGCAGGCGCACCTTGCCTTCCTGGCCGAACAGCATGTAGCTCTTTTCCAGTTCCAGCATGTCCCCGTAGTGCTCGAGAAAACGGGTGTCGAGGGACAAGCCATTGGACTCGACCGGCTGCAGGAAACGGCCCGCTCGTACGGCCCAGCCAAGTTCGCTATCGATGTATTCCAGCGCGACACCCCAGCTGTAGCCGCGCGCATCAGCGGCGTAGTCGAACGACGGATGCGTCATGAACGACCAGTTCAGGAACTGCGCGCGCGGGTCGTGGGCATATTCCACGGCATCGAATATGTCGAGCACCGGCAGGTTGCCCACGGTCAGCACCACGCGGCGCTTGTCCACCACATCGGCGAACTGGTTGAAATCGGCATCGAGCTTTTCCGTGTCACCGCCCAGGCCCCAGGTTTGGCGCAGGAATAAGCGGGCGCGATACAGCGACGGATCAGTGCCCGTGACCTTGGCCAGTTCCCCATTGGTCGGACCGCCCAGACCATGCAACTCCGAGAACGCCTTGCCCATCACGACCTCCGGGTTGAAGTGGAACTCCGCCCCCTTCCATAGGCGCATGCCCAGATCGAGCGTCGTACTGAAGGAATAACTGGTTGCGCGGTCCGCCGTCAGGCTGTTGTCGCCGCGATACGGCGAGTTGAATGCAGGCTTGGCTTGCCAGACCCAGGTGGACTGGCCATGAAAGCCGAAACGATCGCCTAACTCACCAACAGCGATAGACGGAGCATCGGCTGCCGGGGCTGGCGCATGCCCATCTTCGGCGCGAGCAGCCTGGATAGAAACAGACAATAGAGCCATCACGGCCAACGAGGCCGTACGCACAAGTGCTGCGACGCGCACTACAACCAGCAGGCGCACAGCGATCCCAGCGTATTGCAGCATCGAGAGAAACAGCATCAGACCTCCCTCGTTCGTTTCTAAGACGAACGTGGGTATGAGCCGACCACGGCCTCCCAGGAAACCACGCACGCAAGGGCGCACGCGGCCCAATGGCCGTGTCAGGAAAACGATCAAATTCAGGAAGAGACCTGCGCAGAGAACCTACGCAAGAGCCACTACCCGCCGTGCAATACGGCTAGGCAGCAGCGTGAAGGATGACCAACGCGCCTGGACTGCTTAGCCGCTCAGAGTGCGATCCAAGATCGACTAGAACAACTGTCCATGGAGATGATTCCGTGGTTATGACGGCGCGCAGGTTAGCAAGTTTTACGCTGGTCAGCAAGGCCTTCGTACGCGTATGCCACGCGCACCAATGCAAGGGCCCGCATCAAGGGATGGATGTCTCTTGGACCTCTACCTAACAAGCGTGAAATCACGGGTAGCAGGCGATTGACATGTGCTGGACAAATCCTCATCCAAGCATTGGCGACTCTACGCATCGCTACGCCAAATCGAGCAAAATCCGGGGAAGTGGCGGATGTCCTGATCCAAGCCTTCGCTACGCTAGAAGGCAAATCCTAACCTGCGAGCGCGCCCTATGAAAACATCAACTGAAAATGCACTTTGAACCGCCCCGGGCCTCGTGGAGGCTGGCTGGTTTAAGTTAATGCGGTTTCAGTGTCGGCGATTTCAAGTTGCCGATAGTAGTTTGCCTCAGCTTCGGCGGGCGGGATATATCCGAGTGGCTCCATCAGTCGATGGTGATTAAACCAGGCCACCCATTCCAGGGTTGCCAGCTCGACAGACTCCCGAGTTTTCCAGGTACGGCGATGAATCAGCTCCGTCTTGTACAGGCCGTTGATCGTTTCAGCCAGCGCGTTGTCGTAGCTGTCGCCTCGGCTGCCGACCGACGGCTCGATGCCCGCTTCAGGCAGCCGCTCGCTGTAGCGAATGCTGACGTATTGCGATCCCCTGTCGGAGTGGTGTATCAAGGTTCCATCGCCTCCTGGCCGGCGAGCGTACAGCGCCTGCTCAAGTGCATCCAGAACGAAGTCCGTGGTCATGGACGAGCTGACGCGCCAGCCGACGATGCGGCGGGCGAACACGTCCACCACGAAGGCCACGTACAGCCATCCTTGCCACGTCGACACGTACGTGAAGTCAGAGACCCACAGTTGATTCGGCCGGTCAGCCTTGAACTGCCGATTCACCCGATCCAGCGGACGCGGTGCGGCGGCATCAGGAATCGTCGTCCGGACCCGCTTGCCGCGAACTGCCCCGCGCAAGCCCAATCGTTTCATCAGCCGCTCGACCGTGCAGCGGGCGACGGCGATGCGCTCCCGATTCATCTGCTTCCAGACCTTGTCCGCGCCGTAGACCTGCATGTTGGCCTGCCAGACCCGGTTGATCTCGGGACACAGCATCTCATCGCGCTTCGCCCGTGCGCAGCGCTTGGATGGATCACGAAGCTGTGCGGCATGACGCCGATAACCCGACGGGGCAATCCGCAAGACCTTGCAGATCGGCTCGACCCCGAAGGTGTCGCGATGCTGATCGATAAAGGCCTTCAGGACTTCAAACGGCGGTCGAGCTCCGCCTGGGCGAAAAACGCGCTGGCCAGCTTCAGGATCTCGTTGGCCCGGCGCAGCTCCTTGTTCTCTCGCTCCAGCGCCTTGAGGCGTTCGCGCTCCGACGTCGTTACGCCGCCTTGCTCGCTGCTATTGACTTGCTCTCGCTTCACCCAACCCAGCAGGGTCTGGCTCGTGCAGCCGATCATCGGCGCTATCGATTCGACCGCCGCCCACGACGACGGATGCTAACTACGCTGCTCTCGTACCAGACGGACTGCGCGATCCCGGACTTCCGGGGAAAACTTGCTTGGCTTGCTCATGGCTCCATTCTCTCAAGAGTTGGAGCCTCCACTAAACCCGGGGCGGTTCCCAACCTTGCAATCGCGTTCGAGCACTATAACGAGCAGCATCCCCATAGCGCACTGAAATATCGCTCGCCACGCGAGTTCAGGCGCAGGACAGAATCATCAACTCAAGTGTGAGGCGGTGTCCGGAGATATGGGGGCAAATTCACCGAGTTCCAGTGTCGGGAGAGATTGCCGTCTAACTGCCAGCGAGTAGAAACAACTATTTTAAGCCATCGCGGATCACAGCAATCCGATGCTTGGCTGGATCGTAAGGCCAAGCGGCCATCAACGCTATCGACTGTTCCACTCGATCCCACTCGGTGACCATCAATTTCGATCGGCGGAGTTTTCGTTATTGACCACAAGGCTCTTCGATATGGCATCAGCTGCGCACCGCATGGCAGGTACATATTGCAACCCTTTTTCCAGCGTCATACGCGAGGCTGGCCCGTGCACAGCAACAGCAGCATATACGCGCCCTTTTGCTTCCATCACCGGCACCGCTACGCATACCGAATCCGGATCGGCCTCTCGATTGTCGGTTCCCACCATGTCATGGCGGATTCGCTTGAGCGCCTCTTCCATAGCTTGCGGATCGGTGATCGTGTTGGGGGTCCAGCGTTGGTAAGGCCCTTTGCCCAGCAGGCGGTACACATGTTTGGGCGAGAGTTGGCTCAAGAACAGCTTGCCGCTTGCAGTGCAATGGAGCGGCACATGGATGCCAGCCTCAAGGTGCAATCGCAAAGGCATCGATGTTTCCACTCGGTCCAAGTACAGGACCTGATTTCCGTCGAGCATAGTGAAGTTGCAGGTCTCCCCGATTTCGTCTACGAGGCGGCGCAGGATGGCATTGCGTTCTGCACGCAGCGCGGCGCTGTTCACTACGTCCATCGCAAATGCTGTCAGCCGAGCACCAGCGGAATAGCACCGGCTGATCGGTTCACGCTGAAGCAACCCGCTACTTTGTAGGCTTCCAAGGATGCGGAACACCGTGGGCTTCGGCAATCCGCACATGCGAGTGATGTCATCCAACGACGGAGGGGTGGACGAGCGCATGACGCACTCCAGCACCAAGAATGGGCGCAACGATGTCGCGTCAGCCTCACCTTCCTTCAACGTTGCCATACCGAATTCTCTGCTCAGGACTGTCTACTGAAATTTCGATCAGTGAAATATTTCATTTCATTATTGATCTTATTTCGAGAAAAAAGCAAGAATGAGTTGAATGCCAACGCCTCTAACGAAGGAGACAACCCATGAAACTCGACGTCACTAGGTCCGAAAAGGTCATCATCACCGTGGCCACCACTGGCGGCCTGCACGGTAAGGAAGCTAACCCCAATCTGCCCGAGCAACCTGGCGAAATCGTCCAGGCCATGCAGGATGCGTACAACGCCGGCGCTTCGGTCGCTCACATTCACGTGCGCGATAAGCAGGGGCTGACCACGGCCGACTTAGACACTTACAGCGAGGTGGTCGGCGGCATTAACTCACGCTGCCCCGGCATGATCACGCAGGTGGGCAACGGCATTGGCGCGCGATATGTGCGCGGTCGTCAATACCCTGCTATCGGTTTCACACAGGAGCAGCGCATGGCCCTGCTCGACATCAACCCGCGCCCCGACATGCTGACGGTGAACGCTGGCTCGTTCCATTTCCAGCACAAATTTACGGAAGTGCTGTTTGACAATTCCAAGGCTTGGAACACCGAGTTCATCAATGGCTGCAATGAGCGCGGCATCCACAACGAACTAGAGGTCTACGATCTCAGCCACATCGATAACATGATCAAGCTGCGCGATCGTGGCGTGCTCAAGGGACCGATGCACTTCAGCTTGGTCTTGGGCATCGATGGCGGCGTCCCAGCGTCACCCAAGAATCTGATGATCCTAGTCGATGCCCTGCCGGAAGGATCGAGCTGGCAGGTGGTGACCATCGGCAAACACCAGATTCCGCTGTCCATGATGGCACTTGCCATGGGCGGCAATATTCGCGTCGGGTTCGAAGACAACGTCTACATCGAGCATGGCGTGCTTGCCGTGAGCAATGCCCAATTCGTCGAGAAGGCAGTACGAATTGCACGCGAGCTGGGCCGGGAAATTGCAACGCCGGAGGAAGCCCGCGAAATGATGGGCATGCATCAAGCTAAGACGCCGTCAGCGCAAACCGCTCGCGTCGCGGATATGGCCTGACGCATCTACCCAAACAATAAGAAATCGGAGACAAACAATGCACCTGCCGCAGAGCAAGAGCATCGTAGGACGACCAGGCTACGCTGTATCTCGCGGCCATGCCTGGTTTGCCCTGGTCCTTCTGTTCATCTTGATGCTGTTTGACTACATCGACCGCAGCATAGTGAACTCGATGTTTCCCTACATCAAGAAGGACTGGGGCCTGACGGACACCCAACTCGGTGCGCTCGCGTCCATCGTATCCCTCATGGTGGGCCTCTTATCGCTACCCGTGGCGGTGTTGGTGGATCGTTGGAGCCGAGTGAAGTCCATCGTCCTGATGGGCGTGGGCTGGGGCTTTGCCACAGTAGGTTGCATGTTTGCCTCCAAGTACACACAACTGCTCGCCATGCGCGCCGTCATCGGCGTAGGTGAGGCGGGTTATGGCAATGCCGGCTGCTCGCTGTTAGCGCACCATTTTCCGTCGCGTTTGCGCAGCACCGTGATCGGCCTGTTTTACTTTGCCGTATCTGTTGGCTCCGTGATCGGCATCATCGCGGGCGGCGCAATCGCAGTTAAATGGGGGTGGCACGCGGCCTTCGGCATCGTAGGGGTGCCTGGGATCGTCGTGGCTTTACTGGTTTTCGCCATCAAGGACTATCGCACCATACCGCTGAGAAAACTGGCCGGAAACTCGGGGACCACCATGGGGTTCAAGGAAGCTGCCCTGGAGCTCTTTCGCGCCCGTACCTCTTGGTCTACCTACCTGGGTAGTGGCCTGATGCTGATCACCTACATGGCCATGAATGCCTGGTTACCGAGCTACTTTGCCCGCGCCTACAGCCTGCAGGGTGTTGCGATTGGCCTGAAGACGGCCCCCGTCATCCTAGCTGGCGCCTGCGGCACGGTTTTCTGGGCCATGGTAGCTGACCGTGTGGCAGCGAACGTACCGCGTCGGCGCTTGCTTATCACCGTCGCATGCGGCTTGCTCACCGTGCTCGTGCTGTTCCCCGCCTTCACGGGGATGGAACCCGGTACCAAGCAGTATCAGATGATTTTGCTCGGAGGCTTCTTCATGGGTGCGATAGGCGGCATCCCTACCGCTGTCGCCATGGACGTCGTGCACCCGGGGCTGCGGTCTTCTGCAGTATCCATGGTGACTCTGGCTAACAACCTCATAGGCTTTACGATGGGCCCATTCGTCGTTGGCATGCTGTCCGACAGGATCGGCCTGCAGTCTGCTCTGGCTTGGGTCACCCTGAGCTGCATACCGGCGGTACTGTGCTTGTACTGGGCTTCACGTAACTATGATGCCGATAAAGCTTTGATCGATGCCGAAGTCGTCGCTGGAGGTTTCCAATGAGACTTGCGGATAAGACAGCCATCGTCACCGGTGCAGCCGGCGGTATCGGTCAGCGTATCGCGCATGCTTACGCTGCCGAGGGCGCCCTGGTTGGCGTTGCCGATATCAACATCAATGGCGCCCATGACGTTGTAGAGCAAATCTTGCAGTCAGGAGGGCGGGCGCAGGCGATTGCCATGGATGTCTCGGATGAGTCGCAGGTCGATGATGGCGTGAACCGTTTTGCTCGCGCGCATGGTCGGTTAGACATCTTGGTGGCCAATGCAGGCATCCAGCATCTCGATTCAGTGGCGGATGTCTCCTTTGCGGATTGGAAGCGCCTGCTCGCGGTGCACCTCGATGGGAGCTTCCTGACTTGTCGTGCCGCCTTGCGTCATATGGTGCCCGCTCGAAAAGGTAACCTGATTTTCCTTGGTTCCATTCATTCTTACATGGTGTCGGAAAACAAGGGGCCATACGCTGTGGCCAAGCATGGCATCGTAGGACTGTGCCGAGCCATTGCAAAAGAGAATGGTCGTCATGGCATTTGCGCCAACACAATTTGTCCAGGCTTCGTTCGTACCCCCCTCATCGAATTTCAGCTGCCGTTGCTCGCACGCGAGCGCGGAGTCTCTGAAGACGAGGTGGTGCAGGATTTCTTGCGCTATACCGTCGACGGTGAATACACAACGGTGCACGAATTGGCCGAACTGGCAGTGCTCCTGGCAGCTTTCCCCAGTAAGTTGATGAATGGCCAGTCCATAGGTGCCAGTCACGGCATCCACATGCTTTGATGAGATCTATGAACCCTAAAACTAAACGAATCGCTGTGATTACGGGTGCTGGCAGAGGCATTGGTGCGTGCATTGCCAAACACTTTGTGGAGCAAGGCTGCTTAGTGTATGTCACTGACTTTCACGGCGAGGATGCTGAGTTGCGTGCAGCCACCTTGGGAGAGGGTGCCCGCGCAAAACGCATGGATGTGCGTCACCCTAAAGATGTGGCTCATGTCATGCAGACGATCCGTAACGAAGTCGGTCACATCGATATCCTGGTCAACAATGCTGGCGTGATGACCACCGGCCCCGCGCTGCAAACGAGCTACGACACATGGACCAATTTGGCCGCCACCAATCTCACAGGCATTTTTAACTGCGTCCAAGCATGCGCCCCTGCCATGTGTGAGCGTAGCGCGGGCGTCATCATTAACCTTGCCTCTATTTCCGCATACAAAGGCGGAGGTACGTTTGGTAACGTCTGGTACGGCGTGACCAAGGCTGGTGTGGTAGCCGTCACCAAGGGGCTCGCAAGGGAATTAGGGCCCCACGGCGTTCGCGTCAACGCGGTAGCCCCTAGCGTGGTGGAAACGGAAATGGTACGGGCACAGCTCAGCCCAGAAACTCGTTCGCAGATCCTGCCTCGTTTTCCAATGGGGCGCATAGCCAACCCCGATGATGTTGCCCGTGCTGTGGTTTTCCTTGCGTCAGGGGACGCGTCGTTCATTACGGGTGAAACACTTGCGGTCGATGGTGGTTTGCTAAAGGTCTGATCCATGTTTTTCATGCCCTTGCGAGACGTCGGTCTCGCACTTTGTGTCGTGCTCGTTTGGGGCATGAGCTTTACCGTTATCAAGCTTGGTTTGGTCGGTATGCCACCGATGCTCATGGGCGCATTGCGCTTCGTGCTATCGACCTTTCCCGCCATGCTTTTCGTGCCGCGTCCGCGCGTTGCTCTACGGTGGTGGCTGGCCTACGGCTTGACCGTGGGTGTGGGCCAGTTTGCTTTGCTCTTTCTGGCCATTCGCAATGGCCTGCCTGCTGGGGTCGCTTCGGTCGCGCTGCAATCGCAGGCATTTTTCACGCTGATATTCGCTGCCTTCTTGCTGCGCGAGCATTGGTACTGGCCCCAGTTTTTTGGACTGGCAGTCGCCGCCGGGGGACTCTCCATGTTGGCCGGGGGGCTTGCCGGCACGACTCAGGGCGCAAGCTGGTTTGGGTTTAGCTTGGTACTTGGCGCAGCGGCCTTCTGGGGCCTGTCAAATGTGGTGGCGCGCATGGCCGCTGACAGCATACCTGCGGGGCAAAAATTTGACCTCATGGGCTTTATCGTCTGGACGGGGCTAATCCCACCGCTGCCCTTTGCTCTGCTATCGCTCTGGCTGGAGGGGCCGGGTACTGTAGTCAGTACACTTCGGCATTTCTCGCTCGCGTCCGTCGGATCGGTGGCTTATCTGGCATTTGGCGGGACCCTGTTTGGGTCAGGGGCTTTCACGATGTTGCTTACTCGGCATCCTCCGGGCAAGGTGGCACCGTTTACCTTGCTCGTTCCTGTTGTTGGGTTAGCTACTGCTTCTGTTGTGCTGGGAGAAGGGCTCAGCACCAATCAGTGGTTCGGGTGCCTTTTTGTGCTGTTGGGGTTAGTTATCAACTTGCTGGGATCTAGATCGGTAGCGCGTCGTTGAATCCAATGCTGTGTCTCTCTAATCCTGTGCCGCGATCCAACGGCGGATGCCGAGCACGATCCGCCGGTTTGCGTATTCCCGCGTAAGGAATCTGTCCGGGCCGGAGCGGCGGACAAAATCTTGGACTACCTAGAGGTGGTTTATGTATCCGTGCGAGGGTAGGACTCGAGCAGTCGAGCTTTACATCAAGCTCGGCAAGCGTATCAGGTCAACCATTCGTCAGTTGGGATACCCGACCAAGAACGTGCTGAAGGGTTGGTGCCGGCAGTACGGGCAGCAGCTCGGAATACCGGGTCGCTGTAACAGCGAAGCGTCGCTAATACGGCTCCTATCTGAGCGAGATCAGTCCGGCGCCAATCTCATTAACCGCGACTTTAAGGCTGCGGCGGCCAATGAGAAGTGGCCCACGGGTATCACCGAGTCTCAAATCTCGGCCGGCATGGCTCGCATGGTTTGGATGGCTTCAGGAAAGGTTCGAACGTAACGGGACAAATCAAGCATCGTCTGGCATCCGGATGACAACGTGGCCGTCAGCCTCCTGGATTGCATAAGTCTTCAGGCACAAACCGCTGGTGCCCGGCATACAGCCAGTGGCGAGATCAAAGCGGAGACCGTGCGCTGGGCATTGCAATACGGTGCCGTCCAGGCGCCCCGTCGCCAGCGAAGCGCCATTGTGCGGGCAACTGTTATCGATGGCGTGAAGCCGACCTTCCACGTTGAACAAGAGGAGGCTACGGCCCTTGACGAAAATGAGCTTGCGTTGGCCAGTGCATACGTCGCCGACCTGGGCCACGGCAATCTCGCTGATCATGGTGCTCATTGGGATTTCGAAACTGCGTGTCGCATGGCATGCAACAGCGCCCCAGCGTTGTGTGCGCCGGAGATGGATACGTCTGAATTGAAGATGAAATAGGGCACGCCGGGAACAGCCACTCCACGCAGAGTCTGCCGGCTAACGCTGGACCAGTTTGTCGGAGGCGCGAGTGCTTTGGCTGCGTCGTGCTCAGCTTTTAGTCTTTGCAGTACATCCTGGTCGCCGATGTCAGCCCCTTCATTGAAGTAGGCGCCGAAGATACGGTCGATTAGCACGTCCAGTTGTACGTCTGGATCGACGCGCCGAAACTCTTTGATCACGCCATGCGCGCGTTGGGTATTCGGCAGGACGCTGATGCGCGAAAAATCGAAATGGATGCCGACAGCTTGTCCCGCACGCTCCACCTGGGCGCGCCCCATCGACACAGCGGTGGCGCTGCCGAGGCGGCTAAGGTAGAAGGTTTGATAGGGCACTCCTTTTTCGGGGGTATCCGGTAGCAGTGGATACGAACGCCACCGTACCTTGGTCTTGACTTCAGGATGCATCTTCTCAAATGCGCTCAGCGCGCTAGACAGATGGCGCGTACCGATCCAGCACCACGGGCAGATGAAGTCGAAGAACACATCGACGGTAAGGCTCTTGCCTCGCCCGTCTTTGCCCTTTTGGCTCGGCTGAACGGGCTGATCAAACGAGTTCATGAATCAGCTTTTCCGCCAAGGGCCACGGGCCGAAGCCAGCTGCGGGATTCAGGTGTCCGACCTCTCCCACGTCGACAAGACGGCTGCCCCAGTCGGAGGCCATCCCGGCTACGCGGTCAAAGGAAGCAAGCGGGTCGTTGCGGCTGGCAGCGACGATGCTCGGAAACGGCAACGGCCTGCGCGGGCACGGCAGCCAGCCGTTTTTCTGCAGTACGTCTTGCGTCGGGTAGCCGGACGGCAACTGCGTATCAAGATCTGCTGGCGTGGCTAGCAGGGCGCCGTGAATTTTGCGCGCGTGGCGCTTTGCCCAATGCACGGTGATCATGACGCCGGCACTGTGCGCTACCAGGATAACGGGCCCGTCGATCGCGCTGATGGCCTTGTCCAATGCCGCTACCCGCGCCGCGCAACTCAGCTTGTCAAACTCCAGCGGCGCCACAGAGGCGGCCTTGCGGCCTTCTGCAAGGAGCCGTGCTTCGAGGAACGTCTGCCAGTGGTCTGCCACATGGTCGCGCAGTCCGGGCACCATCAAGATGGTGGGAGAGGTCTTGGACACATTCATGATGAAGAAGACAGAAAAAATGAGGAGGTCGCCCTCCTCGAATGCCGACAAAGGGGGGGGGCGGATGTTGCTCCCCACCGCAGCGTGGGCCGCTCAGAACTTGTGACGAATGCCTAAGGCTGCACCGACCATGCTGGTCTTGCCCGACGCTAGGCTGTAGCCAGTGGCGTTGAGGTCCACTCCGGCCTGGTCTAGTGCCAAGCCGGCATTGCGCGCATATGCCGTGGTCAGGTACAGGTCAGTCCGTTTGGAGAGGCTGTAGTCCGCAATGAATGCCACCTGCCACGGATTGGCCTGTGTGGACGGCGCGCTGTTGATGGTTGTGATCTTCTGGTACGAGTATTCGAGCGACAGCATCACCGCGCTCGACGCCTGATAATTCACACCCGCCCAGTAATAGTCGTCGCGCAGTGCCACGCTGCCGACAGCGTTCTTGTTCTGGCCCCAGCGATATCCACCCATGACCTTGACCGTATCGCCGATCAGGTAGCTGCCGGCCACTGCAGCCTTGCGCACCGTGCCGGAGCTGAACGCGCCGCCGCCCAGCGGCGTGCTCGGGTTGTACTGGTCATACGCGAGCGTGGCGCCCAGCGGCCCGGCCGAATACGCTACCCCCGCGCCATAGCCGCTATCGCGTCTGGCTTGACCTGGCACTTCGCCATTTCCGCCGCCAGTCGGGCTGGCGCTAGGGGCGCCGGTACCAAATGACCAATGCGCCTGCGCGGTCACCGGGCCAAAGGTACCGGTGTACATAGCGGTGTTATCTGAACGGAAGTTGACGCCTGTCTGCACGGCTGCGGGCTCGTACTGCGTCGAATACGCCATCGGCTCGAAGTTGGCCAGCAACTGAAAGAGCGTCGTGTACTGACGGCCAAGCGTGAGTTGCCCGAGCGTGCCGCTTTTCAGCCCGACAAATGCCTGACGTCCGAACAGTCGACCACTTTGCTGCGATTGGCCCGTGTCGCTTGCGAAACCACTTTCCAGCACGAACAAGGCGCTCAAGCCCCCGCCGAGGTCTTCCACGCCACGCATGCCCCAGCGTGAACCGGACAGGCCGCCGCTCTGCATAGCGATGCGGTTACCTGAACTGCCAGGCGTGGGGCCCTGCAAGTTGGTGGCGTATTCAAGGTTGGTATCCACGACGCCGTAAAGCGTGACGCCGGATTGAGCCCACGCTGCGCCGGCGCAAGCCATTAGAGCAACTGGGGCGATATGCTTGGTTTTCATACTGCAGGGTCTCCTAGTGTCGTCGTCGCCGGGTGCGGATTGCCCCGAACGATCGTTAGAACGGCTTGCTACCAATGATCCCGGCGCGTTCCATCTTGCGATGGCATGGCGGGTAATCCATGACTGCGTAATGCTGCGTGGCGGTGTTATCCCAAATGGCCACGCTGTTCGGCTTCCAACGCCAACGCACCTGGTATTCCGGCACATACGCTTGGCTGATCAGGTAGCGCAACAGGTCCGCCGCACCGCCAGTGGCGTCCTGTCCGTACCGAACCCGCGCGGGGGTGTGGTAATTCGTGAAGTGCGTTGTGAAGCCGTTCACGTACAGCACCTTTTCCCTGGTCTCGGCGTGTGTACGCACGACGGGGTGTTCCGGATCGGGGTATTGCGCCTTGAGCGCGAGGCGTTTCTCGATCGGCATGACGGCACCAAAGCTGGCTTCGATGCTGTGACGGGCGCGTAGGTCTGCAATGTCGCGCTTGACGTCTTCCGGTAGCTTCTCGTAGGCCAGTACCATGTTGGCCCACATGGTGTCGCCGCCCACGGGCGGACATTCCACGCACCGCAGCACGGCGCCAAACTGGGGCGCCTCGCGCCACGTTGTATCGGCATGCCAGCAGTTTTCGTAGCGGTCATTGGGTTGCTCGGGCGTCTTGTAGATGCGCACGAGGCCTGGGTTTTCGGGGTCGCTGCCGGCCACGGGATGGTCTTCGAGCTCCCCGAAACGGCGAGCGAATGCAACATGCTGGGCGCGGCTCAGGTCTTGGTCGCGCAGGAAGATCACACGGTGCTTGAGAAGGGCGGTGCGGATCTCGCTGAACAGCTCGGCGTCTTCGATCGCGTCGCGCAGTTGCACGCCAATCAGCTCGGCACCGAGGGCATTGGTTAGTTGTTCGATACGCATGGTGATGTCTCAGATGACAAAGACCGATGACCCGGTCGTCTTGCGCGCTTCCAGGTCGCGGTGTGCCTGGACGGCGTCCTGCAGCGCGTAGCGTTGGTGAATCTCGATCTTGATGCGCCCGGCTGCCACGTGATCGAACAACTCGCCCGCTAGCTCGGCTTTCTCTGTCGGATCGGCGATGTAGTCGGCCAGAGCCGGGCGCGTCAGGTAAAGCGAGCCTTTCATCGCCAGCAGCTGCGGATTGAACGGCGGGATCGGGCCTGACGCCGTACCCACGCACACCATCAGACCGCGTCGCTTGAGCGAGTCCAGCGAGGCATCGAAAGTGGCCTTACCCACGCTGTCGAACACGACGTTGACGCCTACACCGTCGGTAAGTTCGCGCACGCGCTTGGCGACGTCTTCGTGCGCGTAGTTGATGACGTGATCGCATCCGTGCGCGCGGGCGATGTCGGCCTTGGCTTCGTTCGATACCGTCCCGATCACCGTGAGGCCGAGCAGCTTGGCCCATTGCGAGACGATGAGCCCGACACCTCCGGCGGCCGCGTGCAACAGTACGGTATTGCCCTTTGCGAACGGATAGATTCGGCGCAGCAAATAGGCTGAGGTGAGGCCCCGCATGGTCATGGCGGCAGCCGTCTCACATGCGATGGCGTCAGGCAGCTTGATGAGCGGTGCGGCCGGAATGAGGCGTTCGGTGCTATAGGCGCCTAGCGTGTTGATGAAGCCGGTGTAGGTAACGCGGTCGCCCACTGCGACATTGGTCACGCCCTCGCCCACCGCTTCAACAACGCCTGCCGCTTCGACGCCCATGCCGGCGGGACGCGGTACCGGGTATAGACCAGAGCGAAAATATGTATCGGCGAAGTTCAGGCCAACGGCTTCGTGGCGCAAGCGCACTTGACCAGGCCCGGGCTGCCCAACTTCGATGGTCTCGCAGCGCAAGACCTCAGGGCCGCCAGTTTCATGAAAGCGAACTGCGGTTGCCATGGTTTCTCCTATGTTTCAGCGATGTTTGGGGTGCGTGCCGCCCTCACAGCTCACAGGGCGAGCTGCAGGCAAAGCGGGAGAGGAGTGAGGTACCTTGCGGGGCGGCGCGCGTTGAAGGCGGTCAGGATTTCATGCCGAAGCCACGGCGGACGGTGTGGCCGTTGGCGCGGCGGCAAGTGCTACGTTCGCCACGCGCTTGAGTTCGGCTTCATAACTGCGGGCAGCCCACAGAAAACAGCCTGCGGCGATGACGCTAAAAAGAGGCATCACCGCCAGTGCAGTCTGCAGGCCCCAGGCGTCGGACATTGCTCCGCCCACGAATGGGCCGATCGCCAGACCGAACAGGTTCTGAAACAGCGACAGCACAGCCGCGCCTGTCGATCGCACACCCGGGTGAATCACGTCGAAGACCACGCTCGAGGCCGGTGCCACGGCACACGTCATCAGGAAGCCGCCGAGGGCGATCAACAGGAATTGTTGATTGGCTGGCATCGTCATACCGAAGGCTGCCGTGAAAACAAGCAGCGTGACGAGGGCTAGCGCCGCCACGACGATCAACCGATTGCGCTGGCGCCGTGCTGCAACCAGATCCGCCACGACGCCCCACACGAATGCACCGAGCGCGCCGCAGAGCACGACCAGAGCCGCCTGCATAGCCGCGCGGTCGGGGGCAATCCCGTGATAGCGGTTCAGGTAGCTTGGCAGCCACGACCAGATTGTCGAAACCACGATCAGCTGAAATGCCGCGCCCAGGCACGTCCACCACAGCGTGCGTGAACTGGACAATGCCGTGGCGACGCCGTGGAATAGGCTGTTTCCGGATTGCCGCGTTTGCACGCTGGACGGCGCCATCACTACTGTCTTGTAGTCCGGTACGAACATGTAAAGCAACGCCAGCACCAGACCCGGCAGGCCCACTACGCCAAAGGCGGCCTGCCAGCCCCAGCGCGCTGCGATCACCCCTCCGAGCAGTACGCCGAGTACCGACCCGACAGAGGCCGCAGCAAAAAAAGCCCCCATCAGTGTCGCGCGCAGGCGCTTCGGGAAGAGGCTGGCAATCAAGGCTGCACCCACCGAGCCATACCCCGTCTCGCCCACGCCCACGATGGCGCGGGCCGCAAAGAGGTGCGCATAGTTGCGCGCAAACATGCACGAGATGGTTGCCAGGCTCCACACCGTAGCCATCACGACGATGCTCTTGACGCGGCTGAACCGATCAGCCAGCAGCGCGACCGGCAGCCCTCCTACAGCCACCACGATCGATATGACGGAGACAAGCGCGCCGAGCTGTTTGTCAGACAGCGCCCACGCCGTCTTCAGGTGCGGGAACAATGACACGATGACTTGCCGATCGATGTAATCGAACAGCATCAGCGCGAACGTCATTGCAAACGCAAACCACGCTTGGGGGCGGCCAACGAGGTAGCCGTCGTGGTTGTCTGCGCGCAGGTCGGCGGCATGCAGATTCATGGTTGTCTCCGAGTGGCGGCGCTTGCGTTGAGCGCCGCCTGTGTTGGGCCCGGTGGAATGCCTTCTTCCAGTTTAGGCGGCGCGCAGCGGCAGGTTTTTGATATTCGGGGCGCGGTTGGGCGGCATGCCGTTTTTGGCCAGCGTTTCTTCAACGCTGTCATATTGCACGCCAATGCGGTAGATCGCGCGGGCTTCCTTGCCGCTGGCGATATCGCGCCCCAGTTCATGTGCCACGCGTACGCATTGCTGGATCTGTTGCACTGAGGTCATTCGCTTGCCGTGCTGGTCGATGATGGTGTCTTCGATGCCGCAGCGCGGATGCAGACCCATTGCCATGGCCATCATGTTGAACGGCAGTACGTTCTTGAGCAGCGACTCGGCGGTCAGGGTGCAACCATCGGGAGCGCGGTGGACGAAGTTGAAGAAGTTGAACGGATTGGGCCCGTCAAAGCCACCGCCGATGCCGATCCACGTCAGGTTGAGCGGGCCTTTGTACACGCCCTTGCGAACCAGGCGTTCAAGCGTTTCCAGCGCATGAATGCCCGTGAGTTGGAAGTGGGGCTGTACACCCGCTGCCTGCAGGCGGCGCAGATGCTCTTCCACCCATTGCGGACCCGCCGGCACTGTCATCTCGCGATAGGCTTGCTGATAGGCCGGGTGTTCCAGGGAGGTGCCTTCCAGGTATTCCGGATAGAGCAGCTCCATGATGTTCATTTGCGTGGTGTTGATGGCCACGGTCACTTGGTCAGGGGTCGGGGTCAGATCGGCCAGCATGTGGCGCGTGTCGTCCGACAGCCATTTCGCGGCTTGGCCCTCATCTTCGGGGGCAAATGAAATTGAGCCGCCCACCTGGATGATCATGTCGGGAACGGCCGCGCGCACGCCGGCAATCAGTTCATTGAACTTCGACAACCGCTTGGAGCCCTTGCCATCCAGCTCACGCACATGCAGGTGCAGTACGGTCGCGCCGGCGTTGTAGCAGTCCACGGCCTTCTGAATCTGCTCTTCCATCGTGACCGGAATATCTTCTGGAAAGTCTTCTGGCATCCATTCCGGTCCATACGGCGCCACTGTGATGACCACCTTGTCCTGGTTTTCGGGGTGCAGCGAATCGTCGAGGAATTGCATGTGGGGGCTCCTTCTAGGGAATGTCTCGGCTGGACTTCACTATAGGGAAGCAGTAAGGTTGAATTTCTCTTTTGGTGCCAATTTTTACTCTTTTGGTGCCATTCCGTGTAAACACCAAGAGGACCCGAAACCGGCAGAAACCTATGGATGCGATGGTGCGCGCCCGATCCCTCAATGGGTACTTTCAGGTTGTCAGGCGGCTTGGCTTCAACCCACAGGAGGCGCTACGCCAAGTAGGGCTTGATCCCGCCAAGCTGGCTGATCCGGAGCAGACTGTCCCGGTGTTGGCAACGTGCGAGTTGATGGAGCTCACGGCCCAGGCCGCGCCTTGCCAAACGCTCGGACTGCAAATGGCCGAGGCACGACAAGAACTCGACTTCGGTGTACTCGGGCTGTTGCTTGGGCATAAGCGAACCCTGCGTGAAGCCTTGCAGGCCATCATCCAATATCGCCACCTGCTGAATGAGGCGCTGGCCATCTATCTCGAATCAGATGGCGACATGGTGGTCATTCGCGAAGAGGTCATCACCGAGAAACCGGTGCCGCTGCGCCAGGCAAACGAGCTGGCGGTGGGCGTGCTTGCCCGAACCTGCAATGCGCTGCTTGGCGTTCATTGGAAACCCCGTAGCGTTCACTTCACGCATACGGCACCCGCTGACGTCAGCATGCATCGGCGCGTCTTTGGTTGCCCTGTTCAGTTTGATAGCGACTTCAATGGCATTGTCTGCGCTGCCGCTGACCTGGAGAGGCCCAACCCGGTCGCTGACCCGGCATTGGTGCGCTATGCAGAAAGCCTGGCTGAGCCACTCAATATCTCGGGGCCGGATGCTGTGGTGCAGGAGGTCCGGCGCGCCGTGTATCTGCTATTACCGTTGGAGCGAGCGTCAGTAGAGGATGTCGCTAACCACTTGCACCTGAGCGTGCGTACGCTGCAGCGGCAATTGGATGCAGCCGGCGCGACCTTTTCTAACCTGGTAGAGGAGGTGCGCCATAACCTAGCGATCCGCTACCTGGCCAACCCTAGTTATCGGATCGGGCGGGTGGCGGCACTATTAGGCTATACGCGGCAGGCTTCATTTACCCGTTGGTTTGTTGCGCATTTCGGCATGACGCCACGAGCGTGGCGAGACGCGCAATCACATGCGTCATAGCCCCGGGCAATCTATCGCCCCTGCGATGAGTCAGGCAACGCAACGACGTTCGTCGAATGCGGACGCCGCGAACCTGTTGCAACGGCCTTGCACACACTCGTATGGCCCGTGCGATACCAAAGCGTTTGGCGTGTATAGCTTCGCAACATCCAAACGCACGTTCGCTCAAGTCATGCAAGACGCTCGAGCGTCCGCCCCCGCTTGGCTCTGCACGAAAAGTCGCATGCCCTGGCACTCAAGTTTCCTTGCCGGAGCACCGATTAAATGGTTCTCCTCTTCTGTGTAACGCTTCGGTACCATCGAGACCTGCTTCGCTGTGCCAACGTCGTCAACAGCGATGACGCCGACACGCCCCCGAGATGACGGGGGCCAGGGTTGCTCCGAGATGGTTTGCAACCCACCCAACCGAGCCGCATGGAGAGACAGCGTCCGCCAAACCGAGCCGCATGGAGAGACAGCGTCCGCCAAACCGGCAAACAAATGCGATGCAGCTGAGCCCTTGAAAAACTTCGAAAAACCACCGCTGGTGATCGCCCTGGCTGGCGCGCTCTTGCTGATCCTCCCGGTCGTCATGGCCCTGGTATTCGCATGGAACAGTGCGATGTTGCTGGTGAATAGCGATCTAAGGGCTACGGTCTCAGATGTACTTCAGCGCAGCGAGCACACGGGCGATCAAACGGAGTTCGCCTTCTCTCGGCTCCAGGCAAGCGGTCATTCGCCTTGTTCAGCGGAGCACCTGCAACTGATGCGCGACCTCGCCCTGCGCCTGGAGCATCTTCAGGCGATTGCCTACGTTGTAGATAATCGCGTGATCTGTTCTTCGTATGGGCCTGGTGACTCCGGCATTCAGCTCGGGCCGATCGATTTCGTCTCGGCTGCCCGCACGCGTTTTCACATGCACATGCGCTTCAACTTCGGCCAGGAGCCAAATCTAATTGGCTTGGAGCGCGACCGGTACCTTGCGGTGGCCAATCGCGAATTAGCCATCAATACCAGCCCGAGCACAACGGCCACGGTCATGGCCCTATATGCGATTGGCGATGGTCGCATGCTGGCCTCTCATGGCGCAGCAAAGCCGGACTGGTTTGAACGTGTCGCGCCAGGCAGCGAGAAGACGCAATTCAAGCATGATCAACTGTTGATGCTGCGCGCCTCGAGCGAGCGGCAATTTGTAGCGGCAGCAGCAGTACCTGCCTCACTGGTCTACAGCACGGCCCTGGGTCTAGCAGTGCGCGCGATACCCATCGGTCTGCTATGCGGCGCGTTACTGGCTGTGGGGCTCTACTATCTGTTTCGGCAACAAACCTCACTGCCGACAGCTATTCGCCACGCGCTTCGGCGGAAAGAGTTCTATTTGGAGTATCAGCCCGTTGTTGATCTGCGGGATGGTCACATCGCCGGCGCGGAAGCCCTCTTGCGCTGGAAAAGACCTGATGGCAAGGTCATCCGGCCGGACTTGTTCATCCCGGTTGCGGAAAGCGTCGGGCTGATTTCTGACATCACGAATTATGTTTTGGACATCGTAGAGCGAGAATGCTGTCCTGCGCTCTGCCAGCATCCGGAACTGCACCTTGCCGTGAACGTCGCGGCAGCCGACCTTGTCTCAGACCGGCTGCCCGCTCGACTGCGTCAACTCTTGCGTACCACCGGCATCAGTCCTGCGAGCTTATTGATCGAGGCCACTGAACGAGGCTTCCTCGATCCAAGCCAGTCCCTGCCAGTTATTCAGGCGCTTCACAACCTTGGCCTTCGAATCGCCATCGACGACTTTGGCACTGGATACTCAAACCTGTCCTATCTTGGCTCCATGTCCATGGACTGCCTCAAGATTGATAAATCGTTTATCGATGCGCTCGGTACCGACGCTCCGACGAATCAAGTCGCGTTGCACATCATCGAGCTGGCGAAATCACTCGGCATCACCATGGTGGCCGAGGGCGTTGAGCATGGCCACCAAGCGGACTTTCTGCGCAAAGAAGGTGTCGAGTACGCGCAAGGTTGGCTGTTCGGAAAGCCCATGAGCTGGACGCAATTTTGCACAACTCTGGGCATCAGCGATGAGGCCCTATTAGGTTGACGCCGGCTCGCCTGTGCACTCGCTGCCTAATAGACAACGTCGTTGTATGTCAGACAACGCAGAGATGTCTTATCCGCCGCCCATCATGACGCAACGCGAGGTCCACATGAAGCGTCGGGTTGGCAAAGATTTGAGCGCTGCCCACTGTGAACGCCTTGCTTCGTGAAATCCGCTGCCTGCAGATTGTCGTGACGCGAGCGCGCCAACTCAAACAGTCGATGCCGGAAGGTGAAGGCACCACACACGGACGGTCGTTCGAACGTAGCAACGATTCGAAGGGACACAACCTCATCACTGGCCTCGGTCGTTGACGATTGAGCGCAAACCAGGTGCGCGCGTACCAACACGGGCTTGACAAGCTGTGCGCGATGGAGGGCGCACACTGTAACAGTGCTTGTCCTCCTGGGTAGACAGCCTAAACTAATGGTGCGTGGTTTTACGTACCCAAAAACGAGGCCCCAGAAATGAGAGCTACAGGAAACTCGCCGATCGCAGAGAACACGTTTAGGCACGCGCGCTCGAAGCCGTGTGCTCGATGTCTTTCTGGTCCACGAAACGCTCCAACCCCACAATGCGCGCCACTAGGGACAGTTGTAAGACCATGACGAACGGGAATTCGCCTGATGAAATCTGCGATTCGAGAAAGCGGGCCTCAACGGGGATGCCCAGTCCAGTCAAGCGGTGCCCAAATTTTGTAACGTCCAGCGCATGCGAAGTTAGCTCGTAGACGATAATCTTCCTGGCAGCAACTTCCCAGGCATCGTCCGCATCGACGTATGCGCTCCAAGATTGGGGGTACTCGGAATCGACTGCCCGCAGGAGTTGGAGAAAAAAAGTGAATCGATACGACCCGCGTTGAATTTTGCTCTCGGCACTTCTAACGGATTCCTGGATTCCTATAGCGCAGAGATTCTTGGCAAGTGCTTCGTAGCTACTGCCTTTGCGCGCAAGGATTCCTCGCGCTGTGCGCGAAGCGAGACGTGTCCAAGGCGTGTCGACATGACTCACGGCACGAGCCTTTAAGTTATTGGTAAATTGCTCCTCGTCGCGAACGCGGCGAGCAGTGTCAAGGGACGACTTAACAGAAGCAGAACTTTAGCCGCAATGGCGAAGTCGGACCAAGTCGATGATGGGACAAGCTGGGCGAAATTCTATGCCTATCTGTAACGGCTAGGAAGTTGACCGCTTGCTCCCAGCGCTGCATCTGTTGTCAATTAGTCGCCATGGCTGCGACCCTTTACCTCAACTTCGACGGCGTGCTGCATCCTCAGAGAGTGTGCTTGCAAGCAGGCGCGAAGCCGCGTCTCCTTGTGCCCGGCCATACGTTGTTTGAGAACAATCCGTTGCTCGAGCGCGTTGTTGATGCACGGCCGAGCGTGCGCGTAGTGCTACACACGTGGTGGGTCCCCTATTTTGGCTACCAATTCGCGACACAGCAATTACCGCTTGCGGTGCGGTCTCGCGTAGTCGGTGCAACGCTGCCTGGTAATCGCACTCTGCGTTTAACTAAAAGGCCGTTGGCACCGCGACGGGAATGGCTTCGCGCTGATATAGCGCGAAGGCAGCCGGAAAGCCCAATCCTCGTCGATTGCGAGGATGGACAAGTACTCGCTTGTCTCACTGACAGAGCTTTGATTCTGCATGATGGATTAGGCCTATCGACGTCGAGCCTTTGCGAGATACTGATAGGGCTCCTTGATTGCATATAGCGATAAGCTCCGAAAAAGTTCAATAAAATCGGATATGCGGTTCTGGAAATATTCGGCGATATCAATAAATTCAGATGGCTCAAGCCGTATTTTATTGAATCAAATAAAAAATTAAGCCGTACGAGTGAGCTTATAGTTGTGCGCGAGCGAGTTTACTCGCTGCAAATAAGGTGCCGATGGATGTGAAATTTGTAGATCAATTCACTGATTCAATGCATTGAATTTATGGGCGTTCCATTGCAAGAATAGTGTTCTAAGTGTCTTATAAGAAAATTAAGGGCCGTATTTGGTGTGCAACTGGCGACGCGGACTTGGCGACTTGGGGCCCCTATGGACGCTTGGAAGCGCTGTTAGCCAGCGTGACCGCGTGCCACGGTTGCCTCTCATGCCCTGCTGCCTGGCTGATCCGCGCAGCGCCTGCGCAGCGGGCGGTCGCTGTCGAGCAGCTTCGGTGGTCTGGCCTTTGGTGTCCTTTGTGAAGACGCTCTGCCGGACCGGAAGAGGATGAGGCGCTGAGAATTGAAAAAACGTTTTAAGAAGAGGAGTTGTGCATCTTTCAGAAATTTTTTTTAAACTGTGTTGACAGCATCAGATTAAAAATTTACGATGCCGCCCGTTTGTTGCTGCGGGAGTGATGTTGGTGTCGACTTCTCGTAGCACGGTTTGGCGCAACCTGCTTGTGGCTGCTGCGCAGCGCTGGAATGGTTGCCGTTGACACTCGCGAGGCGAGTTAAGAGGAGTGGTTATCGAAGTAACGAGATTGCCCACGTAAACGAAAAAAGGCGAGGTTGGCGCCTCGCCTTTTTTCTTCGGAGAGCCCCCATGGGGACACACCGCCCTGACAACGCGCGAAGTGTCTCATGGGTTGGCTCGCCAGTCAATCAATCTTCCTCTTTTAGGGGAGGCACGGTCACGTGCGCTTTAATGCGACGTCGGTCGGGAAACACTTATGGCGCAAGAATATGCGGCGGGTGCGCTCGCCCAAACGAGATTCAAAGCGGTAATGGCGGAGCAAAACCCCTGCTCTGCTCAGTTGCCACCGACGCCAACCAAGCTGGCCGCGATGAGCGAGCTCACTCGGGGCCTATTTGTCCGGACCCATCGTGCGGTCGGCGGAGCAGCGGCGGATCATGCGGACCTGCTCCTCGGGAATGACGAGCTAGCCTTGCTGCTCATCAATGTCGCCGCAACCGTCCGGGAAGGCTACTCCGCACGCGACCTTCGTCGCGCGGATTTTCGCGCTCGCGTGATAACGGCGAGCGAGTTTGTCCACCACTCGTCAGGGCAGCACGGCCATACGCTCAGCCTGCCGGCTGCAAATCTGCCAGATGCGAAGCCGCGAGGAGTCCTTGTCATTGCTCAGGCGCGGATGGGCCGGCGTGTTATCGCTGATGCGATTCAGGATTTTATCGGCCGTAACCCACGGCCGCTAACTGTAGAGGTGAGCCAGGGCCAAATAGCCTCCTATTGGATGCTCCCGGTTCTGCGTGTGCAGTGGCCGGCAGGGGGCTCGCTTCGCAAATTTGCGGAGATCCTTTTACGGTCATTCGATGCGGCTATGGGCACCCGCCTGTCACTGCTACGCCATGGACCATTCCGTCGGAACGAGGTGGACATCCGCTCGGCGCTTTGCGCGCTTGGCGTAGCCACCAATCTCGGTTTGCTTATCGTCGAGCGCATCAATACACGAGACGCAAGTGGGCCTAGTGCCGAGAAACTGTGGGATACGCTAGGTCAATTCACCCGCATTACGGGCATCCCGGTCTTATCCATGGCGACACCTGGGGCTGCCGCCGCTCTTTCAGAACAAAGCTCAGCAGCTGGCGAGCTCTCAGCCAGCGGCCTTCACACGATAGTCCCTCAAGAGCGTGGCTCCCGGAAGTGGTCAGCCGTGAGTAAGGCCATATTTGACGCAAACCTTCGTACGCAGGAATTTTGCCGCCCACCGCAGTGGTTTGACGATGCTCTATGGGATGTATCTCGAGCGCTTAATGGGCTGGCCAGCGGGGTTTGTCGCTACGTCGACAGCCGGCTTTCAAGTGAGCAGCTAGTTCACCTTGACGAGGCTCGTTTTCGAGAGCTCGCCGCTGAGGCCCTGGTGCTGGAGCAGCCGCACATTGACATCCTTCATAGCTTGGCATCGCCGGGCCGATACACCCTCACGAGTCTGCGAAGGCATGGCGATTGGTTGCCTCTGCGGCATGCGCTTGCCACGGTGCCGAGGCTCCTGCTTGAACAGCAGTCTTATGCCGTCATTCAGTGACAGCCAATTGGAAAAACACCATGCCCGCTTGCAGAACTTATCCGTGCCCCGCGCAATGGGAAACCGCTTCCAGCTTACTGAATGCTGCGGCAACCCTCACCGATAACCTAGACGCCAAACTTCTAAATGGTCAGTGTTTCCGACGGTGTAGCCCGCTGGTCTACACGCTGCCCTGTCGTGTTAGCCGATTCAACGTCGCTATAGAGCATGCCTACGGGGGAGAGGAAGGGGTGCTTTATGGTCACACGCTCTTCAACTACTTCAGACACGGCATGTCGGTAGACACGCAAGCACGTGCCAACTGGCAACTGATTCATGGTGTTCGTTCTCGAACGAGTTGCCCTCGCTTGCCGCCATTCGTTGAGTGCGGAAATCGGTTTGGTTTGCAGTGCCCAGAGTGCTCCGTAGCAGCACATGCTGAGTTCGGGCGTCGCGTCTCGTACTGTTTTCACTGCTTGCCCTTTGTAACGCGCTGCCCTCTACACGGGTGCGCGCTCGACTGCGACAACGAATGTAGTTCAATTGAGCGCTTGGCAGTCGTTTCCGGCGATGCCTCTACAAGAGTTAATAGTGAGCGTTTCTCAATCCGCAGCTATCAAATCGCCTGCTGTCAGCCTTTGGACGGATACAGAGCCGCGTTGATGAGCAGGCTCGCTGAGCAGGGGTATGTATCGGATTCAGGTCGGATTCAGTTAGTCCACCTGCGTCGTGACCTGGAGCGGTGCTTCTCTGCCGGCTTTGAAGACGTCCGCTTGAACGCTCTGATTGGCAACAAGAACTATGTAGACCTGGTTGCGCACGGCCTCGCACGAGAAGAGCGGGCGATGCATCCGGTTCACTTAACGTTGCTCGATATGCTCCTGGACGCTTCAGATGGGCAGTCTAGGCACGTGTCAAAGCACAAGTCCGCTGCACCTAAACCTACGACCGTCAAGCAGGTCGACCAGAGCACTCGCAAGAGGTTCGCTATAACGCCGACGCTTCTCTCAGAAAAGCGAGAGAACTGGCTGGGATTGTGCAAGGCCAATATCGGCTTGTCGAGGACCCAGGTACGCCACAGGAACCCAGCTCTGTGGACCTGGCTGTATCGCCACGATCGGCTATGGTTGTCGGCCCACCAATTTCCACGTGTACCCCGGTATTCGGGGCGGCGTCCAACTGCTATTCCACCGCAGGTGGAGTTGCTCATTGGGAGGCATGCGGGGCCTAAGCCGCTCGATGCTGCAGGAAGGGCCCGTCTGCCATCGATGTATCAGACTCGGCTCGCCTACGGAATGGCGGACTACGTCTTCCTCCTCTCGCGGCGACAGCTCGGGGCGGATGCACGCACCCTAGCACTTCCGGCGCAGAGAGCGGCCTTTATACAGCAACGCGTTTTCGACGCAATTGGCGGCGAGAAGGGGGGGGGCTGCGTTACCAGCGTCTCTATGGTTGCGCGCGAAGCCGGGCTTCGTGAAGCCTCCATCTGGAAACACGCACCACGTGCATTGATCACTCACTTCCTCCATCAAAGCGTATGACATTCGTTCCGCCACGCGGCTACCTGCACATGACGTCGATTTGCCATTCGGAGCACGTGACCGGGTTTAGGCACCGCATACGTCGCGCTACACGAGATGACTTGAAGCTCTCGGCTTGGTTGTTGCCGTCCGGATTGCGGGGGCTGGTCGACCGAATGTCTCCCTTTGTTGGTGATGCCAGTACCTTGCTTGCGAACAATACTCCTGTCCCGCTTTTTTGCCGCTTCTTGCCAGGGAAAGATGTCGAGCTTCTGAAGAAACATTTTCTTGACGCCTCCGTGGCTGGGTTACCGGCTATCGTTGGGTTGAGTGGCCCTCGGTCAGGCTGGTGTCCACGCGTGATCGCAAGCTGCCCCGAATGTGTTCGTGTTGATGTGGCACCTTGCGGCCGACCTTTCTGGAGGCGCGACCACCTGATACCGGGCCTGTTGTTCTGTGGAGTGCATGGCGTGCCGCTTGAGACCCTTTGTCCAACCTGTCACGGACCAAATGCACGTTCAGCCCTGATTACGCATCCAGACGCACGGTGCGAATGCCCGCCCAACTCGTTGGTCGTAGAAGGGACGTTGTCGCCCGAGGCAAAAAGCGCGGAAGTAGAGCTCGCTCGCCGCATTTCACTGCTGTTGGTCCCCGCTTACTTGCCTCTAATGAAATATGACAGCGTAAGAACAGTGATTCATGGTAAGCACCCGGTGAACCCGTCTTGCCAGCTAGGTGGCGCTGGGCGTCCAGCGATGCGGGAGCAGTTCGGCGATGTCGGCCGCCTTGTGGG